>JAGZDZ010000046.1:0-10221 GCA_018368535.1 Collinsella sp. | reverse complement strand
CGCATTTGGACAATCTGACGTTCAACTTCAAGGGCGCGACCAGAAGGTCAGCGCCCTTTCGTTTCACGTCACCTTGTCTCAAATGCGGCCCGCTCGCTGACTTATGCTCAACCTGCGGCGCCATTTTGCTTGAAGGCACCTTGCTCGCTCTGGCGGGTTTTCGCTGTCGGTGCCATAGCATCGGCGTTGCTGTGGCTGTCGGAAATGATCCGTTGTCGCAAGGGGCAGGTTTCCTTTGCACCAGTTTCTGTCGAGTCGGTGCTCTTTGCGGGTTGCCCGTATAATGGTTTGCGTATGAACCGCAACCAAGGAGTTCCAGTTTATGGACCAGAGCCTTTTTAAATTCGACCTGATCGCCGAGGACCCGACGACGCATGCGCGTGCCGGCGTGCTGCACACCCCGCACGGCGACATCGAGACACCGATCTTCATGCCCGTGGGCACCAAGGCAAACGTCAAGGGCATTCCTACCGAGACCGTCAAACAGCTCGGCGCCCAGATCGTGCTTGCCAATACCTATCACCTGTCCATGCGTCCCGGCGAGGACACCATCGCCGAGCTGGGCGGCCTGCACAAGTTTATGAACTGGCACGGCCCTATCCTCACCGACTCGGGCGGTTTCCAGGTCTTCAGTCACAACGATGCCGTCAAGCTCACTGACGAGGGCGTGCGCTTTATCGTCAACGATTACGACGGCCGCCACGTGTTCTGGACACCCGAGGACAACATGGAGATCGCCATGAAGCTCGGCTCCGACATCTGCATGCAGCTGGACCAGTGCCCGGGCTATCCCGCCACGCGCGCCTACGTTGAGCGCGCCGTTGAGCTGTCGAGCATGTGGGCCGAGCGCTGCTATAAGGCGCATACCCGCGACGACCAGGCACTCTTTGGCATCGTTCAGGGCGGCATGCACCTGGACCTGCGCTTGCGCTCGCTGCGCCATCTGGAGGAGTGCGGCGACTTCCCCGGTTACGGCATCGGCGGCTACTCGGTGGGCGAGGACCACGAGACCATGTTCGAGACCCTGGCACCGCTCGTAAGCGAGTACATGCCCAAGCACAAGCCGCGCTACCTGATGGGCGTCGGCAACCCCACCACCCTCGTGCGCGGTGTGGGTGTGGGCATCGACATGTTCGACTGCGTGCTACCGACGCGCACCGGCCGTATGGGCACGGCGTTTTCGAGTGAGGGTCGCCTCAACTTCCGCAACGCGCGCTTTGCGCACGACGACGGCCCCATCGATCCCACCTGCACCTGCCCGGTGTGCACGGGCGGTTACAGCCGCGCACTCATTCGCCACATGGTCACGCAGAAGGAGATGCTCGGCGGCATTCTGCTGTCGATGCACAACATCTACTACCTGCTCAACCTTATGCAGCGTGCCCGTCAGGCCATTATCGAGGGCCGTTACGGCGCATTCGTGAGCGATTGGATGAATAGTCCTGCCGCGGTGGATTACTAAGGGCGACAGGCGCGCTTACAGAGCGTGGGCAACGGCAAAGGCTGAGCGGCAGCCGCTCGTCACATTCGCTGACGTTGGCTGCGCGACCGCTGACCGATGCCTTGCAAGCGCATAACGCATCGTGGGTACCATACCGAATAGTTGATGTTCGGGCGGGTGTTTGACGCATGGCGTCGACCCCGCCCGCTTTTCTTTTTCTCGATAGGAGTACCCATGATTAAGAATGAGAACGTCGAGGGCGAGCCCGCCTACGACGAGACGTACCGCCGCGGCCCCGTGGTTATGCGCGGCCCCATGATTCCTAAGGACAACACCTACGCCAACCTGCTGGCGCCCGAAGATTCAACCGACTGGTTGCATGCCGATCCGTGGCGCGTCCTTCGTATTCAGGCAGAATTCGTCGATGGCTTTGGCGCGCTTGCCGAGCTTGGTCCTGCGGTGACCATCTTCGGCAGCGCCCGCACGCCCAAGACCGATCCGCTCTACAAGGCGGCGCGCACAGTCGGCCGTAAGATTGCCCAGCGCGGCGTGGCGGTTATCACCGGCGGTGGTCCTGGTGTCATGGAAGCGGCTAATAAGGGGGCGGCGAGCGTCAACGGCAAGTCAGTTGGTTTGGGCATTGAGCTGCCGCACGAGCAGGGGCTCAACAAATACGTGAACCTTGGTATGGACTTCCGTTACTTCTTTGTGCGCAAGACCATGTTCGTCAAATACAGCTCGGGCGCTATTGTTTTTCCCGGCGGGTTTGGCACACTCGACGAGATGTTCGAGGTGCTCACGCTGGTGCAAACGCACAAGGTCAAGCGCATGCCGCTTGTGCTGGTGGGCACCGAGTACTGGCAGGGCCTGTTCGACTGGCTTAACGGCCCGGTAATGAGCGCCAGTATGATTAGCCCGCTCGACCCGGATCTGGTACACATTACCGACGACCTCAACGAGGCCGTTGACATTGCGCTCAGCGGGTTGATGTAGAGCAATCGTGTCTACCGCGACATGAATATGCATGGCAATCTGATGCTATCTAACGTCAGGTTGCCATTTATAATGGGTATACTGATGCAAAAGACGAGGGCAAGGAGGTCGCGTATGTCTACTGCAACGGTTAAGCCTACGACGGTTCGCCTCGAAGAGGGGCTCAAGGAGCAGGCGACTGAGTTCTTGGATTCGGTCGGCCTCAGCCTCAATTCCTATCTCAATCTTGCCGTTCGGCAGCTGGTAAATCAGCGAAAGATTCCTTTTGAGATTGTAGGAAGGGCGGAGATGCCCAACGAGGCGACGAGGCGTGCCATGGTGATCGCCGAGGCTCATGAGTTGGGGATTTTGCCGGACGATAGCCCGTCATTCAATAACGCTGATGAGCTTATGTCATTCCTCGATGAGGAATAGCGATGTTCGAGATTAAAGTCGAGGCTCAATTTAAGGCGGACTACAAACGAACGATGCGCATGCATCCGCAACTAAAAAGTGAGTTTAAAGCGGCGGTTGCAGAGCTTGTGGCTCATGGGTCACTTCCGGCGGAGTATGGCGCCCACGAGCTCTCAAACCCGGGCGGAAACTACAACGGCCACATCGATTTCCACCTATCCGATGGCTTGGTCGATGTGGTCGTTCTTTATCTTCCCCATAAGACTAACCCAGTGATTAGGCTGGTGAGAATGGGCTCGCATGAGGAACTGTTTTAGGGTCCGCTGGGCTGATCGCCGATTTCCAAGTTGCGGTGGAATAGGGACTGATTTGCGGTCGATTGGCCAAAAACAGTCCCTATTTCACCGCAACTGATAGGCGCGCCCCGTTCGCTGCTGCGGCCCCCGGTTCTCCTCATTGCTGGATTTCGCTCAAAAACTCAGCGGCGACTTCGTTGCTTTTGAAACGGATGCTGCGGTCTTCTTTCTTGGGGAATGCCAGCAGCGGGATAGTCCCGTACCAGACAGTTTCCTCGTCAATCACGGCCGCGCACAGCCGCCCTTTGGCCTTGACGGAATAGTCGACGTTCATCTCGGCAAAAATCGCTTTCGCGTCATCGCGCGGAGGTGAGGCAACATAAACCTCAAGGGTAATCCCACGGGCGGCTGCGCCTGCGAGTGTGGTGGTGAGTTTCGTGAGGCATGCGGCGGATGCGTAGGATGCGGCTATGAAGGCACTCTTTGTGGCACCGGTGATGTCTTTAATTAATGCCTCAATAGCGTTTGCCGGCTCTATGAGAATGTTGTAATCGGGTTGCTCGCTGTCCTCTGCTGAATAAATTTCGTACCCCAACTTGGCGTACGTCTTGAGTCTTTTCTGGTACATGCGGGCGAGCATGGGTATCGACAGGTCAATGTAGTCGAATATCTCAACCTGTTGCTTGCCCTCGTGGCTTCTATGCAGTCTGCCCACCTGCTGCGTTACGCTGCCGTCCCAAGATATCGGCGTGGCAATGAAAAGGGTGTCAAGGTAGGACAGATCGAAGCCCTCGCTCAGAAGGCTTTCGGTGGCGACGATGATTCGATGTTCATGCTCAAAGCCGGGAAGACTGTTCAGTATCGCTTTTCTTTCTTTGGCGCCGATTTCTCCGGTTAAGAGTATGGGCTCGTGTCTGCGATCATTAAGCAACCTGAACAGTTCCTCAGCATGCTTTTTCCTTTTGGATAGTATGAGCGGATGTCGACCGTTTGACGCTGCTTCGAGGGCGTCATCGACAATCAATTCGTTTCTTGCCGCATGTGCACACAGCATATCGAGAATCTGATTGAAGCTTGCATCCGGCTCGTAGGCGGATAGCCGAATGCCGGTAAATCTCGGTCGAACGATGCGCTGGATGCCCTGCTGAATTGCCTGCGTTTTTGGATCGATGACATAGCGAAGCGGGCCGCAGAGCATCGAGAGCGCCCGCGTGAGTCCGTCGGAGCGCTCGGGTGTCGCGGAGAGGCCATATATATATTTGGCTGGAGCGGACTTGAGGACGAGCTCGAGCTGTGGCGCGGCAGCATGGTGGCATTCGTCGCAGATAATGAGGCCGTAATTACGAACAAGGTTCTTAACTATCGGCTCCCCGGTTTGGGAGTCTTTGCCAGATAGCGACTGAAAGGAAGCGACGTCGATAAGGCCGCTGACGGCGGTTTTGCCCCCTCCGATTTGTCCAAAAAGGGGAGGTTGCTTTTTGCTGATTCGTCCTTTTGGCGTTCGGACCGGCTCTCTGGTGTCCGTAATGTCGAGAAATCGTTCGAGCTGCGATTTCCATTGGGCTATGAGCGCGGTCTTTGGAACAATGACGAGCGCCGGAAGACCAACGGCGGCAATAAGATAAGCTCCGATGACGGTTTTACCGAAGCCCGTTGGCGCAGACATGATTCCGTCTTCGTATTCAAGCATCTGGTCGGCGGCAATTTGCTGTTCGGGATGAAGGGTCCCTTTGAATGCCATCTCAATTGGATTGCCTGTGCTACGTTCGTCTGAATAATGGGCAGTAACGTGGGCTTCTTGAATCAGCTGCTCAAGTTGGGCTTTGCAGCCTCTGGGAATCGCGACGCGGCCATCTCTAAGTTCGCTGAGGTCTATGAGTCGCGGTTTGCCGAATACTGATTGATGCATAGATTGCGCACGGAAGAACTCCGGGTTGGCAAATGTCGCAAGCCTGCGGATTTCCATTTGAGCTGCCGGGCTCAGAGACTTTTCGGGGATGTAGAGCATATCGGCTTGTGTGACGAGCAGGTTCGAGGGGAAGTCTCGTGGCGTGAGCGGGAGCCGCTTTCGTGGCTTTTGGACATTGCGCCTGGTTTTGTTTGTCGCTGCAGCTGTTGCTATTCCAAGCGGTTTGTTTTTGGTGTCCTCGATCAGACGATCCACCGTCGCACGCGAGATTAGTTGGATTTGCGAAAGGTAAAGCCATTGGTCGGGAAAGGGCTCGAATCGTTCGTCAACAAATACGCTGTTTCCTTCCCGCTGCGCTTTTCCCTGAAAGGGCAGCGCAATGAGATTTCCAAAGCCGCCTTCAGGAATGGTGGACTGCGCGGGTATCATTCGGTCAAAGGCTTCGAAGGTGATTGTCTTGTTGAGTGCCGCTGCTTCGGCGATAAGGCAGCTACCGAAATCTCGTGCTGTCTTTGCGTTTATAGGTTCTAGGAAGAAAAACCAGATATGCGCGCCGTTGCCTGACCTTGATCGCTCGACCGCAGCGTTAATTCCATGGTTTTTTACGACAAGCCTGATAGCGTTTGTCGCTTCTTTCCAATCGGCTTTGTCAAAATCAATGACAAGGACATTTGTGTTGCAGTCTTTGTCGAGAACATATTGACCTATGACGTCCCGGAGCCTGTCGTCGCTGCCTTTGAAATGGGCGATAATGGCGGCATCGTTCAGCTCAAGGAATGTGCGGCTGCGACATTCAGCGCATTTAATTCTGTGATGGTTTGCTTTGGGGCAAATGCCTGGCTTCCACTCATTTGCGCAGGCGGGTGTATAGCCGATGCCCCCGTCTTTTCTGCGATACCCGTGAGCGTGCACATCTTTGCGGCCGGTAAAAAGATTGCGAAAGAGCTCGAGTTTGTCGCGCGCTGGGCTCGCGCTGGTAACGATGCTCTCGGTCTGTGCACGTTCGCCGAAAGATTTGCCGGCTTTGTCCCATTCTTCGAGTGTTGCGTAACGGATGTCTGGACCGTTGCTACAGATTACGATCTGCTTACGCGGATCTGAAGCGTGGACAACCGTTTTATTGAGTTTGAATAAGGCGTTCCCGAAAAGGGCGTATTGATGCACGGCGTTGCTCATTTGAATGCCATTCTTGTCAGCGTTCATTGGGATGAGGGTACGTCATTTCAGCTTTATGAGATATGCGACTTCGATTTTGGTTCGGTAATAGTGGGGTACCGATCCGTGAGTGGCAATTAGCCGGTGCCAAAACGTGCGGCGGCTGTTGTTAAAGGTGTTTTGGCGGCTATGGGGCGTGTTGGCGGCGTGGGGAGGGGTCCTCGAATGACTCCGTGGTCAAATAACGTCAAATATGAGTACTGTTGTTAATGTAGTCTCATAACATTTGGTAAGAATAGAATACCAATTCCACATTATTCTATATATCTAACCCACTAAACACGGAATTTTGAGCCTTGGCAAGACGTGGAATTGATCGAAATGATCAATTCCGGCGAGATTTTGCTGCTACTAATTTGGTGGCGGTACTCATATTTGCCATTTTTTGTCCAGTGGGTACCGCGAGGGGCCTGTTCGACTGGCTCAACGGCCCGGTGATGGATGCCGGCATGATCAGCCCACTCGATCCAGACCTTGTCCACATCACCGACGACCTCAACGAAGCCGTCGACATCGCCCTGAGCGGGCTGATGTAGGGTAGGTAAAATGGGACGGGGCTAAAAGACTGATCTGAAACGTTTGATACCAGTCTTTTTAGCCCCGTCCCAAATGAACTGCTTCTAAGTTGCGGTGGAATAGGGATTGATTGGCGGCTAATAAGCCAAAAACAGTCCCTATTCCACCGCAACTGATGGGGGCGTCCCTAGTGAGTTGGCTGGTAGCGGGGGCAGTAGCTGATGGCGATGGCGTCGACGCCTACGTGGGTGGCGATGGTGCAGCCGATGGGGCCGGTGCCGGCGTCTACGTAATCCTGACCCGCGAGTGCCTCGTTGACGAGCTCCTGCTCCTCGGCGGCGCCGGTCGTGAGCACGCGCACGCTGGAGCCCGGATACTCGGCCAAAAATGCGAGGCAATCGGCCATGGTGTTGGTAACGATGCGCTTGGCACCGCGGCCCTTTTTTATGGCCTTGATCTCGCCCGATTTCCACTCCGGCGAAACGGCCAGGCGAATGTTGAGCATTTGCGTGAGCTGGCCGGCGAGCTTGGGCGCGCGGCCGTTCTTAACGAGATTCTCGAGCGTGCGGGGAATCAGCAGCAGGTGGGCGTCGGGCAGCGTCGCGCGGATCTGCGCCTCGGTCTCGTCCAGGCTGCGGCCGTCCTCGCGCATGGCCAGCGCGTACTCCACCAGCAGGCCCTCGGCGCCCGAGCCGGTGCGCGAGTCGATGCAGCGCACGTCGAGCTCGTGCGTCTCGGCCGTCAGGCTGGCGTTGGCGTAGCAGGCGGACCACTCGCTGCACAGCGAGATAAAGATGGCGCTATCGTGGCCGTCGGCGCGCACGCGGTCAAAGAGTTCCTTGAACTCGCCGGCACTCGGCTGCGAGGTGTGCGGCAGCTGCTCGGAGCCGGCCATGCGGGCGACGTACTCTTGGGCGGTAATCTGCACCTGGTCGAGCAGGTCCTCGCCCTCGATAATCACATGCAGCGGAATCACGTAAATGCCGAGCTCTTGGGCGCGGGCGGGGGAGATGTCCGACGTGGAGTCGGTTATGATGGCAAAAGACATAATTGCACCTTTCGTTGGGGCGCGACGGCGCCGCCTTCTGAGAGCAAAGTGCGACAAGTATAGTGGAGTCGTTCCACATTTCTAGGTTCAATTGTTGAATAGTCAACAGTTTGAAGTGTCGGTGTGGAAATCGTCAACTGGGGAAGAGGGATGCCGATGGAGGCGCTGGAGATATGCAAACGGCCGGTCGTGCTGTTTGATTTTGATGGCACGGTGGCCGATACGGGTCGGGCGGTGATGACCTCGACGCGCAAGACGCTGGCTGCACGCGGGTTTTCGGAGGCGCAGATGGGTGACCTGCGTCGCATGATCGGGCCGCCCCTGTGGAAGAGTTTTCACGACTTTTATGGCTTCTCCCGCGAGGAGTCGCTTGTGGTGGCCGACGAGTACCGCGCCTTTTTTGACGAGCTGGGACCGGAGGAGTATCCCGTGTTTGACGGGATCCCCGAGCTGCTGGATGGGTTGGTCGCCCAGGGCAAGCGCTTGGCCGTGGCGACGTCGCGCATGGAGGCAAAGTGCGTTGACATGGTGGGAGAGCTGGGACTTTCTCAGTTTGAGGCGGTGGTTGGCATGAATCCGCCGCAGGGGCGCGAGACCAAGGCCGATTCGGTCCGCGACGCGTTGGCGGCCTTGGGTGCGGCCGCGGGCGATGCCGTGATGATCGGCGATCGCTTTAACGACGTCGAGGGCGCGCACGCGATGAGCGTGCCGTGCATTGGTATCTATTCGGGCGCGGCGGCGCCGGGCGAGCACGAGGCGGCGGGTGCCGATGCAGTGGTGCACTCGGTGGCCGAGCTTGCTAAACTTTTCGCTATATAGGTATTTGATGTGAGGGGCGGGCACGCTCGCCGCTCATTGGTAAGGAGGTCGTCCATGAATCAGGTGGAGCAGAGCGTTGCCGAGTATGTCGACGAGGTCTGGGAGGATGTCGTCGCCGATATCGAGCAGCTGGTGAGTTATCCGTCCGTGGCAGTTTCTGCCGATGCGGAGCCCGGCGCGCCGTTTGGCCGCCCGGTCCGTGACGCGCTCGATTGCGCGCTCGGCATCGCGCAGAAGCTCGGCTATCAGACGAGCGACGACGAGGGCTATGTGGGAATCGCCGATATCCCGGGCCGCGGCGACAAACAGCTCGCGACTATCTGCCACGTGGACGTGGTTCCCGCCGGCCCTGGCTGGAACACCGACCCGTTCACCATGGAGCGCCGCGAGGGCTGGCTGCTCGGTCGCGGCGTGATTGACGACAAGGGCCCGGCGGTATTGTCACTCTACGCCGGCGCCTACTTGCTCAAGCACGGCATTGTTCCGCGCTACACCTTCCGCGCGCTGCTGGGCTGCGATGAGGAAGTGGGCATGTCCGACGTTCACCATTATCTGGAGAACAACGCAGACCCCGACTTTTTGTTTACGCCCGATGCCGAGTTCCCGGTCTGCAATGCTGAGAAGGGCCAGTTTGGGGCGACGTTCGTGAGCCCCAAGATCGACGGCGGGCGCATTGTGTCCTGGAGCGGTGCCGAGGCGAGCAACGCCATTCCGTCGCAGTCTATCTGCGAGCTCGCGATTGCCGCCGATGAGCTGCCGGCGCCGGTCGAGAACGCCGACCGCCTTGAGATCACGACACTCGATAACGGGCATGCGCAGATTTTCGCCCACGGTATTGGCGGTCACGCTTCGATGCCTGAGGGCACCATCAACGCCGTCGGCCTGATCGTGTCGTATCTGCGCGAGGCCGAGGACGCGTTTGGTGCACGCGACGAGCGCCTGCTGACGCCTGCCGAGCACGAGTTCGTCAAGTTCCTGGCCTTTGTGCATGCGGATGCCTATGGTCGCGGCCTGGGTATCGACGCGACGAGCCCAGCGTTTGGCCCGCTTACCTGCAACGCTGGCGTCATCCGTGTGGCGGATGGCCATATCGAGCAGGTCATCGACGTGCGCTTCCCCGACAGCACGAGTGCCGATACCATCCGCGAGCAGCTCGAGCCGCTCGTGGGCCGTTTTGGCGTGACGTGCCGTGTGGGTCGTGCGAAGGTGCCGTTCTCGGTGTCTGCCGACGATCCGGCCGTGAAGGCGCTTATCGATACCTATAACGAGTTCACCGGCAAGCATGCCGAGCCCTTTGCCATGGGCGGCGGCACGTACGCGCGCAACTTTGCCCGCGCCGTCTCGTTTGGCCCCGAGGAGACCGGCCTGGAGCTGCCCGCATGGGGCGGCCAGATGCACGGCCCCAACGAGTGCGCCAACGAGGAACAGCTCAAGCAGGCGCTCAAGATCTATATTGTTGCGATCCTCCGTTTGAATGAATTAGAGCTTTAGGGTTACGCGGTTTTACCAAACCGCGTAACGGCTCGACGCTGCAAACGCCCCTAAGCGGCAATCTGACGTTCAATCGTCGGTCGCGTACCGAAGTACGCTT
>JAGZDZ010000045.1:0-12313 GCA_018368535.1 Collinsella sp. | reverse complement strand
TTCCCGGGCGATGGCGCACAGCCGGTCAAGAAGATTTGCTTTAAGCTGCTTGCAGATGCTTACTGGGAGGAGTAGCGCGCTGCTCGGCTGAGCTGTTCGCCTGATGGCGTGATTCCCCTAGGGAAATCACGCAAGGACCCCGCCAAATGTGTTTCCCCTAGGGGAATCACGTTTGGCGGGGTTTTATGTTTATGAATAGGGGAACTGAAGCCGTGACGATGCTTGGGTTGGCGCACGCGCACTCAAATCGGCAACAACAAAGTAGATAAGCATTTGAAGAAATGCGATTGAAACATAATGTAACTAGTATGAAATAGTGGATAGCTGGTACATACCACCTTTCAAATATAGAATCGTTAGAAATCTATAGTTAAAAAGTAATTTACCAGCGGGTTTATATTTTGTTCATTAAAGCCGTCCATCGCCATTTCGCTACCGTTTACGGACCATTTCAGATTCTGTCTACATAATTGCGTTAATGCGTCCATAATAGGCAAGGCGTTTAGCCGAGGGCCGAGGAACCGGCATCCGCGTCGTAGAGCACGAAGATCGGGAGTAGCATGCATTCGTTTAAGATCACCAATCAATTCCTACTTGATGATGAGCCGTTCACCATCTTGTCGGGGGCGATTCACTATATGCGTGTTCATCCGAGCGACTGGCACCACTCGCTCTATAACCTTAAGGCTCTTGGGTTTAATACGGTCGAAACGTATGTACCGTGGAATCTTCATGAGCCAAAGCCTGGCGTCTTCGATTTTTCTGGCTCAATCGATTTGGCGGCATTTCTTGATGAGGCAGCATCGCTCGGTCTGTATGCAATTGTTCGGCCCTCTCCGTTTATTTGTGCAGAATGGGAATTTGGCGGCATGCCAGCATGGCTGCTGCGCGAACATGATATGAGGCCGCGTAGCAGCGACCCCAAATTTCTTGCTCACGTTGCGCAGTACTACGACCATCTCATGCCGATACTCGTCTCGCGTCAGATTGACAAGGGCGGAAATATCATCATGATGCAGGTTGAAAACGAGTATGGATCATATTGCGAGGATAAGGACTATCTTCGCGCGATTCGTCGCCTTATGGTCGAGCGTGGGGTTTCCGTGCCCCTTTGTACTTCCGATGGCCCGTGGCGTGGGTGCCTTCGTGCCGGTACGCTCATTGACGATGATGTGTTGTGCACCGGCAACTTTGGTTCTCATGCAAAGGAGAACTTTGAGGCTCTTTCTGCTTTTCACAAGGAGCATGGAAAACAATGGCCTCTTATGTGCATGGAGTTGTGGGACGGCTGGTTCAATCGCTATGGGGAGAACGTCATCAGACGCGATCCCGAAGATCTTGCCTCTTGCGTTCGCGAGGTGCTCGAGCTTGGAGGATCTTTAAACCTCTACATGTTTCATGGAGGCACCAACTTTGGATTTATGAACGGATGTTCTGCACGCCATACGCATGACCTGCACCAGGTGACATCATATGACTACGATGCTCCATTGGACGAACAGGGCAACCCGACCGAGAAATACTTCGCAATTCAAAGGACAGTTCACGAGCTGTATCCCGATATCGCGCAAAGCAAGCCGTTAACAAAAAAGGCGTTTTCCATGCCCGATATTTCGGTGAGTGAGCGCGTAAGTCTCTTTAATGTGCTCGATATTCTTTCGGAGCCGATTGAAGCCCAATATCCTATGCCCATGGAAGAGATGGGTCAGTCGTATGGATATACGTTATATACCACGACTGTCGAGCGTGACCGTGCAGATGAAGAGCGTATTCGGGTTATTGACGCCCGCGACCGCGCTCAGGTGTTTGTGAACGGTGACAAGGTGGCGACGCAGTATCAGGAGCACATCGGGGAAGATATTCACTGCGTTCTTCCCTGTGAACACAACCGCCTGGATGTTCTGACCGAGGATATGGGTCGCGTCAATTATGGTCACAAATTGCTCGCTGATACGCAGCATAAGGGCATTAGGACAGGAGTTTGCGTTGATCTTCACTTTGTTACCGGTTGGGAGATGCGTTGTCTGCCACTCGATAACATCGATAATCTTGATTATTCCGCCGGCTGGGTAGAGGGGCAACCTTCCTTTTATCGCGCAAAGTTTGATATATCTGAGCCGGCTGATACCTTTATCGACACTACGGGTTTTGGAAAGGGTGTGGCATTCGTAAACGGAACGAATGTCGGACGTTTTTGGGATAAGGGTCCCATCATGACGCTCTATGTTCCGCACGGTTTATTACACCCTGGTACCAATGAACTCGTTATGTTCGAAACAGAGGGCGTGTATGATGCGAAAATCTCCCTTCGCTCTGAGCCCGTTATCCGTACACTTGAACAAGAAGGAGTTGAGTAGAAATGATTGTAGGCGCACGAATCGACTTTCGCTTGATTCACGGACAGGTGGCAAACCTCTGGTCTAACGCCCGTCAGGTAAGCCGCTTCATGGTAGTTGACGACGAGGTATCGCAAGATGCTACCCAAAAGCAGGTTCTTCGCATGGCTTGCCCGGCAACTGTGAAGTTGTCCGTGCTTCCTGTCGACAAGGCCGCTGCCAACATCACTGCTGGCAAATATGATGCGCAACGTCTCTTCATTGTTGCGAAAAAGCCTGAGGTCTACGTTCGACTTTTGGAACAAGGTGTTAAGCTTGAGCAGCTCATCGTCGGTAATATGACGACAATGGAGCCGGTCAAGAAGCTGAATCGCAACATTAGTTGCGACCAGGGGGACCTTGACGCATTTGCCAAACTCAAGGCCGATAATCTTCCTATTGTCATTCAGCTGACGCCGCAGGATAACCCAGAGGCTCTCACGCTCTAGTCGAATTAACGCTAGGCCGTGAAGGGGGATGCACGGTTTATATAAGCGTATTGGTATTGTAGAAACTGTTACACCTTAAATAAGGAGTTTACCATGATTGCTTGGTGGCAGATTCTTCTGTTAACCCTGTATGCGGGTTATCAGATTATGGATGAGCTGAACTGGTACACCTGTGCCGGCTCAGCCGTCTTCTCCGGTATGATTACCGGTTTGATTATGGGCGACCTGCAGACTGGCCTGTTTATCGGCGGCAGCATGCAGCTCACCGTCCTGGGCGTTGGTACCTTTGGCGGCGCCTCTCGTATCGATGCCAACTCCGGCACTCTGGTCGCCACTGCCTTTGCCGTGGGTGCGGGCATGAATCCCGAGACGGCTCTTGCCGCCATCGGCGTACCTGTCGCTGCCATTCTCGTTTACACCGATATCGCCGGCCGTTTCGCCAACACGTTCTTCGGTCACATGTGCGATGCCGATATCGAGAAGATGAACTGGGGCGCCTACAACGTACACTACTTGCTCGGTGCCGTTTCCTGGATGTTGTCCCGCATGATTCCGGTCTTCCTGGCTCTCGCATTTGGTCAGGGCGTGGTCGAGGGCATCACCACCGCCCTTAACGGCGACTGGAAGTGGCTGGGTGACGGTCTGTCTGTTGCTGGCGGTGCCTTGCCCGCCGTTGGCTTCGCCATTCTGCTCCGTTACCTGCCGGTCAAAAAGCACGTCGCCTACCTGCTGCTCGGCTTTGTAGTCGCCGCCCTGTTTGGTACGGCCTTCACGAGCATCATGAACCTCAACGCCAACATCGTCGCTGTGAACGGTGCGCTTGGTAAGGGCGCCGTGGATATGGTCGGTATGTTCAATAACATGTCGATGCTGGCGATTGCTATTATTGGCTTTGCTCTGTCTTTGCTGTACTACAAGAACAACCAGCGTCCCGTCGCTGCTGCTGGCGCTGCGGAGGGAGACGACGACGATGAGCTCTAATGAGAAACTCGCCAATGGCACCACTGGCTACAAGATTACCAAGGACGACCTTGCGCAGATCAACCGTCGTAACCTGCTTGGTTTCCAGGATGGTTGGAACTACGAGCGCATGCAGCACTCTGGTTATCTCTGGATTATCCTGCCCACGCTGCGCAAGCTGTACGGTGACGGCACGCCGGAGCTAAAGGAAGCCTGCCGCGCCCAGTGCGCACCGTTCTTCAACACCTCAAACTTCCTCAACACGATCATCACCGGTATCGATTTGGCGATCGAGGAAGAGGAGGGCATTGAGGGCCTCGAGGCTGTTGCCGGTCTCAAGACTGGTCTCATGGGACCGCTGGCTTCCATCGGCGATTCCATCTTCGGTTCGCTGCTCCCGACCATTTTCGGCGCTCTGGCTGCCAATATGGCCATGAACGGCAACCCCTTGGGTATCTTCATCTGGGTCGTCGTGAACATCCTTGTTGACTGGTTCCGCTGCAAGCAGACCCACATGGCCTATGAGCAGGGTATGAAGCTCGTCACCACCATGAGCGATCGCCTGAATGCGTTGACCGACGCGGCCTCCGTAATGGGTGTCTTTATGGTCGGTGCTCTGGTCGCAACCAATGTCGGTATCGTTATTGCGGCGAAGCCTGTTATCGGCGGCGTTACCGTTGACTTGCAGAACATCTGCAATATGATTTGCCCCAAGCTGGTTCCTGCCGCACTCGTCGGCTTCGTATACTGGCTCCTCGGTAAGAAGGGCATGACCTCGACGAAGGCCATCTTTATCGTCTTGGTTCTGTCCATTGCCTTGGGTGCATTCGGTATCATTTGCAAGGGCTAAATACCCCATATTGTCACGGCATTTGAGCCTCAATTGAGACGTGGCGCACACCTCCAAGGCGACTTTATCGCCATATCCCCTGGAGTGTGCGCCTCTTTTGTTTTGTCGGACACCGCTGTTCATAGGCGGTTATGCAGTCATCGTGTTCGATTAATTCCTTAAGGCTGCCTTGAAGGGAATATAGTGCAATGCCATTTTGGATCGTCCTGTTTATTTGTGTTGTCGTGGCTTATTTCGCTGTGACCGAAGGAGCGAAAAAATACTTCGATATGAAATTGCAGGTATTGTTTAACTTGGGCTTATACCAAGATTGCATAGACCTGCTCGATCGCAAACTTGCGCGCATAGTAATGTCTACGTATAAGCAGTATTACCTGCGTTTCACGATCTATGAAGCTGCTGATATGGACGCATATGCAGATCGAATGCTTGACCACTTGCTGGAGATGCCGTGCAGCGACAAACAACGTCGACAGCTTGCGGTTCGCGCCTTTAATTTCTATATCAAGACGGGTGACCGGAAGCGGGCGGCGTCCATGTTGGAAGAGATGCGCCCCATCGTGTCGAAGGGCATTTTGGCGGACAGTCAATTAACCTACGACATAGTCTTTTGCCGTCGGCATGATAAGATCGATGAGATGGAAGCTATGCTGGATACGAGCGACCTTGGGTTACGCGGAAAGCTCTATCTGCTGCTTTCATATCAATATGAGAGCAGCGGGAACAAGGGCGAAGCACTTAGATATCGCAACCTTGAAAAGCAGCTTAGAGACGCTCACAGACCTCCCACGATAAAACAAAATACTCACTAAACTTTAATGATGCAGTGGTCGTAAGAGCCCTTTTGAGGGGTTCTATGGCTAGAGAAAGCGAACGGTAGAAAGGTAGATAGAATGATTGGATTTGTACTAACTGGTCACGGTCAGTTTGCACCTGGTTTGAAAAGCGCTGTGGATATGGTCGCCGGCGAACAACCTAATTTTGAGGTAGTTCCTTTTGCGGGCTCGGAGGCGGTTACTTTTGGTGATGATTTGCGAACCTGCATTGCCAAGATGCGTCAAGCTTGTGATGGCGTATTGGTGTTTGTTGATTTGCTTGGCGGTACTCCGTTCAATCAAGCTATCCCAATGACGACTGAGCTCGATAACGTGACCGTTGTCACCGGAACAAATCTACCTATGCTGGTGGAGCTTGTTATGACGCGTGCGTTTGGAGACCCAACGCTTGATGAACTTGCCGAACGCGCACGGGTCGTTGGTCGTGAGGGAGTCGATCTCAAGAAACTCGAGAGTGCTGACATTGATGAAGACGATGAGATGTAGTGTCGCTATTAGCCCATTTATGGGACATGTTGGTGCGTTACCTGAAGGCTGAAGTATTGGTCAATTGCTCATTACGTGGAGAATATCATGACGTGCACGAGGCACAGACAACCGCTATATGACCAGCTCGTAGATATTCTGATCGAAAAAATTGATCATGAATATCAGCCAGGTGATTTGATTCCGTCCGAACGTGAGCTTGCCGAACGTTTCGGGCTTTCGCGGTCGACTGTCCGGCTTGCAATTCAGGAACTTGAGTATCTTGGTCGGATTGTGCGAAAACAAGGTCGCGGTACGTTTGTTGCCGATCGACTAGCTCAAGCAACAAATCTTACCCAATCGTACAGTTTTACTGAACAGATGAAAGCGATGGGCCGGCTGCCAGAAACAACCATCTTAGAGTTCTGTGAAATGGAAGCAGATAAAACGCTCTCGATGCAAATGGGGATTCATTTGGGTGAAAAGGTATTAAAACTCAAACGTTTACGAATGGCAGATGGTATACCTATGATGGTTGAGCGTAGCTATCTTCCAGCAAGGCTCTTTATTTCACTCAAGCGTCCTCTACTCGAACAAAAGCCCCTTTACGATGTTATTGAGCAGGATTATCAGCAGAAAATTCGAGTAGCGGATGAGGAGTTCTCTGCGGGTATAGCACGTCCATGTGACGCTCGGCTTCTAGGTATTGGTGAGGGTGCGCCAGTTCTGGACATAGTCCGAACTACTCACAACACCCAAAATGATGTTGTCGAGTTCACGCTTTCGGTGGCTCGTGCGGACAAGTTCAAGTACAGAATCTCTCACTATCGAGATACTTTGTGATCGGATACGAGTGCCAACGAAAGAAAAACAGCCTATGACTACTACCCGATTTAACTTTTCAGATTAAGTCTTTGTATATCAGACAATTTGGTAAAGAAAGAGGTATTAGAAATGTTCGAGAAGAGTGTCGAGGAGCTTACCGAGCTCGGCGCCCAGATCACCACGGCCGAGATTGCTCAGCAGCCCGAGCTTTGGCGTGATACGCTCAACATCTATCGCGAGAACAAGGAGGCCATCGAGGCCTTTCTGGCTGAGGCTCGCGCTATGGGCGAGGGCCGTCTGTCCGTTGTCTTCACCGGTGCCGGTACGTCCGACTACGTTGGCGATACCTGCGCCCCGTACCTGCGTCACGCTGGCAACACTGATCTCTACGACTTTAAGCCCATCGCCACGACCGACATCGTGAGCGCCCCGCGCGACTTCCTGCGCGCCGAGGATCCCACGCTCGTGGTTTCCTTTGCCCGCTCTGGCAATAGCCCCGAGAGCCTTGCCGCCGTTGCCGTTGCAAAGGAGCTCGTCCACAACGTCAAGTTCCTCAACATCACCTGCGCTCCCGAGGGCAAGCTCGCCGTTGAGTCTGCCGATGATCCCAACGCGCTGACGCTGCTCATTCCGCGCGCCAACGACAAGGGCTTCGCCATGACCGGTTCTTATTCCTGCATGACCCTGCTCTCTACCCTTATTTTCGATACGGCCTCTGACGAGCAGAAGGCCGAGTGGGTCGAGACGATTGCCAAGATGGGCGAGGAGGTCATCTCTCGTGAGCCTGAGATCGCCGATTACCTGGCTGGCGACTTCAACCGCGTGACCTACTTGGGTTCTGGCTCCTTCGGTGGCCTTGCCCAGGAGAGCCAGCTCAAGATCCTCGAGCTCGCTCACGGTCTGGTCGCTACTTCCTACGACACCTCCATGGGCTATCGTCACGGACCTAAGTCCTTCGTCGACGATAAGACGCTCGTCTTCGTGTTCGTCAACAACGACGCTTACACCCGTCAGTATGACATCGACATTCTCAACGAGATCGGTGGCGACGAGATCGCTCGGCACACCATCGCCGTTCAGCAGGAAGGTGCCACCGTTTATGAGGGTGAGTCCTTCACCTTTAAGGGCTACGAGGCGCTTCCCGAGGGCTACCTTGCTCTGCCGTTCGTAATGTTTGCCCAGGCTATCAGCCTGCTCAACTCCGTGCGCGTGGGCAACACGCCCGATACGCCGAGCCCCACCGGCACGGTTAACCGCGTGGTTAAGGGCGTGACGATTCACCCCTTCACCGCTTAATCGCGTCCCCCTGCAAGGGCGCCCGTCCGCTCATAACGGCGGGCGGGCGCTTTTTGTTTTACGTGAGCTGTGTATAAGCATCACCACAGTCAACTGCTTTAGAAGCAAGGAGTGCATATGAGCACGTACGCAATTAAGGCTGACAAGTTCTTCTTGCCGGCAGGCCCGCAGCTGGGCGGCTATCTCATGGTCGAGGACGGCGTCTTTGGCGCCTGGCAGGCCGACGAGCCCTCCTGCGAGATCAGGGACTACACGGGGTCGTGGATCGCACCGGGCATGGTCGACACCCACATCCACGGCTTCTACAACCATGCCACGACCGATAACGATCCCGAGGGCATCGATATCAGCTCGACCGAGCTCGCCCGTCGCGGCACCACCAGCTGGCTGCCCACGACGTTCACCGATGGCGTCGAGCAGATCAAGGACGCCTGCGCCGCCATCGCCCGGGCCGACGAGGGCCGCGGCCCCGACTTCTGCGGTGCACGCATTCAGGGCATCTACCTGGAGGGCCCCTTCTTTACCATGAAGCACGTGGGCGCGCAGAACCCCGCTTATCTTATCGATCCCTCCGAGGAGGTCTTCGACCGGTGGCAGGAGGCCGCGGGCGGTCGCATCGTCAAGAGCGCCATGGCGGCCGAGCGCGACGGCGCCGCCGCCTACGCCGCGGCTCTGAGCGCAAAGGGCGTCGTGACCTGCATCGGCCACTCCGACGCCACCTACGATGAGTGCATCGCCGCCATCAACGCCGGCGCCAGCTGCTTTACGCATACCTATAACGGCCAGCGCGGCCTGCATCATCGTGAGCCCGGTGTCGTGGGCGCCGCCATGTCCACGCCCGAGACCTACGCCGAGATCATCTGTGACGGCAAACACGTAAACCCTGCTGCCATCAAGGCGCTGCTGCAGGCAAAGGGCTGGCGGCATACGGTGCTCATCACCGACTGCCTTGGCTGCGGCGGCATGCCCGAGGGCAGCTACACCAGTGGCGGCATGGACGTCATCATGAAGGACAACCTGTGCTGGCTTGCCGATGGCAAGAGCATTGCCGGCTCGGTGCTTACGCTTGCCCAAGGCGTCAAGAACATTGTCGATTGGGGTATCGCCAGCGCCGATATCGCCATTCGCATGGCAACCGAGGTGCCGGCTCGCTCTGCGCACATCGAGGATAAGTGCGGCAGCATCATGCCGGGTCGCGACGCCGACTTTGTCGTGTTCGACCATGAGCTCACCCTCGTCGAGACGTATGTTGGCGGTCAGAGCGTCGGCAACGCCTTTACCGAGTAACGATAGAAAAAACGGCGGGCCCGAATCTGCTCGGACCCGCCGTATGGGTTAAACGCTCAAAAGCACCTTTACAGTTACAGCTTGTTAGCGATCTTCTTTGCCGTGCGCTTGACGCCGGCCACAAGACCTCCCGCAGGATGCCCCTTTTCGTAGGCTAGACGCTTCTCGCGCTTGGCGTACTCTTCGACGATGATGTCGCCATACTCGTCTTCGATCTTGTCGAAGAAGTCGACGGCGCCCCTAATTTCCTCAGCGGCCGGGTGCCCCTTTTGGACACCGCCGATGAGTTTGAACGGTCCCCACGTATCAAAGCCGGGGCAGCCGTAGACACCCATAAAGATGGCCTGCCTCATGCGGCAGATACCATCGATATCCTTGCCGTACCGCTTGTTTTTGCCACCGTAGGTCATAAGGCCAAACACCTTGTCCTGCGGCTGCAGCACGTTCGTGAGCACGCGTGCCATATCTTTGTCGATCTCTGAGTAATAAATGCCCGTAGCGACGCCGATCAGATGATATTCGTGCAGGTCGGGGTACTCGTTTTTGCCGAGCGTCTTGACGTCGAGGGTATCGATTTCGGGGTGCGCCTCGACGATGGCGTCCACGAGCTTTTTCGTATTGCCGTGATGGCGCGAGGCGTAGAGGATGATGGTTCGCATAAGAAGGCCTTTCAGCTGTAATTGCATCAATGTCTGTATGGTGCCCCGTTGCATGGCTGGGATACCAGACACATCGATGAGTGTGCGGGTTTGTCCTTTGGTCAGGGCCGAGACGGGTACTTGCGAGCAAAAAAAGCAGTTGTTCGAAAGGATGGGTAATGGAATACGCTCTTTCCAACGATTCGATTTCTATTAAGGTTTCCACGGCTGGCGGCTCGTTTACCTCGATTGAGGCCGACGGTCGCGAGTATTTGTGGCAGGGTGACCCCGCGGTGTGGTCCGGTCAGGCGCCGGTCTGCTTCCCGATTTGCGGAGGCCTGCGCGATGATAGCGCCATGACGTTTGCCGGGCATCATGTGAAGCTCGCCCGCCACGGCTTTGCGCGCAAGCAGGAGTGGAAGCTGTTGAGCCAGAGCGAGAACGAGCTGGCGATGTGCCTGGCTTCGGAGGATAACGCCGCGCTGCTGAGCGATTATCCGTACCCGTTTAAGCTTGTCGCTCGTTATACGCTTGAGGGGGATGCCGTTCGCGTCTCCTATGAGGTGACCAACGAGGGAACCGAGGACATGCCTTTCTTTATCGGTGGACACCCCGGCTTTAGGTGTCCGCTCGACGAGGGCGAGGCCTATACGGACTACGAGCTGCGCTTTGAGAAGGACGAAGCTGCTGAGCTCTGCACCGCTGTCCCTTCGACTGGCTTGATTGACGTTACCAACCGCTCCAAGAACCCCATGGTGGGAAAGACGCTGCCTCTGTCGCATGAGCTCTTCGATTTTGCGGAGACCGTCTTTGACGTGCTCGAGAGCCGTCAGGTCACGCTTTCCAAAAAGGGCGAGGACAAGGGCGTCCGCCTGAGCTTTGAGGGCTTCCCATATCTCATTGTGTGGAGCAAGCCCGAGGGCGATTTTGTGGCGGTTGAGCCCTGGGGCGGCCTTTCGACCTGCTCCGATGAGGACGACGTGCTTGAGCATAAGCGCGGCTGCCTTGTCGCCAAGCCCAAGGAGACCGTCGTTCGCTCGTTCACGATTGAGATTCTGTAATTCCGTTTTGTCGACTCGTATCGCGAGGCACAAGGAGCCTGCGAGATAAGGAGCTAAAAATGATCCTCACCGTTACGATGAACCCGTCTGTCGATACGCGCTATCAGCTCGATGAGCTCATTATCGACGACGTTAACCGTGTGACGCCCGAAAAGACCGCTGGCGGCAAGGGCCTCAACGTGGCCCGTGTGCTGGGTCAGCTGGGCGACGACGTTGTGGCAACCGGTCTGCTCGGCGGCCACATGGGCGCCTACATGGCTGAGCTCATGGACGCCAACGGTATTAACAACGACTTTGTGCCCATCAAGGGCGAGACTCGTATTTGCCTCAACATCCTCCACGCCGGCAACCAGACCGAGCTGCTCGAGAGCGGCCCGACGATTGCCCCCGAGGAGCTCGATGCCTTTACCGCCAAGTTTACCGAGCTTGCGAGCAAGGCAGACGTTGTCACCATCTCGGGTTCGCTGCCCCGCGGTGTCGAGGCAGACTACTATGCCAAGATCACGGGCATTGCCGAGAACGCCGGCGCCAAGGTGCTGCTCGATACCTCGGGCGCTTCGCTCGAGGCCGCCCTTAAGTCCGAAATTAAGCCCGAGCTGGTCAAGCCTAACCTGACCGAGATCAACGGCCTTTTGGGTACGAGCTTTACCACCGACGATGTGGACGAGCTCCGCGCCGCGCTCGCCTCTGATGCCCGCTTCTCCGATATCCCCTGGGTCGTCGTGTCCATGGGCGCTGCCGGCTCCGTTGGCTTCCACACTGGCCGTGCGTTCCGCGCAAAGACGCCCGATATCCCTGCCGTTAACGCCACGGGCTCTGGTGACTCCACTATCGCTGGCTTCGCGCATGCCATTGCTGCTGGCGCGGACGACGAGACGGTGCTGCGTACCGCCAACACCTGCGGCAAGCTCAATGCCATGGATCCCATGACTGGCCACTTGGTTATGGATCGTTGGGACGAGGTTTACAACGGCGTTGTCGTGACCGAGCTGTAGGAGCTTGTGCTGCGGCCCCGGCATCGGTTGCCAGCTCATGTCGACGACAAGTGCAGTAGCATTATGCCGGGGCGCGACGCCGACACTGTCGTGTTCAATCCCGACCTTACCCTGGTCGAGACGCATGTGGGTGGCAACAGCGTCGGTAATGCGTTTGCCGAGTAGCCGCCAAAGAAACGATCCGAGAGGGGATTTAGATGATTTACGGTGCATTGGGCGATATCGAGGAGTACCGTGGAATGCTCAAGGGCCTCGACGTGCTGATCGATTGGCTCG
>JAGZDZ010000044.1:0-12671 GCA_018368535.1 Collinsella sp. | reverse complement strand
CGACTCCAAAACCATGCCGGTTTACGGGGCCAGGCCGGGAACCCCCGAGCATGCCGCAATCGGCAAAATCAAAACCGCTGGTAGACGACTTGCGCATTCAGCGAAATGCAGGGTATGGACGGCCGGTCCGGGTCCAGCCCCGTAATCCGGCATGGTTTTGAAATGATACTAATTCACTAGCAGGAAAACTAGGTCGTTCTAGCGCCTTGTCGCCGGCTAATTTCCGAGTTCCAACCAGTTGCACAGAACATTTGCTCGCAGTCGCGTCTCGGCGCGCTTCATTGCCTCGGATTTGGCTTTATATCGAATCCCCAAACGACTGCAGACGCTTTTGACTATGGCGTCTAGCTGTTTTTTGTCGTTAAGCATATCGTGGGTTACCAGGAACACATCGAAACCCATGCTCTGGAGCGCAGTCATGCGCTCCGCATCTTGGTCAAGTACCGCGCCTGACCCATGGATGACCTCACCTTGGATTTCGATAATTGCTGCCTTCATTAGGATTGGGTTTACAATCACGATGTCACCGTAGCAAACCTTTTGACCTGCGATGCTTTGGGCTTCCTCGGATAGAGGGGTTAAATCGTTGAGGTATACGTATCTGAATCCTGAACCACCTAGACGTCGAGAACGACTTAGAAGCAGGACCCCCGCGACCTCGAGTGGAGATGCAGCAATGCCGATAACCTGCTGAGCGGCATCATAAAACTGCTTTCCCCACATTTGACTTTTGACCTTTTCGGCGAATCGATGCAAGTCGCTCAGTTCGATGAGTGGCTTTCTCATCCAAAGCGAAGTACCTTTGAGTTTCGTAACCTCTCTTCCATCCTCGCGATTGTTCGTTTGGCCTTCATTTACTGGGACCTTTACGGTTGTGCGGGCATAAACTCGTTTCCAAGGAATCTCGTCTTCGCCTTCTCCAAGTTCGAACGGATCCTGCGTGCTGGAATTGCGATTCTCCTTTAACGCGATTTTTAACTGCATTTCGACAGCGGGGGTCGGCTCGAAAACAGAAAACCAGCCGCAAAGTTCGTACATAGCCAGTACGAGATCTATTTGGGACACAAAGCGTGTCATAGTAAATAACGTGTTAAGCGGATTGGTGACGCTAAAGCCTAAATGAGTGTCGGTTGTTGTGCCGGTATCCGAAGCCCCTTCCCAGCGAATAGTGGAGCGCAATCCCGAGTGGTGATTACAACAACCTGGCGAAGCAACAGCGATAATCGGGGTCTTGAGGACATCGGTTACGAAAGGGGCTTGGGATAGGGTCCGCCAGCCGTCATCGGAGCTGGGTAGGCGCGGGTAGAGGTCATGCACCTGCGGTGGGCAGCGCCAGTAGCGGAATGCGGTGTTTGCGCAGACGATTTCGTCCATGTGGCCTCCCCTGGTTTCGACCGTAGGCCGTGCGGATTGCGGGCATGGCCGATTATCTACCGGGGCATCATGCGGGTAAGTACGGGAAGCAAACCAAATGCTGACAAAAGCATGCCGAGTTCCGCCGAAAAACCGTCGTGTGATAGAAAACCGCTGGAAGGAGCTTTGGGCATGTGGTCCCTGTCTCCACATTTCTCCACATTTGCGCGCGGATCACATGGGGGATTCAATGAAAATACGCATGCGTTTTATACAAAACATGCAATGGCGTCAGCAAAAAGGGTGCGAAAAAATGACGCCTTATACGACTACGATTCGTTTTGGAATCACCCTTGGTGTCAAAAAAGAAAAAGGTCAGAGGCTTAACACCTCTGACCTGTGCTTTAGATGGTGGGCGATACAAGATTCGAACTTGTGACCCCATCCGTGTGAAGGATATGCTCTACCCCTGAGCCAATCGCCCGTCGCCTTTCGACAAAAGAGATACTAACATAGCCGTGCGCGGTTTACCAAGAACTTTTTGCCCTCGATTGTAAATTCCTGGGCGTCGGCCGCACCATGGCAAACGCCGTAACCAGCAAACCCGCAGCTCAACCACCCTTTATCGCTTGATCCACGAGGTCTCGGGGCGGCAGATAAGTCGCGCGTTGTTGTAGGCCATGTCGAGCGTGAGGCAGGTGCGTGCGGCGTAGAAACCGTCCTCGCGCTGGATGGTCAGCGCCAGCTCGGGCTTGTCGCCAGTTAGGCACAGCGGTAGAAGCAGCTGAATTCGGCCGCCGTAGAACTGCGGTACGGCGAGCGTGTAATTGGCGGCGGCGCGTCGGGCGGCTTCGACGACGGCGCCCTCAAAGGCACGGCGCAGCAGCAGCGAGTTGCCCTCCCCCATCAGGCTGGCGGGAATACGCGTCAGGTTTTCCTCGTCGCCCAGAATGTGATCGATGTTGGAGCGGATGGGAAGGCGGTAGTCAAAGACCAGCTCGGAGGGGTCCTCGGCAAAGCGCACACGGCACGGCAGGTACTCAAACGAGACCAGCATAGGGTCGCTCTCCTTAAAGAAGCCCTTCAAAAACCAGCGCTGGCGCGCATCGGGCTTGGTATTGGGCTCAAACAGGCCATAGATGGTCTCGTAGCGGTGCGTGTACAGGCCGGTGTTGAATAGGCAGCGGTCGTCGTCGAACACCAGCGGCAGGTTGGACGGTGCGGTCTGGTCCACGTCACGCTCGGTCAAGAACACCGCGCGGCTAAATGAGAACGACAGGTAGTTTTTGAGGATGCGGTTGCCGGGACCCCAGTCCTCGGGGTCGGCGAGGTCGACCAGGCGGTCGTAGCAGGGCTCGGGGCAAAACGCGAAGTCGTACACATTGCTGCACAGGGTGCTTGGGATCTCCATGTGGCGTCCATTCCATTTCATAGTTAGAGTTTGGATGCTTAGATTTTATACGTGCGACGCACCGTCGAGACACACAACGCAATTGCGGCGCAGCTCGTCGGCGAGTTCTGCTCGCGTGCGGTTTCCGGAAACAAGGTCCTGGATCCAGGCGTAGTGCTGGTTGTCTTTGGGTTCCGGGCTATCGGAAAGTACGATTGGAGCACTAGCGGCGTAACAGGAAGGTCCCGCCCGTCAACATCGGCAATCATGAGTTGACAAGCGTAATCATGGCTCAATTGCGGTTTAGCAATAGAATGTCAGGGAATCATCACCAAAGGTTTCGCGCCACTTGTCACAAATGTATCGATGGTTCATGGTGATTAGTTTTGAAAGATCCCTGAGATCCTTAGCCGGAATCTTGCTCTCGTTGTTCGCAAGTGTGCATCCACCATTTTTAGTGAGCCAAAACTTAGTCGAGTTAGCAGCCGCCCTCTTTACCCCTACATGGATGTGAACGGGTTCTCCGTTTTCCGCGATCCAAAAGAACAGAACATACTGTCCAAAAACAAGAATTCGAGGCATTATGCCACCGCCGGTCCAGCTTTTTGCCGTTCTGCAAGCTCGAAGATAAACGGAGCGTTTGATCTAACGAACTCGGTCAAAAAATCCAGATCGTCAGTAGAAAATCCTTCGACGTTAAACCATTTGACCGCAGGTAGAAAGCATTCTGCATGGTCAAAACCAAAATCAACCGGGCGCTCGACGGCTACGCGAACGGTCCCGTCGTCTCGTGTTTCTGAGTAGGCAAACTGAGTGCCGTCATCTAGCTGAACATAGCTCCAAAGCATTGCTGCCTCCTTAGTGTTTATATCCAAGTATAAACAGCCGCTTAGATGCAACGTGATGCGAATCGAATTATTCCCATAAGACCTGAACTGCTGATTATTTGATTTGTTGAGTTTTGAGCTATCTCACACTTCAGTGTCTTTTTGGCATGGAAAACCGTCATTGTGCGATGGTCGGACTTTATGTCAAGGATCGTATTCAGATTCAAGCGCTCGCATGCTTAACTACTTGCAGGCGCTTGAATCCTATAGATTACCCAAATGCTGCTCAACAGCCTCCATGCCAACCTCCGCATATTTTAGGAGGCCTTGTATATCGTTGTAGTTCTTGGGCAATCGATCTTTTTCAATACCAGTAATTTTGGCGAATAATTCGATTGTTAGATCGAGTGCGAAGTCGATTAGTTTTTGAATTTCGCTGAAAGTTAAAGGAAGTCGCCTAACAAGCTCATCATAATTCAGTGCTTCTATGTCGTTATGGGCGAAAACTTTATTTCGCTGATCGCGAAGCATGTCAGTTAGTTTACTGAGACCGTTGAGTCGTTTTTTCCACAAATTGGAAAGGTCATGAGTGGTTATACACATGGTAACCATTTCGTAATGATCTCCGAACAGTTTTTCATATGAGCGTTGAGACTCAACTTCTTTGGGGTAAAAACGCTCCTCGTCCTCTGCCAATGGGTGAACGATTGGATTAAGCCTGTCAAAGTTTGGTCGATTACTGAATATGGAGATTGCAAGTGCGTCGATTTCAGCAGAATGAGACGAGACTTCTTCTATCAAGTTCCCAATACTGATGTCGCTTTTGGCATCAAATAACCGCGCGCAATTCATGAAACAGGATTCGGTTAATGCAAGTTGTGTAAAGCTGAAGAAGCAGCCAGCGCAAATTACTTCATTCTCATAGTCAGAAGATGCTTTAGACAGTTCGCGAAGGATTGCTAGTTCCGTGTTGGCATAAAATGCCTCGTTGTATAGATAGCTGCAACGCTCGAACAGCTCAAGAAGGCCGGCGTTTAATTCTTTCTCGGCAGCGTCAACTGTATGATCCGATTCGTGGTTCATGTTAGATAAATCCTGAGCAATTGTTGTAATAAACTATTCTACTAATGCGTCGTTACGAATATGGTTTTCTACATTGCTTATCGAAATGGGTGCTTCAGCAGCGATATGCGACGGCTAGAATCACTGTACCAAGCAGGAAAAGCGTCGCGGAAGCGGCGATCCAGTTGCTGTCGCCGGTCTTGGGGAGCGACGACGTCGTTGCCGTAGCAGGCTTGGGCTTGGCCGTCTTGGCGACCGTGGTCTTGGTTACTGTCGTTGTTATCTTGGTTGTCGCGGCCGCTGGTTTCAGCGCCGGATTTGCCGTGGGCCCTGTGGTGGGCTCTCCGGCAGCGGGGTTAGCATCGGTGGGAGACTTGCCCGCGCTATCGCCAGGAACATCGCGCCCGTCGGTCTTCCCCGTCGGCGGCGTGGCCACATCGGGCTCAACCACTACATGTGGTGCCACGACCCCTGCAGAATCCACCACGCCACTAGCACCAAAGCCCCCGCCAGCAGGCGTCACAAACCGTGCGGCCACGAGCGACCCGCCCGCGCACGCAACACCGCCGTCGGCACCGGTCGCATCAAGCCACGAGGCGTCGACGGAAAGCCGACAGCCGGACGCACCATCGCCAAGGCCCGCATCTTGCAGATACACGCCGTAGGCGCGCACGCCCGCTCCGGACCCGGCGCCCGCGGCAACGACGCGCCCGCCGCCGCGCACGGCCATGTCGCCGGCAATCACGCCGGCGACCGCCTCGTTTGTAATATCGGCCCCGTCTGCCCGCGCATCGACGGTGCAGCCGTCAACCACGAGCGCCTGCGACACGTGGATCCCGCACTGCGAGCCCGTCGCCGTCAGGGTCCCGGTGCCGCGAAGCGTCAGGTTGCCCCACACCTCCATGCCGCACAGCGTGATGTCCGCATCGGGCGCATGCGACTCCGTCACGGAGTTCTGCCCGGCAAGCGTCAGCACCAGGTCGCCCTCGGCGCCGATGGCCTCGCCCGCGTAGCCATTAAGCTCCAGGTGGTCGGCATCGGTCCAGACCCAGCCGGGGCCCGACACGCCCGGCTCGTAGTACGTCGCGCCCGCGATGATGAGGCTCTCCGCGCCAGCGGCATAAGAAGGCCCGCCCAGCAAAACGCATAGGCAGGCCATGGCAACAATCGGAATGTAATGACGGCTGGTGTGGGACTTGGCAGCAAACATACCTGCTCCGATCTTCGCAGGAGCCAATAGAATGTGCACCAGAAAATGCCCTGGTAGCAGCAATTAATAGTTTAGCGAGATCAATGCGGGAGCAAAGAGAAATCGTGTGGGCAATGTCCACAATTAGGTGTAAATCGTTTTGCCAGTCGGTGAAAGGAGGGATCAACGGATTAGATATCCATCTTATTAAAGTCGATGGAATATCCCATGGACTTGAGTTCTTTCAAGAGGCCGAACTCCCAACTGTCTGTTCCGGTATAAACGACGCCCTGTAGATCGGAGGGAATCTCGATACCTTTGTCAACAAGAATTGCAACGTTTTCCCTGCCAAGCCAACCAATAAAGTATCCGGCTTCAAATACAACATTTTGTCTAGCCCTGGGCTTTTCCGACTGTTCTGCCTGGGCTCTTCCTTCGTCGTCCGCCGTAAAAAGGCATACCGCTCCTGCTGCATCGCCTTCAATTTCCAGCTTTTCGATGATTGTCTTGCCCTGATTTGACTGCTCGTTTAGGACAACCGCCGTCAGGCCCTGCCTTTCGATGATTCTCGCGACCCTTTCTCTAAGCTCTCCGTTGTGACCATGAACGATAAATACCTTCGAATAATCTCCAACATTTGCAGTCGATCCGGTTTCCCCTTCGTCTGAAAACTCATCAAGGTATGTCTCCAGCACAGCTTTTGCACTGCGCAGGCCGTCCGCACAGGCTTCAACGAAAGCCGAGTCGGGCGTACCGGAGGTGAAGAAAGACAACGAGTAGCTGATTTTGTTAAAGCTTTTAAATTCGTAGCTGTCTTTTCCAAATCGCCTAATTAAAAGCCTGTCCGCCCTTGTCTTCCATGCTTTAAAGTCAGGCGAACTAGAGCTGATGTATTTCTTTGAAAGTTCGTCTGCTGTTTCGCACAACTGCTGCAAAATTTCAAAATCAGACATTAAGCCTTCTTTCTATAACCAATAACGGAGCTAAGAAGCATCTTATTCCAATGAGCGGCCAAATCTCTTTACTGTTTCCTCGGTGCCCCTATCGGAGATGGACTTGCCCAGTGCGAACTCAATAGCGCCCAGCAAAGCCATGACGCGAGCTTTGAAATAGGCATCAAAGTCATCATTAATGAACGCATCCCAGTCAATGAGATTCGATTCGATGACGGAGTTCACAGTGTTCGATGTCAGCTTTCTTAACGAATTTCGCTGAGTAGACGCTGGGGGCCGCGCCTCCAATTTCTGTGCCCGAATAGGAGTACGAGCACGTCGGTCAAGATGCATTCGGTGGTCAACATGGCGGGATCTATCTGCGAGCGGAAAACAAGCGGCGCTGCTAATGGTAGCGCCGCTCGCATCATCAAAGAAGAATCGTTATCGATTGTCTCTGGGACTTTTCGTTCAAAACCAGAGCATGTCGACTACTGCTTATCGAAGTACATCCACCCTACAGGCTGCATTAGATCGTAATAATCGACGGGCGTTTTGAAGCGAATCCTGCCCAAATAACCACGCTTTTCAGCAACCAACTGCATCTGTCTGCGTCACGGCAAACTCTTTGAATTGGCGTTGCGGCAAGTTTGTCTTAAGAAAATAAGGCTGTTAAGACAAACCCATTTTGACGTTTACGTAACGTCGACCATCGATCAAGCCGTATTATTCGGAGTTAGAATTATCGCCCCACGACGCTGAGCCGGTGACCATCCAATGATTTTTGGCATCGATATAGATATCGCCAATCTGATTGTCCAAGCATTCATCGGACTCGTTACCTTGGTGGCCTTGATTGTCGCATTCTGGCAAGGCAGCCAGAGCAAAAGGATCAGGGAGGACGACATCAAGCGGTATCAGCCATCCCGCATATCGGCATGGTACGAAGGGGGTCGAAACCGTACCGGTCAGCCCGAGGACAATCGATTCGTCTGGCAGTTCGTCGTGCTTCGAAACGAAAGCGAGTCCCCCGTCTACGACGCAATCGTCACCTGCGTCGGGATTAGCGGGGCCGGCCCCTCTTTCAAAGGTGAGGATAACCGCCCCGCTTATCCCAACCGCGTCTGCGTCGGCACGCTTCCTCCTGGAGCATGGTGCATATGGCTCCCGACGGAAGGGCACGGAATGGGAGTACGCACGGCACCCGAAACGGCTTTCACCGACGCAAGCGGAACTTCATGGGTTCGGCGGGGCAACGGAAGGCTCGAGGAGATCCCTATGGAGCCAACCTCGTTCTACAGGCTGCCCCTTCCCTTGACCTGGCACGGATGCAAGAAGCTGACCGAGTAACCCCTTGGCATCGTCGTTTCAGGCATTGGGTTTTCCGGACTGGGACGCGAACTTCCCCAGATGTTCCGGATAACGGGAAAGTCAGAACTATTCGGGTTTGCGAGGCGGGATCGAGAGAGCGACTCCGCCCTATTATTTCGATGCGTCCATGAATTGAAGTGAGATCGGCATCATCACCTCGAAGCACTTACATACAGATCCATATGGCAAAGGCAGCAATTCGCCACCTTGGTTGCAGCAGCGGAGGTTATTACTCAGGATACAAGCGGAAGTAGCCAAATAGGCGCTGGGCGCAACCGAGACGCAGCCAGAGAAGGGTGACATGAGAGTTGTTTCAGAGGATTGGGGTGATATGGATGAAGTTGACTGGTAAGTGCATCTCCAGGTTCAACGGATGACTGATCAAGGCCGTCTTTAGGTTCACGTAGGGATCCGCTTTTGCTGACAAACAAACACGTGATTGATTTATGGCTTCCAGACGCTTAGCGTGTCTGGAAGCTCATTTATTTTATTGTCAGCAACCACGAAGCCAGCGCTGAACCTCGCCCTAGTAATTGCAACATAGAGCTTGGAGCGTGTTTGCGGCTTCAGATCCGTCGAGGCATCTTGCAACCAAGAGGCCATATCGGCAACTGGATAAATCAAAACATGGTCATATGTTCGGCCTTTTGCTTTGCCGAAGTTGCAGATCGATGAAGCGTTCGCGGTCTGAGTGGCGACGCTACGTCTCAAAATCACTGGATCCAAAAACTCGCAATACCTTTGCGCAAGTGACTCTGGAATGGCCCAAACTCCATTATGGGTTTCATTTGAGGCGGCGCGCAAAGATGCGGTTGGTGAAAACTCCGGATAAACCATGTTTGCGAATCGCCATTCTTGATTTGCTGCTTTTTCGTTATCTTGTCTATGCAATGCAACTGAAACGCATCGGTGTCTCATCTGCAAATACTCGTAGGGCGATAAATGATTATTTAGCCGATCCTTCTTCGAATCCGAAAAGCAAACCGTCCTCATTTGGTAAACAGCCCCGTTCGACGCATTCCAAGATTAGCGCTTGCAATAATTTTGCAGAATCGGAAACACAAGACTCAGAAGGTTGTTTTCCCTCATGAACGGCTTCTGACCTTGCTCTATATAGTTTCTTTATTTCTTGCTGTTTTTGCTTGCCTCCTCCAAGAAACAAAGCTGCGAGAGTACTGACACGAAAAACAAGTTCGCTCCGGACTCCAAACAATGACTCAATCCCAGCCCATATAATCGCCATTTGAACTGAAGGTCGAAGCGATTGCTTGTAGCTCCACAAGGAATTCACCGCGGTCTCAAATCGCGTGTTTTTATCAAACAGTTCCCATGCGTCCCGATAATGCTGTCTTATCCACTGCTTCTCTGAATCGTTGATCACTTTCAATTTTCTTGGAATGAACAACCTTGTAGAAAGAACAACATTGATTGCCGAGCATGGCGAAAAATCTTCTGTCCGCGAATCGCTCTGAACATGCCAATACAATTCGCAATTCAAAAGCGCGGACAATAGAACTATTGCAGATTGGGCATTCCAAACTCGAACTGCAAGCTCTTTGCCCTCTCCAACAACGCGCAACTGAGCTGTAGTTTTCCTAAGGACGGCAATCAAGACACCTAAATCGGTCTCATCTCCGCTGCCATATTTCATCACAGAATTTATCATGTCGTCCGGCGAGGCCTTGCACGTGGCCGGCAATAGAGAGAGGTGTTGCGTAAGCGGCAGCTCTTCGTCTATGGTTAATCCCATTAGGTATAGATATGAAGCAGCAGCCGATTCATTTACAACAATCATCATCTTCGCCCCCCTGCCATAGCGCTCTATACCTAATCCATCCGAACAGCGCCAAACTGAGAGACGTCGATTTCGCCCTACATGAGTTTGGGAAGCAATGCGTCACGCAGTTCGCCAAGAGCCTACGACTTGAGTATATTAGCCTATATGAGCTCAAGAATACCATTGAGCGTCGAAGTCGTTCTTTCTATTGCACAAGCTGGAGCAAACGGGACGTTCATCGACTTAATGTTTTTTAATGCAAGCTTGGTCTGAACGGCACCAACAGTTCCAAGCCTAATGGCTTCCATGCCCATTGAGCTACGAAGAAAGAAATACGACCACGCCGCAAAGTCGCCTTTAAACGAAGTAAGTTTGTTGCAATTCTCTGTGAGGTTTGCCTCATCGAGCGTTTTTCCGATATACGCCGTAAGGCCAATCGTTCCGACAACGGAAACAATTAGATCGCCAGTGTTGACAACGTAGCGCGAAATATTAGATCGTGTTTCATCGTCGATATATAGCATTTCCGAAGTGAGTAAGAGAACAGAAGCGTTGTTTAAGTCGCGGACTCGAATATATGGATGAGAGTTTGCCTCTGCAATTAGCTCTGAACCTTTAGGGAGCCTCTAACCGCCCTTGACTTCGCAGAATGACTCGACTGAACGGTAATGATTTTCTCGCTTGTTCTCTTCAATTGTTTGAGCAAAAAGGGCTTCTCCGAGTTCAGCTAAATAATCATTTACCGGAACATAGGCCTGCACTTCAGAATTGTTTCCATCGAACCAAGGGGAAAGGAGCCCCCGGTGGAAGCGATGATCAATATGGTTCTAACACAGATGTAGCCGGTTCTAGACTATCTGCAGATAAAGCAATCTTAAAAGCAGTGCTCGAAAGCACTATGTGTAGCCATGCCGAAAGCAGCGTGCCCAGCAACTCGAGTCTACTCGGTCTCTTCCTTACCGACAAGGAAGTCGAGGGGTGCTCTCCGAGAACAATCGCGTACTACGAAAGCACCCTCAAACCATATGAGGCATGGATGGAAGAGAAGACGATGCTGAGCGAAGACGGCCGAATCGTCAGGGTGGACAACCCATGGTGTTCGTTCTACATCGACACCGAGCTGGCACCTGCGCTAGACGAGAGCAGGTGCGGGAAATGGATGTTCTACTTCAACGATATCGAGTTCGCGGAGGAAGTCTGCCGCAAGGCGGCCCTCGGAATGGTCGTCGCGGAATGCAAGCACAGCTCATTCGAGTCCGTTATCGAGAACGGCAGAGGCGTCGCCTGCTTCTACCTGAACTTGGACGACGTCGAAGCACATCGCCGCGTTGTCGCATTCATGTTGGAGCATGGCCTGGTTCGGAAGACGAAGTCGGGGAAGCTGTATAACATCGGCTTCAAGTTGGATGACCAGGCACGGGCGGGAGAATATGGAGCCGGTTTCAAGGCACGAATCACGTTGAGCGATCGCTCGAATTAGGCGATTTTTACCTGCGAAGAACAATGAAGGGCGGGGGTGTATCGGCTAATGCCGAACACCCCCGCCCTCGACGCGGTTAAAATAGCGAATGATTGAAGCGGATCAGCCTGGTTCCGCCCTCTCCCCTAGTCCCTCTTAAACAGATCCCTCGTGTACACCTTGTCCGCTACGTCCGCGAGCTCGTCGCTCCAGCGGTTGGCGACGATCACGTCGCAGCCGGCCTTGAAGGCCTCCAGGTCGTGGGTCACCTCGGAGCCGAAGAACTCCGGCGCGTCCAGCGTGGGCTCGTAGACCACCACGGGCACGCCCTTGGCCTTCACGCGCTTCATGACGCCCTGGATGGAGCTCGCGCGGAAGTTGTCGGAGTTGGACTTCATCGTCAGGCGGTTGACGTCCGCAATCAGCTTCGGCTTGCCGGCATGCTTGAGATAAATAGGATCGTGTATGGCCTTGCTCTCAACAAGCGATTCGAGTTATGCGGTTATACCGATGGATGCGATTCTTGGTAAAGCGCAACAACTTCAAGTTGATAAACAGGCTTGCCGCTAATCTCCATTATCGCCACAGAATCACATTTAATTGGGCAGGAATTAAAGGCTGACACTGACTTGATAAGCGCCTCTTTGCTGCCGGTATCCATAATTTTGGTAAATACGGTATTTTTCATCAATTGGGTTCCGTCTGGAAATACTCGTTTGATTTGTGCCAAACAGGTCAGTTCGACATCTATAATATCCTGCCGATTAGCTTGATATAGATTTTGGTCAGTTATCGTACCAATTACGGCATAAGCATCGTTTTCCGAGACTATCTCTTCTGCGGAAGATAACTCTTTGATGACAGCTCCGATTTTTTTCAATGAAGCTGAAGTGGCGTTATTTGATCCCTTGAGCTTGGTTCCGCCAACCTCTTGCATTTTTTGGCTGAGCTCAGTCATTTCAATCGCTTCATCAACGAGACCTTTAATGGAATTGATCTTAAGATTGACCGGAATGCAGACAAAGTCTCCAGGCTGAGACTTCAAAATCTCTTTTAAGAACTTATGTTGGGACAGCTGCTCGACCACCATGCTCAACATGGAAGTTGTGGTCTGGACCAACTTTGATTCCTTAGAACTCGAATTTCCAGAATTCTTATTAAGCTCCGCTTCGGCTGTTATCCCAAGCTTAAAAATCTTAAAACCAACGCCAGTGAGTATTTGCTCGCTTGAGCGCTGTTGAATATCGCGAAACAGCACCGCCGATATCGCGCTTGGGCACCGGGGCCGACACTGGCCCCGGTGCTTTTTTA
>JAGZDZ010000043.1:0-13916 GCA_018368535.1 Collinsella sp. | reverse complement strand
CCCTTCGACTCGAATTCTTGACGGCCTGAACAATCGTCAATATCGGTCGGAGGGGTGGCTTTGTAAAGCCGTTTGTCTCCACCCGCGTAGCGGGTGGTTCAAAGCTGGCCGCTGCGCGGCCAGCAGACTAAAGTCTTGAACGAAAGGGCGCTGACCTTCCGGTCGCGCCCTTGAAGTTGAACGTCAGATTGTCCAAATGCGGCCCGCGCAGCGTCGGCCGGTTACGGCGTTTGGTAAAACGCCGTAACTACTCTCGGGCTCCGTACTGCTCGTAGTAGGCGTCGATGGCGGTCTTGAGCTCGTCATCGATGACAACCTTGCCGTCGATCTCGTGGTTGTAGAGGGTCTCGACGACCTCGGCCATGGAAACAATGCTCGCGACGGGGAAACCGTACTTTGCCTCGATCTCCTTCTGCGCGGTGGTCACGCCGCCCTTGCCGACCTCCATGCGGTTGAGGGACACGATCAGGCCCTTGATTTCGACGTCGGCAGCAGCCTTAACCTTGGGATAGGTCTCGTCGATGGACTTGCCGCTGGTGGTGACGTCCTCGACCATGACCACGCGGTCGCCGTCCTTGGGCTCATAACCCAGCAGGTTGCCCTTGTCGGCGCCATGGTCCTTGGCCTCCTTGCGGTCACAGCAGTACTTGACCTCCTTGCCGTACAGCTCGTGGTAGGCAATCGCGGTCACGACGGCCAGGGGAATGCCCTTGTAGGCCGGCCCAAACAGCACGTCAAAGTCGTCGCCAAAGTTATCGTGGATGGCCTGGGCGTAATACTCGCCCAGCTTCTTGAGCTGATAGCCCGTCACGTAGGCGCCGGCGTTCATAAAGAACGGGGACTGACGGCCGCTCTTGAGCGTAAAGCTGCCAAACTTAAGCACGTCGGACTCGACCATGAACTTGATGAATTCTTGCTTGTAAGCCTCCATGCGGGCTCCTCTCGTAATCGCGTACGTGCCTTCCAGTTTAGCGCAGGCGAAGCGTCGATGCGGGCGCGCTTTGGGGCCACGGCATTCCGTAAAGGCTTTGTCAGGGGGAATGGTTTTCCGAACAATGGGGTTGACATGTCAAACCCCCTCATCAAGAATACGGGCGGATTAAAAAGGGGTACGAGATACCCAAAGCGCGCTGCGCTCGGCCTTTAGGAGGTGTGCCATGGAAGGCAGTCCTAGTCGAAAAACCTGCATGTCGCCCTCGGCGCGCCGCGAGGACTCCGCACACACATAAACGCCACCGGCAGATCGCCAAAACCACCGCAAAGGCGCGCTGCACCCTTTGTGGGCTCAAGAGCTTGACGTGAGCGACATCTAGGTTTTTTGAAGCAAATACGACACGTACGCTAACTCCCCTCAACAAGGAGGACCCTATGCTGATGCTCAAAACCGTCACGGTACTCGAAGCCATCTCCAAGCGCCGCCGCACGGCGCGCCCTGCCGCTCATACCGGCCTGTCCAAGAACACCATATTCGCCGCCACCCATAGTGCCGAGGACGCCCTCGTACTGCTTGACGCCACGGCAAACGGCCTCACCGTCGAGCAGGCAACTGAGCGCCTGAACGCCGTCGGCCCCAACACCATCGAGGCAACGACCAAAACGCTCGCCCGCCGCATCGCCGACGCGTTCATCGATCCCTTCGCCGGCATCCTCGCCGCGCTCGCACTGGTCTCGCTCTACATCGACGTGCTCGCCGTGCCCGAACCGCAGCGCGACCCCTCCACGGTCATCGTCATCGGCACCATGCTGCTGGTATCGGGCGGCATGAAGTTTATTCAGGAAGCCCGCAGCGGCAATGCGGCCGAGGCCCTCAAGGACCTGGTCTCCAACACTTGCACCGCCCTGCGCGACGGCGAGCGCATCGAGATCCCCTTCGACGAGCTCGTCCCCGGCGATGTAATCCGTCTCTCTGCCGGCGATATGGTGCCGGCAGATGCCCGCATCATCACCGCGCGCGACCTGTTTGTCATCGAGTCCGCACTCACCGGCGAGAGCGAGGCCGTCGAGAAGACCACCGCCGTCACCGTCGTCGAGGGCGCCGACGGCTCCGCACTGCCACTCTCTGCCTGCAAGAACATCGTCTTTACCGGCACCTCCGTGCAAAACGGCGCCGCCATGGCGCTTGTCGTTGCCACCGGCTCGGACACCTACCTGGGCGGCATCGCCAAGATGCTCAACGGGCGCGGCGAAAAGAGCGCGTTTGACCGCGGCGTCTCGAGCGTCTCCATGCTGCTGGTGCGCCTGATGCTCGTTATGGCGCCGGCCGTCTTTGCCATCAACGCCGCCACCAAGGGCAACGTCATCGACGCGCTGCTGTTCGCCACGAGCGTGGCCGTGGGCATCACGCCGCAGATGCTTCCCGTCATCGTGACCACGAGCCTGTCGCAGGGCGCCAAGGACCTCACCCGTCGCCAGGTTATCGTCAAGGAGCTGCCGGCGATTCAAAACCTCGGAGCGATGGACGTCCTGTGCTGCGACAAGACCGGCACCCTCACCGAAGACCGCATCGTGCTCGAGCGCTACCTCAACACCGATGGCAACGAGGACGCGCGCGTGCTGCGCCATGCGTTTTTGAACAGCTTCTTCCAGACCGGCCTCAAAAATCTTATCGACCTGGCCGTAATCGACCGCGCCGATGTGACGCCCTCGACCGTCGCACCCGATTCCATGCTGGGCCAGAGCCTGCGCGACCGCTACACCAAGGTCGACGAGGTTCCCTTCGATTTCTCGCGCCGTCGCCTGAGCGTAGTTGTCGCCGACGCCCAAGGCAAAACCCAGATGGTTACCAAGGGCGCTGCCGAGGAAATGCTCGAGATCTGCTCCTTTGTCGAGATCGATGGCATCGCTCAGCCGCTCACCGACGAGAAGCTCGCCCAGATTCGCAAGCAGATCGCCGGACTTAACGCCGAGGGCCTACGCGTAATTGCCGTGGCGCAGAAGACCAATCCGCGCTGCGTGGGCGAGTTTGGCATCGCCGACGAGTGCGACATGGTGCTGATGGGCTTTTTGGCCTTCCTCGATCCGCCCAAAGCAAGTGCCGCGGGCGCCGTCGCCACCCTCGAGGCCAAGGGCGTGGCGGTCAAGATCCTAACCGGCGACAACGACCGCGTCGCCGCCACCGTCTGCGAGCAGATTGGTATCGATGCGAGCAGCGTCTTGCTCGGCTCCGAGATCGATGCGCTCGATGACGCCGAACTTGCCGAGCGCGCCGAGAAAACCCACCTCTTCGCCAAGCTCTCGCCGCTGCAGAAGGCGCGCCTGGTACGTGTCATGCGCGAGATGCTCGGCCACACCGTGGGCTTTATGGGCGACGGCATCAACGACGCCGCCGCCATGCGTGCGAGCGATTGCGGCATCTCGGTCGATTCGGCCGTCGATATTGCCAAGGAATCCGCCGATATCATCTTGCTTCAGAAGGACCTGGGCGTGCTCGAGCGCGGCATCATCGAAGGCCGCCGCACCTACGGCAACCTGCTCAAGTACCTCAAGACCACGGTGAGCTCCAACTTTGGCAACGTGCTGTCCGTGACCGTCGCGAGCTTGTTCTTGCCGTTTTTGCCTATGAGCGCTCTGCAGCTGGTGCTGCTATCGCTCGTCTACGAGATCGTGTGCATCGCGCTGCCGTGGGACACCGTCGATGACGCCTGGACTGCCCGCCCGCGTGCTTGGGATGCCGCGTCCATCAAGGGCTTTATGCTCGAGCTGGGCCCCGTGAGTTCGCTGTTTGACATCGTGACCTTCGCCGCGCTCTTCTTTGTGGTGTGCCCTGCCACCGTAGGCGCAAGCTGGTCCGAGCTCGCCGGGACGGGCAACGTCGCGGGCATAGCGACCTTTGCTGCGCTCTTCCAAAGCGGCTGGTTTGTCGAGTCCATGTGGTCGCAGACGCTTGTGATCCACATGCTGCGCTCCCCGCGCCTGCCGAGCCCGCGCGACCACGCCGCGCCCGCGCTGTGCGCGCTCACCGTGCTAGGCCTGGCGCTTGTCACCTGGCTGCCGGCAAGCCCCATCGCCGATGCACTCGGCCTCATGACGCTGCCCACAAGCTTTTTCGCGCTGCTCATCGGCATCGTCACCGCCTACATCGCGCTCACCCAGCTGGCAAAACGCCGCTACATCGCCCGCCACGGCGAACTGCTGTAGCAAGCAGGCGAAAAACACCCTGCCAGCCGCCATTACCGCTACCACAGCTGCCGACGCCGCTGCCGTTGCCTCTGTCGCCGCCGCAGTCTATCCCCTCAGCAGTTGCGGTGAAATAGTTCCTGTTTAAGGTCCCGCGACTTTAATTTAGGGACTATTCCACCGCAACTTATTGGAGGATTAGCTAGTCCTTGGGTGTCCAGGACCAGAAGAAGTTGATAAGGGCCACGCGCGAGGCGGTGCCGGTCTTTTTGTTGATCGAGGAAATGTGACGGTAGAGCGTGGAGCGCGAAAGGAAAAGCGTTGCGGCGATGTCCTGAACGCTCTGGTCCGAAACGACCAAGGCCTCAAGAATATCGCGCTCGCGCTCTGTAAGCTCAAAGGTGGCGACGAAGGCATCGAGGCGTTCATCGGACGTGAGCTCCGCTGCCTCCACGGGCTCGGAGTCGGAGCATGTGGGCGCAAGATCCCCACCAAGATCATCAGTGGCAAGCGGCAGGCCGTCCTGCATCACGACATCATCGGCCCGTTGCCCCAACTGCCCCAGCAGCGTAATCGCAATACCCACAAACATCACGAGCGCCGCGCCGACTGCCACCAGCACGTTTTGACTCGAGATGATCGCCACCGCCGGCGCCGTCACGAGCATCGAGCACACGTTGTTGACGACGCGACCCATGCACGGCCAAAAATATGACCAGCGCGCATAGAGTGAGATGGCGGCGAATTTTGTGGTAAAGAACACCACAAAGAAGCCCGAGCCCAGATAAAAGATGATCGTGGCAGCAAGCTCGTTGCCGCCATTGCCATCGATGATGAGCACAAAGAACGAAAGCGTGGACAGCATGGCGACACATGTCATGCCGATATTCATATACGAGCGGTCGTGCAGGTCAAATAGTGCGCCGGCGGCCAACGAGCTCACGACAAGCAGCAGGCGCGGCCAGTCACCCAAATCAACGGCTCCGGTAGCATACAGGGTTGTGAGGCCCGCGTTGGGAGCGGCGAATACGCCGGAAAGATACGCTGTCGCCACGGTCAGGCGAACTACGGTGCGGCGAAATGCCGCCTTTGCCTCGGGATCGTCATGCCATTTGGCGCCATATTCCAGAGCATCTACCGAAAGCCCGGCAGCACTGGGTTCGAAGTTGGGATCGGACTCGTCGCGCAGCTTGGCGCGTCGGACACCGTGGAGCAACGCTACCTGCGCGATCGCACAGATGACCAGAACAGCCTGCTGAGGAATACCAACAGGCATCGCCATGTGGTTGAACACCTGTACCAGAACGCCCATGGCATAGGAAAGTGCTGCGGCGCGCGCCAAGCAGGGCGTCCGCGCAAAGCGTCGCGCAAAGTTTGCGTGGGCAGTCGATCCGCAGTAGCCCAGGGCGCAGCACGCCACCAGGCCGCCGGCAATTACCACCTCAAACCGCACTGCCATAATCATCAGCAGCAACGCCGATACCAAAAGCACGCCTGTAATATCGCTCGTCGCATCGATCGTCTGGGGACGGCGATAGTACAGAAATGGGCGCACGAAAAAGCCAATCACGCTCGCGCCGACAACGATGCTCTCGTAGATGACGACCTCACTCGATGGCACGAACTCGGCTATGCGCACATCAAAAAGATACTCGCACGCCAAAAACGTGAAGAAGAACAGCGCCAGGCATATAATCTCCCGAATGCCCCGACGCAGATATGCGGTTGTGTCTCCCACGCCCCTCACGGTTAACCCCCGGCCGCTTAATTGGTCTGGAATCTATTTTAATAAAGAATCAATCTCAATATCAAAACCAAGCTCGAAATGCTGCTAATTCGACCCCAGTCGTCCACATCACGCCGAGATTTTGAGCCGCATGGCCCAGAAGGGGCACGCGCGACCTCTAGCTCGGCAAGGAGTGTTTTCAACTGCGCTCATTTAAGTACGTCCCCAATGAGTAAAACCACCCCCATTTCCCGTGCTAAGGAAATAGGGGCGGTTCACGCCGGCCTTTATCTTTTTCGACAGCCTTGTTTGGCTCGCGCTACACCAGGCGCATGGCCTCCTGGACAGTACCGTAAAGGTTGGCGTCGTTGCCGAGCTCGGCCACCTTTATCTGCGGCACAGGAATGCCAGCAAGGGTCCCTTCGTAACTCGCGAGGGCCAGCGGCATCTGCGCACGCAGGGCATCGACGAGCTCGGGATGGCACGAGATGCCGCCTGCGATCACAAAGACCTCGGGGTCGAGCACGGCCTGCAGGTTGATGAGCTGTCCGTCAAATGCGCGAGCGTAGCGGTCGAGCGCGCGCTGCGCCGCTATGTCGCCATCCGCGATCCACTCAAAGACGCGGCGGCCGTCCACCGGAGAATCCGCAGGCAGGCCCTTCTCGGCAACGGCGGCATCGCGGAGCGCGCGCCAACCGCCCGAGCCCGCAAAGGAGTTTTCCATGCTCGCGGCAGTCGTGACATCGTTGCGCAAGAAGCTGAACTCGCCTGCAAAGCAGTGCGCGCCGCGCAGGACCTTGCCGTCGATGACGATACCGCCGCCGATGCCCGTGCCAATAGCGAGTACCACGCCAAAACGCGTCCCGCGCAGGGCGCCAGCCGCATACTCACCGAGTGCACAGCACTTACCGTCGTTATTGACGGCAACCGGCACCCCCAGCGCCTCGCGCATGAGCTTTCCCAGTGGGCAGCCGTCCATAAACGTGAGCGCACCGCCGCGATGGATCGTTCCCGTGACATCTCCCTCGTAAATACCGCCGGGTGCGCTCACGCCTACGGCGTTCACGCGCTCGCGGTACGGCTCGACGAGCCCGATCAACGCCGAAACGGTCTCCTCAGCCGTGGTAAAGCCCGTCGGCAGGCTCCCGCGCTCGCGGATGGAAAAATCCTCGCCCAGCACAGCCCATTTAACGGCCGTACCGCCCACATCGATTCCAAAGAACTCCTGCATATTCGCCCCTCACGTGCCATAGCCCCGAACGCGCATCGCCGCGACCACCACAGGGGCTGCCCTTATGATGGTCGTGCAGCAAATCGCGCCCGGAGCCGATTATCTCTATTATTACGCCTCTACTTTAGTCAGACGAAGCAACATATACTGCTTACTAGGGAGGTCGATGCGGAACTTGCCCTCAAAGGTTCCGGGAAGCTCTTCCTCCGTCATGTCCCATGTGTCCACGACATTCACCTTGTAACGAGCGCCCGCCTCGCCCTCAAACTCACGATACGCCGGACGGTTGAACCCAAAGTACATAAGGACATCGGCAGTCCCGTGGCCATGATCGTTGGACATACAGGTGACATCCCAGGTAAACGTACCGTCAAGGATGCCGACCTCATCGGGCACCCAGTCAAAATCGGCCGGCAGCGCCTCCATGTAGCGACGGCAAAAGCCAATGCGATCGGGCGAATCGCCGTAGAGCTTGCCGCCGTGCGCCCACCACAGCTTGGGTCCGCGGTCGACGTAGGTCTCACCGTGGGTCACATAACCGCCACGCAAACTGCCCTCCCAAAAACGACGTACGAGTTCCTGAGCGGTCAGGTTACCCCAGCCCCAGTTGATGTTGCCCTCATAGCCGACCTCGTCGATCAAAACCGGCTTGCTATACTGCGCGCGCAGCATGGTGACGTCCTCGGCTGTGTTCTTGAGGTCGCACCTCTGGTAGCTCACGTGCGTAATCCACGGATGACTGTGGTCAAAGATCTCACGGCAATTGTGGATACTGCGCAGATGACCATACGGGTCGTTCGCCATGATGATACGGGCATAGCGGTCCCAGTCCTCGGCCGGCTTCCACGGCATAAGGTCCCACTCATTGGCAAGGCTCCACCAAATGTTCTTGTATGCCGAGAAGCGACGAGCGACATACGTCAGGTAGAAAATATCCTCCTCGCGCGTCATACGAGAGAAGCCCCAGTCCTCAGGCTTGTCATACGGATGCAAAACGATGAGATCCGCCTGGATGCCCAGCTCGTCAAGCTGCTCGATGCGGTGCTCGAGGTTTTCCCAAAACGGCTCATAGAAGCGAAAATGGTCGAAATCGCCCTTCTCGCCTTCATAGGCATACATCGCTGGGTCCTCAACGTTATAGTCGTAGAACTTGGGGAAGACGCACATGCGGATCTTGTTAAAAGGTGCCTCTGCGAGCGTCTCGAGCGTCTGCTCCTGCAGCTGAACATCCTGGTTGGTCCAGGCATAGCATGTGGTGCCAAAGGGCAGGTAGCGCGTTCCATCCTCGTAGGCAAAGTTGAAATCCTCGTCAGTAATGAACGGAGCTCCGTGGGCGAGCACATCCTTTGCCAGCAGCACGCGACCATGATTGGCGCCCGTGGCGGGCACGGCCTCAAAAGAGCCGGCGGCACCATCGAGCTCGGGGTCATTGGAGCTCACCGTGTAGTTCCAGACACTGGCACTCTCGGGCATAAAGTTGATTCCGTAGCAGCCATTGCCCTTGTAGAAGCCATGGACCTCAAAGCTGTCCTGGCCATCCGCGCGGTCAAATCGCGCCGACAGCTCGACTTCGACATAGGGATTGCCGGCCGCAGTGCCCGCGAGCTCGAGCTTAAACACCTTGTACTGCTCGACGATAGTCATGATAACGCCTCCAAGTTAAGCGATTGAATAGTCGGAGTCCGTCGGGCAACACGAACGCAGCCCGACGGAATGAAAGAGAGTGGCAAATTACTTGGCGCTCTTGATGAGCATGATGGACACATAGCCCACGGCGATGAGCACGATGGAGATTGGGAACGCCATGAAATAGGAGCCAGTGGCGACAACGATTGCCGAGGTCACGATGGGACCAAGGATCTGACCGATGGTGTTGGCGATATTGAGGATGCCCAGGTCCTTGCCGGCGTTCTCCTTATCGGGCAGAACATCGACATTGAGCGCCTGGTCCACGGAAGAGTAGATACCGTAGCCAAGTCCGGCGAGCAGAGCAAATCCGTACATGCCGATAACGGACTTAAGTAGCCAGGGCAGGGCGATACCGATACACATCATAATCGTTGCGACGAGGATGATAGGCTTGCGGCGGCCGATCTTGTCGGAGATGGCGCCCGAGGTAAGCGAGGCGACAAGCGACACGACCATGATCACGACGGACATACTCGAAAGAACTGCGCCGGCTTCTGCCACGGGAAGACCGATGTACTTCTCGAGGATATAGAGCTGATAGCCGTTGATGCAGAAGTAACCGAAGATGAGGAGCAGACGGCCAAAGAGCGCCAGATAAAAGTCGCGGCAGTTCTTGGTGGGCGGAACGAACATGAGCAGCAGCGACTTGAGATTGAGCTTCTCAGACTGCTCGCCCTCGTCAAGAGCGGCAGACTTCTCGCGCGGCCAAATGATGACGGCGAGGATACCGGTCAGCAACCAAGAGACCGTGCCGATGATAAAGCCAGGAACTGGGTTGGAGAGGAACTGCGTACCGATGATGGTGCCAATCGACTGGCCGGCCGTTGCGCCGCCGCCATAGAATGCGGAGAGCGTGCCGCGCTTGTTAAGCGGGATGCGGTCGGAAAGCACGGCAACAGCAGGGGCAAGCATGCAGTTGAGGCCAATCTGCAGCACGCACCAGGAGGCGACGATCATGGGAAGTGTGGTCGCGACCGAAGTGCTCCAGAAAGCACAGCCGCAGATAAAACCGCCGAGAACGATAAACGGCGTGCGCTTGCCAAAGCGGCTGTGGCAGTGGTCGGAAAGCGCGCCGAAAACGAGATTTGAGAACAGGGCGAAGATCGAACCGACCGAGTTCATCGCCGCGAGAATTGCCTCGGGCTGGCCAATATTAAGGCCGTTAAAACGCTCGGGGAACAAGACGTTGGAGCCGATTGTTCCCGACATCATCCACATGATTCCGAAGATGATAAAGCCGATCATAAAGCGCCATGTCTCGGTTTTGGTCATGGGCTTTCCGGTATCGGGGGCGATGGCGTTCTCGTCAATCGCCGCGGCGGTTTGATTTGCCATGGAATAGATCCTCTCTGTGATGGAATGCGCGAGGGCGCTCGTGCACCAAGGGTCAAGGGGTCAAACCCGCTGGATGCGGCGGCCGTGGAATGGGGTACGGCTGCTCGCGAGCGTCTGTTGAGTTGTTACTTACTAACTAGTAAGTAACTCCACGACCTGTATAGTACGCTTACTAAGTACTTAGTAACCTATAAGAGCGGTAAACGGTTGTTTTGAACCGCTGAACGGCTGAGGTAAGCTATGGGGGTATACAAAAGGCATTTGGCGGCAATACTCGAGCCGCCCTAAATAAGGCAGCGCGATTTATATGGACACTCAGAAAACTCCCACACCCGCGGCAAAGAAACGCAGCGCTGCGGCGCAGGAACGCCTTGACCAGATTGTTTCGGCGGCCGTGCGGCTTATCAACGCGCGCGGCTTTAACGGCATGTCGCTCCAGGCGGTAGCCGACGAGGTGGGCATCACCCAGGCGGGCGTGCTGCACTACGTGGGCAGCAAGCACGGGCTTTTGGTCGAGGTGATCCGTCGCTATTACGATCGCAGCTCAACCTTAGACGACTATCTCTCCCTCTTTCATCCTGGCGGGGCATTTGAGGGCCAGAGCCCCAAGATTCCCGAATACTGCCGTCTGCTCGTGGCGGAGAACAACAGTCAGCCCGAGCTCGTCATGCTCTTCCAGATGCTCAATACCGAGGCCATGAGCACGGAGAGCCCCCTGCACGAGTATTTCAACGACCGCTCGCGCGGAGTTATCGAGCCCGAGCCCGATGTTAACTGGAGCGTTCCCGAGGGAATCGACGCCACCGAAGCCATCTCGTGCGCGCTGGCGGCGATGTACGGATTGGAAGGCCGTTGGGTGGCGCGACCCGACGAGATCGACTATCCCGCCGAGTGGTCTAAGTTCGAGGACATCCTCTTTCCCCTTCCCCTCTGGGAGGGCTACCGTTAAGAGCGGCGGTATGCAATCGCCATTACCAACCGCAACGGCTGTGTCGATACAAAAAGGCCCGGGCTACCACCCGGGCCTTTTCTCTTGCGTTATTCCGTTTTCCTTAACGCGCCGGCGAGACCACGAGCAGCGCGTCGTGCTCAAAGGGATGCTGGGCCACGCGCACGGTGCCGTCACCGTTGTCGCGGACGGGCAGCTTGGCGATGCGCTTGTCCTCCATGTCGAGGACCGTCGCCGTCCAGTCGCGCGCACCGTCGAGCTTAAACTTGAGCGCCGTGGTACGCGGCAGGTACGTGACGACGCGATCGCCAACGCGCGCCACACGAATGGCCTCGCGCGCGTCATCGAGCAGCTCCTGCGCCGGAACCACGGCAAGTGCGTCATCGCCAGCCGTAGCGCCCAGGCCGGCAAGCACATGCTCGATCGCGCCAAAGTCCCAAACGCCCGCAAACTGCAGGCACTCCTGCCAGCGGAACGGCATATCGAAGCCCTCGCCCAGCACCGAGCCCTGGCTCTTGCTGGTCTGCCAGTTCCAAACGCCGTGCGCGCCATAGGTCACACCTGCACTGGCGCCGGCGAGGATCGACGACCACACGCTCGCGCGGCAGTCCTGCGCGGTGAACCGCCAGTACACGTTGCGCGAGGCGCCCATCTGCTCGTAACAGGGCTCGGAGTTGACCATCGGCTTTTTGGGATAGTTGGCGATAAAGTCCTGCGGCAGGCGCCAGGCCTCGGGCTGGCCCTCGTAGTTGTGGCCGGGCTGGAACATGTAGAAGTCCAGGCGGTCCAGGTACTGCAACGGAATGGTGCGGTTGCCGCGGTTGATATGCATGGTGCGCAACGCTTCGGGCGCGCGCTTGACAACTTCGTCGAGGGCATCCTCGTAATAGGCGATCGCCTCGTCGCTGGTAAAGTCGGTATCGCCCGTCACCACATAGACGGGGTCGAACTCGCCCAGGTTCTCGACGACGCGGGCAACGTGGGCACGGACCTCCTCGCGCGGCATAACCTCGGCACCGCAACGCTCAGCAATCTTGGCGCCCCAGGTACCGGGCACGTAGTTGCACCACATAAGCACGAGTGCCGGACGAATGCCGTGCTCGACGGCAGCGCGGCACATGGCAGCAGCACGGTCCCAGTACGCCTGGTTGGGACGGGACCAATCAAAATGCACGCCGTCCTCGCTGGCATAGGGCCAAATGCCCAGATCGGGACAGCAGCGGTCCCACTGCGGCAGCGTGTTGATCTGCAGCACGTTCATGCCCTGCTCGGCGCGACGGGTCAGATAGTAGTCCCAATCGGCCTCGGTAATGCTCGTAAACGCGCTCCAGCACGTATCGGCAAACCAAAAGAACGGTTTGCCCTCGCACAAAAAGCCGTCCTGACGACCGTTAACGGTCAGCTTTCCCAAACTCATCTGCATGCCCTTTCGTTTGATAAAGGAGTTGCGAACCGGCAGATTCTTTCGCGGTAACCCCGCGCGAAAGCCCCTGGCGCTTAGCAAGCCCCGGCGAGTAGGCGCCGCGCGCCCCCAATCAGTCTACCTTGTAAGAAGGGCCCCGCCGGGCTTGCGCCTGACGGGGCCCTGTCGTGTAGGTAAGGTCGTATGCGTCCGAATGGTTTGGCCTTAGGCCTCCATCTCGGCGAGCTCCTCCTTGGAGAAGCCAGTGGCAAAGACGACGGCAGCGGCGATGACAAAGGAGATTGCCATACCGACGATAGCCCAGACGGTGTTCATCTGGCCACCCTGCAGGTAGTTGGTGAAGACCAGGAAGTTGGAGGCACCGCCGGCCAGGTAGTAGGTAACACCCATGAGGCCGGAGAACACAGCGCCGATAGCACCGCCGATAAACATACCGAGCATGGTGCGACGGAAGCGCATGAGGATACCGAAGAGTGCGGGCTCGGTGACGCCGCCGGCGATGGCGGAGATGACGTAACCCAGAGCAAGACCCTTCTCGTCGGGGTTCCTCATCTTGAGGAAGGCACCGAAGGCGCAGCCCCAGACAGCGGCCATAGCGCAGTTGGTGGAAACGAAGACGAAGGGATCGTAGCCGGCAGCGATGATCTGAACCTGAGCGAGCAGGATGACGGGCATGTGCATGCCGCAGACCACGAAGAGCTGCCAGAAGGCGCCGAGGATGGCCATGACGATCAGGATACCGATACCGCCAAGGTCAGCAAGACCAAAGAGGGCGTTGGCGATGAGGCTGCCGATCTCGTTGCCGATCGGGGCAAGGACGATGAAGGCGATGGGGATGGTGACGATCATGGTGCAGAACGGCGTGAAGACCGTGGACAGCACGTCGGGCATGACCTTCTTAAAGAACTTCTCGACAAAGTACAGGACCGGCACCGAGAGGATGATCGGCAGGACGGACTGCTGGTAGTTGGCAGCGGCGATCTGGATGCCGTAGACGGAGATGATTCCGCCACCCTCCTGAGTCGCGACACTCACGACGGACGGGGCCATGAGAGCACCGCCGAGGAGCATGCCCAGAACCGGAGAGGCGCCGAGCTTCTTAGCAGCGGCATAGCCCAGGTAAATGGGGATAAAGGTAAACGTGGCCTCGTACAGGGTGGTGTAGAGGAACGTGTAGGTCGGATCGGTATCGGAGAGAACGCCGAGCATAGTGGGACCGAGGACCGCGGCGATGGTGCGGAACAGACCGCCGGCCATGAGCAGCGGGATCAGCTGGGTCATGGAGCCCGACAGATAGTCGAGGATGATGTTGGGCAGGTTCTTGAGCTCGAACTTCTCCTTAGGAGCGTCGAGGTTCTCGTCGACCGCGGCACCCTGCTTGACGCCGGACATGGCGACGAACTCGGCGAGCACCTTGGGCACGTTCTGGCCGATGATGACCTGGAGC
>JAGZDZ010000042.1:0-14403 GCA_018368535.1 Collinsella sp. | reverse complement strand
GCGAGGGGGCGGCTTTGTAAAGCCGGTTGTCCCCACCCGCATAGCGGGTGGTTTCTGATGCGGCGCGCTGCGCGCCCCGCACAGGCTAAAGCCTCTAAAGAAAGAACCCGTGTTAGACACGGGCCCCTTTACGCTGATATTTCGTTATAGTTGTTCGCTTTATGCTACTCGTCGCTCAAATCTACAGCAAAGACTGATGTCGGAAGCGACGACTCATTGCCTCCACCATTCCGCATCTGTCTCACGACATTTTTTGCACGCTCAACAATAAGCTCCTCAAGCTCTTTCTCACTCACCCGCCGAATAATATCTCCCGGTTGACAGTCAAGTTCATCGCAAATATCGAGAAGCGTCTTAAGGCGAATAGCTTTAATTTTTCCGTTTCTTAGCTTAGAAATATTAGCCGGAGTATGCCCCGTGGCACGAATCAGATCAGCACTGGTCTTTCCGGTCTTAAGCAGCTGCGTCTCAAGCTCGATGATGAGATAGCTCATGCTTCCTCCTACACAAGCTCGTCAGACTGCTCTTGGAGCAGCGAGGCATAACTCCAGATCACCGAGATACACAGACAGACAGCCGCGCCGATAAGCGACCCCGCATCAAAGGCAACGCCTTGGCAAATCTCAATAACGAAGGAATGAGGCACGACGTAAAGCTCCAGCCCACCAATGGTAAGATTGACCGATCCGTAGGCACCAATAAGCGAAACCGCGGCGTTAACAGCAAAGGCAAGCGCAAGAACACGGATAAGCCGCACATGCGTCTTGGTAAAGGGCGAGACGCCTCGCGAGATGTTACGGCTGATCCCACACAGAACGACAAGCGAAATACCCACGACGAGTGCCAGGCACAGTCCGCTTGGGATAACGATGCACCCGCCATCGAGAAGCGTCACGACGCCGAAAGAATCGACAGAAGCAACGTTTGCAACCGCATACCAGATCACGTAAACAACCAACGCGGCAAAAGCAACGAGCATCCCTGCAAAAACGGCTGCCATGCAAAAGCCAAGCTTCCTGATATTTTCGCCCGCTTTGGCCATACGCTGAACGCTGTTAGACATACACTCACCCTCATCGACTCTATCGTTATTCGAACAGTTTATCGAACAACGATATTGATTGCATGCGGAAAGCCCCGCCAGTGCGCATAGCCCATTCACTAATCAGAAGGGGTGAGAGTGGATTTTTGGACACGTATCGAACGAGAGTGGATAATCTCCCACTTCGAGGCCACCACCGGGCCTAAAACGGGAGATTATCCACTCTCATAGTCATCAAGGCTCGCAAGCTCTTATTCGGCCGCCTCGCGCAGGGCCGACATCGTAGCCGCATATTGCTGCTGCAACGCATGCATTCCCTCGCGAGCGCCGTCAACGGCATCGGCGCCGCGCAGCGCTTCGGTCACCACGACCGCCGGCTCGTACAGATTATCGAATCCCAGGTTCTGGCTCACGCCCTTGAGCGTGTGCGCTGCCATAAACGCTTCCTCGGCGTCTCCTGCCGCCATGGCAGCCTCCAACCTGTCCATGCTCTCGTCATCTAAAAACTTGAGGGCAAAGCGGGCAAGCATTTCCCCGCCCATCAGCCGAGCACACGCGTCATCATAATTAGCGCCGATCTTCTCATACGCCTCACGCATGGAAATCATGGGTTAAAACTCCTTTGGTCAAACTAAATCGTGGGAAACGCGACGACGTCAGCGGGGCGTGCCAACGTCTCGGCAATTTGGTCCTGCACCTCGAGCAGGCAATCGAGAAGCAGCGGGTTAAAGGTACCGCACTTACCGTCCAGGATCATCTGGATAGCCTCCTCGTGCGGGATGGCATCCTTGTACACGCGCACGCTCGTCAGCGCATCGTACACGTCGGCCACCGAAACCACCTGTGCGGCAATGGGAATTTCGTCGCCCTTAAGGCCATCGGGATACCCCTTGCCGTCCCAGCGCTCGTGATGCCAACGCGCAATCTGGTACGCATATTCCATAAGCGCATTGCCGGCGTGATGGCTACCCAGCTCAAGCAACATGTCGGCGCCGATCGTGGTATGCGTCTTCATAATCTCGAACTCCTCGGACGTAAGGCGTCCGGGTTTGTTGAGAATCGCATCGTCAATCGACATCTTGCCGATATCGTGCAGCGCCGAAGCCAGGGCAATCGTGGAGCGCTCCTCATTGTCGAGGGAGATCGTGTCGCTACGCTGGACCAGACAGTCAGGCAGCAGCTCGGTCAGCTTTTCGATATTCGTAACGTGCCTGCCGCTCTCGCCGTTGCGAAGCTCCATGACGCCGGCCATGATGTCGATGAGCATGCGACTGTTCTTGACGCGCTCGTTGTACTGCTGGGACAGCAGGCTCGTCAGGCGGCGCTGCTTGGCGTATAGGCGGATGGTGTTGCTTACACGGCGGCGCACGACACGGGAGTCAAACGGGCGGCTGATATAGTCCGAGGCGCCCAGCTCGTACGCGCGCAGAACCACATCGTCGGAATCTTCGCTCGAGATCATGATGACAGGTAGTTTGTCAACAACCGATCGGCGCGACAGATCGGCCAGCACCTCAAAGCCGCTCACGTCCGGCATGACAATGTCCAGTAGCACGAGCGACAACTCATCGCCATAGCGGTCGACCATATCGAGCGCCGTACGACCGTTATCAGCCTCGAGGATGCAATACTCGTCCTTGAGCATCTCGTTGAGAATGGCTCGGTTCATCTCGGAGTCATCGATGATAAGCACCAAAGGCTTTTCGTTTTGGAAGGCCTCGATGAAATCGCCATCGGTCACGACCGTACCGGCTTTTGCCTTAGCACGGCTCAGTAACTGGACAGCGCGGCCAACGCCCTCATCAACCGTCTCGCCATGAATACGAACGCCACCAACACATGCCGTCAGGCTCACGTACTCATGGCCCGGAACAATCGTGGCATGAACGGCATCGGACACCTGATGCAGGCGACGGGTGAAGTCATCGGAAGGAATATTGGGCATGACGACCACAAACTTGTCGCAGCCATAGCGTACGAGCTCGTCAGTCGAACGAATTCCGCTGCGTATGGCTGTCGCCACAGCACCGAGCGCAAGGTCGCCGGCATGACGGCCACACGTATCGTTGAAGACCCTAAAATCATCAAGGTCGATCACCGCAACGCCGGCATTCATGCGGGCGTTGCGGAGCTTTTCCTCGTAATATCGGCGATTGCGCACACTCGTCAGCACGTCGGTGTAGACAAGGTCCTCTTCTGCAGCCTCTTGCTCATCGATCGGACGCACCATCAGCAAGACACGAGGCTCACCCTCGACCTTTAGAGGGCGTAGGCGAGCGCGGTACTCAACACCATCGTTGAGCAGTTGCTCCGACACCTCATCGGAGTCTGCCAAAGCCTCAAGACTCGACTGACGCAGACAAGGGCAGCAATCGCCGGCGAGCAGGCAGTTAGGCTCGCTCTTAATCTGATCGGCCGACAGCAAACGCACCACGGGGTAGGTCTTCGCGACGCGGGCGACCTCAGCGGCAGCCTCCTCGTCGGTTAGATTGACCTCGTGATTATTGAGCATATGGGGCCCTTTCGATAGTTTCGCATGGTAGCGGTGGGTTCCAAATGCTACAAGGGTAACACCTTGCCGATGCAGGTAAGCACATGAATGCTGTTACATTTTTATGACCTGGCAAACGGTGGTAATGGAGCCGCGGGCGCGTGGTTATTGGCGCATTCGTTAACAATGACGAAACGCTAACAGTCCCCCTCCCCGCAGGTCATCGAGCGTGCTAACGCTCCAAGACATCGCGAACGGCGTTTGCCGCCGTAACGGGGCGATCGCGCAAACCGTTATGCGCGCCCGGAATCGTCACAAGGGGGCAATCGAGATATTCGGCAGCCGCTCGCGTACCAGCCTCGCGGGGCGTACCGACCGAAAGCTCGCCCAAAAACACGGCCGACACCGCCTTTGACGCGCGGGCGCGCCCCCAATCGGGAGCATATGTCATATTTGTTCCATATTCATTCGCCATAAAGCAACGCCCATTGCGTAGGGCATGTTTGGCTTCCGCTTCGGTCGTCCCAGGAGCCTCGGGGTCCAAGTCGCCGAGGGCTCCCAAGAAAAGCCGGAGCGCCCTTGAAACCTTTCCAGCCGCAATCATATCGAGCAAAACCGGAGCTGAACCCATGCCGACGCCTTCGGCCGACACAGCCGGCTCATGCAGAATCGCACGGGCGACGAGGTGGGGTTCGCTGCGAAGAAGCTCCAGCGCCACCAACGTACCGGCGCTGTGCGCAAGCACATTTGTCGGAGCGCCAATGTGTTCGATCACGGCCTGCAGGTCGGCGGCCTGAGTGGCAAGATCATAGCTGCCGTCTGCCGCTTCGCTGCTGCCACCACAGCCGCGGCGGTCGTAGGCAATTACGCGGTAGTTGCGGCTGAGCTCACAAGCGATGCCGTCGAAAAATGCGCCGTCGACACAAGCGCCGTGCACGCACACCAAGGCAGGAGTATCAGGCAACACATCCGGGCCGGCATATTCGCGACAGGCAATCGTGGTGCCCGCATTCTCGACCGTAAAATCCATGTTGTGCCCCCATTATCAATGCTCATCCAGTTGCACGTCAGTGCGGTTGGATGGACCCGCATTGCCTTACGCCTTGTTAACAGATTAACTGTACCCGACCCGAGGCTTTACATGGCGCGGCATAATGAGCGACGTGAAAAAACGAAACTTGTAAAGCAAGAGCCCGCACCTTGCTTTGGAGCCGATGCTATGCTTAGGCACAATTGTCTTGAGGAGCATATGCCTATGTCTACGTTTTTGAATGCCAGCCCCATCTTTGGGCCCGTTCGCAGCCGTCGCCTTGGTCTCTCGCTCGGCGTCAACATGATGCCGGCCAGCGGCAAAATCTGCACGTTCGACTGCATTTACTGCGAAAACGGCCTCAACGCCGAGCGCCCCTGCCATGAGCCGTACAACACAGCCGCCGTGGTACTCGACGCGCTCGAGGCAAAGCTGCGCGAGATGGCAGCCGAGGGCGAGCTTCCCGATGTGATCACCTTCGCAGGCAACGGCGAGCCCACCGCCGCACCGGAGTTTCCGCAGGCCATTGCCGGCGCCGTCGCGCTGCGCGACCAGCTTGCCCCAAACACCAAGATTGCCGTGCTTTCCAACGGCACACGCGCCGACCGTCCCCAGGTACACGATGCGCTCATGATGGTCGACGACAACATCCTCAAACTCGATACGGTCGACCCGGCATTTATCCAGCTGCTCGACCAGCCCGTCGGCCCCTACGATGTAGAGCACCAGATCGAGACGTTCGCAAGCTTTGACGGTCACGTTATTATCCAGACGATCTTTTTGACCGGCGAGTATCAGGGCAAGCTCATCGACAACACCGGCGAGGAGTACGTTGCCCCCTGGCTCGCGGCGCTTGAGCGCATTCGTCCGCAGGAGGCGACCATCTACACGGTGGCGCGCGAGACACCGATCGCCGGCCTTGCCAAAGCGGCGCCCGAGATGCTCGACGCCATTGCCGCACGCGTGCGCGCCCTCGACATTCCCTGCCAGGTGAGCTACTAGCGCGGCCGCCCGCCAGCGGCCAAATTAACCCCGTCCCAAATGAGCTGGTCTGCGGGTGGACTATACTAGCCTCGGATGAAAGGAAGTTAGCCATGTATGACAAAGGACCCGTGCCTGGCCGCAACGACGCTTGCTGGTGCGGCAGCGGCAAGAAATACAAGAAATGCCATACCGCCTTTGATGAGCGCCTCGAGCGCTTGTGGGAAGAAGGCTGGGAGGTTCTGCCTCGCACGCTCTACAAGACTCCCGCCGATATCGAGGGCATCAAGCGCTCGGCAGCCATCAACGTGGGCGTGCTCGATTATGTGGGCGAGCATATCGCCGCAGGCATGACCACCAACCAGATCGACCAGATGATCTACGACTACACCGTCGAGCACGGTGGCACGCCGGCCGACCTTAACTACGAGGGCTATCCCAAGAGCGTGTGCACCTCGATCAACGACGTCGTCTGCCACGGTATCCCCTGCGATGCGGATGTGCTGCACGAGGGCGACATCATCAACGTAGACTGCTCCACGATCTTGGACGGTTACTTTAGTGATTCGAGCCGCATGTTCTGCATCGGCGAGGTCTCGGCCGAGCGTCAGCGCCTGGTCGACGTCACCCGCGCCAGCGTGGAGGCGGGTCTGGCGGCCGTCAAGCCATGGCTGCCGTTGTCCGTTATGGCCGAGGCAGTGCAAAAGACCGTCGAGGACGCCGGCTTTAGCGTGGTGCGCGAGTACGGCGGACACGGCATCGGTAAGGAGTTCCACGAGGACCCGTTTGTGGGCTTTACCACCGAGGCGCCCGATGTGGACACCATTATGGTGCCGGGCATGGTCTTTACCATCGAGCCCATGGTCAACGCCGGAGCGCCCGACATCAAGATCAGCAAGGGCGACGGCTGGTGCGTGCGCACCAAAGACGGCAGCGATTCGGCCCAGTGCGAGGTACAGCTCGTGGTGACCGAGGACGGCTACGAGCTGCTGAGCTGGTAGCCGTGGATGCGCCGGGCTTCACGATGGATATGTTAACCATCGCGAAGCCCGGCGTTTTTATAGCGTTTTGCCTGATAAAACCTGCCAAAATAAACCTGTCCCTTTTTGGTAGGTCGAGCGGAGAGGACTGCTTGTGAACATTCTGGTTTTGTTGCCCGTCAACGACCGTCATCGCGCAATTCTTGAGTCGAGCGCTCCGGGCGAGGACTTTATCTACACGAGCGCCGACGCCGCCACGCACGAGCAGGTCGCCGATGCCGACGTGATCTTGGGCAACATTGACCCTGCCCTGCTTACCGCGTGCAAGCACCTCCAGCTGTTGCAATTGCAGACCGCCGGCTATGACGACTACCTTGCTGCTGGCACCGTGCCGGCTGACGCCAAGCTGTCTTGCTCGATCGGCGCCTACGGTCAGGCCGTAAGCGAGCACATGTTTGCCATGGTGCTGTCAATGATGAAGCGCCTGCCCGGCTACCAGGACCTGCAGCGCGAGCATCGCTGGGAGGACTTGGGCCCGGTCACCTCGCTCAAAAATGCCAACGTGCTGGTGCTGGGCGCGGGCGATATCGGCGGCCACTTTGCCACGCTCTGCCGCAGCATGGGCGCACACGTCCGCGGCATCAAGCGCCATCCACTCGTCTACCCTATTGTGTTTGAGGACATGGACGGCATGGATGCCCTGCCCGAGCGCCTGGCCGAGGCTGACATCGTTGCATCCTTTATGCCGAGCACACCCGAGACCCGCGGCCTGGCGAACGCCGAGTTCTTCGCCGCGATGAAACCGGGTGCCTTCTTTGCCAACGGCGGCCGCGGCGATCTTGTGGTCGCCGACGACTTGGTTGCCGCTCTGGAATCGGGACATCTCGCCGGCGCCGCGGTCGACGTCACCGACCCCGAGCCGCTGCCTGAGACAAGCCCCCTGTGGGATGCGCCCAACATGCTCATCACGCCGCACGTCTCGGGCTGGTTCCACCTAGCCGCCACGCTCAACAACGTCGTCGACATCGCCGCGGAGAATCTGCGTCATCTGCAAGCCGGCGAAACTTTACGTTGTTGGATCGAGCACTAATCTTGTTCCGCCGTTCTAACGAACGGCGGAACACTCGACGCTGCGAGCCCGTCTGGACGGCAATCTGCCTTTCAATCGTCGGGCATGGCCAGAAGGCCAATGCCCTCCTCTTTCAAGGCACCTTGCTCGACCAGACGGGCTCTCGCTGACTTTTGTTCGGCCGGTGAGGTTTAGAGCTATTTAAGCGTTGTTAGATAGTTTCTTGCGTCTTCTACGCTCATTGCTGCGACGGGTGCGTGTGAACAGAGTTTGACATCGTTGGTGACCAGTAGATCCGCCTGAGCGCGTATCGCTGCCGCAATGATTAAATCGTCTTCGTAATCGCTATGGAGTTCACGCTGCCCGCTCGCCATCCATATGTCGCTCAGGTCACAGGGCACTGGCGTGGCAAGCTGCGACAGCACGCTAAGACAATCCCATGCAAGCGATGTCGCTGCCGTAGCGGCATACTGGGAAAGCGAACCGTGCTCTCGTCGATACCATGCCTTATGTTCGCTTGAAATCAAATAGAACAGGTCTTTGGACGATGTCGCCGCATACAGCAAATCCACCTGCGCCGTGCATGCATCGCGTAAAAACTCGATCGCCACCGAACGACCACGTCGTGAGGGAATGAAGTAATCGAGCCACACGTTGGTGTCAACCAAGATGCGCTTTGGAGCCTCACTCATAGAGCCAGCTCATCTCCTCGCCGTAGCGATCCGCATAGGCATTCCGTTTGAGCTCTTCGTCGTCCGATGGCTGAGCCTTGACCATATCGATTCCCGACTCACGGCAAGCGGTAGCGAACAGCTTCGACCCCTGATCCATAAGCTCGAGCTTACGTTTGGCAGCCTTTTCGCGCTCGCGCTGTTCCGCCCGGGCACGACTGGGCAGCAGGATATCCTCGAGCGCACCGGGGCGATCGGCCAGCGACGCTGCAAGCTGCCAGAGCGCTCGCACCGCTTGGCTCGGCGTCATACCGGCCTTGGAGAGAGCGGCGTCCCCACTCCTTTTAAGATCGGCATCGAGACGTACGTTGATCTGAGCGGCTGTTGTGGTCATGACCCCTCCTTAATCCTTCAAAACTATCATAAAATACTATGGCAGATACGTAAAGCATGTAAAGCACTTATAAGCATTGGCCGTACTCTGTACACAAAAGCCGCCGAGGCACACTGCACCTCGGCGGCTACGCATCACCGATCTAGTTCGGTTTCATCTTTTGCATTTGCCCAGATAAAACCTGCCAAAATGAACCTATCCTCTTTTGGCAGGTTTTAGAGCTCCACGCTTTCGGCGCCGTTGATGGTTAGGTTTCGCTCGTAGAAGGCGGTGAGGGCGCGGATGGCGTACATCACGTCACGCACGCCGCCTGTCTCGTAGCTCGAGTGCATGGCCAGCTGCGGCAGGCCCACGTCCACGGCATGCATGCTCGCCTGCATGTTCGACAGGTTGCCGAGCGTGGAGCCGCCGGCCATATCGCTCTTGTTGGCGAAGGCCTGCGTGGGCACGTCGGCGTCATCGCAAATAGCCTGGAACACCGCGCGGCTAAAGGCATCGGTGCAGTAGTGCTGGTTGGCGGCTTCCTTGATAACGATGCCGCCGTTGAGCACAACCTGATTGCGGGCATCGCACTTCTCGGCGTGGTTGGGGTGCACGGCATGCGCGTTGTCGCAGCTCACAAGCATCGAGGCGGCAAGTGCGCGATGGTACGACTCGTCGTCAAAGCCCAGCGATCCGTTGATGCGGCGCAGCGCGTCGGCCAAGAACGTCGACATGGCGCCCTGCTTGGTCTCGGAGCCAACCTCCTCGTTATCAAAGCAGCAGAAGACCGAAACGTCGTGCGCGTTCTCGGCACCCAAAAATGCCCGCAGCGAGGTGTAGGCGCAGGCCAAGTCGTCAAGCTTGGGCGTCGAGATAAACTCGTCGGCCCAGCCCCAAATACGCGCATCCTGATGGTTGACCAAGAACAGATCGCGGCCCAGAATCTGCTCGGGCTCAACATCCAGCTCTTCGGCGATCAGGGCGTCAAAATCTCCCTGCTTAAGGTCACCGGCACTGATGAGCGGGCACAAGTCGACAGCTCGGTTGGGCGCAAAGCCCTCGTTAACGCCGCGGTTCATGTGGATGGCAAGGCTCGGGATAATAGCGACCTCGCGCTCGGTGGCAAGCAGACGGCTCTCAATACGGTCGCCCTCGCGCACCAACACGCGGCCCGCGAGCGCCAGCGGGCGATCGAACCAGGTGTAGTCGATCATGCCGCCGTAGGCCTCGGTGTTCAGGCGCAGCGTCTCGCCTGCGCCGTCGAGCTCGGGCACGGCCTTGACCTTAAACGTCGGCGAATCGCTGTGCGACGCCGTGAGCTGAAAATGATAGTCACCAGCAACGCCGTCCTCGCCCCACGTCGCGGCCAGGTCCTCGCCAACCTTAAAGGCGATAACGCTCGAGGTGTTGCGCTGCGTGTAATAACGCCCGCCCGGCTCGATATCCCACGCCGCGTTCTCGGGCAGGTAGGTAAAGCCTGCCTCGTCGAGTTCGGCCATAATGGTCGCCGCCGTATGGAACATACTGGGGCATGCCTCGATAAAGTCGATGAGGTCGTTGGCGGCCTCGATATCGTCGGCCGTCACGTGCGCGCGCTCGGGCGTTTCCTGATCCGTCATGCTCTCCCCTTTCGCTGGGTTGATGGTCCCCTCCAGCATACCCCGCCGCGCCAGTGCCGTGCCCTTCATTCCATGTTTAATCCCGCGCCGCTCGCCAAGTTGAGCCATCATGCCCGCACTCCTTTTGCGACAATTACGCTAACAGGACGAAAGGAGCCGCCATGAAGCCACGTAGCATTGCCATCGCCTGCGGTGTCGCGGGAGTCGCCGTCGGCCTTGCCGCTGCCACCGGTATCGTTTATCGCAAACAAATCAAGTCCGCCGCGTCACTCAAACGCTTGACCGGCTACGCGGATGGCTATGACCTGTACGCAATCGACATCGCCTACGACTACGATCTTGATCGCATCATCGCCGCTGGCGTGCGCGACGACCAGGCCTACATCGATGCCGTGGTGGCGCAGGTGCTGCCCGGTGTGCCGGCACATGTCCAGGCGCCCCAGTTTGCCTGCAGCGCTTTTGTCGCCGTAGATGCCGAAGGCCGCGTGCGCACCGGTCGCAATTACGACTTTAAGGACGACACCTCGGCGCTGCTGGTGCGCAATCACCCGCGCGACGGCTATGCCTCCATCGGGTTTGCCGCCCTTAACAACCTGGGCGATAACACTCCGCTTGACTCCGTCGCCGGACGCGCCGCCGCACTCATGGGCCCGTTTGCCCAGCTCGACGGTGTTAACGAATGCGGCGTGTCCATTGCCGTACTCACCCTGGATTCCAAGCCCTGTGACCAGGACACGCAACGCCCCGTCATCAATACCTCGCTCGCCATCCGTCTGGTGCTCGACCGTGCCGCCACCACGCAAGAAGCTGTCGACCTGCTTTCCGCCTACGACATGCACGCCATGGCAGGACGCGATTACCACTTCTTTATCAACGACGCCGCCGGTGACGCGCGCGTAGTAGAGTGGGATCCGCGCGATCCGGACCGCGCTTTCAAAACGACTCCTGTACGCCAGGTTACGAACTTCTACGCCTGCTATGGCGACGAAGTGCTGCCCAACCAAAAAAATGGCGAGCTGGGCCATGGTAAAGAGCGCGCCGTCGCAATCGCCGATGTTCTTGATGCCCATGTCGGTGCCCAGGACGAAACGATTGTCTGGAAAGCCCTGCGTGCCGCAGCGCAAGAGCCCAATCCGGAAGACATCACCAGCAATACGCAATGGTCGGTCGTCTTTGACAATACCGAGCCCGCTGCCGCCATCACGCTGCGCCGCCACTGGGGCGACGTCGACGCCTTCGCGCTGTAAGGAGCTGACACCGTCGTCCTTACGCTCGCCTGACGTTGCTTACTTTTCCATACGCTTGAGCTAACACGTTTTACCCCTGCATCAACAGTGTGCGGGGGTAAACTTATGCGCATGTTATAACTTGCCCGGAAGGATTCACCATGCTTAGGATCGGTCTTCTTACTAGTGGCGGCGACTGCCAGGCGCTCAACGCCACCATGCGCGGCATCGTCAAAACGCTTATGACCAATAGCGAAGAACCTATTGAGATCTATGGTTTTGAGGACGGCTACCAGGGCCTTATCTACAGCCGGTTCCGCGTCATGACGCCCGCCGATTTTAGCGGCATCCTTACCCGTGGCGGCACCATCCTGGGCACGAGCCGTACGCCGTTCAAGCGCCTGGATATTCCCGAGGCCGACGGCGTCGAGAAGGTGCCGGCAATGGTCCACACCTATCATAAGCTGCAGCTCGACTGCCTGTTTATGCTGGGCGGCAACGGCTCCACCAAGACCGCCAACCGTCTGCGCGAAGAGGGCCTCAACGTTATCGCCCTGCCTAAGACCATCGATAACGACACCTGGGGCACCGAGCTGACGTTTGGCTTTACGAGCGCCATCGACGTCGCCACCAAGTGCATCGACGACATTCACACCACCGCTTCGAGTCACGGCCGCGTGTTCGTTATCGAGATCATGGGCCACAAGGTTGGCTGGATCCCGCTATACGCCGGCGTCGCGGGCGGCGCGGATGTCATCTTGATTCCCGAGATCCCCTACGACATGGATAACGTCATCAAGACCATCGAGCATCGCATGGAGACCGGCAGCCGCTTTACCATCGTGGCCGTCGCCGAGGGCGCTATCTCCAAGGAGGACGCGGCGCTGTCCAAGAAGGAGTACAAGAAGAAACTCGCCGAGCGCACGAGCCCGTCGATCGTGTACGACATCGCCAAGGAGATCGAGGCCAAGACCGGTCGCGAGACCCGCGTCGCCATCCCCGGCCACACGCAGCGCGGCGGCCAGCCCGACGCCCAGGACCGCATCTTTGCGACCCAGTGCGGCGTCGAGGCAGCACTGGGATGCCTACGCGGCGAGTTTGGCTACATGATTGCCCTGCGTGACGGCAAGATGTGCCACATGCCGCTCGAGGATGTCGCCGGCAAGCTCAAGTTTGTCGATCCCCAGAGCGATCTGGTGCGCGAGGCCAAGGCGTTGGGCATCAGCTTCGGCGACGAATAGCCTCGGCTGGAACCGCTCTCATCGGAGGCCCCAGGGCTTACCTCCCAAATCGTCCTCGGACATGTCAGGGCCCCGCTGCGCGCTTCGCGCGGCGGGGTCCTTCCGTCCTGCGGAAAGATTTGGGAGGTAAGCCCTGGGGCCTCCTGCGGTAACTAGGGAGGCCGAGGCTATTCGTCTTCTTACTGCGGGTGCGTGGGCTGAGATTTTGGGATGTTGCAGGCTCTTAGCTGAGAGTAGCACCGACATTTGTCCTGAAATGGCTGGTCGTTAGGGGTTGCTACCGGTAGTTGCGGTAGGGTTGGGGCAGATTCTAACTAGAAATGGTGGTCGCTACCGGTTGTTCTCGGCATACTCGCCTCATTCGATTCGACCATCAAACGAAAGGAACCACCATGGATCTTGAGATGGCACAGCGCCTCGTCGATCGCCGCAAAGCTGCCGGTCTTTCTCAGGAGGCCCTTGCCGCCCAGCTGGGTGTGAGTCGTCAGGCTGTCAGTAAATGGGAGCGCAGCGAATCCTCGCCCGATACCGATAACCTTATTGCGCTCGCCGCGCTGTATGGCGTGTCGCTGGATGAGCTGTTGTATGGGGAGGCAGTGGATAGCACTGACGACTCGCAGGCTGATGATGAGGCACAGGACAGCGGCGCCGGCGCCAAAGCTTCAGATAAGGCTGAAGAGGCTGAGGCTTCTACTGAGCACGCTGATTGCAGCGATAAGCCACTTGTCGATATTTCCCTCGCGCGCGGCATCCACGTTATTGATCCCAACAAGGGCGAAGAGATTCATGTTGGCTGGAATGGCATCCATGTGGCTAACGAGCGCAAGGGTGAAGAGATCCATGTGGGGCCAGGCGGATTGCATATCGATACGCTTGAGGACGATGGACATAGCGTGCATACCAATGACGACGGCACCGTCACCATCGACGGCGAGACGTTTTCCAGCTGGAAGGAAGCACACGACAAGCTCGACCATCATGGCAAGCATTTCCACACCAAGGTCGGACGTGCATGGAACAAATTCCCCTTCCCCGCGCTTGTCGCCTTCGCCTATCTGGTGCTCGGCATTGTCTACGGCACATGGGCTACGGGACTCTTCCTCGTCTTTCTGATTCCCGTCTATTACGCGCTTGGCGACTTTATCGACCAACGCCATTTGTCAAAGCTCATTGAATGCGTCTATCCAGCAGCCGCCATTGCATGGTTCCTCTACATGTGGCTCTGTTTGGGACAGCCCCATCCTGCATGGATCATCCTCATCACGATTTCCATCGTAAAGGCGCTCATGCGCTGGTGTCGCAAACAATGGAAGTGCCGCAAACAGGCCTAAACCGCCCCAACCAGCCAGCGCCACTCATCCGACACCGCCCGCCCCTTCCAAGCTGCGGTGATATAGGGACTGTTTTGAGACTCCAAAGCGCCAAACAGTCCGTATATCACCGCAACTTACAAACAACTGGGTCAGTTCCGGCACGGAGATTAGCATTGAGCTGACCGCGCGCCAAGAAAAGGGCCTATTTACTACGTTTAACTCGATGGGGCCAACCATGACCGCCTTTTTCGAAAACCGACAGGCCTTCTACCTGCACTGATAATTGTTCTCGGGGGAAGCGGGCACTGCGGGGCGCGGCAACGGCGCGCGATTTCCGCGTCGCAGCGCTACCCTGATGCTGAAT
>JAGZDZ010000041.1:0-14679 GCA_018368535.1 Collinsella sp. | reverse complement strand
GGCCTGGACGAAGTCCGGGCCCGCGCCTTTAGACGCGAGCCCGGGGCCCGTGGGTTATACCCTAAGAGCAAACCACCCTTTTTAAGGGTGGTTCTGATTTAGATTATCTTGACAAATATGAGTTATCGAAAAACAATAACAACTAGAAAAAACGATAAAGGAAAGAAGAAACGATATGATCAGTTTTGCTATCGAGCAGGAAGGGAGGCCAATGAACGCATCAGCAATAAAGCTATCAAAAGTTTCAAAACGCTACGGGAAACGGCGCGTTTTGCATGACGTTTCCTTCGAGGTGCATCAGTCTGAGCTCTGTGCCCTTGTTGGTGCAAACGGGGCGGGTAAAAGCACGCTTAATAAAATAGTGCTGGGCCTCTGTGAGCCATCGTCGGGGAGCGTGGAGCTCTTTGGAGGCAAGTCGAAAAAAGAGCTGAGCCTGATGCGGACGCGTGTCGGCTATGTGCCAGATTCCAGCGGAGCATACCAATCCCTCAGTGCGGTTGAGAATCTCCAAATCCGATGTTTGGAATGGGGGCTTGATGCGAATCGTGAGATTCCTCGCGTTTTGAGCCTAGTCGGGCTGGACGTCGAAGAGAAAAAGAGCGTGAGCAGTTTTTCTCTGGGAATGAAACGGCGGCTGGATATAGCTACGGCTTTGTTGGGTGACACTGATCTGCTTATTTTTGATGAGCCAGCAAACGGGTTGGACCCGCTGGGCATCGAGAGTATATGGGCCCTTATCGGTCGATTGAATCGAGAACAGGGTAAGACCATGCTCATCTCTAGCCATGATTTGGATGAGTTGGCATCGGTTGCAACAAGCTGCCTGTTTCTTCATGACGGCGAACTGCTGAAAAAGGAATCGATGGACGTCATAAGGGATGAGGCGTCGTCCCTAAAAGAGTATTACAGGCGCTTGATGAAGGCGGTCTCGCTATGAAGCGGGCGATCCATCCCATAAAGGCAGATATGATGCGTTTGCACAGGATGTTTCCGGCGAAGTTTGGTCTTGCGCTTATGCTGGCGTTCGGCCTTCTCTTCGGCATCTTTCTAAAAAACGGAACAACGTTGCTCGCCTTTGGCAATAGCGTTTTTGGGGAGGATATTGGCTTCTGCTGGAATGTAATCGATCCTTCTGCACCCGATGAGTCCCTTGTGCGCAGTGCTTTTGCCGGCACCTCTCTGTTCGTTCCGCTCATCGTTTGCCTGGCGATTTTACAGGAGCGCGGCTATGAAGAGGGATACCGAATTTCTTCAGCAAGAGGTCTTGCCTGCTTTAACGGGGCTCTGGCACATGTACTTTCGTCTGCTTTAATAATTGGCGCAGCATATAGTGCGCTTTGCCTTCTTCTGTTTGCAATAGCGATAACACGTGGAGGGCAAAACTATGCGTATAGCATGCTGGCTGCATTTTTGCCCGCGATGATGATTAACGCCGTATTGGTGATATCGGTTGCGTTGGAGACGGTGACCATCTATCGGATTACAGGCAGCGCCGTATTGAGCGGGGCTGTGGTAATAATCGGATTTGTCATGAGCTTGACGCTCTACGGAACTTACCTTCAGACACCCATACCGTCCTTGCGATGGATCTTCTTTCTTCCGGGGCCGTACCTTGGAGTCGGATGTGCCCTTGGGTATAGCGATATGGGGCAGCTGACGCTTCTGGGATATGGCGTGGCAGCCAGCTGTCTATCGGTATTGATTTACGCTCTCTTGAGCTTTCGCGCTGGGGGTGTGCTCAATGGCTCGTCAGATTAAAAGACTTCTCCAGTCAGAATTGAAGCATGTGAGCAAATGGATGTACGCTTTAATCCTGGTAATTTATGCGTGCATAGTGGTATTGCAGCTTAATTCTTTCCCGATGTGGTTCTGTAGCCTCCGTGAGAACAGTTTCTTGGGCTTTTTCCCAGACCCGACGCTTCTGCTGTCGGCAGAGGATGTCCTTCTATTTGGTAATGCAGAGGTTTTTCGCGGTCTGCTGTTCAACGTAGCCCCGTTGGCTCATGCATTGTTCTTTCCGTTCATCGCGGCTTGCATTGTGCCGCGCTTTGTCAGTTCGGGCTTTATTGAGGAACCGTGGGGGTTGTCGGAGGCTCGGGGAGGGAAGCGTGTGTGCGCTATCGTTGCGCGAGTGGTGCTGTCTTCTTTTGCCCTTTTGGGCGCGTTTATCCTGTCGAGTGTCGTTTTGTACTGTCTTAACTGCGCGATCGTTTTGTATGCTCAGCAGTATTTCAACCTGCATGTATTTTGCTATCGACTTGTTCTTGCTGCCGCTGCCTGCCTTGCATACGTGGTTTCTTGCGTAATTGTTGTTTCCTATTTTGGGTCCGGCTTCGGTCCGATTGGCATGCTGTTGCTTGTCAACGTCGTGGCGATCTACATACAGCTCGGGGCCAATTCCATGCTTCCGCTTCCAGCCTCGATGCTCATGTGGATTTGTGGCGTGACCCCGTTGGGGAATAGTCAATGCATTTCGATTCTAATTGACTGCCTAATAAACGTAGCAAGCGTTTTTGCCATCTGCTTTACCGTCGACCGATTGCGGTCGAGATTTCTTTGATTGTTTGTGAGGGATAATCATACCGAGCATACCAAATACAGGGGGGGGCGGGCACCGTGGCTGGTGTCCGCCCCCCCGTCATGGAAAGCTTTAGCCTGTGTGATTCGCGAGCTAGCGGGCCTGTTTTACTTTGGCCGCTGCCTCGACAAACGACTTCCACAGGTTAAAGTCGGTCTCGAGCGTCTTCCACGTGTACTCAGGATGCCATTGCACGCCCAGGCAGAATGGCTGGCCTTCGACCTCGATGCACTCGGGAACGCCATCGGTTGCCTTGGCGACCAAGCGCGTGCTTTTACCCAGACGGTCGACGCAGCAGTGATGTGCCGAGTTGGTCTGGATCAGCCTGTGCCCGCCAACCGCGCGCTCCAGCAGCGAGCCCGGCACGACCTCGACGGGGTGCACGGGATCGTTGAGCACGTGGGTATGGCGCCACTGCGTGCGGCCCTCGCGCGCACCCAGGCTCGGCACGTCCATGCACAGGGTGCCGCCGGTGGCGACATTGAGCAGCTGCGTGCCTCGGCAGGTGGTAAAGAGCGGCTTCTTGGCGCGAAGCACCTCGTTAACCAGCTTAAACTCAAAACGGTCGCGAATCTCGCAGCACAGCGTGGGGTCGTAAGGACGCTCGTCGCCCCAGCGTTTGGGGTTGACGTCCGGGCCGCCGGGAATGGCGATGCCGTCGGCGATATCGACGTAATGCCGGATAACATCGACGTCTTCGGTAATAGACATCTGCAGCGGCAGGCCACCGGCGGCAAGGATGGCATCGACAAAGACACTTGCGATTTCCTCGTTGGGGGAGAGCGTCTCGCTCAAAAACGGTTTTGCCTCTTCCCAACGCGGCGCGACGAGGATGAGCGGACGGTCGGCGGGGGCAACGTCGACGTGCGGGGTATAGGACGAGGAAGTACGTGTTCCGATCATGGGTGCGGCTTTCGAATCCGGGTGGACATGGCATAGGGGTGGCGCGGGACAAACGCTGGTGATGAATTTGCCCGCGTGGCAATTGGGCTAGTGGCCCTTGATAGAGTTGAGGAAGTCCTGGGCGCGCTTGGTCTGGGGGTGGTCGAAGAACTCGTCGGGCGTGCCGATCTCCACGATCTGGCCATCGGCCATAAACACGACGCGGTCGGCCACACGGCGGGCAAAGTTCATCTCGTGCGTGATGACGATCATCGTCATGCCCTGCTGGGCCAGACGAACCATGACCTCGAGCACCTCGTTGATCATCTCGGGGTCAAGGGCGCTCGTGGGCTCATCAAAGAGCATGGCCTTGGGCTGCATGGCGAGCGAGCGGGCGATGGCCACGCGCTGCTGCTGGCCGCCCGAAAGCTGTGCGGGCACCTTGTCGGCCTGCTCGGCCACACCTACGCGGCTCAGGAGGTCCATGGCGCGCTCGCGTGCCTCGTCTTTGGACACGCCCAGCACGTCGACCGGCCCCAGCATGACGTTCTGCAGCACCGTCATATGCGCGAACAGGTTGAACTGCTGAAACACCATGCCCAGCTCGGCGCGCATGCGGGCAAGATCCTTGCCTTCCTGCGGCAGAGGCTCGCCCTCGATGAGGATCTCGCCCGAGTCGATGGTTTCCAGGCGATTGATGGTGCGGCACATGGTCGACTTGCCCGAACCCGAGGGGCCAATCACGACAACGACCTCGCCGCGGTCGACCGAGAGGTTAATGTCGTTGAGGACATGCAGATCGCCGTAGTGCTTATCGACATGCTTGAGCTCGATCAGCGGCTGGTTGCCGGAAGCGGAAGTGCTCTGTGCCATAATGCTCGGCTCCTTATTCCTAGAAATCGTAAATCGTTAGCGGATGATGGTTGCGCCGGTCTTGTGCGAAACATAGATGGCGGCCTTATTAATCGCGACGTTGATGAGGATGTAGATGACCGCGATCACCAGGTAGACCGACACGAGCGCGTCGTAGTTGGTAATGAGTACGCGGGCGTTTTGCATCAGGTCGGGGTAGCTCACCACGTAGGCGACGGTGGTGTCCTTGACCACGACCACGAGCTGCGAGATCAACGACGGGATAATAAAGCGAATCGCCTGGGGCAGCACGATTTTAAAGGTGATTTTGGCTTTGGAGAGGCCGAGTGCCTGGGCTGCCTCGACCTGGCCGCGCGGTACGGCGTTGACGCCGGCGCGGAAGATCTCGGCCAGCACGCCGGCAGCGGCGAGTGCGACGGGCAGCGTGAGCATCCAAAACGATGGCAGCGCGATCTTGTACTGGGGCAGCACCAAAAAGAAGAAGTAGATGAACAGCAGGCTCGGTACGCCGCGGAAGAAATCGGTGAGCACGCGGCAGACCAGCTGCAGCGGCTTAATATCGCTCGTGCGGCCGAGCATGAGGGTGAGGCCCAGCACCAGCGCGATGGCGCCGGCGGTGAGCGCGACCTTGACGGTACCCTCAAAGCCGGCAAGCAAGAACTTCCAGGTGGTGAGGTGCGTAAAGAAGTACCAGTAGTGGACCGAAAGCTGACCGGTCACATAAAAGCGCTGCAGCACAAGGACGACGAGTGCGGCCACGGCAATGAGCGAAATGGCGGTGCCGATGCGAATCTTGGCGCGCATCTTGGGGCCGGGGGCCTCGTAGAGCGCGTCGCGCATGGTGAGCGCAGGGGAGGAGTGCTTGCTCATCGGAGGATTCTCACCTTCTTATCGATGTAGTTGCCAATGTGGCTCACCACAAAGGCCGTGCCCAGGTAGCCGAGGGCCGAGATAAAGAACGCGGCGACGCCACCGAGCGAGCGCGTGTTGATGTAGCTCACGACGCCGGTGAGCTCCTGCGGTTGAAGCGGCACCTGGCTGCCGAGGGCGGTGGTGAGCATGACGGCGATAAAGAGGTTGGTCATGGGCAGCACGCTCGAGCGTAGCGCCTGCGGAATCACGATTTTGGCGAGGATGCGGCTGAAGCTCATGCCGAGTGAGCGGGCGGCCTCGACCTGACCGACGCCCACGGTGTTGATGCCGCTCATAAAGTTCTCGGACCCAAAGGCCGAGCCCAACAGCACCGTGGCGACGATGACGCAGGTGCGATAGGGCAGAACGATTTTGAGCGGCGGCAGCGCGTAGACGACGATGATGAGCAGCGCGATGCCGGGGATGTTACGGAAGACCTGGACATACAGGTCGCCAAAGACGCGCAGCGGCTTGAGCGGCGACACGCGCATCACGGTGACGGCGACGGCCAGCACCATGGCGATGGCAAACGACTCAAGCGTCATGCCCCAGGTTGCGAGCAGCGCGTCGATATAGTTCTGGCCATAGAGCGACCAGAGCTCGGAAAGACTCATGCGGACCTCCCGCCGATAAGGAAAGGGGCTCCCGTGTGTACGGAAGCCCCGACAACTCAGTGAGAAAACAGTTTACCGCAATAAAGCGCATCATGCGTTTCCGTATGGTTTCGTTGCGGCCGTTACCAGGCACGCTGCCTAGGCGCCGATTTCGGGCAGCTCGGGAACATTGGTGTCGCCCGTACGGTCGCCGATGCAGATCTGCCACAGCTCGGTCCAGGTGCCGTCGTCCTCGATTTTCTTAAGGAAGTCGTTAACGAAGGCGACGCCGTCGGAATCGAGCGGCAGACCAATGCCATAGGGCTCCTTGTTGCCGAAGGACTTGCCGGCGATCTTGTACTTACCGGGCTCGCGGACCAGGGCGCTCTGCTGCATGTTGTTGTCGATGACGTAGGCGTCAACGCGGCCCTGCTGGAGTGCCTGGCGGGCCTCCTCGTCGGTCTTAAGCTCCTGCTGGCTGGCCTTGGGAGCGAACTCCTCCAGGATGGCGGGGCCGTTGGAGCCGGACTGGACGGCGACGTTCTTGTCGGCCAAGTCGTCGACGCTCTTGATGTCGTCGTTATCGGCGAGCACCAGGATGGCCTGCTGCGTGTAGTAGTAGGGACCGGCGAAGGAGACGAGCTTCTTGCGCTCGTCAGTGATGGTGTAGGTGGCAAAGACGGCGTCGACCTGGCCGTTCTGCAGGACAGACTCGCGCGTGTCCGAGGTCACCTGGGTGATCTCGACCTTGTTCTCGCCCAGAATGTAGTTGGACAGGAGCTGTGCGATACCGGCATCGAAGCCGCGGGTCTGACCGTCTTTCTCGTTGAGGAGGGAGAAAAGCGTAGAGGTCTGAACGCCGCCAATCTTAAAGACGCCGGCGTCCTTGACGGCTGTGGCCCAGGTGCTGGCGGCGATGGCATCGTCGTCGGCTTTGGGGCCGTTGTCGACGAGCTTGTCGAATGCCTTGGCGTCGAGCGTGGTGGAAGCCTCGGTATCCTCGGAGCTCTTGGAAGAGCCGGCGGCGGAACCCTTGTCGGCCTCGGCGCTGGTGTCGGAGCAGCCGGCAAGACCAAGGCCGGCGACGGTTGCGAAGGTGGCGGCAACGAAGCCGCGGCGGTCGAGAACGACCTGCTGGGAGAGGTTCTTGCTCATGGTAGAACACCTTTCTCAATAAAATCCCTAGCGGTTGAGTAGAGTTATACCCTATCGCGCTCAAATGGGTCAACACGAAATAACTCAGAAACATACTTACCTTATGGGTTATTCTACCTACTAAAAAGGGACAGGCACCTTCGTGGTGGTTTTGGCCGATGCGGCGGCATGCCTTGTTGCTTTGTCTCGATCTGTAACATCTGCAGCCGTTTTTGCCGAGCGACTGTTACAGATCGAGATTTTCTCTTCAGGGGAATTCGAATGTCTCAATCTGTAACATCTGGACGGCCAAAAGGTCTCTATCTGTTATAGATTGAGACAAAGGTCTGGGACTAGGACGTCTTATCCAGATCTGTAACAGTTAGACGGAAATTCGGACCCTAGATGTTACAGATTGAGATAATCGCGTCGCGAAAATAAAAACCTCCGCAGGGGTGCTTTCCTTGCGGAGGTTTTCTTACTCGTTGAGTAGTCTTACGGCTTCGGCGGCCATGTTCTCGACCGTCATGCCGTTCTGAGCGAGCAGCTCGTTGGGGTCGTAGCGGTCGGGGAAGCCCTTGGCGATGCCGAAGGTGCGCGTGCGCACAGGCGTGCAGGCCAGATAGCACGCGACGCGCTCGCCCCAGCCACCGTCCAAGATGCCGTCCTCGAGGGTGACGACAACGCGATGCTCGGCGGCAAGACTGTCGAGGAACTCACGGTCAAGCTCGGTTGCAAAGCGCGGGTTGACGAGCGTGGCCTCGATACCGTACTCGGCAGCCAAGCGGTTTGCCACGCGCTCGCCCAGCTCAAAGAAATCGCCAAGCGCGAGCACGGCAACGTCGCGGCCCTGACGCACCACGTTGTAGCGAACGGCACTGTAGTCGGTGTCTTCGGCAGGCGCAAGGTCGGGACGGCTTACCAAGCCAATGCCCGGTACGCGGATCGCCGCGGGATGCTCGCGGTGGTCGAGCGACCAGCTCAGCATGGACAGATATTCCTCCATGCAGGCCGGCGCCAAGTAGTGCATGTTGGGAAGACCGCCCAACATGGAAATATCAAAGAACGAAAGGTGCGTCTCGGACGTGGTGCCAAAGATTGACGCACCAAACACCAAAATGGTTGCCGGGGCGTCGTTGAGGCACAGGTCGTGCCACAGCTCGTCGTAAGCGCGCTGCAAAAACGTGCCGTACACACCAAAGACTGGCTTGGCGCCCGAGCGCGCAAGCGCGGTGGCAAAGGTCACGGCGTGCTCCTCGGCAATGCCCACATCGACGAACTGTTTGCCGGCGGCAGCGCGAAGCTCGGGTGTAAAGCCCATGATGTAGGGCGTGGCGGCCGTGATGCCCACGACCTGCGAATCGCGCTCGATGGCGGCGCTGAGCGCCTCGCCCGTAATGTCGGCATAGGTGCGCGGCGCAGGCTCGCTCGGATGGCCCGGGCAGAGCTTGCGTCCAGTTGCCATGTCAAACGGACCCACGTGATGCCAGCGTTCGGGGTCGTTCTGGGCTGGCTCAAAGCCCTTGCCCTTGGCGGTGGAGACGTGCAGCACGATGGGATGATCGATATTGCGCAGTTCCTGCAACGCGTCGACGAGGGCCAACACGTCGTTACCGGCGTCCAGATAGCGGTAGTCGAGCCCCATCGCGCGGAAAACGTTGCGCTCACAGGTACCGTTGCTGGCTCGCAGCTCGGCCAGATTGCGATACAGGCCGCCATGGTTCTCGGCAATGGACTGGTCGTTATCGTTGACGATGATGATCAGGTTGCTATCGAGTTCGGCGGCATTGTTAAAGCCCTCAAACGCCAAGCCGCCCGAAAGCGAGCCGTCGCCAATAACGGTGATGACGTTGTGCGTATCGCCCGCCAGGTCACGAGCGTGCGCCAGGCCGCAGCCCAGGCTCACCGACGTGGAGGTATGGCCCATGGCGAACAGGTCGTGCTCGGACTCGTCGGGATTGGCAAAGCCAGAGGCCTCGCCAAAGCGCTTCGGATCGATATAAGTGTACGCGCGCCCAGTCAGCGCCTTGTGGGCGTAGGTCTGGTGCGAAACGTCAAAGAGAATCTTGTCGATAGGGGAGTTAAACACGCGATGGAGCGCGACCGTAAGCTCAACGACGCCCAGGTTGGGGGCAACGTGCCCGCCGACGGCGGCGGAGCTTTCGAGGATGGCGTGGCGAATCTCGTCGCAGAGCTGCGGGAGCTCGGCACGATTAAGAGCCTTGACGTCCTCGGGCGTTGTCGTTTGCGTAAGCAGCATCGTTGTGGGTTACTCCATGCGAATCGAGCGCCGGCGCTCCCTCGGCCGACACAATTGCACAAGACAGTCTCGCACATTTTGGCGTTTGATATGTGACGGCGGCGCGGTAATTCGCCAACTGGTGGGGCAAAACGTTTTGTCCGATGCCATACTGATATGTTCCATGATGTTTTTATCGATTGTGCACAGGCCGTGGCTTGTCGCCGTGAGTCGCTGGAAGGAGGCAGCATGTCCGATGCCGTTCGTGCCGAAAAAATCGCGCACGAGGTCGACTATGCCGCCCGCCAGCTGGCCCAGGCGGGCCGCTTGGACCTGACGCACGAGTTTATCCAGCATGGCGACGTGACGGTCTATGCACATGTGACTTCGGTAGCGCGGGCGAGCCTGTCCTTTGCCGAGCGCTTGGGCCGTGCCGGCATTTCGGTCGACCGTGCTTCGTTGTTGCGCGGGGCCCTGCTGCACGATTACTTTCTCTATGACTGGCACGATCCCGACCCAAGCCATCGGCTGCATGGCTTTCGCCACCCGTTTTTTGCCCTGGCACGTGCGGAGGAAGATTTTGAGCTGACGCCGCGCGAACGGAATATTATCGTGCGGCATATGTTTCCGCTGGTGCCAGTGCCGCCGACGTGTCGTGAGGCTTGGATTGTATGCCTGGCAGATAAATGGTGCGCTCTGCGCGAGACGGTCGCCGGTCGTCTGCGGCGCAAGGACGAGGCGGACGATGACGTGAGTGGCGAATCGAGCGAAAAGAGGAGAGGGTAGACGGTGGGGACCGCGATTGATATGGCGTTTGGCGGCGCGACGCTTGCCGTCTGCCCGCTTTCGGCACTGGTGCTCTCGTTTGCCTTTTACGGGTTTTGCGGCTGGGCGTGGGAGTCGACGGTCTGCGCCATGCTCAATCACGGACGATTTGCCAACAGCGGCTTTTTGCTGGGGCCGTGTTGTCCTATCTATGGTGTGGGCGGCATTGCCTGCTGGCTGCTGTTGCGCGGGATTCCGGATGCCTCAAGCCAGTTTGTCGCTGCAGCGCTCGTATGCAGCGTGATTGAGTACAGCGTAGGCGTACTGTTGGAAAAAACAACGGGCGCTCGCTTTTGGGATTACTCGCACCTGCCGTTTAACTTGCACGGACGCATTTGCCTGTACTGGGCCTGCGCGTTTGGCTTGGGTGCGTTGTGTATTTGCCGTTTAGTGGAGCCGGCATTGCTGGGGCTGCTTGGCCATCTGCCGGTGCTGATTGTGCGGCTGTCCGCCTTTATCGTCGCGGTCGCGATGATGGTCGACGCGTTGTGCTCGTTGGCGAGCTGGCGGCGTCTGTCCGATCAGCTGGAGCGCGTCCGGGCCGACCTTGCCGACCGCATCAATGAGTCGCTTGCCGATGCGTCCGACTCCATGCTCGAACGTATTCCCGATTCGGCGATCGACTCGGTGGCGCAGACGCACATCCGCGGCCGTGCCGTTAACGCGTGGCTGGTCGAGCTGGGCGACGCGGCGCTCGATGCCCTGCGCGAGAAGGCTTCGATGCCGACGTTTATCTCGGATGGTGCTCGCGGCCTGGCGCTTGCCGCCCGCCGCGTGGCCGATGCCGCACCGAGCATGCCGCGTCCGTCGCTCAGTCGTCGCCTTGCCGGCAAGGGCATAAGCCGTCCGGTGCCGAGCGTGTCACTCAGCCGCCGCGACCTACGCTTCTTTAACGCCTTCCCGCGCCTGCGCATCAATCGCTACGAAGGTGTCATTCGAGCAACTAATCTCCGCGACCGCGCCCACGAGCTGTTCCGCCGCTAGCCGGGACGGGCGCGCTCACGGCTTCCTTGCTCGCGTATTTCCCGTCCGTTTCGCGTCCGTTGCCGCGCCGTTTCCAAGATTGCGGCACCGTTTCCATTCGACAACGCCGCGTTTAACAACGCCGTATCTGGTCTACACCAGTTGCCCCTCGGCCGCATTATGGGCGCCGACAACGTTCATGCGACCAAGGGAGAGCGAATGTACGATACGGGATCGACAACGTTTATGCTCGTCTGCACCATGCTCGTGTTTTTAATGACACCGGGTCTGGCGTTTTTCTATGGAGGCCTTGACCAGCTGCTGTGCCTGCCGGTACTCAACCAGGTGCTGCAGGCGGCCGAGGGCAATGCCGCGGACGGTGCCGCCTACCCTCAGATCATCAACATTGCCTTCCAGATGGCATTTGCCATGATCACGGCTGCTATCGTCACGGGCAGCCTGGCCGGCCGCGTTAAGTTTGGTGCCATGACGGCCTTCCTGGGCATTTGGCTGCTTGTGGTCTATGCGCCGCTCGCCCACATGGTTTGGGGCGGCGATGGCTCCTTTATCGGCGACATCATCGGCGCACTCGACTTTGCCGGCGGCGACGTGGTACACATTTCGTCCGGTCTGACGGGCCTGATTCTCTGCTTAATGCTCGGCCGTCGTCGTGGTTTTGGCATGGTGAGCTACCGTCCGCATAACGTGCCGTTTGTGGCGCTGGGCGCCGGCCTGCTTTGGTTTGGCTGGTTTGGCTTTAACGGCGGCAGCGAGTTTAAGGCCGACGCCGTGGCGGCGCTTGCCATCCTCAACACCGTGACGGCCAGCGCGGCGGGCATGGTCTCGTGGCTTGCCGTCGAGCGCGTGCATACCGGTCGCCCCACGCTGGTGGGCGTCAGCACCGGTCTGGTTGCGGGCCTTGTGGTGGTCACGCCGGGTGCGGGCTTTGTCGAGCCGTGGGCGGCGCTGGTCATGGGCCTGATCGTCTCGCCTGTCTGCTACCTGGCCATCAGCCATCTTAAGACCAAGTTTGGCTACGACGATGCGCTCGACGCGTTCGGTTGCCACGGCATCGGCGGCATCTTGGGCGGCGTGCTCACGGGCCTGTTCTGTGTGCCGGAGCTCTCGTGGACCGGTAAGGGTGGCCTGTTCTACACGGGCGACGTGTCGCTGCTCGTCTCGCAGATTTTGGGCATTGTGGTGACGGTCGCTATTGTACTGGTGCTCGACTTGGTGACCGCCGCGGTGGTCAAGGCGCTGTTCCACGGCAGCCTGCACGTGGACGAGGCCGACGAGGCGCTGGGCCTGGACGCGAGTCAGCATGGCGAGAGCGCTTATCCCTCGTTCTCCGGACTCGATTAGCAGCTTCCCCAAGCACCGCACCTTGCCGTTCAATCGTCGCTCACGTACTTAAGTACGCTTCGCTCCTCTTTCACGGCAATCTGCGGCACTTGGGAAACCTGCTAAGACCAGTCAGTTGAACTTTTTGATTTCTGAGGTTGGTTTGCGGCACCTGGGAAACCCGCGTCTCATGTAAAGGGATACGTTAATTATTGAGAGGAATTCATTATGAAAAAGATCACGGCTATCGTGCGCCAGGAAAAGCTTGAGGTTCTTAAAGATGCGCTGTTTGCTGCCGATGTTCGCGGCATGACTATCAACCAGGTGCAGGGCTGCGGTGCACAGCATGGCTGGAAGGAATACGCGCGCGGCAACGAGTTGCTTGTCAACACGATCCCTAAGGTGCAGTTCACGCTCATTTGCGCCGATGAGCATGTCGACGGAATTGTCGAGATTATCTGCAATGCTGCTCGCACCGGTGCCGTTGGAGACGGCAAGATCTGGGTCGAGCCGGTCGAGGAAGTTATCCGCATCCGCACCGGCGAACACGGCCCCGCCGCGGTGTAGGACAATCTTTCGCCTAGCGGGCGCGTCTCTCTTGGGACGCGCCCGCTCTCGTCTACAATATCGTGCAGACGAAGGAGAGGCATGCCCATGATCAAGATGTTTGCGAGTGACTTAGACGGAACGCTGTTGAATGCCCTGCACGAGGCAGACGGGACCATTCGCCGTGTCATTCGCGAGCTGACCGAGGCTGGCCTGCATGTGGTTCCCGCGACCGGACGCTCGACGCTGCCGATCGGCGAGCATGGCTTTACGGGCCTGGCGCTTGACGCCTGCTGCTCTAACGGCTCCATTGTGCGCGACAGTCATGGCGAGGTGCTCAAGACCTGGACCATCGACCCGCAGATCACCGAGGAGCTGCTCAAGGAGTTTCCGGACATTTGCTTTGATTGCTCCACGCCCGATGGCATGTTTTCGAGCGGATCGTTCGAGATGCACCAGGCGGGCTTTAAAAAGGACAGACCCATCAAGCGTATCGTGATGCGCGGCATGCGCGCGCGTGGCGGCTATCACGAGGAACAGTATTTCGATCAGTCGATCGGCGACATCCTGCGCCACGATGTGTGCAAGATCAACTGCCGCGTGACCTCGCCCGAGCTGGAGCGTGACCTTAAGGCGTATCTGGCCGAGCGCTCGGACCGCGTGGTCAACGCGCCGTTCGATCCGGTGATGTTTGAGATCACGGATGTGGCATGCAACAAGGGCGAGAGCGTGGCCTGGCTGGCGGGCTACTACGGCATTGCCGAGGACGAGGTTGCGGTTTACGGAGACGGCGGCAACGACATTGCCATGCTCAAACGTTTCCGCCACAGCTACGCGACCAAAAACGCAAGCGATGCAGCTAAGACCGCCGCGAGCGCGACCATCGGTAGCTGCATGGTCCACGCCGTCCCCAAACACATGCTCGCCACCATGCGCAAGCAAAACTCCCGCACCGTCATCGAATAATGTGGCAAAGGGATAGTCCCTTTGTCACATGGGAGATGCCGGCTTTTGGCGTATAGGACTGTTACGCTTTCGCCACCAACAAATTTCGAGTTATTCGGCCTGTCGGAGGTCGTTAAATGGCTAAAGATGCCCTCGCAGGAACATTCATACCTCTAACGGTGTTTGATTCGGTGACGTAAGTGCGCAAATGGGCATGTATGCGCTCAAATAAGGACAAAAACTCTCAGATAATCCCGGTGGTGCATTTATGCAGAACCAGCAGCGTGGCCGAATAACTCGAAAAATGTAGGTAGCAGTTCGGCGACAAGCTCGGGTATGGCAAAGGAACTGCTCCTTCGCCATGCCCGAGTTCCGATCTTCTGATATGCGAACAAACATTCGCATATCTAACTGCGCTTTGATAGAATTGATACTGTTGGCGGCAGTTCCATGTGCCGGGCAGCGCCCTCCATCTGATGGGAGGTGATGCCCATGACCGATTTGATTGATTTCGTGAGACTTCTGACCGCTTTGGTCTCGTTCTTCACGGCACTTGTCGGCCTTTCCGAGGCACTCAAGCAGCGTTCGAAGCGCAACAGAAGGGGTCGCCGCCGCTAAGGCGTTGACCCCCTAATGCAAACAACGGCGCTGCCCAGCTTTCCAGAACTTGGGCTGCCGTCGACACTATTCTACCCACGAATGACATTTTGAACAATCGGCAATGCCGCTTCAAAAGCCAGGCACAACTGGCCCTTGATTATCGACTTTATCCGAACACCTCCCACATTCATCCGCACATGTACGGATGAATGTGGGAACCCGATACCCTGAGGGCCGGACCGGCCGGC
>JAGZDZ010000040.1:0-15885 GCA_018368535.1 Collinsella sp. | reverse complement strand
GGGAGAGGGCCTGACCCCATATCGTTGGGGCCAGGCCCGATTTTGCCTCTTGACAATGTCCTGCTCATATTAAAAGGAACGTCCCCAAGTGCCAAGTGCATCAAGAGTGCCCCCTTTGACCAGTCGTTTAAGAACGTCCCCAATGACTACCCATGTGCCAAGTGTTACGCCGATGTTTTGGCACCGACAGCGAAAACCCGCCAGAGCGAGCAAGGTGCCTTGAAACGAGGTGGCATTGATCTTTTGATCATGCCGCCGAAGTTGAAAGGCAGATTGCCGCTCTGGCGGGTTTGCAGCGTCAACTGGTTACGCGGTTTGGTAAAACCGCGTAACTCTAGTAGTTGGCTTCGTAGCCGTTGCCGTCGCCGGTGGGCTCTTCGTAGTAGTCCGAATCGCTCGAATCGCTTGAGTCATCGGAATCGTCAGAGCTGACCGATGAGGTTGCGGTACCGTTTGCGTAGTCGTCAGACGTGTTGTTGTTCAGGTCGCCGATCGTAGAGCTGGAACCGTCGGAAAGACCCATGGTGTTGGGACCCTTGGGATCCTTGCCGGCATCGACGCGCTCCATCATTTCCTTGAGCTCGTCCTCGTAGACAAAGACGTAGCTCACACCGTCGATCATGGTGCTGTCGTCGGCATACGAGGGCAGGTTGGCCGAGTAGATGCCGTCGACATCCATACCGCGCATGGCATTGACCGTAGCCACGATATCCTGAACGCTCATATCGGTCACGAGCATATCGGACAGCGAATTAACCAGGCCAAAGATCTTCGTGGCATCGAAGTTATTGAGAATCTGGTTGGCAAGGGCGCCAAGCACCTGACGCTGGTGGCGCATGCGCGTGTAGTCGCCGTCGGCATAGGTGTAGCGGCAGCGGGCATAGGTAAGGGCGGTGGCGCCGTCCATATGCTGCTGACCAGCGGTAATCTTAATATCCAGGTGCTCGGGGTCGTCAACATCATCGGTTGCGTTAATGTCGATACCGCCAACCGAATCAATCAGCGCCTGCATACCGTCGAAGCTGACCTCGGCATAGTGGGAAATCTGAACACCGCACAGCTCGTTGACCGCCTCGACCATGGCCTCGGCGCCGCCAACGGTATGGCAGGCGTTGATCTTCATGGTCTCGCCCTTGTACTCGACCTTGATGTCGCGCGGAACGGAAATGAGCGTCGCCTGCTTTTGCGTGGGGTCGATGCGTGCCAGGATAATCGAGTCGGCACGATACGTATCCTCGCCCGGACGGCCGTCGGTGCCAAGAAGCAGCACGTAGAACGGATCCTTTGCCTCATCGGTGTCAACCAGAACCCGACGCAGATTGTCGGTAATGACATTAGAATCGCCGAGCTTGCCCATAATGGTGGCAAACCACAGGCCGGCAGCGGTAGTGGCACTCAGCAGCACGCCAAGCACGACAATGAGCGCGACGTGACGAATCGTGTGGCTACGACGACGTTGACGAGCGCGCTCGGAATAGCGAGCCACGTTATCGCGACTGTAGATCTTGGCCTGCGCACCAGTTGAGGGTCTTCGGGCGGTGGTATCCGCGAGGGGCTTTTTATTAAACATAGGCAACCTGTATTAGTAGATGACGGGATCGGGGACGGTAGCATGCTCGACATGCGCGCCGAGCGCCTGCAGCTTTTCGACAAACTGCTCGTAGCCGCGCTTGATGTGATGGATGGCCGAAACCTCGGTCGTCCCGTCGGCGATCAAGCCCGCTACGACGAGGGCCGCTCCGCCACGCAGATCGGGCGAGGTAACCTGTGCACCCGAGAAGCCCTTGACGCCATGAATCATGGCATGATGGCTCTCGATACGAATGTCGGCACCCATGCGCACCAGCTCAGAGGCAAACATAAAGCGATTCTCGAAGATGTTTTCGGTAATAACGGAACTGCCGTCGGCAAGGGCGGAGAGCACCATAATCTGCGCCTGCATGTCGGTCGGGAAACCGGGGAACGGAAGCGTCTGGATATCGACCGGCTTGATACGCTCGGCACGGTTCACATGGACGCCGTCGTCGGTACGCTCGCAATCGATGCCCATAAGCTCCATCTTCTTGAGAACCATGCCCAAGTGAATGGGGCAAAAACCCGTGACGTCAACACCGCGATCGTCGGCCATCAGCGCACCGGCGACGATAAAGGTACCGGCCTCGATGCGGTCGCCCACTACGCGATGGGTAACAGGATGCAGCTCTTCCACGCCCTCGATGGTCACAACGGGCGTACCGGCGCCAACAATCTTGGCGCCCATCTCGTTGAGCATGTTAGCGAGATCGACGATCTCGGGCTCGCGGGCGGCATTGTCGATAACCGTGGTACCCTGTGCGCGCACAGAGGCCATGATGAGGTTCTCGGTCGCACCGACGCTGGCGAACTCGAGCGTGACGGTGGTACCGCGCAGACCTTGGGGCGCATTAGCGTTGATGTAACCGTGGGCGGTATCGAACTCAACGCCCAGGGCCTCAAGACCAAGAATGTGCATATCGATCTTGCGAGCACCCAGGTTGCAGCCGCCCGGCATGGCAATTTTGGCGCGATGGAAGCGACCCAGCAGGGGTCCCATGACGGCGGTGGAAGCACGCATCTTGGCAACGAGCTCGTAGGGGGCCTCCCAAGAATCGACCTGAGAGGTATCAATCTCGAGCGTGTGCTCGTCGAGAACATCGATCGTGGCGCCCATACCCTTGAGCACCTTGCCCATCACGTGGACATCGGAAATATCAGGCACGTTCTGCAGCGTCGTCTTGCCCGGCGCCAGAAGCGTTGCCGCCATAAGTTTGAGCGCGGAGTTCTTGGCACCCGAAACAGGCACGGAACCTCCGATGGCGTGGCCACCCTCAACGCGGATAATATCCAAGGTCTACCCTTTCAAAAAGCATGCCCGGGGTGGCTGAGCCATCCCGGGCATGATGTGTTCGCAAATGGTCGAACGCTAAAACGTCTGACTATTGGGCAAGCTTGAGCTTACACCATGCGATTTCATTATAGAGGTAGGCGCGGCGTGCATCATCCTCCGACAAATTACCCAGCTTCTCTTCAAAACCTTGAATATCAGCTTTAACCTTGTCGGCGTCGACGGTCGCCAAATCGCAAGCGCGCTCGGCGAGAACGGTCACGACATCGTCCGCAACCTGGGCATAGCCGCCGGCCACGGCAAACGTGTGGTCGACAGTGCCCATGGCCTTATCGGAAACGCGAACGTAACCGCGGTCGATCGTGCAGATTTCGCTGGAGTGAGCAGGCAGAACACCAAACTCGCCATCCGTGGACGGAATCGACACAAACGCAGCGTCGCCCTCATAGGCGCAGCTCACGGGGCACACGATGCGGATACGCATAACCTACTTCTCCCCCATCTTGCGGGCGCGCTCGCGCACGTCCTCAATCGTGGAAGCATAGCGGAATGCCTGCTCGGGCAGGTCATCGGCCTTACCGTCGACAATCTCGGCGAAGGAGCGGACGGTATCCTCGACGCGGACGTAGACACCGGGGTTGCCGGTGAACTTCTCGGCGACGTGGAAGGACTGGGAGAGGAACTGCTGGATCTTACGGGCACGGTTGACCGTAAGGCGCTGCTCCTCGGACAGCTCGTCCATACCCAGAATGGCGATGATGTCCTGAAGGTCGGAGTACTCCTGCAGGAGCTCCTGGACCTTGACGGCGACACGGTAGTGCTCCTCGCCGACGATCGAGGGATCGAGAGCGTCGGAGGAAGACGCGAGCGGGTCGATAGCCGGGAACAGGCCGAGCGACGAAATGCTACGCGAAAGAACCGTAGTGGCGTCGAGGTGCGTAAACGTCGTGGCAGGCGCCGGGTCGGTCAGGTCGTCTGCAGGGACGTAGACAGCCTGGACGGAGGTAATGGAACCCGTCTTGGTCGAGGTAATGCGCTCCTGGAGGTCGCCCATCTCGGTAGCCAGCGTAGGCTGGTAACCGACGGCGGACGGCATACGACCCAGCAGTGCGGAAACCTCGGAACCGGCCTGGGAGAAGCGGAAGATGTTGTCGATGAACAGCAGAACGTCCTGGCCGCGATCGCGGAAGTACTCAGCGGTGGTAAGGCCAGCCAGACCGATGCGCAGACGCGCTCCAGGCGGCTCGTTCATCTGACCATAGACCAAGCAGGTCTTGTCGATTACGCCAGACTCGCTCATCTCGAGGAACAGGTCGGTGCCCTCACGAGTACGCTCGCCGACACCGGTGAACACCGAGGTGCCGCCGTGCTCCTGGGCGAGGTTGTTGATGAGCTCCTGAATCAGAACGGTCTTGCCGACGCCGGCGCCGCCGAACAGACCCGTTTTGCCGCCACGGATGTAGGGCTCAAGCAGGTCAACGGCCTTGATGCCGGTTTCGAAAATCTCGGTCTTGGTGGTGAGCTCGTCGAAGCGGGGCGCTGCATGGTGGATGGGATAAAACTCCTCCACCTCGGGCATGGGCTTACCGTCGACAGGCTTGCCCATGACGTTCCAAATGCGGCCGAGCGTCTTGGGGCCAACGGGCATCTTCATGGGCTCACCGGTATCGGTGGCGATGAGACCACGCTGCAGGCCGTCGGTCGAGGACATGGCGACCGTGCGGACGACGCCGCCCGGAAGCTGGCTCTCGACCTCGAGGATCGTGCTCAGGTGACCGATCGGGGTCTCGGCCTCGACCGTGAGCGCGTTGTAGATCGGGGGCACCGCGCCGTCAAACTTGACGTCGACGACAGGGCCGATGATACGCACGATGCGGCCATCACCGGCAGTCGTCTTCTTGGTGGCTTCCTCGACCGCAAGCTTTACGGTGTTATTAGCCATTACTGTTCCTCCAATGCTGAGGCTCCGCCGACGATCTCGTTGATCTCGGTCGTGATCGAAGCCTGGCGCACGCGACTATACGTGCGGGTAAGGGTCGAGATGATCGCGGTGGCGTTTTCCGTCGCGGAGTGCATGGCCTTGCGGCGCGCACCCTGCTCGGCGGCCGCCGAATCGATCAGGGCCTGGTAGATGACCGTCAGGATATAAGACGGTACAAGCTTGCCGAGAACATGCTCGGGAGAGGGCACGAACTCGAACGTGGACGAGATGCGCTTAGGGGCGTCGGTCTCGTTCTTACGCGGACCGTGGGCCATAGCGATCATCTCGGGATCGAGCGGCAGCAAGTGCTCGACGCGAAGTTCCTGATCCACGCGGTTCTTGGCGTGGTGGTAGACAAGCTCGACACGGTCAAGCTCACCGGCACGATACGCATCGCAGATATGAGAGGAGATCATGCGAGCCTGATTGAAATCGGGCTCGGAGGAATTGCCCTCAAAATGCATGATGACATTTGCGCGGTCACGGAAATACGTGGCCGGCTTACGCCCACACGCGATGATCTCGCACTCGATGCCATCGTTCGCCCAAGAAGCGGCGAGCTTTTCGGCCGTGCGCTCCACCGTCGTATTGAAACCGCCGGCAAGGCCGCGGTCCGAAGCAATGACGACAATCAGGCCATGCTTGACGCTCTCATGCTTCTGCAGCATGGGATCGGTGCCCGAGCAGGAGGCGTCGCCGGCAACCGTCAGCATGACGTCGGTCAGCGCCTCCTTATAGGGCTCGGCCTGCTTGGAGCGATCGAGGGCACGACGGATCTTGGCCGTAGAGACCATCTCCATCGTGCGCGTGATCTGCTTGGTCGTGGTAACCGAGGAGATTCGCTTCTTAATGTCGCGAAGGTTGGCCATAGGGCTTAGTTCTCCTCTGATCCAGTCGTGTCGGCATGGTGTTTGGCCATGAACTGCTGCTTGAAGTCACCAATGACACGCAAGAGCTCGGCCTTGGTGTCGTCGTCGATCTTCTTGGCGCGAACCTTGTCGAGCAGCGAGCCAAAGCCATTGTCCATATACTCGATAAGCTCGGCACGGAAAGGCAGCACGTCGGCGATCTCCAGGTCATCCAGGAAGCCCTCGTTGCCAGCAAACAGCGTAACGATCTGCTCGCCAACCTCAAACGGTTTATAACGCGGCTGCTTCAGGAGCTCGGTCATGCGAGCGCCGTGGGTAAGCTGCTTTTGCGTGGCCTCGTCGAGGTCGGAGCCGAACTGCGTAAAGCCGGCGAGCTCCTGGTACGAAGCAAGGTCCAGACGGAGGTTGCCGGCGACCTGCTTCATGGCCTTGGTCTGTGCATCGCCACCGACGCGGGACACGGAGATACCCACGTCGACTGCCGGGCGCTGACCCTGGAAGAAGAGCTCGGACTGCAGGTAGATCTGACCATCGGTAATGGAAATAACGTTGGTCGGAATGTAGGCCGAGACGTCGCCGTCCTGGGTCTCGATGATCGGCAGAGCCGTCATGGAGCCGTAACCGTTCTTCTTGGACATCTTGACGGCACGCTCGAGCAGACGAGAGTGCAGGTAGAAGATGTCGCCAGGATAGGCCTCGCGTCCGGGCGGACGATGCAGCGTCAGCGACATCTGACGGTAGGCCACGGCCTGCTTGGACAGGTCGTCGTAGATGACGAGCACGTGACCGCCGGGGTTGGTCTCGCTGGCAGGCTTGCCGTCCTCGCCGTTGTACATAAAGAACTCGCCGATAGCGGCACCGGCCATAGGCGCGATGTACTGCATAGGGGCGGAATCGGCAGCGGTGGCCGAAACGATGATGGTGTAGTCGAGCGCACCGTGCTGAGCGAGGGTCTCGCGGATGTTGGCAACCGTGGAGGCCTTCTGGCCGATGGCGACATAGATGCAGACCATGCCCTTGCCGCGCTGATTGAGGATAGCGTCGATGGCGATGGCGGTCTTACCGGTCTTACGGTCGCCGATGATGAGCTCACGCTGACCACGGCCGATAGGCACCATGGAGTCGATGGCCAACAGGCCGGTCTGAACCGGCTCGCACACCGGGGTACGGTCGATGACACCGGGGGCCTTGAACTCGATGGGGCGACGATGCGTGGCGACGATGTCACCCAGACCGTCGATGGGCTGGCCGAGCGGATTGACGACGCGGCCGAGCATGGCACGGCTCACGGGGATATCCATAATGCGGCCAGTGGTGCGGCACTCGTCGCCTTCCTTGATGGAGTCGACGGCACCGAACAGAACGGCGCCGACCTCGTCACGGTCAAGGTTCTGGGCAAGGCCGAAGACGGTCTCACCGGTATCGGAGCTCTTGAACTCCAGAAGCTCGCCTGCCATGGCGCTCTTGAGGCCGGAGACACGCGCGATGCCGTCGCCTACCTCGTCGACCGTTGAAACCTCATGCGTATCGACCGTCGCGGAGAGGCTCGTGAGCTGCTCCTGCAGTTTCTTGGCGATATCCTGGGCATTGAGGGTTTCGGACATTAGGCTTCACCTCCATACGAATTAGCAGAGTTTGCGAGGGTCTCCTGCGCGACGCGCAGCTGCGTCTTGACGGAAATGTCACGACGCTCGCCGCGGGCCTCGAGCACCAGGCCGCCCACGATAGACGGGTCGACCTGCTCGATAAGGAATACCTTGCGGCCGAAGTCCTGCTCGCATTTCTTAGTGATGGTTTGACGCAGCTCGTCGTCGAGCGGGATCGCCGTGGTGACGGTCACGCCCACTACATCCTCGTCTTCCTCGGCAACATACTTAAAGGCAGCTGCCACCTTGGGAAGAAGGTCGAGCTGGTCGCGCTTGGACATGGTGTCGAGCACGGCGATAATCTCGGGGCTGGCGCTAGCCAGGCGCTCGATCATCTCGAGGTCCTCGAACACATGGTTCTCGGCCTTGGCGGCTTCCAAAAGGGAGCGCGCGTAGGTCTCGAGTACCTTGTCCTGATAGCGGCTAGTCGGCATTCAGGCTACCTGCTTCCTGGATGTAGCGCTCGATGAGCTTCTTCTGCTCGGACTCGTCCTCGAGTGCCTCGCCCACGATCTTGGTGGCGACGGCAACGGACAGGTCGGCGATGGAGCTCGCGGCACCGGCGTAGATGGACTTGCGCTCGTCCTCGACGGTCGTATGGGCCTTGGCGATGATCTCCTCGGCCTCCTTGTGAGCAGCCTCGATGATACGGGCGCGCTCGGACTCGGCGTCCTTACGGGCCTCGAGAACGATGTCGGCAGCCTGACGACGGGCGTCGGTGACGATCGAGTCGGACTCAGCGCGCTTGGCGATGGCCTCCTGCTTGGTCTTCTCGGCCTCGTCGAGGCTCTCCTCGATCTTCTTGCCGCGCTCCTCCATGGTTTTCATGATGCCCGGCAGGGCGACCTTGGCCAGCACGATCCAGATAATCAGGAAGGCGATAAGCGCCGGGATGAACTCCGCCATCTTAGGGATGAGGATGTCCGCACCGGCAGCGCCGTCCTCGGCGAACGCGGAAACCGGCATGAGCAGCGCGGCCGCGGACGCGGAGAGTGCGATCGCGCTCTTCTGGAATGAAAGATTCATACTTGACGCTCCGTGCTATTTAACGATCAGCGCGACAACGAAGCCGATCAGAGCCAGAGCCTCGCCGAAGGCGGAGCCCATGATGAAGACGGTGAACACGCGGCCCTGGACCTCAGGCTGACGGGCCATAGCACCCGTAGCACCCAGAGCAGACAGGCCGATAGCAAGACCAGCGCCGATAACACCGAGACCGTAACCGATAACTCCCACGATTCCTCCTTTGTCGTGCGTGTCTTATTTCACGCAGGATAACCTTTTTATAACTGCCGGGCTCCATGGGTACGGGCACCGGCGGTTTAACGAATTGCCTTACCTTTAAGGCGCGAACGGAAGACTACTCCTCCTCCGCGACCTCCTCTGCCTCGGAGACATACACGGCGGTAAGGACCGTGAAGACGTAAGCCTGGATGGCGCCGACCACAAGCTCGATCGCATAGATCAGGATGAGGATGGCAAGCCAGGCCAGCGAAGGCAGGGCGCCGACGGCGTGGGCCGCGGAAACCTGCTGAAGCAGCGGCTGCATGAACATGCTCGCCATGATGGCGAACGAGCCCATGACCACGTGTCCTGCGAACATGTTGCAGAACAGACGGACGGCGAGCGTGATGAGGCGCAGGAAGGTCGAGAAAAGCTCGACGACCCACACAAGCACGTTCATCGGGAAGCTCACGCCCTGCGGGGCGAGGCTCTTGATGTAGCCGATCACGCCGTGAGCCTTGCATCCGTAGTAGATGAAGTACACGAAGGCGAAGATGGCGAGCGCAGCGGTGGAGCCGATTGCGCCGGTGCCGGGCTTCATTCCCGGGATCAGGCCGATCATGTTATTGATCAGGATGAACAGGAAAAGCGAGCACAGGAACGGGAAGTGCTTCTTCCAGTTCTCACCCACGACGCCCTTGCCGATATCGTTCTCGACGTACTCGATGATGTACTCGAAACCGTTGACGAAGAAGCCCTTGGGAACCAGGGTCTGCTTCTTCTTGAACACGGCCAGGACGATCAGGAGCACGATCGTGGAGACGATCAGCCAAAACGAGTACTGCGTGATGCCGCAGCTCAGATCGCCCACGACAGGGGTGGAGCTGAACTCGCTGACCAGATGATTAATCTCATCAGGCAGCTTTTCAAAAATTTCCACGACTTACCTTTCGACCTCATGAGGATCTCGCAGCGCCTTGGCGACGCGAACCGTGCAGGCGGCCATAAAGGCCACGAAGCCGATCGCCTCGCCCAGGAGGAACATGCGAAATGCCTCTCCGAACAACGCAAACACAACCAAGGTAAAGACGAGCAGGGCGACTGCCGAGACCGCCAGACTCACCATGCCCTTGAGCATGTCCGCATTCTGCTTATCGTCAAGAACCGGCTTGAGCGTAAAGACAAAGGGAAGGAAGGCAATCGCGCCCGCGATGGCACCTGCAACGATAGCGAGCAGATCGGCTATCTGAAACACTGGCGTCCTCACTTTCCTTTTTTATCGCCTCACAGGACAGTTCCCGCCAAACATTGGTGACTATTGTACGAGCCAATCGCTAAAGTACAACCGAAAAAGCATCGGTTAATACGCACCTGTTCGTTTTCTTAAGACCTTCTTTATGCCGCAGGTACGGTAATACGTTTTTCTCGAACCCTGCAGGGCAAAACGTCCGTTAACAGGAGTGCGCGCGGTCGTCTTTTGTTCGACCGCGCGCACCATTTCTTCGTATTTTCGACGTTAGCCGGTATGCCCCAGAGATTACAGCGTGCCGTAGATGCGGTCGCCGGCGTCGCCCAGGCCGGGAACGATGTAGGCAGCTTCGTTGAGATGGTCGTCGATGGCGCAGGTATAAATATGTACGTCGGGGTCCTTTTCGGTCAGTGACTTGAGGCCCTCGGGGGCCGCGACGATACACAGCATGCGAATATCCTTAACACCGCGCTCGCGCAGGTAGCTGATGGCCATCTCGGCCGAACCGCCCGTGGCGAGCATGGGGTCGACAACCAGGCAGATGCGCTGGTCGATATCCTTGGGCATCTTGCAGTAATACTCATGCGGCTCGTGGGTAACCTCGTCACGCTCCATACCGATGTGGCCCACGCGAGCGGAGGGCACCAGGTCGAGGATGCCGTCGACCATGCCGAGGCCCGCACGCAGGATGGGAACAATGGCGAGCTTCTTGCCGGCAAGCTGCTTAAACATGGCGGTGGTGATGGGAGTCTCGACCTCGACGTCTTCCATGGGCAGGTCGCGCATGGCCTCGTAGCCGTCAAAGAGCGCAAGCTCGCGCACGAGCTGGCGGAACTGGTTGGTGCCGGTGCTCTTGTCGCGCAAGATCGACAGCTTGTGCTGGACGAGCGGATGGTCGACAAGCGTCACGCGGGACGTATCGTAGGTGACGGTCATGGGTTGATTGCCCCTTTCGTTGCGGCCGGAAGATGGCCTTGCTGACAAGACGCCTGGCGACGTTGTTGCCTCGCGCCGTGCATAAGTTTAACGGTTTGTTGTATCGAGCAGCTCGTCGCAACCCTACTGAGCGGTGTTGAGCGAACGCTTGACGGCATCACGCCAACCAGCGAGGTTGCTCTCACGGCGCTCGGCGGACATGTGAGGATGGAAGACTTTGACGATCTGAGCGTTTTGCTCCAGCTCCTCCAAATCCTCCCAATAGCCGACAGCAAGGCCCGCCAAGTACGCGGCGCCAATCGCCGTGGTCTCCACCGTCTCGCACTGCAGCACGGGAATATCCAGCAGATCAGCCTGGAATTGCATGATGAACTCGTTGCGCGAGGCACCGCCATCGACGGACAGGCGCTCAATCGAAAGTCCCACGTCCTGCTCCATGGCGCGTAGCACGTCATAACTCTGGTAGGCCATGGACTCGCAGGCCGCACGCACAATGGTCGCGCGACTCGAGGCGCCGGTCAGGCCGCACACGATACCGCGAGCATGCGGGTCCCACCAGGGAGCGCCCAGGCCTGCGAAGGCGGGGACGAAGTAGCAGCCCTCGTTGTCGTTAATCGAAGTGGCGAGTTGCGCGGACTCGCTCACGCTCGAGATGATGCCCATGTTGTTGCGCAGCCAGTTCATGGTTGAGCCGGCGGCAAAGATAGAACCCTCGAGCGCATAGCTGATCTTGCCGTCCGCGGCGATACCGATCGTGGAGACCAGACCGTTCTTGGATTCGACGATCTCGTCGCCGGTGTTCATGAGCATAAAGCAACCCGTGCCATAGGTGTTTTTGGTCTGGCCGGGATGGAAGCAGCAGTGGCCGAACAGCGACGCCTGCTGGTCGCCCGCCACGCCCATGATGGGTGGCATGTTGGTCATGATGTCGCTCGCGACGCGGCCGTAGTCGCCCGAGCTCCAACGAACCTCGGGCATCATGGAACGCGGGACGTCGAAAAGCGCCAGCAGATCGTCGTCCCAATCGAGCGCATGGATATTAAAGAGCGCGGTGCGGCTGGCATTGGTGTAGTCGGTGGCAAATACCTGACCGCCGGTGAGGTTGTAGATGAGCCAGGTGTCGATGGTGCCGAACATGAGGTCGCCCGCCGCCGCGCTCTCACGCGCACCATCGACGTTGTCGAGGATCCACTGCACCTTGGAGGCCGAGAAATACGGGTCGAGCGTAAGCCCCGTGCGGGAGCGCACCAGCTCTTCTGCGCCCTGCTCGACCAGCTCGTCGATCAGAGGTGCGGTGCGACGGCATTGCCACACGATGGCGTTATAGATGGGTTGGCCGCTTATGCGGTCCCACACCACCGTGGTCTCGCGCTGGTTGGAGATACCGATGGCGGCGATGCGGTCAGAATGGATGCCGCTCTTAAACTGGACCTCCATCATTACGCCGATCTGACTGGCAAGCACCTCCGTGGGATCCTGCTCCACCCAGCCGGGGCGCGGGAAGCTGGTTTTGACGCTACGACGCGCCTGGGCGACGATGCAGCCGTACTCGTCGACGATAGTCGCGAGTACCGAGGTAGTGCCGCAGTCGAGCGCCATGATGTAGGAACCGCCAAAGCTAAACGAGGCGTCTTCCATACCCAGGCTACCTAGATTCAACGACATCGCTTACACCTTTCTATTGCATCGGGTCGGACAGGACCCGCTCGATCTCTGATGCGGGAAGTGCGCCTTGGCGCAGGATCTGGAGCTCGCCGTGCTGAAACGACACGATGGTTGAGGCGTCGCGACACGGGGTCTCACCGGCGTCGACGGCCACATCGACCCCCTCCAGGATGCGCTCCTCCACCGTGACAAAACTTGCCGGCGCGGGCGCGCCATGCGTGTTGGCGCTGGTGCAGGCAAGAGGGCTGCCGCAGGCGCGGATGAGCGCCTGCACCACGGGCGAGGCCGAAGCGCGAAGTGCCACCGTGTCGTCGGCGGCGCGCATAAAGGTCGGCACGCAGGGGGCCGCCTTAACCACGATAGTCAGGGCGCCCGGCCAGCATCGTCGGGCGAGCACGCGGGCCTCGTTAGGGATATCCACGCCATAGCGGTCGAGTGCCTCGGCATCATCGACCAGCCAGGCAACCGTTTGGGTGAGCTCGCGCTGCTTGAGGGTAAAGATACGACGATAGCCGGTGCCGAGTGCGGGGACCGCGGCGCCGTTGACGGTGGCCTGCGGATCGCGCGGCCACGGCAGAGGTTCACTTGTATCTTGTGGAACGGCATCCGAGAAGGCGTTGACCGCCACGGCGACACCGTAGACCGTCTCGGTTGGAATAAGCGCCAGGCCGCCGCGACCGAGTAGCTCGGCCGTGCGCTCGACTGCAAGCCGATGCGGCTCGCGCGCTCCCTCGTATACCCGATAGACCGTCTGCATGTGTATGCCAGCCCCTTACGCTCTGGTGCAAGTTTGTTTACTGTGGGGCATTCTCGCACGAAACGTTCAACCTATTTGCCCAGAGCGCATGTTGGTTTGGTGAGCGGCTCTAGTAGTCGGTGAAAGTGAGGGGGTTATTGGACTGCGACGAACTTCTTTGGCCTGCCGGCGTGGCGTTCTTGGGCGGCGTAGCGCTCGATGCTGTCTATCGTTATCATCCGACGGCCGTCGACAAGTTCAACATCGAGCTTTCCGGCTTTGACCAGCGCGGTAATCCGCGGAGCGGAGACTTTGAGGTCCAGCGCTGCGTCTTTAAATGTTCGGCACGCCGCTTCCCGAGCGTCCTCGTGGTCGATTTCGACTGAAAGGGCCACGACCTCGGCCGAGCGTTCGTACCCTGCCGGAGTCAAACCGTTGTTGAGGTCGTCGGCCAAAAACGCCATCAGTGCCTCGGTGGCATGGGCAATCGCTTCTTCGCGCGTATCGCCATCGGCAAAGGCGCCGGGAATCTGCGGGAAACTGGCGCAGTAACCGTCGTCTTCTTTTATGAGAACGCAGTCATAGGTAAATCGCTGCCTCATTTTGCCTCCAACTACCATTCAGCTTGGCGACGAATACTTGCCCACGTGCCCTTCTTTGGTCGATCACCACCAGAGCCGTTCACGGTGACAACACGGTCACCAGAAACATACTTAGCATGACTACCGACTTGCGCGACCTTCACGAATCCATCGTGCTTGAGTAGGGCAATGATTTCCCGAAAGGTAGGAGGTTGCATGGGCCGACCTCTTTCAGCCGTCCTAATTATAAACTACTTTATAATTTTTGCTAACCAGTTAATAAATATTACTGGCGCTGTTTGGGCTCGGTGACGATGGCTCGGACGATGCGGGGGCGATCGGTGAGGTCATGGACGATACGCACGTCCGAAAGGCCTGCCTGGCGACAGAGCTCGGCCGCGGCATCGAGGGCACCCTCGTAGAGCTCGCAGGCAAACAGGCCGCCGGCGCGCAGCATGTAAGGCGCCGCATTGAGCAGGCGGCGGAAGATATCGAGGCCGTCGGCGCCGCCCTCGAGCGCCAGGTCGGGCTCAAAATCCTTGACCTCGTGCGGCAGCGAGCGCATGACGCCGGTCGGGATGTAAGGTGGGTTGGAGACAAGCACGTCGAAGGTGCCCCACTCTTCGCGGGGAATAGAACTCACCAGGTTGGTGAGACTAAAGGCGACCTCGTCGGACGTGAGGCCAAGCGCATCGCGGTTTTTGGTGGCCAAATCGATAGCGCGCGGCTCGATATCGGTGGCGGTGCAGGTAATGTGGCCGCGGCGCTCCCAGGCAAGGGAGAGCGAAATGCAGCCCGTGCCGCAGCCGACCTCGAGAACGCGGGCGATGCGGGGCTCGGCTGGGGCAGGCGAAGCGGCATCCTGAGCTGAAGCCGTCTCCTGGTCGGCACCCTCGATGGCGATGCCGTATTCGTCGAGCTCGGGCTCGGCGGCTTCCGCGGCTTCGGCTTCTGCTGCCTGCGCGGCGGCTTCCTCGGCCTCGCGGTCGGCCAGCTCCTCGGCATAGGCACGGCTGCCCAGCACATCGCCGCCCAGCGCCGCCTCGTCGGCGGCCGTCAGGTTAGCGGCACGGCGCTCGGCGGTCGCGCGTTCGTCTGCCAGCGCGGCCTCGGCCTTGCGTGCCTCCTCAACCTCATCGTTCCAGGGCAGCTCAACGCGCTGACGGGCGGCAGCCTCGGGGCTCAGCACCTCGGCATCCAGATAATTGAGGACTTCCTCGACGAGCATCTCGGTCTCGGGACGCGGAATGAGCACGCCGGGGGCGCACGTGACGTCGATCATGCGAAACTGCGTGCTGCCGGTGATGTACTGCAGCGGTTCACCTTTAGCGCGACGAACAACGGCCGCGTGCATGGTCTCGAGCTGAGCCGCGTTAAGCGTCTCGTCCATGCGCATATATAGGTCAATGCGCGCCAGGCCCGTGGCGGCGCACAGCAGCCACTCGGCAGAAAGACGGGGGTGCTCCTCGCCGCGCTCGGCCAGGTACTCCTTGGTCCACTCGAGACAACGCTTGATGGTCCAAATCTCGTTTGCCATGGGGCCCTCCCCTCTTAAGCGCCGGACGGCGCGCGAATGTCGGAGCAGATTGTACGCGAGGCCAGCGCTTGGCAAGGGACGATTGAAGGCGATTATCGAGAATCAGCCCAGATTTTTGCACCGAGCTCGCTCAAAGTGTTCATTCGCCGACGTCTAGATTTGCATTCGTCAAGCTTTTGGCAAGGTTGCCCCAAAACTAACCAATATCTAACCAAGAACTTGCCAAATCACTTGACGCGCGACGCATCAAAAATCGCCCCGCGACTTCTTGAACGATTTTTCGAGCATTATTTTCAATAGCAGATGAATGCCGCTAATTTCTTTGAGCAGGTAGCCGACTTCATGGCCATCAAAGCCGATTGAATAACATCTCAAAGCAATGTGCCCAACCTAGTCATTTAAGAACGTCCCCAATGACTACCTCTAAGGCGCCGCAGGTTGAGCATACCGCATCCGGAGCAAGGCAGTGCCGCAGGTAGAGGACGGACAGCGAGCGGGTCGCATTTGAGACAAGGTGACGTGAAACGAAAGGGCGCTGACCTTCTGGTCGCGCCCTTGAAGTTGAACGTCAGATTGTCCAAATGCGGCCCGCGCAGCG
>JAGZDZ010000039.1:0-18361 GCA_018368535.1 Collinsella sp. | reverse complement strand
GCCGGCCGGTCCGGCCCTCAGGGTATCGGGTTCCCACATTCATCCGTACATGTGCGGATGAATGTGGGAGGTGTTCGGATAAAGTCGATAATCAAGGGCTGGCGGGCCGACATCTACCGTTCGCCAGCCCGATGGTCCCCGGGGCGGGGAGAGCGCTATAATGCATTTTGCATCTTGGATTGTTACTCCTGTGTGGAGGCATGCCCAAGAGCAATACAACACGGATTGTTACGTAAGGCATGACCGCAATAGCACTGCTATTGGCTATCATGCCTTTTTCTGTGAGTGTTCTTGAAAGGAGGTTCACCATGCTTGCAATTAAAAAGCTTAACAACAACGCGGTTCTTTGCCGTGACGGACAGGGGCGAGATGTCATCGCCATGGGCAGGGGCGTCGGTTTCGGCGGAGATTTTCCTCGAGAGCTCCCTCTTTCTAAAATCGAGCATACGTTTTACGACATTGATCCTAAAGGACAAGATGTCATGAGGGATCTTCCCTCGGATATCGTGATGTTTGCGGCGAAAGTTATGGACATCGTTGCCAACGAACTGCCCTACGACCTCTCGACCAATGCGACGCTGTTCATGGCTGATCACCTGTCGTTTGCCGTTGCGCGAGCCCAAAAGGGGGTCCGCATCGCGATGCCTCTTGCCTATGAAGTGCGGGAGACGTATCCGAAGGAATACAAGGCTGCCCAGTTTATCGTCATGCGACTCGAGAAGGAGCTCGGAGAGCGGCTTCCCAAGGATGAGATTGCCAGTATTGCGATGAATCTCGTGAACGCACGGGTTGTTGAAGCCGTCAAAGCCACGGCCGAGCCCGCAAAGCAGTTCGACGATATGCTCGAGGACGTTATCGAGATTCTCGAAAGCGATTTCCGCATTATTGTCGACCGCGATTCCTTTGATTTCACCCGCTTCGCCACGCATCTGCGGTACCTGTTCAAGCGCATTCAAGCCGGCGAGTCGCTGAACAGCGCCAACATGCAGATGTACAAGAACTTTCGTGAGGAGTTTCCGCAGTTGGCAGAGTGCGTGAAGCATATCGGTTCCTATTGTCGTGAAACGTGGGACGCCACGCTCTCCGAGGAGGAGGAACTCTATCTGATGATCCATCTCAACCGGATCATCTCCAAAAAAGGATTGTAACCCGTAGCCATTCGGGGCATGACCTTTGCCGATTCGAACAGTAAGCCAAGATTGTGCAAAGGAGCCAATGATGGCAAATTACAAAAAGGTGGCAGAACAGATTCTCTCCACTGTGGGCGGGGCGGAAAACGTGGCTTCGGTTACGCATTGCATGACGCGCCTGCGCTTCAGCCTCAAGGATGAAAGCCTCTCGAATGATGAGAAGCTTGAGGACATCTCGTCTATCATCAGCGTCGTGCACGCCGGAGGGCAGGTGCAGCTGGTGATCGGGCCCACGGTCGACAAGGTCTACGACGAGGTTTGTAAGCAGGGCGGATTCGAGGTCACGGTATCGATTGACGAGGAACTCGATGGCCCTCAGCTTAGCTGGAAGGAGCGCTTGGCACCCAAGCACCTCTTCAATCAGCTGCTCGATGCCGTGAGCGGCGCTATCACCCCGATCCTTCCGATCTTTTGTGTCGCCGGTATCTTCAAGATGCTCGTCATTCTGTTTGGGCCCGAAGGCGCCGGTTTTATGTCCGAAACGAGCGACCTGTATCGGATCCTTTCCCTGGTGGGCGATGCGGCGTACTATTACTTCCCGGTATTTGCTGCCTACAGTTCGGCTAAGAAGTTCAAAACGAGCCCTGTGCTGGCACTGCTCATCGCCGTTGTGATGATTTACCCCGACATGCTCGCTATTGTTGAGGACGGAAAGCCTTTCAGCGTCTTCGGCATCCCCATGCAGCTCGTCAACTACACCCAGGCTGTTCTTCCGGTCATCTTGATCACCTGGGCCCAGTCCTATGTTGAGCGCTTCTTTAAGAAGATCTCGCCTGATATGATGCGCGTTCTGATCGTACCCGTGGGTACGGTGCTCGTGATGTTGCCGGTCGCGCTGTGCCTCTGCGGCCCTGCCGTCCAATTTGTCATGGGCCTTGTGGCCGATTTCATCATTTGGCTCGCCTCTGTTGCCGGTCCCGCTGCGACCGCGGTTATCGGCGCATTCTGGAATCTGATCATCGCCACCGGCATGCACGTGCCGATCTATACCGCCATATTGCCCGCCGCGCTCCAGAACGGTTACGACGCCATCTTATACCCCGGCACCGCGGTTGTAGCCTACACCACGCTTGCCATCGCGCTCGCCTATGGCCTGCGCGCTAAGGGCAAGGAGAGTCGAGCCACGGGCTGGAACTTGTTCATCACCTATGCCTTCGGTCGCGTGAGTGAGCCCATCATCTACGGCATCCTGTTTCGCGACAAGAAGGCTCTTGCCTGGAACATGATTGGTGGTGCTGTCGGTGGTCTGCTGGTAAGCCTTCTTCATGCCAACGTCTATATCTTCACTGGCGTTGGTTTCCCATGGATGAACGTGCTCATGTTTGCTCAGGATATCATCCCTGGCACCATCGGGTGTCTTGCTGGCGGTGCCGTGACGTTTGCGTTGGCGATGATTTTTGGATTTGAAGGACAGGAGAAGATGCCGTTGAAGTCCAAGAGCGGCGATTCTGAGGCCGTTGAATCCGTCGAGGCATAAGAGGCTACTACACAAATATGCTCCCCAGCCGTTGCGCGGTCCGACCCCTTGGCCGCGCAACGGTACTGTGCTGTTGCGCGGCACTTGCCGAGTCCGTTGCGTTCGACAGTGTGGGCCGGGAATTTGATAGAAAGGACGACACCATAATGTTTAGAGAAGATTTTTTATGGGGCGGGGCTCTGGCTGCAAACCAGTGCGAGGGAGGATGGAACGAAGGCGGTCGCGGTTTAGCCAATTCCGACATGCTGCCGTTTGGCGATCAACGCATGGACGTCATGCGGGGAGACCTTGATCCGCGTGCGTTGGCACCCGACAGCTTCTATCCCGCTCGCAAGGGCATTGATTTTTACCATAGGTACAAGCAGGATATTGAACTGTTTGCCCAGATGGGTTTTAAATGCCTGCGCTTATCAATCGCCTGGAGCCGCATTTTTCCCAAAGGAGACGAAGCCGAGCCCAATGAAGAAGGCCTTGCCTTTTACGAGGATGTTTTTAGGACGTGTCGCGCGCATGACATTGAGCCTTTGGTGACGCTCAACCACTATGATGTCCCCATGCATCTCGTCGATGCGTATGGCGGATGGCGCGATCGCAGGTTGGTCGACCTGTTCGAGCGATATTCGCGTACCGTGTTCGAGCGCTATCGGGGATTGGTCAATTATTGGCTGACCTTTAACGAGATCAACATCATGACGCAGGCGTGCTTTATGGCGGCGGGGATCATCTTCGAGCAAGGGGAGAATCGCTATGCAACGGTTCACACGGCCGTGCACCATGTATTGGTTGCGAGCGCCCGTGCGGTCGGGGCGTGTCATGAACTGTGCCCTGGGGCGAAGATCGGTTGCATGCTCAACGCAGGTGTCTTCTATCCGGCTACATGTGATCCGGACGATGTGCTGGCTGCGCAGGCTGAGAATCGCAGCCATTACATGTTTACCGACGTCCAGGTGCGCGGTGCGTACCCGAGCTATGTTCTCAAGGAATACGCCCGCCATGGTTTTGAGGTGCCCTATCGGGATGATGACCGCGAAGTACTGGCTGCAAACCTGGTCGATTTCGTCTCGTTTTCGTATTACTCGACGCGCGTCGCAAAAGCGCATGCGGAAGGTCAGTTCGATTCGAACCTTCTTCGCTCGGCGCCTAATCCGTATCTAAAACAGGAGCCTTGGGGGAGGTTTATCGACCCCAAAGGGCTGCGCGTCACCATGAATGAAATCTGGGATCGCTATCAAAAGCCGCTGTTCATCGTCGAAAACGGTTTGGGTGCTCCTGATGTGCCGGAAGATTCGGGTGAAATAGAAGACGACTATCGAGTTGAATACCTGCGGGCCCACATCGAGGCGATGAGGGAGACCGTCGAGCTCGACGGGGTGGAACTCATGGGATATACCTGTTGGGGCCCGATCGATTTGGTTTCGGTCGCCACAGGACAGATGCGTAAGCGCTACGGGTTTATCTATGTCGATCGAGACGATAGCGGTGCGGGCTCGTTTGAGAGACGTAAAAAGAAAAGCTTCGAATGGTACCGACGCGTAATAGCAAGCAATGGCGAAGACCTTGCGTAATAACGTTAAGATGGACAAATGCGCCCGTTGGGGGAATAGTCGTGCCACTTCGCTTGACAACAGGCTAAACTAGCTATTAAACATTTACTATTCTGTTTAGATTGAATTTGCGGTCGTTTATTTGCCGAGCCATCGAGTTGCGATGCTCCGCCACGGCCGTTGCTAGGGGGAACAATGGCCAAAGCAAGTGTTCGCGAGATCAGCCGCATCACCGGTTTTTCGCCTGCGACCGTGTCCAACGCGCTCAACCGCAAGCGCAGCGTGAGTGAGGAGACCGCCAAGGTCATCCTGGAGTGCGCGCAATCGCTTGGCTACCAGCAGTCGACGCAGCTCGAGAGCATTCAGTTTGTGCTCGCGCGCAAGACGGGCGCCATTTTGGACGAGAGCACCTTTCATCCCGCGGTTATTGAGGGCGTGGAGCGCCAGGCGCGTCGTCACGGTATGAGCACGAGCTTTGTCTCGCTCGACTTTAGCGACTTGGACGCCGTGCGTCCGCAGGTCGAGGGCCTGATCGCCGATTCATCCGCCGCTATCGTGCTGATGGGTACCGAGCTGGGTGAGGAAGACTATGCCTTGTTCGCCAACGCTGCCGCCCACTTGATCGTGCTCGATGGCTGGAGCGATCGTCAGTACTTCGATGCCGTAGTCATTGCCAACACCGACTCGGTGCTGCGCGCCGTGGACTACCTTATCGAGAAGGGTCACAAGCAAATCGGCTATCTGGCAGGCGACCTTCGCATCCGCAACTTTAAGGATCGCGAGCGCGGCTATCGCCAAGCGCTTGAGGATGCGGACCTTGAGGCCAACCCGACATGGCGCGTCACACTGGGCACCACGCTCGAAGGTGCTTATCGCGACATGGGCGCATGGCTCGACAGCGTCTCGCGCGACGACCTGCCGACGGCTTTCTTTGCCGAAAACGACGTGCTCGCCGTAGGCGCCATGCGCGCGCTGAACGAGCACGGCATACGTGTCCCCGAGGATGTCTCAATCATCGGCTTTGACGATCTGTCTTTGGGCGCCTTCTCCAATCCGCCGCTCACCACGGTGCACGTTCCCAAGCACGAGGTGGGCGAGATCGCGGTGCGCCGCCTGGTGGGCAACATCCGCAATCCCAAGAGCTATACCTGCAAGACGGCCATGTCGACCTCTTTTGTCGAGCGCCAAAGCGTGCGCGAAATCTAGGCAAAGGCAACGCTAGGCCGTAGGGAGGCAAAGCTCGCTAAGGCAGCCATACATAACGCTACTAAGAGAGGGTCCTTCGGGGCCCTCTTTTTGATGCCCTTGTATGTTCAGTTTGTTTACATACCGTTTAGGCTGATTTCTCTACCGTCTACGGGTATTACGCGTTAAACTTCTAAACAGTAGAGTAAAACATTTAGTAAACAGAACAAAACGAAACATGCGTCTGTTTACTGAACATGTGATTAGGGGAGGACGTACATGGACAAGATCAAGCTCGGCTTTGTGCCCACGCGCCGCAGTATCTTTAGCGCGCCGGACGCAATCAAGTATCGCGGCCTGACGGCTGATCGCCTGCGTGAGATCGGCGTCGACATCGTGGATATCGACGACATCAATGACGAGGGCCTGCTGTTCGACGACAGCCATATCGAGCCTATCGTGAAGAAGTTCCGCGCCGAGGGCGTCGATGGCATTATGCTGTGCCACGCCAACTTTGGCACCGAGTACGTTTGCGCTCGCCTTGCCCGCGAGCTCGGTCTACCCGTACTGCTGTGGGGTCCGCGCGACGAGCGCCCCGAGCCCGACGGCACACGCCTGCGCGATAGCCAGTGCGGCCTGTTCGCCACCGGCAAGGTCCTGCGCCGCTTCCAGGTTCCCTTCACCTACATGACCAACTGCCGCCTGACCGACCCCGAGTTCGAGCGCGGCGTTTGGGACTTTTTGGCCGTTTGCAACGTGGTCAAGACCTTCAAGCACACCCGCATCCTGCAGATGGCCACCCGTCCATTCGACTTCTGGTCGACCATGTGCAACGAGGGCGAGCTGCTCGAGAAGTTCAACATCCAGCTTTCGCCTATCCCCATGACCGAACTTGTCCAGGCTGTGCGCGACGCCCAGGCCGACGAGCAGGCCATGGCCGCCATGCTTGCCCACATCAACGACAGCTTTGAGATCTGCATCCCCGAGGACAAGGTCCCCGCGGTCGCCGGTCTTGCCATCGCCATGAAGCGCTTGGTCGAGAAGTATGGCTGCAACGCCGGTGCCATTCAGTGCTGGAACGCTCTGCAGGACGAGCTGGGCATTATGCCCTGCGCCGCCAACGCCATCCTCAACGAGATGGGCATTCCTATCGTATGCGAGACCGATATCCACGGCGCCATCACCGCGCTGATGGTCGAGGCCGCCGACCTGGGCCGTCACCGCGGCATGTTCGCCGACTGGACCGTGCGCCATCCCGATAACGAGAACGGCGAGCTGCTGCAGCATTGCGGCCCCTGGCCCTGCAGCTGCGCGGCCGTCAAGCCCAAGCTCACCTACCCGCTGGCTTTCGATCACCCCGGCGCGCTGACGGCCGAGGCCAAGCACGGCGACCTCACCCTTGCCCGCTTTGACGGTGACAACGGCGAGTACTCGCTGCTACTGGGCAACGCCCGCGGCATCGACGGCCCGGCCGGCATGGGCACCTACCTGTGGGTCGAGGTCGACAACCTCAAGCGCCTCGAAGCCAAGATCGTCGAGGGCCCCTACATCCACCACTGCGTCGCTATTCACGCCAACGTGGTGCCGGTGCTCTACGAGGCGTGCAAGTACATCGGCATTGCCCCCGACCTGTACGACCCCATCGAAGAAGACGTTAAAGCCTACCTGCGAGGAGAGTAGAAATGGCAACTATCGAAGAGCTTGAGTCCCTGCGTTGGGACCTTCGCCGCGATTGCGTCGATATCATCATGGCTGGCGCCGGCGGCCACATCGGCGGCGACATGTCGGTGATCGACGCCCTCATGACCCTCTATGCCAACCACCTCAACATTTCGCCCGAGACCGTCGACGATCCCAACCGCGACCGCTTCGTGCTTTCCAAGGGCCACGCCATGGAAGCCTACTACGCGGTGCTCTGCCACGAGGGCTATCTTGACCTCGACGACGTCAAGGCCCGCTTCTCCAAGTTCGGCAGCCCCTACATCGGCCACCCCAACAACAAGCTCAAGGGCATCGAAATGAACTCGGGCTCGCTAGGTCACGGCCTGCCCGTGGCCGTGGGCATGGCGCTCGCCGGCAAGATGGACGGCCGCGATTACCGCGTCTACACCATCATGGGCGATGGTGAGCTTGCCGAGGGCTCGGTCTGGGAGGGCGCCATGAGCGGCGGCAACTACCAGCTCGATAATCTGTGCGCGCTCGTGGACCGCAACCGCCTGCAGATCAGCGGCAGCACCGAGGACGTTATGAAGCAGGACTCGCAGGAGGAGCGCTGGGCCGCCTTCGGCTGGAACGTGCTCTCTATTCCGGGCAACGACGTCCGGGCCATCGACGCCGCGCTGACGCTTGCGGCCGAGACCTGCGGCAAGCCCACGGTCATCATCCTCAACACGGTGAAGGGCTACGGCTCGCCCGTTATGGAGGACAAGGCCGCCTGGCATCATCACCTGCCTAACGATGAGGAATATGCCCAGATCATCGCCGATTTCGCTGCCCATAAGGAGGCCATCAATGGCTAACAAGATCGCCAATCGCAAGGTTATCTGCGACACGCTGCTCGAGGCCGCGAAGACCGATAAGGATATCGTCGTCCTGTGCTCCGATTCCCGCGGCTCCGCATCGCTCACGCCGTTCTTTGATCAGTATCCCCAGCAGTCCGTCGAGGTCGGCATTGCCGAGCAGGACCTGGTGAGCATCGCCGCCGGCATGGCTTCGTGCGGCAAGAAGGCCTGGGCCGCCTCGCCGGCGTCCTTTGTGACCACGCGCTCGTATGAGCAGTGCAAGGTCGACGTCTCGTACTCCAACACCAACGTCAAGCTCATCGGCATCTCGGGCGGCGTGTCCTACGGCGCCTTGGGCATGAGCCATCACTCCGCGCAGGATATCGCCGCCATGAGCGCGATTCCCAACATGCGCGTGTATCTGCCGAGCGACCGCTTCCAGACCGCCGAGCTCGTGCGGGCCCTGGTCGCCGACAACAAGCCGGCCTACATCCGCGTGGGCCGCAACCCGGTCGAGGACGTGTACGCCGAGGGCGAGTGCCCGTTCCAGATGGATCGCGCCACCTGGGTACGCCGCGGCACCGATGTAACGCTCGTCGCTACCGGCGAGATGGTCCGCCATGCCGTGGACGCTGCCGACCTGCTGGCCGAGCAGGGCATCTCGGCAACGGTGCTCGACATGTACTGCGTCAAGCCGCTTGACGCCGAGGCCGTGATTGAGGCTGCCGGTGCCACGCGCGCCGTCGTGACTGTCGAGGAGCACAGTCCCTTCGGCGGCTTGGGCTCTATGGTCGCGCAGGTGGTGGGCGAGCATTGCCCGCGTCCGGTCAAGTGCCTCTCCCTGCCCGACGCGCCGGTCATCACCGGCACGAGCCCCGAGGTCTTTGCACACTACGGCCTGACGGGTGCCGGAATCGCGCAGACCGTCGCCGAATTCCTGCCCACAGAGTAACTGGAATGTGACAAAGGGACCGTCCCTTTGTCACATTCGTTTTGAAAGGGGTGGCCATGGGCCGCTACATCATCGGAATCGATCAGTCCACGCAGGGCACCAAGGCGCTGCTGGTAGACGAGGGCGGCCATCTGATTCATCGTGCCGACCGCTCGCATCGCCAGATTGTCAACGAAGCCGGCTGGGTGAGCCATGATCCGGCCGAGATTGCCACCAATGTGCTGGCCGTGGCGCGTGCCGTGGTGGAGGAGACCGGGGTCAATCCGGCCGACGTCGCCGGCATCGGCATCTCCAACCAGCGCGAGACCACCGTTGCCTGGAACCGCACGACGGGCGAGCCGCTGTGCGACGCCGTGGTGTGGCAGTGCGCCCGCGCCCGCGAGCTGTGCGACGAGCTGACCGCGCGCGAGGGTGTGGCCGAGCTGGTGTGCGACACGACGGGTCTGGTGCTCTCGCCCTACTATCCGGCGGGCAAGATGGCCTGGATCCTTGCGAACGTTCCCGCTGCTGCCGAGGCCGCGGCGGCAGGCGAGCTGTGCCTGGGCACCATCGATGCCTGGGTGGTCTGGACGCTCACGGGCGGCGCGGAGTTTCGCTGCGACTGGTCCAATGCCAGCCGCACGCAGCTCTTTGACCTGCGCCGTGGCTGCTGGAGCGAGCCGGTGTGCGAGGCCTTTGGCGTCGACGTGGCCTGCCTGCCGCAGGTGACCGATTCCGATGGCCTGTTCGGCATGACGGATCTGGGCGGCTTTTTGCCAGCGCCCGTGCCCATTCACGGCGTGCTGGGCGACAGCCACGCGGCCTTGTTTGCCCAGGGCTGCCATAGCCGCGGCATGGCCAAGGCGACCTATGGCACCGGCAGCTCGGTCATGATGAACGTCGGCGACGAGTTCGTTGCCAGCTCGCACGGGCTTTCGAGCTCGCTCGCATGGCGCATGGACGGCGTGACCGAGTACGTGCTCGAGGGCAACGTGAGCTACGCCGGCGCCGTCAAGACGTGGCTGCGCGACGATCTTGAGCTCATCAATAACCCCGAGGAAGTTACCGACCTGTGCTACGCTGCCAATCCGGCGAGTCGCGTCTACTTTGTGCCGGCGTTTACCGGTTTGGGCGCGCCGCACTGGGCGAGTGACGCCGAGGGCTGCGTCTTTGGCATGACGCGCACCACGGGTCGCGCGGAGTTCGTGAAGGCCGCCGACGAGTCGATCGCCTATCAGATCTTTGACGTGATCGATGCGATGGTCGAGGATTCGGGTGCGGCACTTGCCGAGCTTCGCGTTGACGGCGGTCCCACGCGCGACGCGTACCTGATGCAGTTTGAGAGCGACTTGGTTGGCTCGCCCATCCGCATCGCGAGCAATGACGAGATGAGCGGCCTGGGCGCGGCCTGGGCCTGCGGCATTGCGCTGGGCATGTACACGCGCGGTGTCGTCGACGTCTACGGCGCCCGCGGCATCGTGGAGCCGTCGATGCCCGCCGACGAGCGCGCTAAAAAGATCGCCGGCTGGCGCCACGCCGTGAAATCAACGATTGCCTACACAGCCTAGAATGGTTTTTCTGGGACGGGGATTAAAAAATCATTGGTCCTCGTCCCAGGTAGTCAATTTGGGACGGGGCTTTTTTGACTGGTATGATTGGTGCGACCATTCGAACCAGCTAAAAGAGCCCGTCCCAATTTGACTATCGAGAGGATCTGCCATGGAGCGCATCGCGAGCTTTTCCGTTGACCATCTGCTGCTTGAGCCCGGCGTGTATGTGAGCCGCATCGACCGCGATCCGGCGACCGGCGCCGCCGTCACCACGTTTGACCTGCGCCTGACCACGCCCAACAAGGAGCCGGTCATGAACACGGCCGAGTGCCACACCATCGAGCACCTGGGCGCGACGTTCCTTCGCAACCATGCCGAGTGGTCGAGCCGCATTGTCTACTTTGGACCCATGGGCTGCCGCACGGGCTTTTACCTCGTCGTGTTTGGTGAGGTGACGAGCGAGGAGATTCTGTCGCTCGTGCGTGAGCTGTTCGAGTTTGTCGCCGGCTTTGAGGGCGATGTCCCCGGTGCCGCTCCCGAGGAGTGCGGTAACTATCTGGACCAGAACCTCCCCATGGCAAACTGGCTCGCACGCCGCTACCTCGACCGCGACCTGGCCGATATCGACGAGAAGCACCTGCATTATCAGCAGGCGTAAGGGCTTTATCGCCTAAAACGCACGGATTGGGCGCCTTCGCTTATGCGGGGGCGCCTTTTTGTTGAGTGGTCAGGACGAGCGTTCAAAATCGCTCATGTTTGTTCTAGAATGTTCGTATAGTCACATTTACGAACAGGAGTGAACATGCATATCTACTCTGTCTCTGATCCCGAGTTCAAGTCCTATGGCCGCGTGTGGGATGACGTTCCGTCCAGCCTGACCGCTCCACTCGTCGAGGCACTCGCGGCTACGCCCATCCCCGAGGGCAGCAAATACGTGGCCTCCGCGCCCGAGCTCGAGCAGGTTGAGGGCGCCGACGCGCTCGGCCTGCTCATGTACGGCGGCCGCCCCTTCCAGCTCGGCTGGTGCAACGGCCACAACACACGACTCAACTGTCTGGAGTATCACCGCGCGAGTGAGTTTAACCTGGGCGCCCGCGACTTTATCCTGCTCGTGGCGCATCGCTGGGAGATCGAGGACGGAAAGCTCGATACCGCGTTCGTCAAGGCGTTCCGCGTGCCGGCGGGCAAGGTTGTCGAGGTCTTCAACACCACGCTCCACTACACGCCGTGCATGGTCGATGAAAGCGGCTTCCAGGTGATGGTGGCGCTGCCCGCCGGTACCAACGGTCCGCGCCCCGAGGCCGCAACCGACATGCCTGCCGCCGGTGACAGCTACTGCTACTGGAAGGCCGACAAGTGGGTCCTCTGCCATGCTGACAGCCCCAAGGCAGCCGAAGGCGGCTACGTGGGCCTCATCGGAAAGAACCTCGACATCGCCTGCGACTAGAATCTTCTGTCTCGATCTGTAACATCTAGCGGGCTAAATCGCCTCTACCTGTTATAGATCGAGACAAACCGTAGAGGGCCGCCCGAAAAATCTCGATCTGTAACACCAGGCCCGATTTTGGCTGTCTAACTGTTACAGATTGAGACAAACCGGGCCCAAGCCACCACAAAGGTGCCTGTCCCCTTTGTGGCGGCTTGGACAGGCGGGTATCAAAAAGTGTCAGACGGGGCGGCTGCCGGGCACCTGCGCGCGAAAAGAAGTATCGGCCTGCGCCGTTGCCGTTGAGCGGTACCCCGTTTGCAGGGATACTGAGCTTATGATAACAGCGTGCGAAAGGATTGATGCATGGCTTTCCGTAATGACTTCCTGTGGGGTGGCGCAACGGCTGCCAACCAGTGCGAGGGCGCCTACAACGTGGACGGCCGCGGCCTTGCCAACGTGGACGTGGCTCCGCACGGCCCCGAGCGCTATGCGGTGGTCTCCGGCCAGCGTAAGATGCTCGACTTCGAGGACGGCTATTACTATCCCGCGCAGACCGGCATCGATTTCTACCACCATTACAAGGAGGACATCGCTCTCTTTGCCGAGATGGGCTTTAAGACCTTCCGTATGAGCCTGGCTTGGACCCGCATCTTCCCCAACGGCGACGAGACCGAGCCCAACGAGGCTGGCCTGGCCTTCTACGAGGATGTGTTCCGCGAGTGCCAGGCGCACGGCATCGAGCCGCTCGTGACTATCACGCACTTCGACTGCCCGATTCATCTCATCAAGGAGTACGGCGGCTGGCGCAACCGCAAGCTCATCGACTTCTACAAGAATCTCGCGACCACGATCTTCACCCGCTACAAGGGTCTGGTGAAGTACTGGCTCACCTTCAACGAGATCAATATGATTCTGCACCTGCCGTTTATGGGTGCCGGTCTGGTCTTTGAGGGGGGCGAGAACAGGGAGGCCGTCGAGTACCTGGCCGCCCACAACGAGCTCGTCGCCAGCGCTTGGGCAACCAAGATTGCCCACGAGATCGACCCCGAGATCAAGATCGGCTGCATGCTCGCCGCAGGTAGCTACTATCCCTACAGCTGCCGTCCGGGCGATGTGCGCCAGGCGCAGCTCGACAATCAGGACAATTACTTCTTCGTCGACGTCCAGAGCCGCGGCTACTATCCGGCCTATGCCGTCAAGAAGCTCGAGCGCCTGGGCATCGATGTGGGCATGACGGACGAGGACCGCGAGATCCTGGCCGCCAACACCGTCGACTTCATCAGCTTTAGCTACTACAGCACCCGTTGCTCCGCCGGTGCCGATAACCCCGATGTCGAGCGCACCCAGGGCAACGCCTTCGCCGGCGCCAAGAACCCCTACCTGCAGGAGAGCCAGTGGGGCTGGGCCATCGATCCGCTGGGCTTCCGTATTACGCTCAACGACCTGTACGACCGTTATCAGAAGCCGCTGTTTGTGGTCGAGAACGGTCTGGGCGCCAAGGATGTTGTCGAGGAGGATGGTTCCATCAACGACGACTACCGTATCGACTACCTGCGCCAGCACATCCAGACCATGCGCGACGCGGTGACCGAGGACGGCGTTGACCTGCTGGGTTACACCACCTGGGGCCCGATCGACCTGGTGTCTGCCGGCACGGGCGAGATGTCCAAGCGCTACGGCTTTATCTATGTGGATCGCGACGATGCGGGCAACGGTACCCTCAAGCGTTCCAAAAAGAAGAGCTTCGACTGGTACAAGCATGTCATTGAAACGAATGGTGAGGACCTATCCTAAGGAAGCTGAGACACTCAACCTTGGGGCTCCAACCCTCCTCGCGTACCTAAGTACGCTTCGTCGGGCTTGTCGCTCCCAATCTTGAGCACCTCAGGCCCTTAGGGGACGGGCCTGACCGCTGTGAATTTCGCGGGCTCATCCTCATAGTCTCCTAATCAAGGCGCCCGGCGAGTATGTGCTCTCCGGGCGCCTTGCCGTCTGCGGATTTTGGGACATGCGGCCCGCTTTTTCGGCCCATCTGTCGGTACACTAAAGGGACTATGGGTACCCGCGAGCGACATATCGGCCACGCGGCCGCCCGGACCGCGCCGGTTGCGGATCCCAGGGGTGGCAGGCTCTTCGCCATGCCGCGATTCCTTGTTGGCATAACACATCAGGTGTACCGTCACCGCGTCTTTGCTATCGCCGGCGCCATCACCGCGCTGTTCCTCATGCTTTTGGCAGTCTTGCCGGCGCTGTTCGCCTTCGACCCCAAACTTTCTAACGCCGTGCCCGCCTATAGCGAGGTGTCCGAAGAGGTCGTGGATGCGCTCGTCCATTCGAGCTCTCTGCCGCTGCTTGTCGCCGCAATTGTATTTTCGATCTGGGGCGTATCGGTCTATCTGCGCTGTTTGGACTATGTGCTGCGTCGGCGCCTTGTGGCCATCGCCGCCATCTGCGCCCTATGGATGATCGAGGTCATTCTCAAGTACAAGTCGTTCACGCCGTTCTATGCCACCGTGCTGTGGTACCTGTACTACGTGCCCATGACGCTTATTCCGCTGCTCTATCAGCTCTGCGGCCTGCGCCTTGCGGGCCTGGAGCAACACCGCCTGGGTCGCCGCTACTGCGCTGCGCTGTGGATTGCGGCCATCCTGCTTATCGGATTTGTGCTCACCAACGATTTTCACCAGCAGGTCTTCCACTTTGACCGTACAAGCGACACCTGGAGCAACGATTACACGTACGGCTGGGGTTATTTCGCCGTCCTCGTGTGGACGGCCTTTGACTTCGTGGCCTTTTTTATCCTGGTTAGTCGGTCCTCGTCCTTTCGCATCCAGCGTTTCTCGGGCACGGCGGCGCTCGTACTGCTGGGTGGCGCATTCTTTGCCATCTCGTATGCGTTGCGTGTGCCCTGGGCATGGAGGCTCAATTTTTCGCTCGTCTATTGCATCCTGTGCGTGGTGGCGATGGAAATCTGTCTCGATTGCGGTGTCATTCCGTCGTATCACGACATCGCCGGCATCTTCGACACCTTGCCGCTCGACCTCAAAGTTCTAACGCGCGACCTGCAGGAGGTCTATGCCACGCCGGTGTCAAAGCCAATGCCGGTAGGCGTGCGTGAGGAGTTGCGGACCCAGGAGCACGGCCGCGCCCATGCCTTTGCCGTGGCGTCCGATCCCGATGTGATGTACCGTGCCTTTCCACTGCTGGGCGGATCGGCCCTGCTTGCCCAAGACGTGTCGGAGCTCAACGAGCTTAACCGTGAACTGGCACATCGTCGCATGGAGCTGCAGCGTCAAAACGAGCTACTCGCCGCCGACTACGACCTTAAGACGCATTTGGCAGATCAAGAGGCCGAGACCTTGCTGGTCCAAGACGTGGACCAGGCGCTTGCCCGCGCACTCGAAGGGATGTACGACCTGCTGAGCTCGCTGCCGCCGTTGACCGATGAAGTATCTTCGCACGAGCGCTACCGCATGCTGCAGCGCGCCAAGATGCTCGTCGCCTATTGCAAGCGCAAGGGGTCGCTCACGTTGGCGCAGCACGGGGAGAGCGGTTTTGACCGCGACCGTATTCAGCTCATTGCCAACGAGCTCGCAAGCGACCTGCGCACCATCGATATCGATTGCGCCTCGATTATCGCCATACGGCGCCCGATGCACGCCAGTACGGTAAGCGCCCTGTACGACTGCGTGTATGACTTTGCGTTTTTTGCCTACACCACCGATCATCCGGCGCTTATGTATCACCTGAGTGACCATGATCGGTGCAGCGTCGAGTTGCGTGCCACGCTTTTCTCCAACGACGAGGAGGATCTTTCGCAGACACCCGCTGCGCAAGAGCTCGAAAGCGCTTTGCAAGGGCGCAACGTGGCATACCGCCTTGAGGGCGAGCCCGGCCAGCTGCGCATGATCGTCTTGATGCCGAGGGCGGGTGAGTGACGATGCAGATTTCGCTCATTCTTCCCCAAATCGTTGCGCTCGATGTTGTCTTTGCCCTGGCTGCGTGTCTGCAGACGATCCACGTCCCGCTCATCGCATCGCGCCGCTCGTCCTATAACCGTAAGGTGATTTGCGCCTACGAGGCGAGCCTCGTGCTTCACCTGGTGGTTTCGGCGCTTATCCTGTTCGCGTCGTCTGGCTCGTATCTGGTGGCGCCGCTTGACGTTTGCGCCAGGGCAATGGGCGGAGTGCTGTGGCTCAATGCCGCAATCTTTGCCTATGGCGTGGTGCTTATGGTGCACTATCGTCGCCCCGTCATGCTGGTCGAGCTGCTGCTTGTTGTCACCGTTACACCGCCGGTGGTTTTTGCCATGGGCTCGGCGTGGACCGTTGTCCTTATCGCAGAGGGAGCGTTCTTCCTGTTCCGTTCCATCGCGGCGCTCTTGATGGACGTCCGTAACCGCCAGGAGGATATCACCGCGTTCTCGACGATCGAGACCATCAACGTGATTCCCGTGGGCATCCTGTATCTGGACCCGAGGGGCCGTCCGCTGCTCATGAACCGCTGCATGCGCAAAAACCTGGTGGAACTTCATATGCCCACCGATCTAGGTGACATGAGCGACACATGGAACGACTTGCGCAAACTTAGCATGCAAATGCCCGAAAGCAGCACTAATCGCGCCCATATCGACCTTGATCGCTTTGGTAGGGATCGCGCCGTGGTCGAGATCTCTCCTTCCGAGATTCGTCTGTTCGTGCGTGACTCCGTTACGGTCTCGGGCCGTCCGTTCGAGCGCGTCGTCGGCCTGGACGTGACGGAATACGCACACGCCTACGACCGCCTGGCGCAAGCCAACCACCTGCTTGAGCTTGCGGGCCAAGAGCTCCAGGCCCAGATCGAAGAAGTTAAAAAGGTTGCCGACAATGCGGCCTACCTACGTATGCGCGCCCGCGTTCACGATGTGATCGGGCAGCGCCTGTCCATTCTCCATCGCTATTTGGAGGAGGGGCGCCTGGACGACGAGTCGCTCGAGCAGATTGACCCGTTGCTGCGCTCAATTGCCGCCGATTTGCGCAGTGGCGGTGCCAGCGAGCCTGCAGAGCAGCTGGGTGATATCGTCCATGCTTTTGGCCTGGTGAGTGTGCAGATCGATGTTGAGGGTGCGCTGCCTGAGGACGCGCGTGTCGCCGCCGCATTTTTGCAGATTATTCGCGAGGCCTCGACCAATGCCACCAAGCATGCGCAAGCGCATCGGGTCCATGTGCGCCTGTGGCAGGAGGGGGCGGATGCTGACGGCATCGCGCACATGACGATTTCTAACGACGGGTCCCCGGCCCCCGTATCGTATCGCGAGGGAACGGGTATCCCAGGTATGAGGCATGTCGCGCAAGATCTGGGTGGCAGCCTAGAGGTCCATACTGCCCAGCCCTTTACGCTTGCGGCGTCCATCCCGCTGAGCTCCAACGCCACGGTCCAAAGGAGAAGTTCATGATCCGCGTCCTTATAGTCGAAGACCAGGCCATCCTGCGCGAGAGCCTGGCGCGCTCCGTTGGCGACCAGCCCGATATGACCGTTGTTTCCGCCATCGCCGATGCCTCCGAGGCCTTGGGTGTCGCGCTCAAGGAGCGTCCGGACATGATACTGATGGACGTATGCACCGAGCATGATTCCAACGGCATCGTGGCGGCGGCGCGCATCAAGGAGCAGCTGCCCGAGTGCCGCATCATTATCATGACCGGCATGCCCGAGATCACCTTTGTCGATCAGGCCCGCGAGGCGGGCGTCGATAGCTTTGTTTACAAGAACGTCGGTATCGACGAGCTGTTCGCCGTGATGCGCTCCACGCTGGCGGGCTATTGCACGTTTCCCAAGCCGCCCGAGAGTATTTTTTCTGGTACGGCGGCACTCGACGATGCCGAGCTGTCGATTTTGCGCCTTGCCTGCGAGGGCAAAAGCCGCCGCGAGATCGCGGCCGAGCTGTTTATGAGCGAGGGCACCATCAAGCGCCGCATCTCGGAGATCCTGAGCAAGACCGGCTACGACAACATCATGCGCCTGGCCGTGCATGCGGTGACCGAGGGCAGCATCGTTCCCAACATGGAACGCCCGTAATCGACGCGCTCATCCGTGTTCTGGCGCCGTAAAGATAGACCACCCGCCGTTTCGCATCTAAAAACGGCGGGCGGTCTGCTTGTATGGACAGTGCTGTTGGCATGAAGCGGCGGGGTCGCAGGATCATCTCCTGCGGCCCCGCCTGGCATGTGCGCGGATGTGTCCGCCAATCCGCGGCTGACGTTACGTGCCGTTACGCGATGGTTGCGGTGTAAGAGGCGACGTCCTCGTAGGAATCGGTCAGATAGGCGTCAATGCCGATGGTCGTGTTAACCAGGTCGTCAAGGCTGTCAAGCTCGCCGTTCGAGAACGTGAATTCCTCGGTGGCGTTGGTGCCGGGCATCAGGTGAGCCGAGAACCAGGGTTCCTTCATGGTGCCGTTGACGTTGGTCTTGCCGGAAGGAGCGTAGAAGGTCAGGTCCTTGTCGCTCTTGTTGGTGATGTTGACGACAAAGCCGATGTCGCCCCAGTCGTCCTTGAACTTCTCGGTGATGGTGATG
>JAGZDZ010000038.1:0-19646 GCA_018368535.1 Collinsella sp. | reverse complement strand
CGAGCCAATCGATCAGCACGTCGAGGCCCTTGAGCATTCCACGGTACTCCTCGATATCGCCCAATGCACCGTAAATCATCTAAATCCCCTCTCGGATCGCTTCTTTGGCGGCTACTCGGCAAACGCGTTACCGACGCTGTTGCCACCCACATACGTCTCGACCAGGGTAAGGTCGGGATTGAACACAACAAAGTCGGCATCGCGGCCAGGCATAATGCTGCCACATTTATCCTCGACGTGAGCAGAACGCGCGGGTACCTCGGTCGCCATGCGAATGGCGATATCGGCGCTCGCAAGACCCCAGTCGACGATGTTCTTGACGCCCTGCGCGAGCGTGAGCACCGAGCCGGCGATAGCAGAGCCATCGGCGAGCCAGCAAAGGTTGTCCTTCATAACGACGTCCATGCCGCCGCTGGTGTACTTTCCCTCGGGCATGCCGCCGCAACCCAGGCAGTCGGTGATCAGCACCGTGTGCTGCCAGCCCTTGGCCTGCAGCAGGGCCTTGATAGCAGCGGGGTTCACATGTTTGCCGTCGCAGATGATCTCGGCATAGGTGTTGGGCGTGGTCATAGCGGCCCCGACGACACCGGGCTCACGGTGATGCAGACCGCGCTGGCCGTTGTAGGTATGCGTAAAGCAGCTGGCGCCAGCATTGATGGCGGCGGCGCACTCATCATAGGTGGCATCGGAGTGGCCAATGCAGGTCACGACGCCCTTTGCGCTCAAAGCCGCGGCGTAAGCGGCAGCGCCATCGCGCTCGGCCGCCATGGCGCTCTTGACGATACGACCGCCGGCGGCCTCCTGCCACTCGTCAAAAATTTCCTCGGACGGGTCAATCAGATAAGCGGGGTTCTGGGCGCCCACGTGCTTCATGGTAAAGAACGGGCCCTCCAGGTAGATGCCCTGAATACGAGCACCGCAGAACTCGGGTCCACGCTCTTCTTCCGCCTGTGCAATGGCGGCGCAGGCGTCCTTAATCTGCTCCACGCCGTCGGTAAAGGTCGTGGGAAGCCAGCTGGTGGTACCACGACGTGCGAGCTCGGTCGAGCTGATGTTGATGCCCTCGGCATCGTTATCGGTCGTGGCATGGTTATAGAAGCCATGGATATGGGTGTCCACCATGCCCGGCGCAATCCATGTACCCGAATAATCTTTGATCTCACAAGCGGGCTCATCGGCCTGCCAAACGCCAAAGACGCCGTCTTCGACCATGAGGTAGCCGCCCAGCTGCGGCCCCGCCGGCAAAAAGAACTTGTCGGCCTTGATAGCATACGTGCTCATCTATGCTCCCGTACCCGCAGTGCATTTTAGGGCGGATCAAAAACCACTGCATTGTTAATTCGAGCGATTGTTCGTTGCCTTCTACCGCTTGGCACATTTTGCACCCGCCGTAAAACACGCCAAGCCGTTTATACCCAATAACTCTAGACTGCGCGGTTGTGGTAGACCTTGTACTTAAACTGGTCGGCGCGCGCAACCGAACGCGTATACTCGATAACCTCGTTGTTCATGTCATATGTGGTGCGAATCAAATCCAGGACCGGTGCGCCTTCAGCAATCTCGAGCAAACGAGCGTCGGAATGGCGGGCGATACTCGCATAGAATTCTTCCTCTGCCACGCGAACTTTCTCGTGAAAGTCCTGCTCGATCATGTCGTACAGCGATTTGTTCTCGATCATGGGGCGCTTAAGCGCAAAGAACTTGCGACTTGGCAGATATGTACACTCAATCATCAGCGGCACACCATCGGCTATACGCAGGCGCTTGATCTTGTACAGACGCTCGCCCAGGCGCGCGTTCATCTCTACGGCAATATTCTTGTCAGCCTCGACCTCGGTAAACTCGAGAATCGTTGTCTTGGGCACACGGCCGATCGCCTTCATCTGCTCGGTAAAGCTGTATGTCTGCGTGAGGTTTGCCGTTTGCAGAGAGCGGTCGCACACCATGGTTCCACGGCCGCGCTGACGAACCACCAAGCCTAGGCGCTCAAGCTCCTGTAGGGCAAGGCGAACCGTCGTACGCGAGAGCCCGTAGCGCTCCGACAAGTCACGCTCAGACGGCAAATAGTCGCCGGGTCGAAGCTCGTGATCGATTTTATCGGTCAGCAAATCGACGAGCTGATCGTACAGAGGTTGTTTGCGCGCTCCCATTGCCATAATGATACCTGCCGGATAAATGACTCGAAATTGGTTGTAACCAGACACCACGTACTATAGCAGTTTTATTGGAATAACAGCAGGTCAACCAGCATATTTCAATATTGTTTGCCGGTTGATAGCCTGCGCACTGTAATACCAATTACAACGCTACATCAGGTATCGAGGTAGCAAAAAGGGCCGCCCCCGCGGAGCGGGACGACCCTTTGCAAGACAGATACGTCTTTAAGGCTTAGAGAAGCTTCTTGAGCTCCTCGGCAACAGCCTGGACCTGCGTGCCGATGATGACCTGGGTAGCACCCTTGTCCATCTTCATGACACCCAGAGCGCCGGCCTTCTTGCAGGCAGCCTCGTCGACCAGAGCGGAATCGCCAAGCTCGAAGCGCAGGCGAGTAGCGCAGCAGTCAACGGTCTTGACGTTCTCCTTGCCACCGACGGCAGCAAGAACAGCGGCGGCCAGAGCGGCGAACTTGTCGTCGCCAGCAGCGGCGGAAGCGGAGGTCTCCTCGACATCCTCATCCTCGCGACCAGGGGTCATGAGGTTGAACTTGGTGATGGCGAAGCGGAACACGAGGTAGAAGACCACGAAGGCAGCGATGCCCAGCGGGATGATCATCCAGGTGTTGGCGGCAGCCGGGAGGCTAGAGGAGAACAGGAGGTCGGTAGCACCAGCGGAGAAGCAGAAGCCAGCACGGAAACCAACATAGTAGGTGACGATGGTGAAGATGCCGTACAGGGCAGCGTACACGACGTAGAGCGGGAAGCACAGGAACATGAAGCCGAACTCGAAGGGCTCGGTGACGCCGCAGACGAAGGCGCAGATAGCAGCGGAGACAACCAGACCGATAGCAGCCTTCTTGTTCTTAGCGGTCTGAACCATAGCCAGGGCAGCGCCCGGGATACCGAACATCATGCAGGGGAAGAAGCCGGACATGTACATACCGAGGCTCCACTTGACGTCAGCAGAGGTCTCGCCAGCCCAGAAGTGGGTCAGGTCGCCCAGGCCGATGGTGTCGAACCAGAACACGTTGTTCAGAGCGTGGTGCAGACCGGTCGGGATGAGCAGGCGGTTGAGGAAGGCATAGATGCCAGCGCCGATACCACCCATGGCGGCGATACCCTCACCAAGAGCAACAAGAGCACCGAAGATGAGCGGCCAAGCAAAGAGCAGGACGACGGAGACGACGATGCAGATGACGGCGGTCATGATGGCGACGCAACGCTTGCCGGAGAAGAAGGCCAGCCAGTCGGGAAGACGAGTGTCCTTGAACTTGTTGTAGCAAGTGCCACCGATGACGGCGGACAGGATGCCGATGAAGGAGTTACCAGCGATCTTGGAGAACGCGATGCCCTCGGTCGTGGCAAGCCAAGCGGTCTGAGCATCGGCGTCCATACCACGAATGGTGCCAACAACAGCGGGGTTCAGGAGCTGCTGGATCATCAGGAAGGCGACGAGGCCAGCGAGGCCAGCGGTGCCATCGTGATCGTCGGCAAGGCCGACAGCAGCGCCGACTGCGAACAGCCGGGCCATGTTATCGATAAGAGCGCCGCCTGCCTTGATGAGCAGGAAACCGGCGGTATAGGCAAAACCGGTAGTGTCACCGGCAGCACCCATGACTGCGGGAGCGAGCAGGTAGCCCACGCCCATAAGAATACCTGCGACGGAAAGCGCCGCGACGGGAAGCATCAGCGCTTTGCCGAGCTTCTGGAGCTACTTCATCATATGGTATCTCCTCCAACCTTTCTTTCGTTGTTCACCAACGAGTTCCATGTCCGCGCCTTGTGCATACCGGCTTCTCCGCTTGCCGGCATTGATGCGCAAACTTAGACAACCCAGTCCCTATTTGGGGTTGCTGGTATGTACGGTAGCACACACTCAATTCAAACGTCCACCACATTTCGTTCAAATTACTATATCGTTGCCAAACGGTTATTTTTGGCTCGTAAACGGTAATTTACGCAGGTAGACATGGTGTGTTTCTTTCATTACCAAACTAATTCTTAGCAATTTCCATTCGATTTCGTCTCAAAATTGGTTACTACCAGATGAACAGTGGTACCACATTGTTACTACCAGTTTAGCCGAAATCGTTTTCACTTTATATGAATAAAGTCTCTAAGAATTTGTATATAACCTCTCCCCTACCACCCTCTTCCCCGCCCTTCCCTGCAACGCAAAAGCCCCCTAGAACGATGTCAGTTCTAGGGGGCTTCATCAGATATTTCGGCTACGCGCTCGGCGGCTCAGGCAAACCTTACGCAAACAGGCCGTAGATGCTGATGTTGGCCTTGGCGTAGAGGCCGTTAGCATACTCGGTCCACTTGGAGCTGGCGCTCGAAGCCTGCGAAGAGTACTGCTGGTAGGCGGTGTAATAGGCGGTCATGGCCTGCTTATAGGTAGCGCTATCGGCCGTAAAGGCATCGTCAGCGAAGGCCTTGGCATAGGTGCTATCGGCGTCCTTCCAGGTGCCCTTTGAGCTATCCCACTCATCGCCGGCAAGGTTGATGATGTAGTCGGCGTAGTCCTTGCTCGCGGTCTCCTCGTTGCCGTCAGCAGGCTCAGTCGGAGCGGTCGGCATGCTTGCGGAGCTATCGCCCACCTTCTTCTTGTAGAGCTTCTGCAGCGTCGCGGACTGACGGACGATCTGCTTGGCCTGGTCCTTGGACACGCCGTACTGCGTGGCCATGGTCTTGTAGTCGGAGGTGCCGATGGAATCCTCGGCGTACTGCTTCATTTCCTTGGAAGAAACGGTAATGCCCTCGTCCTCGGCAGCATCGAGCAGAATCTGGTTGCGCACGTAGGACAGGATGACGTCAGCAGAAGGAGCGGTGTAGTTGCCGTCGTCGTCCTTGACGGTGTCGAGACTGTACTGGCTCTCGATGGCCTCACGCGCGGTGATGTCGCTCTTCTTGCCGTTGTAGCTGTAGCTTGCCACGGTCGAATCGAGCTGGTCCTCGGTGAGGGTCGCCGAGCCGACGCCCTTGCCGCCAAAACCACCGTTGCCGATAAAGAAGCCGACCACGGCAGCGATCACGACGGCGACCACAAAGGCGGCAATCATCGTCTTCTTGTGCTTGCAAGCGTGGTCGTCCACGTCGGAGTCGTCGTCCTCGTCCTGTTCCTCGGGCATGAGGTTCTCGTCAGCTGCATCCGCGGCGATCTTTGCCTCCAGGCGAGCGTCCTCCTCCTCGGCCGTCGTACCGGCAGCAATGTGCTCGGCAGACGTACCGGTGACCAGGTCGATCTTCTCGTCCTCATCACCGTCGGGGCCTTCGCCGCGCTCGATGATCTGGATGCCGTCGATCTCGTCCTTCTCGTCCTTCTTTTGAATCAGACCCATATCAGTTACTCCTTGTTAGGAAACATAGTCCCCAATAGAATACGCCCGGCAGAGCGCCGGGCGTATTGATTCTTAGGTTATACGCAAACACTTAAGTACTATTTAGGCGTTTGCAGTGTGCATGCCTTAGGCCAGGTGCGCGATAACGGCATCGGCAAAGGCCTGCGTGCCCACCGCGCCCTCGACGGAACCGGTCTGGGCACGACGCACGTCACCGGTAACTTGCTCGCCCTCGTCGAGCGTGGCAGATACGGCGGCACGAATGCGATTGGCAGCATCGTTCTCGCCCAGGTGATCGAGCATCATCGCAGCAGAGAGGATCTCGGCCGTAGGGTTGGCGATATCCTGGCCGGCGATATCGGGCGCGGAGCCATGCGTAGCCTCAAAGATTGCGCAGTCGGCACCGATGTTGGAGCCGGGGGCCATGCCCAGACCGCCCACCAGGCCGGCGCACAGGTCGCTCACGATGTCGCCGTACAGGTTGGGCAGCACCAGGACATCGAAGTCGTTGGGGTTCTGGACCAGGCCCATGCAGGTGGCGTCGACGATCTTGTCGTTGAACTCGATATCGGGATAGTTGGCGGCCACCTCGCGCGCCACGCGCAGGAACAGGCCGTCGGTCGCCTTCATGATGTTGGCCTTGTGCACGGCCGTCACCTTTTTGCGGCCGCAGCGGCGGGCATACTCAAAGGCATACTCCACAATGCGGCGGCTCTTGGCGATGGAAATCGGCTTAATTGAAATGGCGGAATCAGCGGCGAAGGTCTTCTGGCCCGAGCGCTCGACGAGCTGCGAGAGCTCCTCGACCTCGGCAGCGCCCTCATCGAACTCGATGCCGGCGTAGAGGTCCTCGGTGTTCTCGCGCACGATAACCAGGTCGACATCGCGGAAGCGCGAGCCGTCGCCCGGCTGCGACAGGCAGGGGCGCACGCAGGCGTACAGGTCGAAGTGCTTGCGCAGGGCCACGTTAACGCTGCGGAAACCCGTGCCGACCGGTGTGGTGATGGGACCCTTGATGGCAACCTTGGTCTCGGCGACCGCATCGAGCACGTGCTGGGGCAGCGGCGTGCCAAACTCGTCCATGACGCCGGCGCCGGCCTCCTGGACGTTCCAGTTGATCTGGACACCGGTGGCCTCGACCACGCGGCGCATGGCCTGCGTAATCTCGGGACCGATACCGTCACCGGGAATCAGGACTACATCGTGCGCCATAATCTGTTACTCCTCGTTTTCGGCGTCGTCAGATTTTTTAACGCTAGCACGCTTCTTCTTTTTGGAGAGATCCAGGCCAAAACGTTTAACAAGCATTTCGCAAATCTCGCTCGAACGGGCCTTGAGATAGCTGCCCTTGCCGTTCTCGGCATCGAACTTAAGGCGCAGCGCAAGCTTCTCGGCGACCTCGGCGTCGATCTCGCCCTGGCCAAACTCGTACAGGCAACCGAGCATGTCGCGATACTCGAGGTCGCCGTGGTAGCACTGGATGGCCTCGTCCAGAATGGGCCAAGCCTCGCGCGAACGCTCGACGCTCGTGGCACCCCACACGCACAGCAGGCGGAAGGCGGCATAGCGCAGCGTGGAGGAGATCTCGTCGAACAGCGCAGTCTCGGCGCCCTCAAAGGCATCGCCCAGCTGCTCGGGGCAGGTGGTAGCGAGCGCCGTCAGGGCATCGAGGGCCTCCCAGCGGGTCTGCGCCTCGGGGCGGTCGAGCGCCTCGATCAGCGCGGGCACGCAGGGCACGACGCGCTGCGGATCGCGCTCGGCAAGCAGGTGCAGCACGCGGGCGGCAAACTGGCGGATGCGGCGCGTGGGGCAGCCGAGCTCCTGAACCAGGCGGTCGACGGCGTTCTCGTTCTCCTCTGCCAGCTGAAGCTGTGCCAGCTCCTCGTCGGTGAGCTGTTCGTCTTTGTTTTCTGCCATAGTTACCTCTTTTTACTATTTCTTAGCGTGCTTGCCAGCACCCTTGCTGTCATCGGTGACCGAGATGAGCTGTCGGTCGGCAGCGCCATTGCGGCGTGCGCGACGGCGGTCCTCGGCATCGCCCGCGTCGGCGGCGGCGCGGTGAGCCTTGTTGACGTTAAAGACCTCGTCGTGCTTGCGCCACGGGCCGACGGACTCGCCAAAGCTCATCTTAAGGCCGGCGATAAAGCCGCCGAGCCAGCCAATCGGCGCAAACTGCACCAGCGGGAACAGCGAGAACACCCAGGTCAGCAGGACGACTGCCGCCGCTCCCGCAAAGTTGGCAATCCAGTAGTCGCGTTTGGTGATGACACGCTTTTCGCAGGCCCACTGGCCGCACAAAAAGCCAATGTAGATCGCAAAGAGAAAGAGCACCAGCGCAAGCACCACGAACGTCCAGCTCATGGGCGTTACTCCTCGTGATGGTGGCCGCAGCAGCACTCGTGGCCGTCATCATGGCCGTGGCCGCAGCAGCACTCGTGGTCCTCGCCATGGTGGTGGCCACAACCGCACTCGTGGTCGTCGCCATGCTCGCCGCAACCGCAGCCGTCCTCGTGAGCACCGTGCTCCTCGGGACGATACTGTGACCAGTCCAGACCAGCGGCGATGGCATCGGCCTCCTCCTTATAGAGGACCGTGATGGCCTGGGTGCCCAGCTTGGCGCCACCGATGGCGTCGAGCATGTCGTAAAGCGTAAATGCCACGTCGGCGCCGGGCAGCGCAAGCTCGCGGTCGTCGGCATAGGCGAGCGCCAAGCGCAGGTCCTTGATGAAGTGCTCGACCATAAAGCCGGGCTTGTAATCGCCGTCGAGCGCCTTGGGAGCCAGGCTCTCCATGGCGCCGGACTTGCCGGTACCGCCCAGGATCATCTGGCGGGTCTTCTCCAGGTCAAGGCCGCTCAGCTCGGCAAATGCCAGCGCATCGGCCATGCCGACCATGCAGGCGCCCAGCGACACCTGGTTGGCGAGCTTGGCAGCCTGACCCTTGCCGGCGCCATCGAAGCAGCAGATGTTTGCCGCAAAGGTGGAAAGGATGTCGCGGACCGGAGCGATGTCGTTCTCGGTGGCGCCCACGATAGCCGTGAGCGTGCCGGCGATAGCGCCCGACTCGCCGCCGGTGACGGGGCAGTCAAACGCCATGCGGCCCGTGACCTGGGCGGCCTCGGCAACGTCGCGTGCCAGCTCGGGCGAGCTCGTGGTGAGGTCGATCAGGACCGCGCCGGGCTTAGTGCACGCGAGCAGGCCGTCGCCCGCCAGGTAGAGCTCCTCGACCTCGGAGGGATAGCCCACCATGGTAAAGACGACGTCGGCGTTCGCTGCGGCATCTGCCGGCGTATCGGCCCAGACGGCACCGCGCTCAACGAGCGCCGCAGCCTTGGACTTGGTGCGGTTGTTGACCGTGACGGGATAGCCAGCGTCCAGAATGTGGCCGGCGATGGGGGCACCCATGATTCCGGTGCCGATGAATGCGACGGAGAGCTTGTTTGCCATGAAACCTTTCCTTTTGGGTTGGGTGTTGTTACCAGGTTAAATACTCGGTGCCAACGCTTGAGCTGCGGGGCGCCCGCGGTTGTAACGCCTGTCTACTCACCGCGCACACGGCGCGCGATGCGATCGGAAAGCGAGGCTTTCTCGGCGCGATTCTTGCCCCAAAACGCGCAAGCCACCATGCCGGGGCCCACGTGCGAGCCAATGGTGGGACCCACGGAGCCGCGAATGATCGTGACGTCGGCGCAGCCTTCCTCCTTGCGGATGGCGGCTTCGAGCCAGTCACCGTCCTTTTCGGCATCGGCCGTCATGATGGCGATGGGCATGGTGCGGTCGGGCACGTAGTTCTCGCGGAACGACTTGAGGATGGACTTGAGCGCCTTCTTGCGGCCGCGGTTGACGCCGATCAGCGACAGCGAGCCGGCAAGGTCGTAGGAGAGCTCGGGCTTGACATCGAGCTTTGCCGTGAGCTGCGCCGCCGCGGGCGGAATGCGGCCGCCGGCAGCCAGCGCGTCAAAGCTCTCGAGCGTAAAGTAGCCGTGGACGTAGGTCTTCGCCTCGTTTGCCCAATCGACCAGTTGCTTGGCGGTCAGCCCCGCCGAACGCTGGCGCACGGCCTCGAGCGCCAAAAGTGCGCCGGTCGCACAGGGTAGAGCGTTGTCGACCACATAGAGCTCAAAGTTGGGATACTCGGCGCGCACGGCATCTGCCGCCTGGCACGCGGAGTTGTAGCTCGACGACAGCGCCGAGGTAAAGCACAGGTAGACCGTGGGCGTGCCCTCTTTGGCGCACTCGGTAAAGAACTCGATATAGCGACCGAGCGACACGGCGGAGGTAGACACGCGAGCGCCGGCGCGCATGCGGTCGTAGAACTCCTTAGGGCTGATGCTCGACCAGATATCGTCCGTGCGCTCCTCGCCATCGATAATGAAGGGGAAACCCAGGATATCGACATCGAGGTTCGCGGCGACCTCGGGGCTAAAGTCGCAGCAGGTATCGACGACGATGCGGCAACGGTCAGAATGGCCGGTAGATGCAGCCTTGTCCATCAAAGCGACTCCTTACGTAAAAAGGCGGCCACCCGCATGGGATGGCCGCCAACCGTTAACTCATGCAAGTTAACGTATTTTACTCGTCAAGTGTTTCGATACGGGGCTTGATGATGCCATATCCACCATTCTTACGGTGATACACCACATTGATGAGGCCAGTCGTCGCGTTCTCGAACACGTAGAAGTCGTGGCCCAGCAGATCGGTCTGCACCAGCGCCTGCTCCTCAGTCATCGGGGTGACATCGACGACCTTCTCGCGGACGAGCAGGTCGTCGTCCTCCTCGGGCAGCAGCAGGTCGGCCAGATCCTCGACACGCTCGACCGGTGCAACATCCGCTGCGCTGGCACCACCCTGGCGGTTGTCCACGACCTTGGTCTTGAACTTGCGCAGCTGGCGGGTGACCTTATCGGCGGAGAGGTCGATGGCGGCGTACATATCTGCACCGTGCTCGGCAACGCGAATCACCGAACCGCGGGCGCGAACCGTAACCTCGACGATTGCCGGGTTGGGGTTCGAGGGGTTCTTCTCATAGCGAAGTACAACGTCGACCGTCATGGGCTCGATATCGAAAACCTTGAGCGCCTCGCCGATCTTCTCATCCACATGCGCACGCAGAGCATCGGTTACCGTCGTCTTGCGTCCAGAAACCTTGATATCCATACGTGGCTCCAATCTGCCTCGGGGACTTACTGTACTGGCTATGTACCCATTGCCGTGCATTTAATCACGCGGATTCCTAAAGACCCGAATAACGATTGCTTGATACCGCATACCGAAGTCTCGCACTTTTCTGTGGCAAAGTGCGCTATAGGAGGGGGCCGGCGGCTTTGTATTTGGTCCCGAAAATTGGCTTTGACCTGCTGGTTTTATAGAGATGAAAAAGCCGGGCTCCCCTATTGGGGAAGCCCGGCAGTGCGTGTTGAAACCGTGAAGAGGTGTCCTTTCCAACGTATAGAAGACACCACCCCTAGCAATAACTAGCTATTAAGCTTGTTAATGTCGTCGTCGGTGATGGTGCCTTCCTGGCTGGACGATTTGTCCTCGGAGGATGCGGTCTCATTGTTGGAATCGGAGGACTCGCTGCCGGAAGACGTGGTCTCACTGGACTCAGAGTCGCCCGGCTGCACGTTAGCGCCCGAAACCGTCTTAGTGGTGAGGTCGTAGGGCATCGTGCCGTACCAGACGCAGTGGACCGCCTCGAGCGTGCCGTCGGCCGTAATACCGTCGAGGGCATCGCTCACGGCACGACACAGTTCGTCATTGGACGAAAGGCCTGCAACACCAAGCGTCGCGGGCGCCTCGAGCGCACCGACATAGGAAATCTCGCTCATCAGGCGTGCAAGGTAGCCGCCGGCCGTGGAGTCGCAGATCACATAGTCGACCTCGCCGGACTCGAGCGCCTCAAAGCACTCGTTGATGTTGGAGTAGGTCTTTTGGTTGGCGGTGATGCTCTGCTTAGCAAGCGCCTCCTGCGAGGCCGAGGACGTCTGAACGCCCAGGGTGGACGTGTTAAGGGTATCGGTGGAAACGCTTAGCGACCCACCATCGCTGGTTTTACCGAACACGGAAGCGGCATCGTACAGGCAGGTGCCGAGCGAGCTAACGTCCCCGTCCGTGGAGTTGATCTCGCCGATAAAGATATCGGCCTTTTTGTCGCCGAGCGCGGAACCTGCCGAAGACGCATCGACAAAGGCGACCTTAAGGCCCATGCGGCTTGCGAGGGCACGGGCGGCGTCAACCGCATACCCCGTGAGCTCGCCGTCGGCGTCCTGCATGGCCTGCGGCGCATCGGAAGTATCGAGGGCGACCGTCAGGGTTCCGGGAGTGACCAGGGCATCGTCCGACACCGCCGGCGTGACCGTCTCGTACTCGATCTGGTCGATCGTGGGAGTCGTGAACGTAGACAGCGGGTTGAACGCGCATCCGCTCAGGCCCAAAACGGCAATGACCGCTGCGGTCCCAGCACCTAACCGAACCGCATGCATCAAGCTGCCCCTCACCATGTCCACTACCCTGCCTTCTGTGTCGTATACAATCCGTGCGTTGCGCGGAATATCAGGTTGTTCCCACCAGCTGACCTGGTATTTGACCCCACACTTGCGCACCGGGGTGTTTGCTCGGGAGGCCGCAGCCACCTTCACGACTGACCCGCTCGCCCGCGAGGCGGTATTGCCCCAAAGAAAGTAGAACGGACGGTGCGGCTTACATCTAGGACGCGCCATGATCGCGCCGCGCGCACGCGGTCGCTTACGTGGATCCCTTTGACCGCGTCTGTCTTGGACTAGAACGGGCATTTCGTCCGTCCGCAACCACAGCCTGGTAGGAACGAAGCGCATTATAGCTAAGTTCAAGCTAAAGTTTAAGGTTAGGGGCGTCATTCGCATCGCGAGTACAGATTTCGCAGGTCGGAGCGGGCTATTCGTGCCCCTATGAAGCCCGGAGCTCCCCTACGGGGAGCTCCGGGGCACCCTTCTTAGGGTGCCCCGGCCAAAATATGGCAAATATGAGTACTGTCACCAATTTAGCAACAGGCAATTTTGGCCTTTCGGACAGATTTTGCGCTCAGAGTCGCCAACCTGATGCTTAGTTATTCTACATTTGTTTATTATCTTCTTACTTTACGCCGCCTCCGAGTCCTGAATTCCTTGATTTTGCTGTTACTGATTTAGTGACAGTACTCATATTTGCCATATTTTGGCCAGGGCATATGATTAACCCTCTATTTTCGACGCGAATTAGACCGGCTTAAGCCCAAAACACGCCCGCAGCGTGTTAAGCAACGCTTCTTGCTTCTTCCTGCGGGCATCGACACGATTCCGGTACCGCTTTCGCATACGCTGGTGCATGCGCCATGCGAGCGCTTCCATCGCTTCCATGTCACAGAGCATTTCGTTGTTGACCGTCGCGACCTCGATTCCCATAGTAATCAAGCCCGTGTTGCGCTTTTCATCATGGATACGTCCCCTCCGAGAGGAATGGCCCAGCTCACCGTTGTATTCCAGGTCAAACCGGGCTGCTTCCTGATACGCATCGCAAACTGCATGCGGCATCCCCGAGATTGCCTGCGCACGGTCATCGAACTCGATCTTGTAGTCGGTCTTAAAAGGTCCGCAGGCAAACCCGCCATAGGAAAACGGAAGCGAAAACAGGGCGAGCATGATGCACTCCATGGGTGAGCGCAGGTTTTCCGAAAGATAGGGACACAGACGCTGCAGCTGTTTGGCCGCGGTCCCCTTGCATACCGCGAGATAATCTGCCAGACGATCGGGCGTCAGCACCGGCTCGACCTCAAAGTAGCCCACATCTGGCGGTTGGTCCTTGTCCTTTGCAAGTTTGTTCACAACAGGCGAGCTGTAGGGAGGCAGAAACTTACCGCGATCGCTCAGTGAAATCTTGGAGCACAGCTCCTGGGCCAGGGCAAATGCCTGGATGCAACCGACTTCGCGTGCAACGGCAGCGCAAAGGGCCTTGGGAGACAAGCTGTATACCCCCGGCTCCACTTCCAGAATCGATCCGGCCGGCAACCCCGCGGAACAGACGGACCAACTCACGCCAGGTATGCGGCGGCGCTGCGCCGCAGTCCCCACCAGCAGGCACAAGTCTTCTTGCACCTCGCCACTCGCGGCTCCAATTCGCACCAAATCTGAAAGGTAGATATCCCCGGCCGAAGGCGATGACGTACACAGCACGCGGCGCTCCTCCTCGGGATCGAGGTCTTTCCAGCTGATGTAGCCCATCTGCCGGCGCTCGGCGCGCATCATGCGCAACGCCGAGGCGCCCGTCAGGATCACGGAAGCCGCGAGCTGTTCTTTCGTCGGCTCGACGCGCTGGTTGATTTTTACCGCCACATGAACCACCCCTACCAAACGCGTGCGATAGCAAGGCCATCGACAGCCGCGGCACCGGCGCGCTTGAGTTCTGCCGAAGCCGCCGCCATCGTCGCGCCTGTGGTAATGACGTCATCGATAAGCAGCAGGCGGCGGCCCCGCACGTCCTCGACCGTCTCGTACATGCCCCGGGCGCGCTCTCGGCGCTCCTCGCGACCGAGTTCGCGCTGGTCGCCATGGCCGTACTTAACGAGGGCATCGAGCAGCGGTACACCCGACAGCTCACAAAATGGACGCGCAATGGCCTCCATATGATCAAAGCCACGCCGCCGAAACGCTGCCGCCGTCGCAGGCACAAACACCACCGCATCCGCACCGGACAGCACACCTCCGTAGCGATCGGGCGCTACGACCTGGGCATGCAGGGCGGTGTCGTAGAGCAGCTCTGCCAGATACGGCGCCAGGCGTCGCTCGCCCGCGTCTTTGTACGCTTTAATGATGCGCGGCAGCGGATGCGTGTAGGCGGCACATGCCAGGCAGCGATCGAGTGCCTCGGCCATTGCCGAGGACGCACCCTCGACCGAGCACTCAGTGCACAGCAGGTCTCCAAACGGAGCGCCGCATCGAGTGCAGCTATGACGCGGATCGATGAGCGTAAGCGCCGCGAGGCAGTCTTGGCAAATTAGCGCGCCGGAGCGCTCGCAGCCGGCGCATCGCATGGGCGACAACGCCTCGAGCGCCTCGTGCGCCGCACGCTCGGCAAACGGTAGCAATTCATCCGCAAACGGCAGGGTGCCAACGCTTTGCAGGCAACCCAACGCATTCAAATGTCTCTTCACGACACAACCCTCCCTATGCAAAGGCAGAGGGAGGGTTGTTGATTCAGCGCCATGATACCCCGACGCGTTTGGGGTTAGGCAGGTTAAATCCGCTCGCGGGCGTTATTCGCCGGCAGGCGGTTGCGGCGCGGACGAGCTCGGGGCCGAGCCCTCGCCACCGTCCTGACGCGGCTTGCGGGAGCGACGACGGCGACGGCGCTTCTGGCCCTGGTCGGCCGAGCCCTCGCCGCCACGATCCTCGCGCACGTCACGCTCGTCGCGAGAGGCGCCGCGCGCGGCCTTGGCTGCCGTACCTCCACCGTCGCCGGGGCGACGGCGCGTGACCTTGACCTCGCCATCCGAAACCTGATCGGCCACGGAAGGCACCGAGGGCTTCTGCTGCGTGCCCGAAGAATGGCGACGACGCGGACGCGGCGCGCGCTCCTCATCGCCACGCGGCTTGCCGCCCTTGTCGGCAGGTGCGTCGGAACCCGAGCCGCCCTTGGGAGCAGTGCCGGCCTCGCGAGCGGCTGCGGCGCGGAAGGCATCCTCGCGCTCCTCGCTCGACAGATGACGGCGACGACGGCGCGTGGGGTTCATGCCACCGCCGCGATTCTGCTGCTGGGGCTGCTGAGCCTCGCGCTCGCGGGAGGCATTCTTGCCTGCAGCTGCGGTCTCGCCGGCATCGCCCGAGCCCGCACGCTTGCGGCGGCGACGGCCACCGGAGGCCTCCTCGGCCTCGGGAGCCTCGGCCTTGCCGCGGCCCTTTCCGCGGCCACGACCCTCGCCCTGGTTCTGAGCAGCGCGAGCGTCGGCGTCCGCATCGCGACGACGGCGCTTGGGCATCGACGTGCCGGCCAGACGGTCGGCACTCGACAGGCCATCGCCCACGTCGACGCCGTTCTCGCGGTCGAGCTCCATGAGCGCCAGGCGCATCTCGGGCGACTCGATGCGCTCGAGCACGTCGCGCGTCACGCAGTCGGGACGGCAGTTGCAGCCCTGCTCGGCGGCCTTCTTTTTGCAGCCCTCGGAGCAGGTCATGTCGGCCAGGTTGACCTTAAAGACCTTGCCGTTCTCCAGGCGCAGCACCAGCTGCTCGCGTGGGGTGTCGTATTCCTGGATACGAGCCTTGCCAAGCGGCGTATCGATGAGCGTTTTCTTTTTGGGCGCGCGGCTCTTAAAGTCCTTGTATGCCTCGAACTCGTAGCGCAGGCAGCACATCAGACGGCCGCAAACGCCACTGATCTTGGAGGAGTTGAGCGGCAGGTCCTGCTCTTTTGCCATGCGGATCGAAACCGGCTCAAACTGTCCGCCAAAGCGCGTGCAGCAGAGCTCCTGTCCGCACTGGGCGTAGCCACCCACCAGGCGGGTCTCGTCGCGCACGCCGATCTGGCGCATATCGACGCGAATGTGCAGCGTCGAGGACAGATCCTTGACGAGCTGGCGAAAATCGACGCGCTCCTCGGCCGCAAAGTAGAACACGGCCTTCTCGCCGCCAAACAGGTACTCGACGCCGACCGGCTTCATCTCGAGGTCGAGCTCCTTGACCAGGCGGCGGAAGTCGACCATGGCCTCGTCGCCCTGAATGGCCAGGTCGTCGGCAAGCTGCAGGTCGATGTCGCTCGCCACACGCAGCACGGGCTTGAGCGGCTGACCGATCTCGTCTTGCGGCACCTCAAAGGGATCGGCCGTGACCAGGCCGATCTCGGTTCCGCGCTCGGTGGAGCAAATGGCATAATCGGCCTCGAGGATATCCAGATCCTGCGGATCGAACCACAGGTCGCGCGAGGCGTAGGTAAACTTAACGGGTACGACTAACGGCATTTCAGTGCCTTCCTGATATCGAACAGCATGACCTCGATGGCCAGCTGGGGAGTAACGTTTCTGGCGATGTTGCGCTCGGCGGTCACGACTGCCTCGAGCGCCCGGGTGGCACCCGCAACATTCGTCGCGGCGGCAAGCCGACCGATCGTGTCGCGCACGTCTTCGTTCACCACGTCGGCTGCCTCGTCCTGAAGCGTCAGCAGCACATCACGCATGAGCGTCCGCGCGCTCGCCAGCGCTTCCATGATACCCGAACGCTCGCGCGCGTTGAGTTCGCGCTTGTTGCGGTCCTCAAGCTGCTTCAATGCTCCACGCGACAGGTAGTCGGCGTTTTGTTCGAGCACCTTTTCCTGCGTGGACTTGACCTCGGCGAGCGGCGCCTTAACGGCGACGATGAGTGACTTGGCGCGGCTGAGCACGTCGGCCTCGTCGGCGACGATAAGCGAATCGATGGCGCGAACCATCTGACGGCGGGCGTCCTGGCGCTCGGCGCTCTTGAGGAACTCGATGCCACGCGTGGGGCTTCCCGCTACGGCGACGGCCATGCGGCAACGCGCAGGGTCCTGACCGGTGGCGCGGCTCACGGCCTGCGCGGCGACGGTGGGCGATACCAGCCGAAACGGCACGCACTGGCAGCGGCTCACGATGGTGGGCAACATCACGTCTGCCGAGGTGCCCAGCAGGATGAACATAACGCCCTCGGGCGGCTCCTCGAGTGTTTTGAGCAGTGCGTTGGCGGTGTTGGCGCGCAGTTGCTCGGCACGGTCGATGATGTAGACCTTGGCCTTGGCACGGATGGGCGCCAGAGGCACGTCATCGAGCAGCTCGCGGGTCTGGGCGATGAGGTAGCCCGTGGCGCTCTCGGGCGTGTAATAGTGCACGTCGGGGTGTGTATGGCGGGCGATGCGCACGCAGCTATCGCATGAGCCGCAGCCATCCTGCTCGCACAGGAAGGCTTGGGCGAGCGCCCACGCGGCGTCGAGCTTGCCCGCGCCGGGCGCGCCCAAAAACAGGTAGGCGTGCGATGCGCGACCGCTGGCGACGGCATTGGTCAAAAAGTCGCGCACGCGCTCTTGGGTGTCGAGCTTGGCCAGTAGGCTTGCCTGAGCGGGGGCCATGCTACTCGGCCTCCTGGGCAAGCGCGGCGGTGACGGCGTCCTGGGAAATGTCGAGGCCGTAGACGCGAACCTGCTCGACCGTCCGCGCGAAGACGTCCTCGATGGACGCGGTCGCGTCGATGAGCTTTACGCGGTTTGGTTCCTCGGCGGCGATGGCGCAAAATCCCTGGTAGACACGCTCTTGGAAGGCCATGCCCTTAGCCTCCATGCGATCTGCCGCGCCACGGGCTGCCATGCGCAGCGCCGCCTGCTCGGGCGTGATGTGATAGACGAGCGTGAGCGCCGGGTGCGTCCCCGCGACGGCCAGGTTGTTGGCATCGCGTACTATCTGGCGATCGAGGCCATCGGCAAACGCCTGATAGCAAGTTGTGGAATCGTAGAAGCGGTCGCACAGGACCACCTTGCCGTCAGTAAGGGCAGGCGCGATGACCTCGTGCACCAGCTGGGCGCGCGCGGCCTCGTAGAGCAACAACTCGCAGGTGTCTCCCATCGTCGTATTGGCGGGGTCGAGCAGCAGAGCACGGATCTTTTCGCTGATGGCGGTACCGCCCGGCTCGCGCAGGCTCACAACCTGGTAGCCAGCGAGTTCGAGCGCGCGGGCAAGCAGGCGCGCCTGCGTGGACTTGCCGGCGCCATCGACGCCCTCGAGCGTGATAAAGCTATGTTGAGCGGGCTCAAAAGCCATGGGCGCAGCCCCTTCCTACAAGGCGCGTAAATGCAGATATATCAACCAAGCCATGATACCCCAGTGCTCGGCGCGTCCCAAATCCAACCTAGCCATCGAGGCATCCCCGAAGTTGCGGTGAAATAGGGACTGATTGAAGCTCTGAGACCGCCAAACAGTCCCTATTTCACCGCAACTTATGATGGAGAATTTTGGACGCTGGGTATAATCGTCGTATTGCATTGAAATGTGGCGAAAGGAGTGGCAATGTCTCGGTATTGCGCCTCGTGCGGCAAGCTTCTTGCAGATAATGCCAAGTTCTGCACCTCGTGCGGTGCACCCGTTGAGCAAACAACCGCGAGCGATAGCCAGCCCGCTTTTGAGCAGATCGGCTCCCTTGATACGCCGCAAGCCAAGGCGGACGACCCCCTCGCCTATCGCCCCGACCCCGCCGCAAGCCCTGCGGCCGTCGAGACCACGAAGCGCATACCCGTCGCGAGCGGCTCGCCCCAACAGCAGCCGGCTCCCGCATACACGCCCGCTTCGCCACAGACCCCCGCTCCCAAAAAGAGCGGCACCGGGCCGCTTATCGCCGTTATTGTTGTGCTGGTGGCGATCATCATCGCCCTGGTCGTTTTCTTTGTGATCAAGCCTTTCGACAACGCCGCCACGCAGACGACTGCCGAGGTAGCTAAGCTGCACCATGACGTCGACGACGATGACCTAAAGCCTCTCGGCGATCCCAACAACCTGTACGACGATGATGACGATGACGACGAGGATGGCGGCGAAGCAACGCTCTCCGAGCAGAACCTCTACCGCCGACTGAGCGAATACTACGACTTGCTCGAAGACCTCGACAACTACGTCCGTGGCTGCGCGCAGAACTTCAACGGCAGCTATCTGGAAGAAGATCGAACCACCCGTCAAAATCTCGCCGACGTCGCCGAGCGCACAGAGGACACCATCGAGCAGTATTACGACATTGTCGAGGACCTGGACGTCCCGACGAGCTCTAAGAACTACAGTTCCTGGAAAGACATCGTTGCCCTGTATGACGACCTGGATCACCGCATTGACGCAATCTGTGATGCCTGGGAGATCAGCCTGAAATACACCAAGCCTGCGGATCACAAGAATGAGATCGTGGCGCCGCTGTCGCGCGACAACGTGGCGGGCACCAATGACAATAAGTACCGCCTAGACTTTGAGGAGCGCTATCCCGGCGCCAAACCCGTCGAAGTGAACTAGCGCTTTGTCGTTCCCGAGCCGGCAGTTAGGGACGTTCCTAAACTGCCGGCAGAGACGATATGAGCAGGACATAAAAACATTGAGAGCCCCTGCTGCATGAAAGACCGCGGATTAGGCCGACAATGGTGAGTGTCTAATTCAGCCGCGGCGG
>JAGZDZ010000037.1:0-20009 GCA_018368535.1 Collinsella sp. | reverse complement strand
TCAGCTGGGAGAGCGCTTGACTGGCAGTCAAGAGGTCAGGGGTTCGATCCCCCTCGTCTCCACCCGAGCATTGAATGAGGCTCCAACGCAAGTTGGGGCTTTTTTTATATAGGCACACAAGGTCAAAGGCGGCACCATGATCCTCCTGGTCGACAAGATCGAAAAAAGCTTCGGCGCGCGCGTCCTCTTTAGCGGCGCATCCTTCCAGATCAACCCCGGCGAGCGCTTCGCGCTCGTGGGCCCCAACGGCGCCGGCAAAACCACCATGCTCAAGATCATCATGGGCATCGACAGCCCAGACGCCGGCCAGGTCCAGTACGCAAAGGACTGCCAGGTAGGCTATCTAGAGCAGGAAACCAACCTGGAGCAAAAGGACACCACCATCCTTGCCGAGGTCATGGCCGCCGCCAAGGAAATCCGCCGCATGGGCGAGCGCGCCAACGAGCTGCAGGCCCAGATCACCGAGCTCTCCGAGCAGGGCAAGGACGTCGACGCCCTTCTCAACGAGTACGGCCAGGTCCAGGACCGCTTTGAGCATCTGGGCGGCTACGAGCTCGAGAGCAACGCCCGCAAGATCCTGTCTGGCCTGGGTTTTAAGGTCACCGACTTTGAGCGCCCGTGTTCCGAGTTCTCGGGCGGCTGGCAGATGCGTATCGCGCTGGCAAAGCTCTTCCTGCGCCATCCTGACCTGCTGCTGCTGGACGAGCCCACCAACCACCTGGACCTCGAGAGCGTCCAGTGGCTGCGCGGCTTTATCGCCAACTACGACGGCGCCGTCCTTATCGTCAGCCACGACCGAGCCTTCATGGACGCCTGCGTCGACCACGTGGCCGCGCTCGAGAACCGACGCGTGACCACCTACACCGGCAACTACAGCAGCTACCTTAAGCAACGCGAGGACAACCTGGAGCAGATGCGCGCCAAGCGCGCTGCTCAGGAGCGTGACATCGCCCACATGCAGGTCTTCGTTGACAAGTTCCGCTACAAGCCCACCAAGGCCGCCCAGGCGCAGGAGCGCATCCGCAAGATCGAGCAGATCAAAAAGGAGCTCGTCATCCTGCCCGAGGGTCACAAGCACATCGACTTTAAGTTCCCCGATCCGCCACGCTCCGGCGATATGGTAGTGGGCCTGGAGGGCGTCTCCAAGTCATACGGCGACAAGCACATCTACAGCGACATCGACCTCAAGCTCTACCGCGGCGAGCACGTGGCGCTCGTCGGCCCCAACGGCGCCGGCAAGTCCACGCTCATGAAGATCCTCGCCGGCTTGGAGCCGCCCACCACCGGCACCCGCGATCTGGGCACCAACGTGGGCGTAGCCTACTACGCCCAGCACGCGCTCGAGGGCATGACCGAGTCCAACACCGTCCTGCAAGAGATCGACACCGTCACGCCAAAGTGGACCGTGCCGCAGCAGCGCAGCCTGCTGGGCGCCTTCCTGTTTAGCGACAACGACGCGATCGAAAAGCAGGTCCGCGTCCTCTCCGGAGGCGAAAAGGCGCGTCTGGCCCTGGCAAAGATGCTCGTCGCCCCCGAGGCGCTCCTGTGCCTGGACGAGCCCACCAACCACCTGGACATCGACTCGGTGGACATGCTCGAGAACGCCCTGCAAAACTTCCCCGGCACCATCGTGCTGATCAGCCACGACGAGCACCTGGTGCGAGCCGTTGCCAACCGCGTGATCGACATCCGCGATGGCAAGGTCACGGTCTACGACGGCGACTACGACTACTACCTCTACAAGCGCGAGGACCTCGCGGCCCGCGCCGCCGCCGAGGTGGCAGGGGAGATCACGCCGGCCACGGTCAAGTCCACCAAAGCCAGCGCTGCCCAGGCCGACACCCCCGCCGCGGCGCCTAAACCTGCCGAGGGTAAAAAGACCAAGGAGCAAAAGCGTGCCGAGGCCCAGGCCCGCGCCGCGCTCAACAAAAAGCTCAAGGGTGTGCGCAACCAGCTCAAGAAGATCGAGGCCGAGCTTGACAAAAAGCGTGCCCGCTATGACGAGCTTATGGAATTGATGGCAAGCGAAGAGCTTTATGCCGATCAGGATAAGTTCAACGCCGCGCTGGGGGAATATAACGGCCTTAAGCAGGAGCTGCCCAAGCTCGAGGACGAATGGCTGAAGCTTTCCACCCAGATCGAAGAGGAGACCGCGCGTGAACTCTCGTAAGGCCGCTGCCGTGGCGATGAGCATCATCGCCATCGCGTGCCGCATCTCCGGCATCTTTATGAGCGCGATGACCGTGCTGCTGTGTTTTAGCGGCCTCACCGCCAAGCTGCAGATCGTGGGCTTTGTCGTTGAGCTTTCGCGCGCGCTGCCAAGCGCCATCGCCGGCTACGGCGTCATCACCTCTCCCTTTGGCGGCGTGTTCCGCCTGGATTACGCAATCGTGGCCGTCATTCTGTTTGTCGCCGACTACTTGCTCACGCGCGCCTCGCGCCGCGTCCGCTAGGGGAGCGCCATGTCCAGCAGCTATATCATGAACCTGCTCGCGAGTGCCGTCGCCGTCATTGTGGGCATCGTCATCCACGAGAGTGCGCACGCCGCCGCAGCCTGGGCACTCGGCGATAAGACGGCCCGTTCGCGCGGACGCGTCTCGCTCAACCCGCTCAACCATATCGACCCGTTTGGCACCATCATCCTGCCGCTGCTTATGCTTGCCGCCGGCGGTCCTGTATTCGCCTTTGCCAAACCCGTGCCCGTCTACCTCAACAACCTCAAGCACCCCAAACGCGACGAGGTCCTGGTGAGTGCGGCCGGCCCCGCATCGAACATCGCCCTCGCGTGCCTTGCCGCGGTCCTCATGTACGCGGCATACGGCAACCTATACACCAGCATGTCCTTTGCCGTTGCATCACAGATCATGAACTTCGGTGCCACGTTTATCGTGGTCAACCTGTCGCTCGCGTTCTTTAACCTCATCCCGATCCCCCCGCTCGACGGCTCGTCGATTATCGTCCCGTTCCTCAAGGGCAAGGCGCTCACCAACTACTACCGCCTGCAGCAATACGCCATGCCCATCCTCATCCTAGTGCTGTATCTGCTGCCCATGTGGACCGGCATCGACGTGATCGGACGGTATTTCGACGTTACCGTGTATCCGCTGGCCGAGTGGCTGCTCAACTTCGCAATCGCCGGCATCTAAGGTAAACTTACAGGTCGACCGTGCAAAACGGTCGCAGCATGCACCCAAACCGCGCCGCGAAGGCGCCGTCAAAGGAGGTCGAAGATGTCGTATCGCGTGTCGACGCAGGTCTACAGCGGACCGTTCGACCTGCTGCTGCAGCTGGTAACCCGCCAAAAAGTTGATATCGGCGCCATCTCGATCAGCGAGGTGGCCGAGCAATACCTTGCCGAGGCCGAGCGCATCGAGGCGCTGGACCTGGACGTGGCGAGCGACTTTTTGCTGGTCGCGGCAACTCTTTTGGACATTAAGGCAGCCTCGCTGGTACCCCAGGAGGCCCCGCGCAAAACAGACGACGATGACGAGGACGACGAAGACCTCGAGGAACTCAGCGCGCTCGACGGCGACGCCCTGCGCGAGGTCCTGATTCAGCGCTTGATCGCCTACAAGCAGTTTAAGGGCGCGGCGGCAGCCCTCGGCGCGCGCATGCAGGCCGAGAGCCGCATGCATCCGCGCGTGGCCGGCCCCGATCCCGAGTTCCTGGGCCTTATGCCCGACTACCTGGCCGGCATTACCCTGCGTGGTCTCGCCGTCATCTGCGCCGACCTGGACGGCAAGCGCCAGACCTTCCTGCTGGAGGCCGAGCACGTGGCACCGCATCGCGTGCCGCTCGACCTGACGGTGGCCTCGGTCGACCGCTTTACCATGGCGCACCAAACCTGCACCTTCCGCGAGCTGCTGGACGGCGACGCCACCACCGAGCAACTCGTCGTCACCTTCCTGGCCATGCTCGAGCTCGCCAAGCGCGGCTCACTCACGCTGAGCCAGGACGAAATCTTTGGAACCATTCAAATCAACCGCGTCGAGGGCGCCGAGGCATACGTGCCCGGCGAGGGCCCCGAGCTCACCGAATAGGAGACGCTAGTATGTCGAACCTTTCCACGCTGGAGGCAAACAGCCTCAAAGGCGCCCTCGAGGCGCTGTTGCTGGTATCGAGCGACCCCGTGAGTGCACCCGCGCTGGCAGGTGCGCTGGATATCGCCCCGGGCGAGTGCGCATCTCTTTTGGCCGAGCTCAAGGTTGAGTATGAGGAAGCCAACCGCGGCTTTCAACTGCGCGAGGTCGCCGGTGGCTGGCGCCTGTTTACACACCCCGCCTACCACGATGTGGTCGAGGCCTACGTGCTGAGCTGGGACACGCAAAAGCTGTCGCAGGCAGCGCTCGAGACCCTGGCCGTCATCGCCTACCACCAGCCCGTCACACGCGAGGTGGTCAAGGGCATCCGCGGCGTCAACTCCGACGGCGTCATCGCGTCGCTCGTGGACAAGGGACTGGTGCGCGAGCTCGGCCGCGACCCCGAACGCGGTCAGGCCATCATCTACGGCACGACCAACGCCTTTTTGGAAAAGTTCGGCCTGCGCTCCACTCGCGACCTGCCCGATCTAGAGCAATTTGCGCCCGACGAGCAGTCGCGCCAGTTTATCCGCGAGCGCCTGAGCGGCCGCAGCATTCAGTCTACGCTCGAGGAGCAGGCCGAGGACCTGGACGAAGAGCGCGAACTGATCGATACCGATGTTGAAGATACCGATGGCGAGGAGCTGCTGGCCGCCGGTGACACCTCGGAGGACATGCATGACGAGGACTAACGAAGCAGGGGAGACGCGCACTGCAAGCGCCGCGGGCGCCACAACGCCAGCGGGCGACGTCCAGCCCGTCTACCCGCACACCATGCGCCTGCAGCGCTTTTTGGCGCGCGCGGGCGTGGCGAGCCGCCGCGGCTCGGAGGACCTGATGACCGCCGGCCGCGTGACCGTCAACGGCCAGGTCGCAACCGAGCTGGGTACCAAGGTCGATGTGGACCGCGACCATATCGAGGTCGACGGCATGCCGGTCAAGCTCAACCAGGGCGCCGTGTACCTGATGCTTTACAAGCCGACCGGCTACCTCACCACCATGAGCGATCCGCAGGAACGCCCCTGCGTGGCCGACCTGGTCCCGCGCGACCGCTTTCCGGGGCTGTTCCCGGTTGGTCGCCTAGACCGCGACACCACGGGCCTATTGCTCTTTACCACCGACGGCGACCTGTCGCAGGATCTGCTACACCCCAGCAAGCACGTCTACAAGACCTACCAGGCGCTCGTGGACGGCCACCTGACCGATCGAGACTTGGAGCCGCTCCGTCGCGGCATTGAGCTCGACGACGGCCTGTGTCAGCCGGCAATCTGCCGCGTTATTAACGCTCGCGAGGCCGAGGCGGTAGCTCCGCAAGGCGTCAAGCCCGGTACCACCGCCGTCGAAGTCATCATCCGCGAGGGTCGCAAGAACCAGGTCAAGCGCATGTTGAGCAAGATCCACCACCCGGTGATCCGTCTGCACCGCTGCAACTTTGCCGGCCTGGAGCTCAAGGACGTTGCCAAAGGCTCATGGCGCGAGCTCACCGACCGCGAGGTGCAGATCCTCAAGGCAGGCGGCATCCCGCCTAAGCAGGCCAGCTCCAAGCGCGGCGGCGCGCCGGCGACCAACACCGCGAGCCGCACGCGCCACCACGGCAGCCACGGTTCCGCGCCCAAGCGCAACACCTACCGCGAGCGCTACACGGGCTAACCAGTCCGCCAAAGCCCCAGCGCCCGCGTCCCATACCAGCACGTCAACCACCGAAAGGAAGCATTGCATGATCGTCGCCATCGACGGCCCCGCCGGTTCCGGCAAGTCCACTATCGCCAAGGAGATCGCCCGCCAGCTGGGCTTTAACAAGCTCGACACGGGTGCCATGTATCGCGCCGTCACCTTCGCCGCGCTCGACCGTGGCATCGACCTGGATAACGAGGCGGCTATCGATGCCCTCGCCAAGCAGATCGAGATTCGCTTTACCAACGGCACCGGCGAGGACACGCGCCTGACCATCGACGGCAAGGACGCCTCAGCCGCCATCCGCACCCCGCAGGTCGACGCCAACGTATCCAAGGTCTCGGCCTACCCGGGCGTGCGCACCGCCATGCTCATCCACCAGCGCCGCGCCGCCGAGGACCGCGATATCGTCGCCGAGGGTCGCGACATCGGCACCGTCGTGTTCCCCAACGCACAGGTCAAGGTGTTCCTGACCGCCGACCCACGCGAACGCGCCCGTCGCCGCGTGCTGCAGCGCCACCAAAACGACGTCCAGCCGCTCACCACCGAGCAGCTCGAGGCCGAGGTCGACGAAACCCTCGACGCACTCAAGCAGCGCGATAAGCTCGACAGCAGCCGCGAGGTCGCACCGCTCGTTCCCGCCGAGGACGCCGTGCACGTCGACTCCACCGCCCACACCATCGACGAGGTCGTCTCGATCATCGAGGACCTCATCAACCAAAGGAGGTAGCCCATGCGCCTGTTTAAGCAGACTCCCGAGGATTACTACAACGCCCCCTACGCCGAGTTCCCGGCGCTCATCCGCGGCACCGTCGCCGTTGTCATGGGCATCCTGTGGGTCTTCTCCAAGCTTATGTGGCGCTGGAAGGTCGAGGACGCCGACCTGCTGTTTGAGCGACAGGAAGGCCGCGGCAGCGTGGTCATCTGCAACCACACCTCGATGGCCGAGTTGCTGGCCGTGGAAACGGCACTGTTCTTTGGCGGCCGCCGCATTCGTCCCATCTTTAAATCCGAGTTTGCCAAGAGCAAGATCGTGCGCTGGGCCTTTAGCCGTGTGGGCGGTATTCCCGTCGAGCGCGGCACCGCCGACATGAAGTGCTTGCGCGCCGCTCAGCATGCGCTGCAGCGCGGCGAGGACGTCTTGATCTTCCCCGAGGGCACGCGCATCCGCTCGCGCGAAATCAAGCCCGAGGTCCACGGCGGCTTTGCACTTATCGCCCAGATGGGTAAGGCGCCCGTCAACCCGCTCGCCATCTGCGGCTGGTCCGATATCACGCCTGCGGGCAAAAAGATCATGCGTCCCAAAAAGTGCTGGATCCGTGCCGGCAAGGCCATTTCGCTATCCGATGCACCGGCCGAGCTCAAGCGCAAGGAGCGCCTGGCTTGGTTTGAGTCCGAAGCCATGAGCCGCGTCTACGCCATGCGCGATGATCTGTGCGCCGAGCACCCGGGTAGGTTCTAGCCATGGGCGAGGAAGTCATGAACACTGCCGAGGCTGTGGCCGGAAAGGCAGACGCCCCCACCATCGAAATCGCTGCCCACGCCGGCACCTGCTACGGCGTGCAACGCGCGCTTGATATGGCATTGGCGGCCGCCCCGCAGGCGGGGGAGACGGCTCAGGTCCACACCTTGGGCCCGCTCATCCATAACCCCATCGTGGTGCGAGAGCTTGCCGAGGCGGGCGTCGGTCTGGCCGAGACCCTGGACGACGCCGCATCGGGCACCGTGATCATTCGCGCGCACGGCGTGGTGCCGCAGGTGATTGAGGCTGCTCGCGAGCGTGGCCTCGACGTGGTCGACGCCACCTGCCCCTACGTGAAGAAGGTCCATGTGGCAGCCGAGCGCCTGGTACGCGAGGGCTATCGCGTGCTCGTCGTGGGCGAGCCGGGCCATCCCGAGGTTGAGGGCATCCTGGGCCACGCCGGCGATGACGCGCAGGTCGTGAGCTGCGCCGCCGATGCGGAAGCGCTACCGCTCAAGGGCAAGGTGGGCCTCGTCGTGCAGACCACACAGACCGCACGGAACCTGGCCGAGGTAGTGGCCTCCATCACCCCACGCGTGCAGGAACTGCGCGTGATCAACACCATCTGCGCCGCCACGAGTGAGCGTCAACAGGCAGCAGCCACACTTGCCAACCGCTGCGACTGCATGGTCGTGGTGGGCGGCAAGAACTCGGGCAACACCCGCCGCTTGGCGCAAATCTGCGCCGATGTCTGCGAGCGCACACATCACATAGAGGAAGCTTCCGAGCTTCAGGCCGCGTGGTTTATCGACGCTCGCCACATCGGCATCACCGCCGGAGCCTCCACTCCGCAAGAACACATCGAGCGCGCCGTCGAGCGCATCAAGGAGCTTTGCCGCTAATCATGGACCAGACCGTACCCGCATACGCCGCCGAGGTGGCCGATTACGGGCGCAGCCGCGACCCCGAGCCGGGTGAGGGCGCGCTCGTTAAAAACGTGCGTCCCGAATCGCCCGCATGGGATGTGGGTATCGAGCCGGGCATGCGCGTGCTTGCGGTCAACGGCGAGCAGCTGACCGATATGATCGTGTGGCTCTGGGAGGCAGACGACGACACCGTCGAGCTGGAGGTATTCGATCCGCGCGACGCCACCGTCACCCCCGTCGAGCTCGATCGCTTTCCCGGCGAGGACTGGGGCCTTGAGTTCGATGGCCCCATCTTCGACGGCATGCGTACCTGCGTAAACGCCTGTGTGTTCTGCTTTATGACGATGCTGCCCAAGGGCGGGCGCTCCACGCTCTACATCCGCGACGACGACTATCGCCTGAGCTTTTTGCAGGGCAACTTCGTCACGCTGACCAACCTCACCGACGAGGACGTGCAAAACGTCATCGACCGCAATATGAGCCCCATGAATGTGTCGGTCCACGCCGTGAGCCCCGATGTCCGCCGCCGGATGATGGGCCGCAACGCCCAGCGCGGCATGGACGTGCTCGAGACCATCATGGCCGCCGGCATCGAGATTCACGCGCAGATCGTGTTGTGCCCCGGCATGAACGACGGCGAGGAGCTGGAAAAGACCCTGCGTTTTTGCGAGGAGCACGAGCAAATCACGAGCCTGGGCATTGTGCCGCTCGGTTTTACCAAGCATCAGAACCGTTTTAGCTGGTCCTACAGCGACAAGCCCGAGCTCGCGCGCGAGACCATCGCCATGATTAGGCCCTTCCAGGACCGTGCCTACGAACGCTTTGGCCGCCACACCTTCCAGATGAGCGACGAGTTCTACCTGGATGCCGGCATCGAACCGCCCGAGGCGGACTTTTACGACGGCTACCCGCAGTACTACGACGGCATCGGTATGATTCGCTCCTATCTGGACGAGACCGACAACGTGCTCGCCGCCGATGCCGAGCGCCTGCGCCGCGTTCGCGAGGCAATCGCCGCCCGTGACCAGCGCCTGCTGTGCCTTTCGGGCGCCAGCGCGCGCGATACGGTAGCGCGTTTTGTGGAATCGCCGCACGGCCTTGCCGGTACCGTCACGGCCATCAAAAACCACTACTTTGGTGGCAACGTAGACGTGACCGGCCTCATCGTCGCCTGCGACATCTTGGAGCAGCTGCCGCAGGACCTGTCGGGGGTTATGCTCTTTGTGCCTAAGCTCATGTTCAACGCCGACGGTATGACCCTTGACGAGTATCATCGTGACGAATTACTCGCAAACCTTACCGGTCGCGGCGCCGAGGTTCATGTGGTATCGACCATGCCACATGAGCTGCTCGATACCCTGGAGCACATCCTTGGCATAACGCCCGCCAATTCAACTATTCCCGCTGACCCTACCCATTAAAGGAGAGCAGATGAAACCTATCGTCGCCGTCGTCGGACGCCCCAACGTGGGCAAGTCCACGCTCGTTAACCGCCTGGCCCAGACCTCGGACGCCATCGTCCACGAGTCCCGCGGCGTCACGCGCGACCGCTCGTATCACACGGCCGATTGGAACGGCCGCGAGTTCACCATCGTCGACACGGGCGGCATCGAGCCGCTCAAGAGCGATGACGTCTTTGCCGCATCCATCCGTGACCAGGCCCTCGCCGCCGCCGAGGAAGCCGCCGTCATCCTGTTTGTGGTCGATGGCCGCACCGGCGTCACCGAGGAGGACGAGTCGGTCGCCCGCATGCTCAAGCGGTGCGACAAGCCGGTCTTTCTGCTGGTGAACAAGCTCGACAATCCCGATCGCGAGAACGACAGCATCTGGGAGTTCTATTCGCTCGGCATCGGTGAGCCCACGCCGCTCTCGGCCCTGCATGGTCATGGCACGGGCGACCTGCTCGACGATATCGTGGCCCTGCTTCCGGAGGAAGAGGACGAGGTCGCCGACGAGTTCCCCGATGCGCTGAACGTGGCCATCATCGGCCGCCCCAACGCCGGTAAGTCATCGCTGTTCAACCGCATTCTGGGCGCCGACCGCTCCATCGTGTCCAACATTGCCGGCACCACGCGCGACGCCATCGACACGGTCGTCGAGCGCAACGGCAAGCACTACCGCATGGTCGACACTGCGGGTATCCGTAAGAAGAGCACCGTGTACGAGAACATCGAGTACTATTCCATGGTCCGCGGCCTGCGCGCCATCGACCGTGCCGACGTGGCGCTGCTCGTCGTCGACGCCTCCGTGGGCGTTACCGAGCAGGACCAGAAGGTCATGGGTTTGGCCATCGAGCGCGGCTGCGCCATCGTGGTGCTGCTCAACAAGTGGGACCTGCTCGACGACGATCGCAAACGCGAGGCCTGCATGGAGACCATCGACCGCCGTCTGGGCGTTATGGCTCCCTGGGCCCAGTACCTACGCATCTCGGCCCTGACCGGCCGCAGCGTCGAGAAGATCTGGGCAATGGTAGACGCCGCCGAAAAGACGCGCTCGCAAAAGATCAGCACCTCGCGCCTCAACACGTTCCTCACCGACCTGCGTGAGTTCGGCCACACCGTGGTGGACGGCAAGCGCCGCCTGCGCATGCACTACGTGACCCAGACGGGCGTCAACCCGCCGACGTTCACGTTCTTCGTCAACCACAGCGACCTGGTCAACGACACCTACCAGCGCTACGTGGAGAACCGCATGCGCTCGACCTTCGACTTTGCCGGCACGCCCATTCGACTCTTCTTTAGGAAGAAGGAGCAAAAGGATGCATAATCCGATTCTGCTGACCGCCATCTGCGCCGTGGTATCGTTCTTTATCGGAGCGATTCCGTTTGGCCTGATCTTGGGCCGCATGTTCAACCACACCGACATTCGCAAGGCGGGCTCCGGCAACATCGGCACCACCAACGCCCTGCGTGTGGCCGGCCCCAAGGTGGCCGCGCTCACGCTGCTGCTCGACTGCCTTAAGGGCGCCATCTGCGTCCTTATCGCGCGTCCGTTCATTGCGAGCGTGGGCTATGGCTTCCCTGTAAGCATCATGGCTCCGGGTGCCGCCGGCGATTGGATGCTCGGCGTCATTTGCCTGGCTGCCGTGTGGGGACACATCTTCTCGCCCTACCTCAACTTCCACGGCGGCAAGGGTATCGCCGTTGGTCTGGGTGTCATCCTCGCCTGGTACTGGCCTATTGGCCTGTCGCTGCTGGGCATGTTTATCGTGGCCGTCGCCATCACCAAGTTTGTGTCGGTGGGCTCACTCGCCGCTGCCATCGGTCTTCCCATCGCTGCTTGCGCGGTCTTTCCGTACAGCAGCCTGGGGCTCAAGTTCTGTATGGCGATGATCGGCATCACCGTGGTGTGGGCCCATCGCTCGAATGTCCAAAAGCTCATGACCGGTAAGGAGTCCAAGCTCTCGTTTACCAAGCGCGTCACCGAACCCGACGATAAGTAGGAGAGAGTCATGAATGTTGCGCTGATTGGCTCTGGCTCCTGGGGAACCGCCGTCGCCGGCCTTGCTGCCGCGCGTGCCGAGCGCGTGACCATGTGGGCCCACAGCGAGCAGACGGCCGCCGGCATCAACGGCGAGCACCGTAACCCCCGGTATCTGGTGGGCTACGAGCTGCCCGGCAACGTCGTCGCCACCACGGACCTGGTGCAGGCGCTCGACGGCGCCGAGGCCATCATCTTTGCCGTGCCCTCCACGCACCTGCGCAGCGTATGTCATCAGGCAGCCCCCTTCATCGCCGCCGACACCCCGGTGCTCTGCCTCACCAAGGGCATTGAGCCCGAGTCCGGCCTGCTCATGAGCGAGGTCATCGCCAGCGAGATCGGCAACGAGGCGCGCGTGGCGGCGCTCTCGGGCCCCAACCATGCCGAGGAGATCTGCCGCGGCGGGCTTTCTGCCGCCGTCATCGCCAGCGAACATCCGCAGATAGGGGAGACCTTTAAGGACCTGCTCCTGTCCACGGCCTTCCGCATCTATCTATCGCAAGACATGACCGGTGTCGAGGTCTGCGGCGCCATGAAAAATGTCATCGCCATCGTGTGCGGCATCTCCGCCGGCACCGGTGCCGGCGACAACACGCTCGCCCTCATCATGACGCGCGGCCTGGCCGAGATTAGCCGTCTGGTGCATGCCCGCGGCGGTCAAGCTATGACCTGCATGGGACTTGCCGGCATGGGCGACCTCATTGCCACCTGTACCTCGGAGCACTCGCGCAACCGCACCTTTGGCTACGAGTTTGCCCACGGCGTGTCGCTCGACGAGTATCAGACGCGCACGCATATGGTGGTTGAGGGCGCCGTCGCGGCCCGCAGCGTCAGCGAGCTTGCCCGTTCACTGGGCGTAGACATTCCGCTCACCTTTGCCGTGGAGCAAACGCTCTACAACGGTGTTACTTTGGATAGGGCGCTCGAGATTCTTACCGACCGCGTCCCCTCTCAAGAGTTCTACGGACTCAACGACTAGCGCAGAAAGGCTACTACCATGGGTTCCATCAAAATCGCTCCGTCCGTCCTTTCGGCCGACATGGCCAACCTCAAGGGCGAGCTCGACAAGATCGCCGGCGCCGATTACGTGCACTTTGACGTTATGGACGGTCATTTTACCGGCAACCTCACCTTTGGCGTTGACATCCTCAAGGCCGTCAAGCGCTCCACCGACGTGCCGGTCGACGCGCACCTGATGGTATCGAACCCCGACGAGACGGTCGATTGGTACGCCGACGCCGGTGCCGACATGATCACCGTGCACTATGAGGCCTCCACGCACCTGCACCGCACGCTCACGCATCTTCAGCAGCGCGGCGTCAAGGCCGGTGTGGTGCTCAACCCCGCCACCCCCGTGTGCGTGCTCGAGAGCATCATCGACGTCGTCGATATGGTGCTGCTCATGAGCGTGAACCCGGGCTTTGGCGGCCAGAGCTTTATCCCGGGCACTATCGCCAAACTGCACGAGCTCAAGGCCATGTGCGAGCGTCACGGCGTTTCGCCCCTCATCGAGGTCGACGGCGGTATTTCTTCCAAAAACATTGCCGAGGTCGTTAAGGCTGGCGCCAATGTCCTGGTGGCCGGTTCCGCCGTATTTAAATCCGAAGATCCCGCTGCCGAGGTTGCGCTGCTGCAGAAGCTGGGCAACGAGGCCGCACAGGAGGCATAAACCCTTATGACCGCAGGTCAAAACCGCATACCCGTGAACCTTGACTATGCCGCCTCGACGCCCATGCGCGCCGAGGCGCTCCTTGCGCAGCGCGAGTACGACGACAGCGAGCTTGCCGGCGTCAACCCCAACTCGCTACATTCGCTCGGCCGCAAGGCCGCTGCGCGCCTAGAAGTGGCGCGTCGCGAGATTGCCCGCAGCTTTGGCGCACGCGTCCGTCCGTCCGAGATCATCTTGACCAACGGCGGTACCGAGGCAAACCAGCTGGCGCTCCTCGGACTTGCCGAGGGCGCCCGTCAGCGCGATCGCAAGCGCGACCGCGTGATCGTATCGGCGATCGAGCACGATTCGATCCTGGACAACCTACCGTTGCTGCGAGCCGCGGGCTTTACCGTTGACCTGGTCCAGCCCTGCCGCGCGGGCCACATTGAACTTGCCGCGCTTGTCGAGCTGCTAGGCGACGACGTGGCGCTCGTGAGCATCATGGTTGCCAACAACGAGACCGGCGTGGTGCAGCCCATCCGCGAGCTTGCCGCGGCCGCGCATACCGTGGGCGCCCTGTTCCACACCGATGCCATCCAGGGGTATCTGCACATTCCGCTCGATGCCGCCGAGCTGGGCGTCGATGCCATGTCCGTCGCCGCCCATAAAATTGGCGGTCCTGTGGCATCCGGCGCGCTTTACGTTAAGACCCGCACGCCACTGCGCCCCCGCATTTTTGGCGGCGGACAGGAAGCCGGACGTCGCGCGGGCACGCAGGACCTGCGTACACAGCTGGCTTTTGCCGCCGCCGCCCGCACACTGGCGCCCCATGTGGCCCAGGAGCGCACAACGCTACAGGCCTTATCCGATAAGCTCTACGCCACGCTTACGGCCCATCCTCGCATTCACGCCACGATGGGCGACTACGCGCAGGCCGATCGTCTGCCGGGTATGGTTTCGATCTACATTGACGGCATGGACTCCGAGGAGCTCATCATCAAGCTCGACGCCACCGGCTTTGAGGTATCGGCAGGCTCGGCATGCTCGAGCGGCAGTATGGACCCCAGCCACGTTTTGAGCGCGATGGGCATCGGTCGCGAGCAGGCATTGGGCGCACTGCGCATTTCCTTTGATGACCGCGTGAATCCGAGCGATCTGGACGAGTTCGCCCAGACGCTGCTCTCGATCGTGGGTGCCGCATGATCGTCGCCGAGCTTGAGCGCGCGCTGCTGGCACGCTATCCCAAAGCGGACGCCGAGGGCTGGGATCACGTAGGACTCTCCGTTGGCGATCCGGCCGCGGAGATCACCGGCGTTGCCTGCGCACTCGATGCGACCGAGGCTAATGTTCGCCGCGCCCAAGAAGCCGGCGCCAACGTGCTGCTGACGCATCATCCCATATACATCAAGGCACCCGAGGCCTTTTGCCCGGCGGATGCCACACGACCCCAGTGCAGCGCGGCCCTCTACGAAGCTGCCCGCTGCGGGGTGAGCATTATCTCGCTCCACACCAACCTGGACCGCTCGCAAGAAGCCCGCATCTGCCTGAGCGAGCTGCTGGGTGCCGCACCCGTGAGCTCACTGGAGCACGTGGACGACCCCGAGACCACCGGCCTGGGCGCGCTTGCAACGCTCAACGACCCGTGCACGCTGCGCGATCTTGCCACCCGTGCTGCCACGGCCTTCGGCAGCGACCCGCGTGCGTGGGGCGAAGCCGAGCACGCATGCCGTACCGTCGCTATTTTAGGCGGCTCCCTGGGCGACTTTGGAGAGCTCGCCATCGCCGCGGGCGCAGATGTCATCGTAACCGGCGAGGCGGGCTACCACGTGGCGCAAGACCTTGCCTTGCGCGGGCTGCCGGTGATCTTGCTCGGCCACGACCGCTCTGAGGAGCCGTTCGTTGATATATTGATGAACTCTGCAGTTGACGCCGGGGTCAACCCCCGTCATGCGATTAAAATACTGAACCCTTGCCAATGGTGGACTGTGACAAAAGGAGAGAACTTATGAGCGCCGGCGCTACGCTACTCAAGCTGCAACAGATCGATTTGGAGCTCGCCCGCAACAAGAGCGAACTTGCCAATATGCCGGAGCTCAAGGAGCTCGCTTCCAAGCGCAAGACCTATGTGAAGCTCAAGTCCGAGATGACCAAGCTCTACGCCCAGCGCAAGGATCTGGACATTGAGCTCGACGATCTCAACACCACCGAGATTCAGACCAATAACGCCATCGAAGCTGCCAAGAAGCGCCACGTCGACGGCTCCGACTACCGCGAGGTTCAGGACCTGGAGAATGAACTCGCCACCCTGGCCAAGCGTCTGGACAAGATTGAGCACACCCGCAAGGATGTCGTCATCGCCCATAAGGAGGCGCTCGACCGCGAGGCCCGTGCGCAGGCAATCATCGCCAAGTTTGAGGAGGGCGTGAAGGCCGATACCAAGGCCGCGCGCGCCAAGGCCGCCGACCTGCAGGCTCAGATTGATTCCGCCACCAAGGAGCGCACCGCGCTTGCCGCTACGCTGCCGGCCGACGTGCTCACCGACTACGAGCGTCTGCTCAAGCAGTTCCGCGGCCTGGCCGTCGAGACCATCCAGGGCAACATCCCCACGGTCTGCCACACCGCGCTGCAGGCATCGTCCATGAGCGACCTCAACCACGACGGTAGCGAGATTACGCACTGCCCATACTGCCACCGCCTCCTGGTACTCCCGAGCAAGGAAGCCTAGCGATGACGGCGGCATCCAACAATTCAATGCAACTTGAGGGAAAAACGATCCTGCTGGGCATTACCGGCGGGATCGCCGCCTATAAGTCGTGCAATATCGTGCGCCTGCTGCAAAAGCGCGGTGCGCGCGTCAAGGTCGTTATGAGCGAGCATGCCACGGAGTTTGTGGGCCCGCTCACCTTCCGTGCGCTCACCAACGAGCCCGTTGCCGTGGGCCTATTCGACGATCCCTCCGACCCCATCCACCACATTTCGCTGGCGCAGGAACCCGACCTGGTGGTCGTGGCGCCCGCGACGGCCAATATCATCGCCAAGATGGCCACCGGCATCGCCGACGACCTCATCTCCACCACGCTGCTTGCGACGCCGCGACCCATCGTGATCGCACCCGCTATGAACAACGGCATGTGGAAGGCGCCGGCGACGCAGGCCAACATGGCCGCGCTGCGCGAGCGCGGTGTCCATGTGGTGGGACCCGGCAGCGGTTACCTTGCCTGCGGCGACGTGGACACGGGACGCATGAGCGAGCCCGAGGACATCGTCGAGGCCGTCTGCGAGGTACTCAACCCGGCACCTCAGGACCTAGCAGGCAAAAGTATCATCATCACCGCCGGCCCCACGCACGAGCCAATTGACCCGGTGCGATTCATTGGCAACCGTTCATCGGGCAAGATGGGCATCGCCCTGGCGGGGGAGGCCGCACGCCGCGGTGCCGAGGTCACGCTCGTGTTGGGACCGACATCGCTCGATGTTCCCCGCGGCGTGGAGTGTGTGCGCGTGCAGACCGCCGCAGAGATGCTCCAGGCGGCGCTGAGCGCCTTCCAGACGGCCGATACGGCCATTTGCGCGGCCGCTGTCGCCGACTACACACCTGCGGCCCCGGCGGACCATAAACTCAAAAAGGCCAACGAACGCCTCGATCGCATCGAGCTCGTCGAGACCGTTGATATTTTGGCTGAGCTCTCGCGCCAGAAGGGCGAGCGCCGTGTTATCGGATTTGCAGCCGAGACCGATAACGTCATGGAGTACGCTGAGCGTAAATTGGCCCGCAAGGGCTGCGATGCGATCGTCGCCAACGATGTCTCGCGCGCCGATTCAGGCTTTGGAACCGACACCAATAAGGCCTGGATTGTAAGCACAACAGGAACTCAAGAACTTCCCGTGCTGACAAAATCCCAGCTCGCAGATACAATTTTGGACTTGCTCAAAAATAATTAAAAAAGTTCTTGCACAAGTCCAAAGTTTCGGGTTAATATACTTCCTGTTGCGAGCGAGAGCAGAGCAACAAACAAAAGCTTCGGGACGTGGCGCAGCTTGGTAGCGCACTTGACTGGGGGTCAAGGGGTCGCTGGTTCGAATCCAGTCGTCCCGACCAGAAGTTTGTAGGTCAGGCACCTAGTGCCTGACCTTTTTTGTTTTAAGCAATTGCTTAATTTTGGTTAAGCAACAGGGTGCCAAAAATCTACCTACGCGATAATCGCTTTTTGCGGCTACTTGCGCATTTTGCACACGTTTGAGCCGATTTATTAACGCGGTATGAATCTACATACGCGTAGCTGGTATACAGCCGAGTATAGGCTGAATTTATCGCGGCGATTTACACAGATATAGCCGCTGTAACGAACAAGCGTGTCGCTATATTTATTCCAGTAGTTCACTTGATCGGTGGACAAGTGGGCTGTTGCATCGAAATGCCAACTAGGATGGGCTCTATACTAGGACGTCGCAGAAGTAATGGCGGGGGAGTACGGCAGGCGCTCTAAGAGCCGCTGTATGACCCCATGTCTCCTTAACTCGATTATTTATGTTTCAAGCCACGAATCGGTCGAGCAATTGCCAAAAGAAAAGCCCTCGCAGGATTGCGAGGGCTTTGCGCTAAAAGAGATCAGAAGCAGAAAGCGGGGAGAACATAAAACGAGTCCGTCGCGCTGTAGCTGTAGCAAATACCGCCGCTTTGAACATAGCGAAAGGACGTGGAGCTGCGCGGTCTCACAGAGCGAGTCCAGTGGCTATAGCCTGATGCACCGGAATAGTTCGACCCCGTCACGCCCTTGGATTTGTAGCACTCGTACTGGATGCCGTCGGATTGCATATCCCCGTATACTTCGGTTGCCGAGAGCAGAAAAACCTTGTCGGTCGTCGCCGAGGGGGCACCGCCCCAGTTACCGCCAACGTTATCGGTTGTCTTTGTGACGGGTTTCACCTTTGACTGGAAGAACCTCTTGCCTTATTAAAGAAATACGCCAAATACAACGGGTATAAAGCGGAAGGAGGCGACATCGAGTAACTATCAAAGGCCAGATTAAGGAGCCGGCCATGAAGAAATGCCTACCCTCCATCGTCTCAGCAACTCTTTGCCTCTCCCTTGTCATGACACCATTTGTGCCCGTTGCGGCAGCCCATGCCGACGAGGGATCTCCCGCCGAGAGCAGCGATATCTACGTCGGAGACAACTACGACGAAAATTACGATATATCCCTTTTTTGAGCGCGGGCGCTGCACGGATTCATATTCCAAGGCGTGGTGCGATTCTCACGGATCTGCAAATAACCGCCCCGTCCCTCACAAGGTCAAGCTGAACGCGAAGGAGGAGGCTTGCCTGCGCGATCCCTACCTTGCTGGCACCGCTGAAGTTATCGCCGGTCTCGTGACAACCGGTCCTGGAGGCGGCTTTTTTGCAACCGCAATGACATCGTACCGACTTTTCACTTGCATGTTCTGAAAGGAAGTTGCCATGTTGTCGCAAAACCAATCGAGATACTTGACCACAATCGGCTTTGCCCTGCTTGCATTACTCTTTGCTAGCGACCTTTTGCTGAAACCGCCCAAGGAACTCGTTTTGCTTGCCATAGACTGCATTTCCGCCCTTTACTTTACGGCAACCCTAATCGTCGGACTAAAGGAGAGGAAAAAAGGCGCAGTCGTTGCGTCCGCCGTAGGCGTGATCACAGCCATTGCATCATTCTTTATCTGACACATTGGTGATTTAGGGGCGATATCGTAGGAATACGACCGGGAAAGCCGGGACCAGATTGCCCGGGTTGCCCGGTCGGCTCGCGCGACGACGCGGCGGTTTCACAGAAAGCTCTCCGGACTTCACGCTGTTTCTGATCGCATTGTAGACAGCCATCTCGTCTTCGCAGTCGGCGAGCACGCGGCGTGCGTCGTCGTTTTGGATGTACAGTAAATCTCGAAGGTCCTACATGCACCAGCGTCCGAGATTTGGCCATGCGCGTCGCGCGAGCTGATAAGTGTCGATCGCGATGTTGTAGTTAAAGTCCAGACTAAAGCCGTCCCAGGCAGAACGGCATTGTTTCCTTGATTATCAACTTCATCCGGACACTTCCCGCATTCATCCGTGTGTGTACGGATGAATGCGGGATTCGATACCCCGGCGGCCTGATCGGCAGACCGCCGGGAATTCTCACTCCTCGATAAAAGCCGGCACTCGGTTAGTCCTGCGCATCTTGAAATCGCCAGTCTCATGGGAGACGTAGAGAATGCCGTCCATCCCGTCTCGTGATGCATACGACAGGTGAACTGAACCGCAATCCGATCCATCATTGTCGAGAAGATCGAACGAATTCGGGTCGCTCGTTGCGGCCAAACGACCACTCATGCAAGAGCCATCGTCATTACAGATTTGCCATTCCATGTCTTCGCCTGCAAGAATCGCCATAGACGGCCTGGTCGCGCCATCGTTGACATACATCCCGTCTATGCCAAAACCGTTTTCAGCACCATCGATGAACGACTGCTCGGACCTAAACCTCGCAAATGATGCACATAGCACCATTGCAAGACAAAGGACAAAGCCAACAATCGCTATCTTTGCATAGCTCTTGCCTATCATGTCATTCACCTCCCTCGTATGTATCGAGGTATTCCTGCTTGAGCGTCTGCGAGGACGACTCGATCTTTTCCACGAGCGTGCCGGCCTCGATGAAGTAGAACGAGTTGGTAAGGTCTGCCAGGTCGTCGAGCAGATGGCTTGAAATGAGCACGCTGCGTCC
>JAGZDZ010000036.1:0-21562 GCA_018368535.1 Collinsella sp. | reverse complement strand
GGGCCGGCCGGTCCGGCCCTCAGGGTATCGGGTTCCCACATTCATCCGTACATGTGCGGATGAATGTGGGAGGTGTTCGGATAAAGTCGATAATCAAGGCAGATGAATACGGTGTGAGCGGCTGCGACGGATTTTCCCCGCAAGCACTCTAGTATGCTAAAGTACCCAGAAGACCGGCGGAGCTATGCCGGTCTTCTGTTCTATATGAAACGCAGCATGAGGAGGCTCACCAGATGACGGCCACACCGTGGGGATTCCGGGACATATTGCCCGAGGAGGCTCAGGCGCGCGAGGAGATTGCGCTGACGGTGAAGGGCTGCTTCAGGGAGCATCATTACCTGCCGGTCGAGACGCCGCTGCTCGAGGACAAGGGTTCGCTCGAGGAAGGCGGGCGCATTGCAGACACGCCGTTTAAGCTCTTTGACGACGATGGTCGTCTGCTGGTGGTTCGTCCTGATAACACACTGCCGATCGTGCGTCTGGTTTCGACCCGCATGCGCGCGGCCGACCTGCCCTTGCGCCTGCGTTACGAGGCGCCGGTGGTTCGCGAGTGCCAGCGCAATGCCGGTGGCTCGCGCCAGTTTACGCAGCTGGGCTTTGAGCTTATCGGTGCGGGCGATACCGCGGGCGATGTCGAGATTGTCTCGCTGGTGGCGGAGGCCGTGCGTGAGCTGGCACTTCCCGATGCGCGCATCATCGCAGGCAGCGTGCGTCCTTTTAAGGAATTGCTCGCGGTATGCGAGGATCGTGAGCTGGCTGCCGAGGCCCTGCGCTGCGTGCACGCCAACGACTTTGTGGGCCTTGATGCCCGCGTGGCGGCAAGCGCCGAGTCCGATGCCGTCAAGGCCGCCATTAGCGAGTTGCCGCGTCTGCACGGCGGTGCCGAGGTACTCGACCGCGTGGACGCGCTGCTGGAGGCCGCCGGTATCGTCGCGCCGCTGACGCGCGAGCTGCGTGCCCTGGTCGAGGGTCTGGCTCCCGAGGACGCCCAGGTGCTGTCGTTCGACTTCTCCATCATGAACTCGTTCGATTACTACACGGGCCTGGTCTTTAAGGCCTATGCCGGCGGCCTGCCCGATCCGGTCGGCTCGGGCGGACGCTACGACTCCATCTTCACCGGTGCATTTGGCGACGGCATTGAGGTGCCGGCGGCGGGCTTCGCCTTTTCGCTTGAGCGTCTGGAGGCCGCGCACACCTCGGCCGAGGACGCTGCTTCCGATGGCGATCGCGCCGCGGGCCGTGGCACCGAGGGCCCGCTGCGCATCGCCGTGCCCAAGGGCTCGCTCAAAGCCGACACACTCGACGTGCTCGAGGCTGCAGGCTTGGACGTCTCCGAGCTGCGTGACCCCGGCCGTCACCTCATCGTGCGCGGTCGCGACACGCGTGCTGGTGAGGGCGCGGTCGGCGATATCGAGTTTGTCATCGTGCGCCCCAGCGATGCGCCCGCCTTTGTGGGCTGCGGCGGTGCCGATTGCGGCATCTGCGGTTGGGACTCGCTCATCGAGGCCGACCTCAACCTGCTGCAGCTGGTCGATTTGGGCTACGGCCTGTGCACCTTTATCGAGGCGGAGCCCGCGTGGCGCGCCGGTCAGGCCGAGCGCAACTATGCCCGTCGCGGTTCGCTTCGCGTGGCCACCAAGTACCCGCGCATCGCGAGCGCCTGGTATGCCGAGCGCGGCGTGAATGCCGATATCGTCTCGCTGCACGGCAACATCGAGCTGGGACCCATCGTCGGCATGACCGATCGCATCGTGGACATTACCGCCACGGGTGCCACGCTGCGTGACAACGACCTGGTCATCACCGGCCGCATCATGGACTGCACGGCCCGCTTTTTTGTCAATCCGGGTGCCGCGCGCCTGGATCCGCGCGTACGCAATCTGGCAGATCGCCTGGCCGCGGCCGTTAAGGACAAGCATTTTGAGCCCGTCGCGGGCTCGGCACAATAGCGCGAGCGCGCACGGGCGCCCCAACGTACGGGCTGCGGGCCGATTGGCGCCGCCGCCCGGCCTCTCGTTTTTCGAACACAACCTCGACCGATAGGGGATATCGATATGAAGACCATCAAGCTTGTTCCCGGTGAGTGCCTCGTTACCAACCAGCTCAACCGCAAGGGTGTGCTGCCGCAAAACGTCGTCGACGCCGCCCGCGATATCGTGGCCAACGTGCGCGCCAACGGCGATGCCGCGGTGCGCGATTACTGCCAGCGTTTTGACGGTGTTGAGCTGCAGAGCTTCCGTCTGCCGCAGGAGCAGATCGATGCCGCGCTCGAAGGCCTCGACCCTGCCTTTGTCGCCGCGCTCGAGAAGGCTGCGCGTCAGATTCGCGAGTTCCACCAGCGCGAGGTCGAGCAGAGCTGGTTTACCACGCGCCCGGATGGCACGATGCTCGGCGTTAAGGTGACCCCGCTCGCGGCGGCCGGCATCTACGTGCCGGGCGGTCGCGCGCAGTATCCCTCCACCGTGCTCATGAATGCCATTCCCGCCAAGGTCGCCGGCGTCAGGCGCGTGGTCATGGTGACCCCGCCGCAAAAGGACGGCCTGATCAGCCCCTACACGCTTGCCGCGGCCAAGCTCGGCGGCGTGGACGAGATCTATATGGTGGGCGGCGCCCAGGCCGTGGCCGCGCTGGCGTACGGCACCGAGACCATTCCGCGTGTCGACAAGATTACCGGCCCGGGCAACGCCTTTGTCGCTGCGGCCAAGCAGATTGTTTCGGGCGATGTGGGCATCGACATGGTCGCCGGCCCGTCCGAGGTCTGCGTGCTGGCCGATGCCACGGTCAAGCCCATGGTGGTTGCGGCAGACCTGATGGCCCAGGCCGAGCACGATCCGCTGGCAGCCTGCTATCTGGTGACCTGCGACGAGCAGTTTGCGCGCGAGGTCGAGGCAGGTATCGACATTCTGGTAGCGCAGTCGCCACGCGCCGAAATCACGCGTGCTTCGCTCGACAACGAAGGCACCATCGTGGTGGCCGCCGACATGGCTGCCGCCGTCGAGGCCGTGAACACCGTGGCGCCCGAGCACCTTGAGCTGCACTGCAAAGACGCGATGGGCCTGCTCGGCGGCATTCGCAACGCCGGCGCCATCTTTGTGGGCGCCTGGAGCTCCGAGCCGCTCGGCGATTACGTTGCCGGTCCCAACCACACGCTGCCGACAGGCGGCACGGCCATGTTCTCCAACCCGCTTTCGGTGGAGGAGTTCGTTAAGCGCTCGAGCGTTATCTGCTATACGCCCGAGGGCCTGCTCTCCGACGCACCCGCCACGCAGCGCCTGGCCGAGGCCGAGGGCCTGTGGGCGCACGCGCTTTCCGCCGCACTGCGTCGCCGCGTGCTGGAGCAGGGCGAGGATTCCGTGAGCGCCGAGTCGCTGGCTGCGGCCGATCTGACCAAGATCGCCTGGCCGGGTGATGCCGTGGCGACAGTTGCCGAGGGCGTGGACCTGGCATCTGCAGGCGCGGATGGCGCCGTCGCGACCGGCGGGGAGGCCTAATATGGCCGAGCTGGCGCCTTGCATGAAGGAGCTCGTCCAGTCCTATCTGGCTGGTATTGAGCCCTATGATCCCAACTTTACGTCCACGCGCATCAACCTTTCGGCCAACGAGAACACCTATCCCGTGCCGGCCGGCGTGCGCGAGGCGGTCGATGCAGCGCTGTCCGCCACGCCACTCAACCGCTACCCCGATCCCATGTCTAACGACCTGCGCGACGAGCTGGCCGGTTGGCATGGCGTGACGCGCGAGAACATCTGCGTGGGAAACGGCGGCGACGAGCTGCTCTACAACTACCTGCTGGCGTTTGGCGGCGCGGGGCGGACCCTGCTCAACTGCCCGCCGTGCTTTAGCGAGTATGCGTTCTTTGCATCGCTGTGCCAGACCGAGGTGCGCGACGTGTGGCGCGATCCGGCGACCTTTGAGCTCGACCAGACTGCCGTACTTGCGTCGGCGCCCGAGTGCGATCTAGCAATCGTGACCTCGCCCAACAATCCCACGGGCGACGTGGCGCCGCTCGACTTTGTCGCGGCCCTATGCGATGCGTGCCCCGGCATGGTGATGGTCGACGAGGCCTACGTGGAGTTTGCCGACGATTCGTTTGGCACGGCCACCACGGCGCAAGGGCTTATCGCCGAGCATCCCAACCTGGTGATTCTGCATACGCTGTCCAAGGCGTTTGGCGCTGCCGGTACGCGTCTGGGCTACGTGATCGCGGCGCCCGAGGTCATCGACGTGTTCGCGGCGATTCGCCAGATCTATTCGGTCAATGTGCTGAGCCAGGCCGCGGCACTTGTCTGCGTGCGCGCCCGCGATGCGTATGCGCCCGTGGTGGCACAGGTCGCATCCGAGCGCGAGCGCGAGCTGTGTGCCCTGCGCGCCATGGCTGCCGGGGGCCTGCCCGTGGAGGTGTGGCCGAGCGCGGCGAACTTTGCGCTCGTGCGCACGCCGCATGCCACGCGCGTGCGCGAGCGTCTGCGCGACGAGTATTCAATTTTGGTGCGCGACTTTAGCTACGCGCCGGGGCTCGCGGACTGTCTGCGCATTACCGTGGGTACCCCGCAGGAAAACGACGAGGCGCTGGCTGCGTTTGCCGCGCTGGTGAAGGAGGAGATGTAGATGGACCGCTATGCCGAGGTAACCCGCAAGACGGGCGAGACCGACATTGTCGTAAAGCTCGACCTGGACGGATCTGGTGTGTGCGATATCTCGACCGGCGTACCGTTTTTCGACCACATGCTCAACGCCTTTGGCCGCCATGGTTTGTTCGATCTGACGGTGCACGCGGTGGGCGACGTGGAGGTCGATGCGCACCACACCGTCGAGGACACGGGTATTGTGCTGGGCGAGGCGTTTTGCCAGGCTCTGGGCGACAAGGCGGGCATTACGCGCTTTGCCGACGCGGCGATCGCCATGGACGAGACGCTTGTGATGGCTGCTGTTGATATTTCGGGCCGCGGGCAGGCCTACTGCGAGCTGCCCGTGCCGACCGAGCGCGTGGGCAGCTTCGATACCGAGCTGGCGGTCGAGTTCTTCTACGCCTTCGCGCGCGATGCCAAGCTCACGCTGCATGTGCGCGAGCTGGCGGGCGGCAACTCGCATCACATTATCGAGGCCGCCTTTAAGGCCGTGGGCCGCACGATGCGCCACGCCTGCGAGCTCGATCCCCGCGTGCAGGGCATCCCTAGCACCAAAGGCTCACTGTAACCGCTACAAAGGCAGAAACCACCACGAAGGTGCCTGTCCCCTTTGTGGTGGTTTTCGGACAAGATGAGGAGGAGGGGTCGCGTGGGCGAACCGAAGATCGTGGTGGTTGACTACCACAAGGGCAACTTGTCGAGCGTCGTGCGCGGGCTTGCGCGCGCCGGTGCCGCTGCCTGCACGTCGGACGACCCGGAGCAGATCCGCCGCGCCGACGGCCTGGTCATCCCGGGCGTGGGTGCGTTCTATGACGCGATCGCCTTTATGCGCCAGAGTGGCGAGGAGGCGGCCGTGCTCGATGCCGTTGCCGCCGGAACTCCGCTGCTCGGCATCTGCCTGGGCCTTCAGCTGTTTTTTGAGCGCGGCAACGAGGGCGTGCCTGCGAACGAGGACGCGGACGCGGACGACGATGCCTCCGAGCAGGCCGGTGGTCCCTGGGTCGATGGCCTGGGCATCATGCGTGGCTCGTGCACGCACCTGGAGTCGAGCCGTCTGAAGGTCCCGCACGTGGGCTGGGACCAGGTGCGCATGACGCCCGCCGGTGCGGCCGATCCGTTGCTTGCCGGTTTTGCCGAGGGCGCCAACATGTACTTTACCCACAGCTACGCGGTGGCAGGCGATGCCGATGCCGCCGATGTGCTGGCGCGCACGCACTATACACGGAGCTTCCCGTGCATCGTGCGCCACGGCAACGTGTGGGGCTGCCAGTTCCATCCCGAGAAATCCTCTGCGCTGGGTCAGCGCATCCTTAAGAACTTTGTCAACATCGTCGAGGAGGCCGGCCGATGATCCTGTTTCCCGCAATCGATCTGATCGGTGGCAAGGTCGTGCGCCTGGAGCGCGGCGACCGCAGCCGCTGCAAGGTATATTCCGACGACCCCGTCGCCGTCGCCCGCTCGTTTGCCGAGCAGGGCGCGAACTGGGTGCATGTCGTCGACCTGTCCGCTGCCTTTGGCGAGGACGAGGACGCGTGCGCTGCCAACTCGGCGGCGATTAAGGCTATCTGCGGCGTCGACGGCCTGTCCGTGGACGTGGGCGGCGGTGTCCGCTCGCTCGCGCGCATCGACGAGCTGGCCGGCTACGGTGCACGCCGCATCGCACTGGGCACCGTGCTGGTGACTGAGCCGGGTTTTGCCGAGGTGGCAGCCCAAGGCTTTGGCGAGCTGTTGGTGGCAGATATTGCCGCGCGCGACGGTCAGGTCAAGGTGAATGGCTGGCGCGACGGCGCGGGCGTGGCGCTCGACGATGCCGTGGCGCAGCTTTCCGAGCTGGGCTTTAAGCATCTGGTGTATACCGACATCGCGCGCGATGGCATGCAGACGGGCATCGATGTGGCGGCGTATCGCCATGTGGCCGAGGTCGCGGGATTTCCTGTCGTGGCTTCGGGCGGCATCTCGACGCTCGACGACATCCGCGCGCTCGCCGCGGTGGGCGAGGGCGCGATTGAAGGTGCCATCACCGGCCGTGCGCTCTACGAGGGCAACTTTACGCTGGTACAGGCGTTGGCCGCCGCCCGAGGGGAGGAGTAGCCCATGCTTACCAAGCGCGTGATTCCCTGTCTAGACGTCAAGGACGGCCGTGTGGTCAAGGGCGTCAACTTTGTGAGCCTGCGCGATGCGGGCGATCCGGTGGAGCTTGCCCGTGCCTACGACCGCGAGGGTGCAGACGAGGTCGTCTTCCTGGACATTACCGCTACGAGCGACAACCGCGCGACGACCATCGAGATGGCGGCGCACGCGGCCGAGGAGCTCGCTATTCCCTATACCGTGGGCGGCGGTTTCCGCGACCTGGCGGGCATGCGAACCATGGTGGCGGCCGGTGCCGACAAGGTATCGCTCAACTCTGCCGCCGTGCGCGACCCGTCGCTGATCAGCCAAGCTGCCGCGGTGTTTGGCAGCCAGGCCGTGGTCGTGGCGATCGATGCCAAGCGCGTGAGCCTGCCCGGTCAGCCGGATGCCGACAAGTGGGAGGTCTTCACGGCGGGCGGTCGCAACGCCACGGGTATCGATGCGGTTGCGTGGGCCGAGGAAGCGGCTCGTCGCGGCGCCGGTGAGATCTTGCTCACCAGCATGGATCGCGACGGCACCAAGGCTGGCTTCGACCTGGCGCTCACCCGTGCCGTGGCGCGCGCGGTGCCGATTCCCGTCATCGCGAGCGGCGGCGTGGGCACACTCGAGCATTTTGCCGAGGGCGTGATCGAGGGCGAAGCCGACGCCGTGCTGGCGGCGAGCGTCTTTCACTTTGGAACCTTCAGCATTCGCCAGGTGAAGGAGTATATGGCCTCTCAAGGCATCCCTGTCAGGTTGGACTTCTAGCGCTGCGGCTTGCCCAGGCGCCCGACCTTCCGGCTCCAACCCTCCTCGCGTACTTAAGTACGCGTCGTCGGGCTTGTCGCTCGGAATCTCGGGCACCTGGACAACCCTCGCCGACCTGCGAAGTTTGAATTTTGGGAGAGAAATGGAAGAGATAACCGATCCTTCAAAACTTACGTACGACGCCCGCGGGCTGATTCCTTGTGTGGTTCAGCAGTATGACACCGGTGAGGTGCTTATGGTTGCTTGGATGAACGAGGAGTCGGTGGGGCTCACGCTTAAGACCGATACCACGTGGTTTTGGAGCCGCAGCCGCCAGGAGCTCTGGAACAAGGGCGCGACGAGCGGCAACATGCAGGAGGTCAAGGAACTCTGGGCCGACTGCGATAGCGATACGCTGTTGGTCAAGGTCGACTCTCCGGGCCCGGCCTGCCATACCGGCAACCGTACCTGCTTCTTTAAGCGCGTGGAAGGGGGAACGCGATGAAGGTCGTGACGCCGTTCGAAGTTGCCGACTGCAACGCCGAGCTCCTCCGCGCGGGCGTGCCGTGCCGCGTGCACCTGACCGATGCCTGCGGGGCGCAGTCGCTTTGGCTCGAGGCTGAGAAGGAAAGGCTCGATGAGGCCCATGCCGTCATCGTTGAGTTTTTTGAGAAAAAGGGCGCAAAGCCTCGGTTCGATGAGACCGGTACCTACTTTACGCTGCGGTAACGAGAGGAAATAACCATGGGAGTCAGAACAGCTAACGTGCAGCCGGGAAATATCGGCGAGACGCTGACGGGACTGGCCGAGGTGATTCACGGTCGTCGCGATGCGTCGCCGGAGGAGAGCTATACCGCCCGTCTGCTGACCGATGTCGAGGACGAACTGCTCAAGAAGCTTGCCGAGGAGGCGAGCGAGGTAATCATGGCCTGCAAGGACAAAGACCACGACCACATCCGCTACGAAGCCGGCGACCTGGTCTACCACCTGCTCGTAACGCTCGAACGCTACGGTATCACCCTCGACGAGCTGGCCGGCGAACTCAACGCTCGCCGCCACTAGTCATTGGGGACGTTCTTAAACGACTAGTCGTTTGGGGCAGTCTTTCGGGAGTTGCCAATGAAATAGAAGTTGCGGTGGAATAGTTCTTGTTTGACGGTCTTAGGGCCATAAACAGGAACTATTTCACCGCAACTTATGAGGGGATGGCTAGGCGAGGGGCGTGGATTCCCATTCTCCGGTGAGGTGGGGGATGTCGAAGGTTCGATAGCCGCAGTCGTAGGCGTGGGCCTGAGCCTCGCGGATGTTCCAGCAGATGTCGCAGGCGCGGTGCGCGTCCGAGCCAAAAGTAATCGGCACCTCGGCGTGGGCGAAGCGACGCAAAAGCCCGGTCGCGGGGTAGTAATCGTCGAGCCCCTTGCGCGGTGCAGCGGTCGAGACCTCAACGCGGCGACCCGTATCGTGGGCGCACTCGGCCATCTGCTGCCAAAACGGCGCGGGGTCAAAGTCGGGTGCAAAGCCGTCCTTCGAAAAGCGCATGACCAGGTCGGGATGGGCCATCGCGTCAAAGTTAAGCGAGCTTTCGCAAGCGCGGCACCAGTCGTCGACGTAGTGTTCCCATACGCCGCGTACGCCTAAGTTTTCCCAAACATGCAGGTTGGTATCGTCGTCGATCCAACCGCAAAGGGAATCGGGTGTATCGGGGCGCGCGACGTCCTCTGTCCCTGCCGTGCCCGCGGCGCCTGCCGCAATATCGCCCGGGTTGCCAATCCAGTGCACGCTGCCCAGACGTACGACGGCGCCCTGGGACCAGTGCTCTACCAAGGGCTCGCAGCCCTCGTACCAATCGCATTCAAAACCGTAGATAAAGGTGAGCTCTGGCGCAATCTGCGCGGCGAGTTTGCGGGCGTCCTCAAAGGCCAGACGATGTGCCGGCAAGTCGCCCTCGACGACCTGCACCTCGCAGTTAGCATCCATACTGGCAGGCAGGGTGAGGTGGTCGGTCGAGACCATGACACGGCATCCGGCAGCAGCGGCGGCACGGACGTTGTCCTCAAACGAGGCGTGCCCGTCCGAGAACGAGGTGTGGGTATGGCAATCGACCAGCGGGCAGGCGGGCATGGCGACTCCTTTGCATTTGGTGAATCCGCTCCATTGTAATGGTGCAGCTCTCAACACGCCGCGCACGCCGGAGCTCGAAATCGACCGGAAAGACTGCGCGGCGCGTGCCGGCGCCGGCGACTACTTGCTTCGTGCCGCCGCGCGTTTGGCCTGCACTGTTACCATTGCGTGTCTCACGGCGGTGATGGGGCGATAGCGGATCATACGCGGTCCCGACCAGCGCATGACCTCGCGGATCTTCTCGCGTATGGCAGGCCGGTAACAATGCGAAGGACAGGCCGAGCAAAATGTCTTGGTGCCCATGTGCAGGCAGTGCTCAATGCGCGCGATGGCGTATTTCTGCAGCTCGGTGCATTCGGGGCAGAGCGTAATGGTCCGAAGGCCGAGCTTCACGCGCACGGACTCATCGTCGCCAGTCTGTTCGACCGCATGCCCGCCGCCATGATGCCCACGACACCATAGCGCAATCATCTGCGACACCATCTGGGCCTCGCGCTCACGTTTGCGTGCCAGCTCCGGTGTGTCGACCGGGCGCGCCATTAGCTCAGCCTCCCGTGCTCGACCGAAAGCGAGAAATCGGCAAACGCGCAGGTGCTGGCACGGTGGCTCACGAGCACAATGGTCTTGCCGCGGCGCTTGAGCTCGTCGATTGCCTGCATCACGGACGCCTCGTTGAGGGCATCGAGCGCGCTGGTGGGTTCGTCGAGCAAGATGAAGGGTGCGTCGTTGAGGAAGATGCGCGCAAGGCCGATGCGCTGGCGCTCGCCGCCCGAAAGCGAGTCGCCCAGCTCGGCAACGGGCGTGTCGAGTCCCTGCGGCAGACGGTCGATGAGCGTGGTGAGTGAGGCGGAGCGGCAAGCGTCGAGCAGCTCGGCATCGGTGGCGCCGGCGCGCGCGACCAGCAGGTTCTCGCGCACGGTGCCGCAGAACAGATGTGTGTCCTGGGTCATATAGGCCTCGTGGCTGCGCAGGCTCGCCGTGTTGATGTGGCGGGCATCGACGCCGCTCACCGTGATGGTGCCGGCTGCGGGGTCCCAAAAGCGCATGAGCAGCTTAAGCAGCGTCGACTTGCCCGAGCCCGAGCGCCCCATGATGCAGGTCATGGTACCGGGCGCAAAGATGCAGGTCACGTCGTCGAGGATGAGACTCGCAGCGGTGTCGTTCGCGACCTGCTCTGTGGCGCCCGCACCGCCCGCGTCCACGCCGCCCGCATAGCTAAAGCTCACATGCTCGGCTGCGGCGCCGGCAAACTCAACGTTCTGTCCATCGGCGACCTCGGCGCACTGGGGCTGCTCGTCGAGCAAATCGAGCACGCGTACGCCCGAGGCGAGCGTCTCCTGCAGTGAGGCGCCCAGGCGGCTCACGGCCATCACCGAGCCAAACGACGACACAAAGGTAAAGACGGCGACAAACGCTGCGGCAAAGTCAATCGTTCCCGCAGCCACCAGCTGCAGCGCACGCCCGAGCATCACCAGATTAGCCGCAAGAATAAGCGCATCGGCTACGGCCTCGCTGACCGCCTGGCGGCGCTTGAGGCGCGCGTCCACGGCGCCGACTTGCTCGGTCAGCTTGCCCAGGGCACGGCTGCGATCGGTGCCACCGGCAAACTGGATGGTCTCGCCCGCGCCGCGCAGACTGTCGAGTACAAAGGCGCCCAGCTTACCGGCGCCCTCGCGGCTCTGGCGGCCGGTGGTGCCGCATGCCTTGGCCGAGACCAGGGGCAGCAGCACGCCCAGGACCGCGTAGGCCACGAGCGCGATGCCCGCGAGCTCGGGGCTCACAGCCAGCAAAAAGCCCTCAAACACAACGGTGCAGACCAGAGCTATAGCAATGGGCGAGATGGTGTGCGCGTAGAAGACCTCGAGCAGCTCGATATCCGAGGTGACCAGGCTCACGAGCTCGCCCTTGCCGCGGCCCTCGAGCTTGGCGGGGGCGAGCTGGCGCAGGGCGCCAAACACCAGGTCGCGAATGTGTGCGAGCAGACGGAATGCGATGTAATGGTTGCAGAGCTGCTCGCCGTAGTGGAGCGGCCCGCGTGCGATGCCGCAGGCGGCACAGGCCGCGCATGCTGCGATCAGACCAAGCCCCAAGGCGTTGCTGCCCAGCGCGGCCATAAGGCCAAGGGCGCCAAAGGCCGGCACGAACGCGGCAGTGAGCATGCCAATGCTGCCCAGCGCGACGGCTAGCACAAGCCAGCCGGCAAGCGGTCGGACGAGCCCCATCATGCGCCACATGATGGACGGTGCCGAGCGACGGGCGCGGCCGGAGTCAGTGGCCGCGGCAGCGGAAGACGAGCCAGCACCGTTGAGGCCATCGGTACAGGCAGCGCTGCTGTCAACAGCCTCAACCGCGCCGGCATCCTCGGCACCACCCTCCGCATACGCATATGCCGAGAGCTGCTCCTGACTGTTCCACATGCGCGCATAGGCGCCCGCGGTGGCCAAGAGCTCGCCGTGAGTTCCGTGCTCGGCAATACGGCCACGCTCCAGCACCAGGATCTGATCGGCGTCCACGATTGTCGACAGGCGGTGTGCCACCACAATTACAGTGTGCCCGCCGGCAAGCGACGCGATGACCTCGCCGATCGCGGCCTCGCTTGCGGCATCGACGTTGCTCGTAGCCTCGTCAAACACATAGATCGGCGAGTCGTGCAGCAGGGCGCGGGCCATGCATACGCGCTGGCGCTGGCCGCCCGAAAGGTTGGTGCCGCCCTCGTTAATCACCATGTCGAGTCCGCCGTTGGCCTGCACAAAGGCCGCCACGCGCGTGCGGTCGAGCGCGCGCAAAAGCTCGGTATCGGTGGCGTTGGGCTGGGCGAGCAGCAGGTTGTCGCGCAGGGTGCCGGCAAACAGGTAGCCGTTGGTGGGCACCAGGGTGACGGCGCGCATGAGTGAGGCGGCCGTGGCATCGAGCAGCTCGACGCCGCCGATGCGAACGCTGCCACGGTAGGCACCCTTGCGGCCCGCGATAATCCCCGCGAGCGTGGACTTGCCGCCGCCGCTTTCGCCCACGAGTGCCACGAGCGAGCCGTGCGCAATGGTCGCGCTGGCGCTGTCCAGCACCGTGCGGTCGCCGTATGCATAACTCACGCCCGCGAGCTCGATATCGCCGCGACCGTCAAGCTCAACATCGCCGCGCTCGGGCTCGGGCGTATCCAAAATGCCAAACATGCGGCGCGAGGCGGCCATGCCGTTCATGGCCGTGTGGAACAGCGATCCCAGGCGGCGCATAGGCAAAAAGAACTCCTGCGACAGAAAGACGATGAGGAAGGCAGCCTCAAAGCCGATCTTGCCCGTGGCGAGTTGCAGCGCGGCTACGATAATGCCGAGCGCGGCGCCCATATAGACGACCAGGTCCATAACGCAAATGGAGCGCAGCTGCATCACCAGCAGGCGCATGGTCGCTGTGCGGAAACGCTCGGACTCGGCGTTGATGCGCTCGTGCCAGCTGCGATCGGCCTGGTAGACCTTAAGGGTGGTGAGACCCTGCACGGCCTCCAGGAACATGCCGCCAAGATCGACATAGCTGCCCCAGTACTCGGCACCGATCTTTTTGGCGTTGCGCATGACCATCATGATGGAGACGGGGATGACCGGAACGCAGGCGAGCAGCAGCGCGGCGGGAAGACCCGCCTGGCCCACGAGCAGTACAAACAGCGTGATGGGTGCCAAGCCGGCAAAGAAGAGCTGCGGCAGGTAACCGCCAAAGTACACCTGGAGTTGCGTGGCGCCCTCGACGCTGGTCTGGACGGCCTCGGCGGTGGGGACGGTCTCGGTGTAGGAGGGGCCGAGTGCGGTGAGCTTGTCGTAGACGAGCGAGCGCACGCGGCGGACGGCCTCGAACGCGGCTTTGTCGCCGGCGCGTTGGGCCAGGTAGATGGAGGCGGCGCGCACGATGATGGCGGCGGCGAGCGGCAAGGCCGCCTGTGCGAGGGCATCGACGGCGAGCGCGGCGGAAAGACCGTCCGTGACGATGCCACCCAAGATGCGCGCAAGCACCCACATCACCGTGATGTTTGCCATCAGCGCGATCCACTTAAACAGGACGCTTGCCATAATGTAGGGCGTTGCCTGCGGAACCAGGGAGAAGAGCCGCTTCTCGAACATGAAACCTCCTATGCTGTAACGGTGCCGGATGGGGTTCTCGGCAGCCGCTTAGTTAGCCAAATGCAACTAGAGTAACATCGTGCAGCGGGTAAGTATGCCGAGGGTTATTTTTTGGCCGATGAACTGCGTGGAAAGTTCAAAATTGTTGAATGCAGCGAACTTTATGGTGGACGGAGCGCGGGCGCAATTCTGATCGTGTGCGGCCCCGCTCCAAAATGTGTACGTCAGCCTCCAAGAGCTGCAAAAAATGACACGTTTGGAGGCTGACGTACATGTTTGGATAGGGGCGAGGGCGGCGACGGACGAAAGTCACGCCTGTGCCACGTCCGATGTGCTAGCGTTTGGGTGAATAAAACGAGCCCGTGCGGAAAGGATTCGGACCGTATGCAACGTGGAAGTACATCTCCGCTGTCCCGCGAGACCGATGCACCCGAGACCATCGTCAAACTGGAGTGCGACATCGACGACGCGTCGCCCGAGGTGCTCGCCTATGCCGCCGACCGCCTGCGCGAGGCAGGTGCGCGCGAGGTACACTGGCTGCCTCTCTACTGCAAAAAAGGCCGCCCCGGATGGCAGCTGCAGGTGATCTGCTCGCACGAGGATATCGAGCGCCTACAGACGATTATCTTTTTGGAGACCACGACCAACGCCGTTCGTCGCCAGGTGATGGAACGCGTCTGCCTGCCGCGTCGTTTTGAGCAGGTAGCGACGCCTTGGGGCGAGGTGGCCGTCAAAGTAGCCACCCTGCCCGACGGCAGTGAGCGTGCGGCGCCCGAGTACGAGGACTGTGCCCGTCTTGCCCGCGAGCATAACGTGCCGCTCCAGCGCGTGATGCAGGCGGCACAAGCCTCGGCACTGCGATTTGAGTAACACGGTCGACGACACGCCGCGCCCAACCCATCAACCCCACCCGAAAGGACCACCATGAAATACCTCATTGCTTCCGACATTCACGGCTCGGCATACTGGACCGAGCGCCTGGTCGCCGCCATCGAATCCGAGCAGCCCGACCGCGTCGTGCTGCTGGGCGACCTGCTCTACCACGGCCCGCGCAACGACCTGCCGCGCGACTACGCCCCCAAGCGCGTGATTCCGCTGCTCAACGCCCTGGCCGACCGCATCATCGCGGTGCGCGGCAACTGCGACGCCGAGGTCGACCAGATGGTGCTCGACTTTCCCGTCATGGCGGACTACGCCACGCTGTTCGACGAGACCGGCCGCGAGCTGTTCCTGACGCACGGCCACGTCTTTGGCGCCGGCATGCACAACAGCGTCGACCACGCGCCCGCGCTGCCCGAGGGCTCCGCGCTCGTCTACGGCCACACGCATATCAAGGTTAACGAGGCAAGCGAGGCGCACCCGGGCCTATGGCTCTTCAACCCCGGCAGCGTGAGCATCCCCAAGGACGGCACGCACAGCTACGGCATCTACGAGGGCGGCGCGTTCCGTCACGTGATCCTGGAGGAGAAATAATCATGGCGCAGCACATGGCTCAGCAAAATGCCGAGGGCTCGCGCGATCTGTCCACGCTGGTCGACGCGTCGGCCGAGTTGCAGCATCTGGTGCAGACCATCTGGCGTCTGCGTCAGCCCGATGGTTGCCCGTGGGACCGCGAACAGACGCATCAGAGCATCGGCAAGAACATGATCGAGGAGGCCTACGAGGCGCTCGATTGCATCGAGGTCGACGACGCGGCACACCTGCGCGAGGAACTCGGCGACGTGCTCATGCAGGTAGTGCTGCATGCACAGATTGCGGCGGACGCCGGCGAGTTTACGCTGGCTGACGTGGCACGCGATATCGACGCCAAGCTCATCCGCCGTCATCCGCACGTGTTTGGCGATGCGGACGCCGAGAGCTCCGATGAGGTGCTCAAGATTTGGGACGAGGTCAAGCTTGCCGAGAAGGCCGCCAAGGACAAGGCCGTGGCGGCGGGCGAAGCTGCGCCCGAGGGCCTGCTCGACGGCGTGCCCACGCATCTGCCGGCGCTGATGCAGGCGCAGAAGGTGTCGCGCAAGGCGGCGGCCGTGGGCTTTGAGTGGGAGACGGTCCAGGACGTGTGGGACGAGGTCGCCGAGGAGCGTGCCGAGTTTGAGGCCGAGGCTCCCGGCTCGTCCGAGCGCGAGATGGAGTTTGGCGACCTGCTCTTTGCCCTGGTCAACGTTGCACGCAAGGAGGGCATCGACGCCGAGAGCGCCCTGCGCGCGAGCACGGCAAAGTTCCGCCGTCGCTGGGCCGCGATGGAGCAGATGGCGGCCAACGCCCATGTGGATCTGGCCGAGCTTTCGACCCACGGCCTCAACGACCTGTGGGACGCCGCCAAGGCGGAGGAGTAAGACTGCGGGGGCGACGGGACGGACTTTCTCATCGCCCCCATTATTTTTCAAAAAGATTGTATCCCTTGGCTAACTTAGGGCATAATGCAAAAAGTGCGATAAGGCTAACTTACAGAGGCGCACCGACGGTGCGCGGTCAGCCGGTCGCTTGCATCCACTACGTTTCCAAGTGAGAGGGAGACAACATGAGCGATATTTTGGACGTCTACGGTCGCGAGGTGCTCGACAGCCGCGGCAATCCCACCGTCGAGGTCGAGGTCGTGCTCGAGGACGGCAGCTTTGGCCGCGCAATGGTGCCTTCGGGTGCTTCGACCGGCGCCTTTGAGGCCTGCGAGCTGCGCGATGGCGACAAGGGCCGCTACCTGGGCAAGGGCGTTTCGCAGGCCGTCGAGCACGTCAACAACGAGTGCGCTAACGCCGTCGTGGGCCTCGATGCTTTCGACCAGCGCGCCGTCGATGCCGCGCTGGTCGCCGCGGACGGTACCCCCAACAAGACCAAGCTCGGTGCCAACGCCATTCTGGGCGTGTCGCTGGCCGTTGCCCGCGCCGCTGCCGAGTCGGCGGGTCTTTCGCTGTACCAGTATCTGGGTGGCGTCAACGCCCACCTGCTGCCCACACCTATGATGAACATTCTCAACGGCGGCGTGCATGCCGACAATAACGTCGACTTCCAGGAGTTCATGATCATGCCGGTGGGCGCCCCGAGCTTTGCCGAGGGCCTGCGTTGGTGCGCCGAGGTCTACCACACCCTCAAGGTCGTGCTGCACGAGGCCGGCCTGGGCGGCGGCGTGGGCGACGAGGGCGGCTTTGCGCCCAACCTTAAGACCAATGCCGAGCCGTTCGAGTACATTACCAAGGCCGTCGAGAAGGCTGGCTTTAAGCCCGGCGTCGACTTCATGTACGCCATGGACCCGGCCTCGACCGAGTTCTACAACGCCGAGACCGGCATGTACGAGCTCAAGGGCGAGGGCGTGGAGTACACGAGTGCCCAGATGGTTGATTACTGGGAGAAGCTCGTCGACACCTATCCCATCATCTCCATCGAGGACGGCATGGCCGAGGAGGACTGGGACGGCTGGGTTGAGCTCACCCGTCGCATTGGCAACAAGGTGCAGCTGGTGGGCGACGACCTGTTCGTCACCAACACCGAGCGCCTTAAGAAGGGCATCGAGCTGGGTGCCGCCAACGCGATCCTGGTCAAGGTCAACCAGATCGGCACGCTCACCGAGTCGCTCGAGGCCATCGAGACCGCCAAGGAGGCCGGCTATGCTTGCATCGTGAGCCACCGCTCCGGCGAGACTGAGGACTCCACGATTGCCGACCTGGTCGTGGGCGTCAACGCCGGCCAGATCAAGTCGGGCGCCCCGTGCCGCAGCGACCGTATCGCCAAGTACAACCAGCTCATCCGCATCGAGGACGAGCTCGAGGGCAGCGCGCGCTACGCCGGCAAGGCCGCGTTCTACAACATTCGCTAAACGGGCGAATTTGGCGAGGGAGAGGCTGATTCGGTTCCGCCCCGCCTTGGCTGGACGCCGCAAAGCGCTGGGGGCGCTGGGCCATATGGCTCAGCGCCTTTTTTATGTCGAGCAAAGGCCGCCGAAGGCGTTGCGTGTGCTCGTGCTATAACTAGAATACTTAGCGCAAACAAACCTCAACCGCACAAGGCGCACATGGATCAGATTTACGACAACAGGTACTATTCCGCCGGTTCGCGTGAGCCGTCGCCTCGCCGTGCCCGCACGGTGCAGCTCGGTGGGTCCGCCTACGTCGGTGCCGACCGCTCCGCGCAGCGCCCGACAAGTACCTCGCGCCCCAATGCTCAATCGAATACTTCGGCAGATGGACCGGTGCGCCCGGCACGTTCGTCGCATGCATCGCGTCCCTCGACTCAGGCACACGACAAATCGAGCAGGCCCTCGAACCGTTTTTCGAGCTCGGACTTTATGCGCTACGCCAACGACAATGCGGTGGTCAAGGCAATCTATGACTTTACGCATGGCTCTCTGCGTCCGCTGTTTATCGGTATCGTGGTGACTCTGGCGCTCGTGAGCCTGTATTTCCCCGTGCGCGACCTGTACGTTGCAAAACGCTCGAACGACATCTTGGCCAAGCAGGTCGAGATTCGCGAGCAATACAGAGACGAGATGAAAAAAGACACTGACAAGTGGCTCTCGGAAGAGGGCATTAAGGATCGGGCACGGGAACTGGGCATGGTGATGCCCGGCGAAAAGAGGATTGAAGTACAGGGTCTGGACGAGGATTCGGATTCGTCGTCGAGCAAAAAGTCCTCAAACGCCAAGAAGGCCAGCGAAGTGGCCAAAGAGATCGAAGAGGTCGGCAAGGACGTGCCGTGGTACATTCAGACGCTCGACATGCTGTTTGGGTTTAGCGGCGTCGAAGGCCAGACGGTCGCGTCCAGTGGCGAGTAGCGCCCAGAGGGGAGCCCGCAATGACAAATTGCAAACGATATAAGGTGGCCGCGATCGACTTGGGAACGGTGTCGTCGCGACTAGTGCTAGCGCAGGTCGAGGGCGGGGCGATCGTGGAATCGTCCAAGCATACCGAGATCACCGACTTGGGCGAGGGCGTGGACGCGACGGGGCGCTTTTGCGAGGCGGCCGTTGAGCGCGTGCTCGCTGCGTGCCACATGTTTGTGGACGAAGCCCGTGCCTTTGGGGCCGCGTGCATCTGCACCACGTGCACGAGTGCTGCGCGTGATGCGTCCAACGCCGCACTGCTGCTGGACGGCCTGCGCGATCTGGGGCTCGAACCGCAGGTGATTCCGGGCGAGGTCGAGGCGCGCCTGACGTTTTTTGGCGTGGCGCACGACTTTGCAGGCGAGCGCATCATCGTCGCCGATTCGGGTGGCGGATCCACGGAGCTCGCGACGGGCGTCTATGCGCCTGAGCGCGGGGTCTTTGCGCTGGAGGGAACGCGCTCACTGGACATCGGTTGCCGCCGCGTGACGGAGCGGTTTTTCTCTGCACTGCCGCCGTCGACGAACGAGCTTGCGGCTGCCGCCGCGTGGGCAGGCGAGCAGTTCTCCGCCTATTTTGAGGGCCTGCCCAGCGACTTTGAGCGCGCCGAGCGCCTCGTTGCGGTGGGCGGTACCGTCACCACGCTCGTGGCGCTGGTCCACGAACTGGAGCCGTACGACTCGAACTTTGTGCACCTGCGCGAGCTTACGATGGAGCAGATCTCGGCCGCCATCGATCGTATGTCTACGCTGGATGTGGAGGGTATCGCCGCGCTACCGGGTGTACAGCCCAAACGCGCGGGCGTGATTCTGGCCGGCGCCGTGGTGATTCGCGAGCTCATGCGAGCCGGCGGCTACAAGACGCTCACCGTAAGTGAGAACAGCCTCCTCGCCGGTATGGCTGCCACTATCAACGAGACTCTCGACGGTGCCATTCCCACCATCGCCTGGACCCCCGCTCTCAGCACCCTTTAAATAAGTTGCGGTGAAATACGGACTAAAATCGCCCTTTCGGGCCCCAAACAGTCCCTATTCCACCGCAACTTAGAGGCTTGACGGCGTCCGAAAGAAACGAGCCCGCATCCCAAAGGGACACGGGCCCGTAAAAGCCAAATGGTAGGGGCGGTGGGACGTCCGCGCATTTGCTGCGCAAATACGCACCGGCTTCGGCCGCCTGTCGGCGCCCTCGCCGGCTCGCTACGGACGCTGCGCGTCCGCTTAACGCTCGCCCCCTCGCGGGTTCGAGTCCCACCGGCATCCAAAAGAAACGAGCCCGCATCTCAAAGGGACATGGGCCCGTAAAAGCCATATGGTAGGGGCGGTGGGACTCGAACCCACAATCCTTGCGGCGAGAGATTTTAAGTCTCCTGCGTATGCCAATTCCGCCACGCCCCCGTGAGACTAGAAGTCTAGCACAAGCCGTCCGTTACGCGTTGACGGCCATCGAGTGTTGGCCCGACTTCTCCAGGAACTCCTGGAACTTGGCTTCGTCGCCCTTGTTCTGGTACTGCAGGGCCAGCAGGTACTCCAGTCGGCAGCGCTTGACCGGGTCGTCGCCAACATCCTCGAGCATGCGCTCCAGCTCGGGAATGTCGTTGTGGCGCTTGAGGATCATCGTGTCGTACATCAGCTGGCATTCGTGTGCGACCGCCTCGGCCTGACCGCCCTCAAAGCCCTTGATCTCGTGCAGAAGCTCCTTGGACTTTTTGCGGTCCTCCTGGCCAACGTAGTAGTTAAAGGCTTTGATCACCAGGTCGACGCGCTGCATCTTGGGCAGATTGAGCCCCAGCAGCAAATCGAACATCTCATCGGCGCGCTTGTGGTCCTCGCGCAGCAGATAGGAGTTCAGGCGCAGGTAGTCGCGGTTGTAGCGCGGGTACAGCATGCTGGTGAGTCTGCCGTCGAGCAAACGATCGAACTCGTCCCACTGCTTGGCAGCCATAAGCTGCTGCAGGCGCTTGAACGTTGTGCGTTTTTTGACGCTAAAGAACACCGACACGGCGATGCAGATGATAACGACGGCGGTCCAGAGTGTGCGGGAATCGGGCATATTGGGATCCTTAGTCGCTCATAAAGCGAGCGGTATGACAACACGTACTAGATGTATTATACGCAGCGCGCAAGCAAACTGGCATAAAAGCTCATCGAGGCTGAGTGCCATCGCTCGCTGCGGTACACTTACCTAAAGTAAACCATGAAGGGAGACATTACCTATGAAGAAGATCGTTTTGGCTTGCGGTGCTGGCGCTGCTACTTCCACGCTTGTTGCCCAGAAGGTCGCCACCATGCTCGACGCCAATGGTTATGCCGGCAAGTATGAGATCGTGCAGTGTGCCATCTCCGAGGCCAAGGACTACTGCGACGAGGGCGCCGACCTGCTGATCGCCACCACCGTTGCCCCCGAGGGCCTCACCTGCCCGTACGTGAGCGGCGTGCCCTTCATGACGGGCATGAACCGCGTCGCTGCCGAGAAGGCCGTCCTCGACGTCATGGCTCAGTAGGCGCTGACTGTATGAGTGAGCAGAACGCCAATCCGGTCGAGCTCTTTGGCATGCGCGTTGCCCATGTGGGCATTAACGCCACCGACCCGGCAGATGCCCTGGAGATCGCGGAGCTGTTCTCGACGATGATGGGCCTGCCCGTTATCGAGACCCCGGTTTCGTACTTTAACGATTCGCTGGTCGAGATCATGAAGCAGAACGGTCGTGGCGCCAAGGGCCACATTGGCTTTGCTGTCAACGACATCGATGCGGCCGAGAAGTGGTTTGCCGAGCGCGGGCTCGAGGTCAACGAGGAGTCGCGCGTGCTGCTGCCCGACGGCGGCACCAAGCTCGTGTACTTTAAGCGCGAGCTTGCCGGTTTCGCCGTGCACCTGTGCCGCGAGTAGCGCACAAGCTGCCATAGCTAGCAAAAAGGGATAGGGCCGTGTGGCCCTATCCCTTTATTTCAAGACTTTAGTCTGCTGGCCGCGCAGCGGCCAGCTTTAAACCACCCGCTACGCGGGTGGAGACAAACGGCTTTACAAAGCCACCCCTCCGA
>JAGZDZ010000002.1:0-130806 GCA_018368535.1 Collinsella sp. | reverse complement strand
CAGCATCAGGGTAGCGCTGCGACGCGGAAATCGCGCGCCGTTGCCGCGCCCCGCAGTGCCCGCTTCCCCCGAGAACAATTATCAGTGCAGGTAGAAAGCCTGCGGTTTTTCATAAAACGCGATTGTGCTTGGGGATGTCGGGCCAAACGTAGTAGATGGGCCGATTTCGTGGCGGGCGGGTTCAGCTGATCCCCCGGGGACGTCTGGGGACGGAAAGAGAACGGATCAGCTTGGCTCTTGAGGGCCACGATGCCCGTCATATCAGCCGGCCATTCCAAAACTATGCCGGTTTACGGGGCTGAATCGCGAACCCCAACCACACGCAATTCCGAGATAATAAAACCGCAGGTGAACGGCTTGCTCTATTTCGAAAAAAGCCGGCATGGTCTGCTTGTGCCAATCTAGCCCCGTAAACCGGCATAGTTTTAAAATGGCACTTCGGCAGTATTGATTCCCGCCCCGGCGCAACCAGCCCTACAGCCCGTATTTCACGACGACACGGTTGATCCGTCGACACCAAGGCTTGTAGAGGGCGGCCAAGAACACGCAGGTCGCGAGGCCGTGTGTGATATCGAACGGCACTGCCGTGGCAAGACGCGCCACGACGCCCGCCCACGTGAGCGGTTGTACAAAACCGATAATGTCGTACGCGTTGATCACCACGCCGTACAGCAGACCCGAAGCAAAGCCGTACGCCATCAGCGCCGGCATGCGCACGGTTCCATCCGCACGGTCGAACGCACCGGCATGCGCCAGCGCACCGCCAACATAGCCAACCAGGCCCCAGGCATACATCTGCCATGGCGTCCACATGCCCTGCCCAAAAAAGAAATTGCTGGTCAGCGCCGCCAGCGCGCCAACCATAAAACCATTGCGGCGACCAAGCGTCGCCCCCGCGATAATGGCGATGGCGCTCACCGGTTTAAAGTCGGGAATGGGCCCAAACAGGATGCGCCCCGCCGCCGCCAGCGCCGCCAGCACCAGCGTGGGCATAATCTGGCGCAAACCCGGACGAGATGCCTCGTAACCCGCAAAGAACAGTGCAAGCACCAGCGCCACCACGACAAGCATGGCAAGCGCCGCCTGCTCAACGCCCGCCAGCAACGCCGCTGCCATCACCGCCGGCACCGCCAACAACAGCGGGATCTCCAGTTTTGTGAGTAAACGCGAGAAACGACAGTCCGTCATCCCATCACGCCCTATAGAACACGTTGTCGGCAAAGAAGTCGGCCGGGGGCTCCATGCAGGCAATCTCGCCGTCAAACATCATGGCGACGTCGTCGGCTACCTGCTCGGCAAAGTCCAAATCGTGCGTAGCCATGATGACGGTGCCGCCAGCCTTCGCATGGTCACGCAGGGCGCGGGCGATGATGCGGCGGCTCTCCAGGTCAAGGCCCTTCGTGGGCTCGTCAAGCAGCAGCAGCTCGGGGCCGATCAGCAGCAGCTTTGCCAGCGCAAGCAGCTGGCGCTGTCCGCCCGAGAGGTCGTAAGGGTGGCGCGTCTCCAGGCCGTCCAATCCCAGTTGCGCCGCACGCTCCCGCGCCAAGTTCTCGTCATATCCGCAGGTCGAGGCCCATTCCATCAGCTCGTCGCGCACCGTCTCGGCAACCAGCAATGCTTTGGGATTCTGAGGCAGCAGCGCCGCCGAGGCCGCTCCGCGCACCATGCGGCCGCGCTGCAGCTTGGCGGTCTTCGCCAGCACCGAGAGCATCGTCGACTTACCGCATCCGTTGCCGCCCACGATCGCATGCACCGCACTGGCCGAAAACGCAACGTCGAGCCCGCGCAGCACCCAACCGCCCGCGCGATCGTAGCGAAACCAGCCTTCCGACAGGGTGGTAGCCGACCCGCCGTGCATTTTTTGGAGTATTCTGCTTCCATCCGTGCGCGGGAAGGCTTCCGAGCCGTTCTCGAGCGACGTTTGCGCCACAAATTCGGACGATTTGTCCAATTCTGAACTTTTTTTCGCGCTCGATACGTCCCCGGGCGGCTCCAGAGAGCCCAAATTGTCCTCACGCCTGCTGAATACTCCGTTTTTTGCACATCGGATGGCACCCCACCCCAACATCTCATCGGAAAACAGCGATTCTCGGCGTCCCAAAGAAGCCATATCCGCCACCTCGCGCACGCGACCGCCCTCAATCCGGTACGCACGCGTCGCATACTCGAGCATCGGCCGCGGTTGATGCGTAGCCACAACAACCGTGCAGCCCAGCTCACGGTTCACGCGAAACAGCGCGTGCAGAAAATTCTTCTCGGCAACGGGATCGAGCTGAGACGTGGGCTCGTCGAGTAGCAGCACACGCGGACGCAGCGCCAGGACGGCGGTAAGCGACAGCAGCTGCTTGCGGCCACCCGAAAGCGTGTCGGTATCGCGATGAAGCCAGTCCTCCAGACCAAAGAAATAGCTGGTCTCGGCAACACGGCGGCGCATCTCGTCGCGCGACACGCCCAGATTCTCTAGGCCAAACGCCATCTCATGCCACACGGTCTCGCACACAATCTGGTTCTCGGGATCCTGGAACACATAGCCCACGCGCTCCGCCGATGCCCGCACGTCCATGTCGGCAACGTTCTCGCCCAGCACGCGCAGTTCGCCAGTGCGCTCGCCCGCCGGCGCGATCTCGGGCTTGAGCAGCGACAGCAGCGTCGACTTACCCGATCCGGTACCGCCAACAAGCAACGCAAATGCACCTTGGGGAACAGACCAGTCGAGCCCCTCGAGCACCGCAGCATCAGCATCGGGGTAGGCAAAACTAAGGCCTCGCACCTCAATCGCCGGCGCGGCCGAGCCATATGCCACACCCGCCGCCGGGCCCCTATCCAACCGAGCCATCAGCCAAACCTCTTCTCATCAATCGCGTGCAACACGCAAGGCAGCACCATCCAGGCAGCGTACACGACATAGCCCGGCCACGGCGCCGGCACCGAGAGCTGCGGATAAAACGAATACTGCGTCGTCGCGGTCCACGCCACTGTCACCGTGACCACGCCAAACAGCGCAAGCCCAGCCAGCGCGGCAACGTCGCTGCGCCCCAGCCGATACCGCGCATACGTCGTTCGACGCGTCGCGGCGCCCCACCCACGGGAGCGCATGGCGTCCGCGCGCTCCAGCGAATCTTCCATGCCCCAGCCCATCAACACACTCGATGCCCGCAAGCGCGAGCGCACGGGGTCGGCCGGCGCGCGGCCCGGCACATCAATCGCATCCTGCACCGCCAGTACCGTACGACCGCGACGCAAAAACTGCGGGATAAGCCGCATGCACATCGAAATCATGAGCGCGATCACCGGCGCGGCGTTGCCCAAAAGCGCAAGCACCTTGTCGTATTCGAGCATCGACGCCGCCGCCTCAAACCACAGCACGCTCGCCACAAACAGCCCGCCCATGCACAGGCCGTATACCATGCTCTCCAGATACACCGCGCGCATGCCAATACGGAACAGTTCCGTCGAGCCCGAGGCGCTAAACAGCGGATTGACCAGCGCGATAATCAAAATCACCGGCAGCTGCCAGCGAAGTGCGCCCAGCGTGTGGGCAGCCCCACGCGTCGCAAATCCATACGCCAGCCCGCCCGCAAGTGACAGCGCAATCAGCACCGGCTGCATCGAGGACATGGTGAGTCCCAGCGTCAGCACTATATAGAGTGCCGGCACAGCCGGATGCGACATCGAGAATGCCGCGACGGGCTCGCCGCCAAACTCCTCACGCATGTTGTCCACGGGCACCCCCGTCTCCTCGCTCAAACGACAGCTCCGCAGCACCGCCAACGCCGCACGCAAGCAGTGCAAACGCCACGCCGGCGGCGCAAGCCTCAACCGCCGCAAACCAATCGCTACGCGCTCAACATATGCCTGCGGTATCATATTGCGCCGTGTATCGTTTCCAAACGCACGTCTCTATAACGTAACAGGAGATCACATGGACGCAACCGCAATTATCCTCGCTGCCGGCGAGGGCACCCGCATGAAGTCGAACCACTGTAAGGTTTCGCACAAGATCCTGGGCAAGCCCATGGTCCAGTGGATCATCGACGCCACCATCAAGGCCGGCTGCAGCCGCGTCGTGGTCGTCATCGGCAGCCACGCCGACGAGATGCGCGCCCTGATCGACGGCGCCTACGCCAACAGCGCCACCAAAGTCGAGTGCGTTGAGCAGACCGAGCGCCTGGGCACCGGTCACGCCGTGAAGGTCGCGCTCGAGGCCTGCGGCATCACGCAAGGCCCCGTCGTCGTGCTCAACGGCGACCTGCCGCTCATCACCGCCGACACCGTCGCCAAGTTCGCGCAGACCGTCGCCACCGGCGAGCTCGCCTGCACCGTCATGACCATGACCCCGCCCGACCCCTTCGGCTACGGCCGCATCAAGCTGGGTGCCGACGGCCAGATCGAACGCATCATCGAGCAGAAGGACTGCACACCCGAGCAGGCCGCCACGCTGCTCGAGTGCAACGCCGGCTGCTACGCCTTCGACGGCGCGCAGCTCGCCGCGCACATTGACGAGATCGGCAACGACAACGCGCAGTCCGAGTACTATCTGCCCGACATGCTCGAGATCCTCAAGGGCCACGGCCAGGCAGTCTCCATCTTCCACTGCGATGACTACCGCGACGGCCTGGGCGTCAACAGCCGCATCCAGCTCGCGCAGCTCACCGCCATCGCGCGCGACCGCATCAACGAGCACTGGATGGCCGAGGGCGTTACCTTCATCGACCCCACGCAGGCCTGGATCGGCCCCGACGCCACCATCGGCCGCGACACCGTCGTGTGGCCGCAGACGCACCTGATCGGCCACGTCACCGTGGGCGAGGAGTGCCAGCTCGGCCCCAACAGCCGTCTCACCGACACCACCGTCGGCAGCGGCTGCATCATCGATGAGACCATCGCCATCGAAGCCGTCATCGAGAACGGCGTCGACTGCGGCCCGCGCGCCTACCTGCGCCCGGGTACCCACATGCTCGACGGCTCCAAGGCCGGCACGCACGTGGAGATCAAGAAGTCCACGATCGGCGAGGGCTCCAAGGTGCCGCACCTGTCCTACATCGGCGACACGACCATGGGCTCCGGCGTCAACGTGGGCGCCGGCTCCATCACCTGCAACTACAACGGCGTACACAAGCACAAAACCGTCATCGGCAAGGATGCCTTCATCGGTTCCGATACCATGATGGTCGCGCCCGCCCAGATTGGCGACGGCGCGCTCGTGGCCGCCGGCTCCGTCATCACTGAGCCGGTCCCGGCAGACGCACTCGGTCTGGGCCGCGCCCGTCAGGTAAATATTGAGGGCTGGGCCGCCGATTATCGCCGCCGCCTGCACGAGGACGACGAGGTATAACGTTTTACCAAGCATCTAAGGAGCCGCTTCCGTGGGGACGGCTCCTTTTTCTATGCTGACCTGCGCGGCCGGATGAGTGGTCGGTTCGTGTCCGTTGACGGTAAAGACGTTATCAAGACTCGATAAACCCCGCCGCGCGGTTACAATGCAACAAGGCATCTATATGGCATTCGATATAAAGGAGAAGGGTAATGCCGATTAATGATCCCGAGAAGTCGGAGAATATGCGCAAGTCCATCCGCGTGTATTCCGGTTCCTCCAACCGTCCCCTCGCTCAGAAGATCGCTGAGTTCCTTGGGGTCGAGCTTTCGGGCCTTACGCTAAAGCAGTTCGCCAACGGTGAGATTTACGCCCGCTACGACGAGACCGTCCGCGGCGCCGACGTCTTCCTGATTCAGTCCGTGGCCGGCGGCAACGTCAACGACATGCTCATGGAGCTGCTCATCGCCACCGACGCTGCCAAGCGCGCATCCGCCCGCTCCATCACCGCCGTCATCACCCACTACGGCTATGCCCGCCAGGACCGCAAGGCCGGCCCGCGCGAGCCCATCACCGCCCGCCTCGTCGCCAACCTGCTCGAGCGCGCCGGCGTCAACCGCATCATCACCCTCGACCTGCACCAGGGTCAGATCCAGGGCTTCTTTGATATCCCGGTTAACCACCTGTCCGCGCTGCCGCTGTTTGGCCAGTACTACAACGACATGCACTTCGACACCGACAACCTGGTTGTCGTCTCCCCCGACGTGGGTCGTGCCAAGGCCGCCAAGAAGCTGTCCGACATGCTCGGCTGCGACCTGGCCATCGCCCACAAGGGCCGTCCGCGCCACAACGCCGCCGAGGTCATGGGCATCATCGGTGACATCAAGGGCAAGACCTGCGTCATCAATGACGACATGATCGACACCGCTGGCACCCTGTGCGCCAACGTCAAGGAGCTCAAGGCTATGGGCGCTGGCGACATCTACGTGTGCGCCACCCACGGCATCTTCTCCGGTCCGGCTATCGAACGTCTGAACGACGCCCCGATCGTCGAGTGCGTCGTCACCGACGCCATTCCCGTCGAGGTCGGCGGCAAGATCAAGACCATCTCGGTCGCCGAGGAGTTCGCTCAGGCCATCTCCGCCGTTTACCACGAGGAGCCCGTCTCTACGCTCGTCGGCGGCGACTTCGCGCTGTAGTCGCTCGACCCTCGCATCCCTCCGGAAGCCCCGGACGCGCCTGCGGGGTTATCACGCGAACGTCCTCGCCGCTTTGCGGCTGCGGGATGTTCGCTTTGATAACCCCTCCCGGCGTGTCCGGGGCTTCCTGCCGTCTCGGGGCAGCTGTTTTCTGAAATGACTTTGCTGCAACCTTTCCTCGCCTTCGGCGGGCGTGGTAGCCTTTGTCGTTGATTAAACTTTTGTGCAACGAAAGGAAGCATATGGCAGCTGCACAGCCGCTTAAGATTCGCATGGTTGCCGGACTTGGCAACCCTGGTGATGAGTATGCCGAGACCCGCCACAACGCTGGCTTCAAAGCGATCGACGAGTTGGCCCGTCAGGCCGGTGTCACGTACTGGAAAAACCAGGCAGGCGCCGAGGTCGCGCTCATCAACATCAACGATCCCGAGGAAGAGGGTGGCAAGCGCCAGATTGTGCTGGTCAAGCCGCAGTCGTACATGAACACCTCAGGCGGCCCCATCTCCAAGCTTTGCCGCGAGTACAAAATCAAGGCCGAGGAGCTGCTCGTAATCCACGACGAGCTCGACATTCCCGCCGGCGACGTGCGTGTTAAGGTGGGCGGCGGCCATGCCGGTCACAACGGCCTGCGTTCCATCATCGACAAGATGGGCAGCCGCGACTTCAACCGCATCCGCACCGGCATCGGCAACCCTCCCGGCAAGATGGCCGTCGCCGACTACGTTCTTAAGCAGCTGCGCGCCCGCGAGGCCGAGGATTTCCAGGACACCTGCGCCCGCGCGGCCGACGCCGCCGGCCTGGCGATCGTGCGCGGCGCGGTCTATGCCCGCGACCATGTCAACGGCGCCGCCTCCGCCAACGGCAAGCACTAAAACCTATCATTTAGGAACAGGTTTATTTTGGCAGGTTTTACCTGCGGAAACGCCCCAGTTGCGGCATCGCAATCAACCGCGCGCCGACATACATGCATAGCACCCCAAATGGGGCCGGCCTCATCACAACCCGAGGCCGGCCCCCTTTGCCGTTTTGCCTGATAAAACCGACCAAAATAAACCTGTCCCTTTTTGGTAGGCCGAAGTGGATAAACCCTTTTCCCACCTGCCAAAGAAACACGTAAGCGACATTGCCATGAGGGTATAATTTGCACCGTATGTCTGCACAACGCCTGTGCGCGTACGGTTTTATTCGGGCTACCGTCCATTTCCGTGGAGGCACGGTTCGGCGGCCCTAACAAGAGAGGGGTTCTATGTATAAGATCCTGGAGAAGACGCAGTTCTCGGAGAAGGTGTTCAAGTTCCGCATCGAGGCGCCTGCAATCGCCAAGCATGCGCACGCTGGACAGTTCCTCATGGTTCGCGCCAACGAGACGGGCGAGCGTGTCCCGTTTACCCTGGCCGGCTGGAACGGTGACGAGGGCTGGGTCGAGTTCATCTTCATGGTGATCGGCAAGACCACCGAGATGCTTTCCACCTACGAGGCCGGCGAGTCGCTGCGCGACGTCGTGGGCCCGCTGGGCGTTCCCACCGAGATGGCCGAGGGCCCCTGCGCCGTCATTGGCGGCGGCGTCGGCCTGGCAATTGCCTTCCCGGTCGCCAAGCACCTGGTCGAGACCGGCCACGAGGTGCACGCCATCATGGGCGCCCGCACCAAGGACCTCCTGCTTATGGAGGACCAGTTCCGCGAGCTCCTCGACGAGGACCACATCCACATCACCACTGACGACGGCTCCTACGGCGAGCAGGGCGTTGTCACCGCTCCGCTGGAGCGCCTGCTGCAGGACAAGGCCGTGAGCCAGGTCTTCTGCGTCGGCCCCGTTCCGATGATGAAGTTCTCGACCCTCACCGCCCAGAAATACGACACCCCCATCACCGCGTCCCTCAACCCCATCATGGTTGACGGCACCGGTATGTGCGGCTGCTGCCGCGTCGAGGTGGGCGGCGTGACCAAGTTCGCTTGCGTCGACGGCCCCGACTTCGATGCCACCCTGGTCGACTGGGATGACCTTCGTGCCCGCCAGGCCGCTTACCGTTCCGAAGAGGGCGAGTCCCTCAAGGCCTATGAGGAAAAGAGCTGCGCATGCCACTAGTTAACGGTCGTTTCGTTGCCGATATGAAGTCGCCCCGCACCCCCGATAACGAGGAGCCGGCTGCCGAGCGCGCCTGCGACTTCCGCCCCGTCGACAAGGGCTTCACCGAGGAGATGGCGCTGGCCGAGGCTGAGCGCTGCCTCAACTGCAAGAAGCCGTTCTGTGTTGAGGGCTGCCCTGTCAACATCAACATTCCCCGCTTTATCGAGCAGATCCGCGCGAAGGACTTCGGCGGCGCTCTCGATACCATCCGCGAGGACTCCATGCTTCCCGCCATCTGCGGCCGCGTCTGCCCGCAGGAGAACCAGTGCGAGGGCAAGTGCATCCGTGGTAAGAAGTCCGAGCCCGTGGCCATCGGCCAGCTCGAGCGCTTCCTGGGTGACCGCCCCGAGCTCGCCTCCACGCCCAAGATGGCCCCCAAGAACGGCAAGAAGGTCGCCGTCGTTGGCTCCGGCCCGTCCGGCATCACCTGCGCCGGCGAGCTCGCCCGCAACGGCTTTGACGTCACCGTCTTTGAGGCCTTCTTCACCGGCGGCGGCGTGCTGGTCTACGGCATCCCCGAGTTCCGTCTGCCCAAGGCAGTCGTCAAGCGCGAGATTGACGGCCTGGAGGACATGGGCGTCAAGTTTGAGTACAACTCCGTCGTGGGCAACATGGCCACGGCCGAGGAGCTGTTCGAGCAGGGCTTCGACGCCATCTACGTGGCGACCGGCGCTGGCCTGCCCAAGTTCCTCAACGTCCCCGGCGAGAACCTGCCCAACGTCTTCTTCGCGAACGAGTACCTCACCCGCGTGAACCTGATGAAGGCCAACAAGTTCCCCGAGTACGACACCCCCACCAAGCACGGCAAGAACGTCGTCGTCTTTGGTGGCGGCAACGTGGCTATGGACGCCGTCCGTACCGCCAAGCGTCTGGGCGCCGAGCACGCCATCATCGCCTACCGTCGTACCGAGGACGAGATGCCCTGCCGTCGCGCCGAGCTGCACCACGCTAAGGCCGAGGGCGTCGAGGTTCTGCCGCTCGTCTCCCCGCTCGAGTTTGTCGCTGGCGAGGACGGCTCCGTGTGCGCCGTCAAGGTCCAGAAGATGGAGCTCGGAGAGCCCGACGAGTCCGGCCGTCGTCGCCCGGTGCCCATCGAGGGCGCCATCGAGGAGATTCCCTGCGACGTCGCAATCTCGGCTATCGGCACCAACGCCAACCCCTTCGCAAAGAAGATCGGCGGCAAGATGGAGCTCAACAAGTGGGGCTACATCGTCGCCGACGAGGAGACCGGCCAGACCACCGATCCCCGCATCTGGGCCGGCGGCGACATCGTCACCGGTGCCGCTACGGTCATTCTGGCGATGGGCGCCGGCAAGAAGGCCGCTGCCTCCATCACCAAGAGCCTGCTGGGCGAGTAATCACCTACAGCGCTAACCACCAAACGGCAAAGTCCCCGTCGAGCACACGCCCGGCGGGGACTTTTTCTATGCCGACCACCCAACCACCACGATGGGGACAGGCACCTTTGTGATGGTTTTGGTCGGTTAGTCTTCGAGCTGCGCTACTTTGTAGCGGTAGGCTGCGGCAATAACGTCTTTGCAACCCTCGCGGCCCAGCTTGGCGCGGTTGACGACGATGTCTTTACCGCTCGTCATCTTCCACTTTCCGGCACTGTAGCGCTTATAGAACGCCTCGCGCGCCTTCTGCTGCTGCTTGACCAGCTTGGCGCCCTTCTTTTTGTTGAGACCGCGCTTCTTGCGCACGATCTCGACGCGGTCCTCAAAGGGCGCAGTCACCAGCACGGCGATGTGGTTGGGGTTGTTGCGCAGCAGATAATCGGACAGACGGCCTTCGATAATGCAGCTCTCGGTCTCACCCAGATCCAAAATCACCTGGCTCATCTTTTGGAACAACTTGTCCGAGTACGAACGCGCATCGTAGCGGTCGGGCAGAAACGCCATGTTCTCCACGGCCAGGCGCTCGTCGTAGGCGGCCATCTTGTCGAGCGACTCGCCCGCGCGCAGCGAAGCACGCACCAGCAGCTCGTTATCGTACAGCGGAATCCCCAGCTCATCGGCGAGGATACGACCAATCTCGTGGCCCTCGGCGCCAAAGTCGCGCGCGATGGTAATGACCACAGGATTCTTCTTATTCTCCAGATCGCTCATCGCGATTCCTTTCTCTATGTGACAAAGGGACAGTCCCTTTGTCACATTCTACGCTGCCACAATACGACGTTGATACGCTCGGACCAGCAGCGAGATACCAAAGTTGAGCACAAAGTACATCGCAAACACCAGGCCGTAGAGCATAAGCACCTGCGACAGATCGATCGCGTGGGCCATCACGACGTTGGCCGTGTACATGAGCTCGGCCACGTTAATGCCCGAAAGATACGAGCTGTCCTTGATGACGGTCGTGCACTGGCTAAACAGCGCCGGAATGATCGTCTTAAACGTCTGGGGCAGAATGATGTAGCGCATGGTGGCAAAGAAGCCAAAACCCTGGCTCTGCGCTGCCTCAAACTGGCCGCGCGGAATCGAGTTGAGGCCTCCGCGCACAATCTCGGCCATAACAGCGCTGGTAAACAGCGTAAAGGCGATGGTCGAAATCACAATGTCCAAACCCTGCACCGTAAAGTAGATAAACAGGATCCACAGCAGGTTTGGCGTGCAACGGAACAGCTCGATATAGGCGCTCACCAAAATACGGAATGGACGGGGCGCATAACTTTTAACGAGCGCCAGCACCGTGCCAAAGATGAGCGAGAAAAAGATCGACAGCGCCGAGATCTCGATCGTCTTAACAAAGCCGCCCCAAATGTAGAGCAGGTTGGTCGCGTTGAAGATTTCCATGCGCTAGGCCTCCTCTACGTTGTCGAGCCCCAGCTCGGCCAGGCTCACACCGCGCGGACGCTCCTTGGAGCGGCGCTCGAGCCACTGCACCAGTATGGCGAGCGGAAAGCAGATGATGAAGTACATAAGGCAGCAGACGATGTATCCCTGCAGGTAACCGTACAGACTCACAAAGTTGTCGGAACGGTACATAAGGTCGCCGCCGGCCACAAGCGCCAGCACCGACGTATTCTTGACCAGGTTGAGCGCCTGGTTGCACAGCGGCGGCAGAATGATCTTGAATGTCTGGGGCAGTACGATGTACCAGTACGCCTGCGCACGGGTGAAGCCCTGGCTCTGGGCCGCCTCCATCTGACCGCGCGGAACCGCCTCGATACCAGTGCGGATGACCTCCGAAATGTAGGCCGCGTGATACAGACCCACGCCCAAGAAGCCCAGCACGAACGGCGCGATGCGCACCGGCTGGTCGGCACCGGTTATGGCCTGCAAAAACTGCGGACCGGCCATGTACATAAAGAGCACCTGCACGGGCAACGGGGTGTTCTGGTAAAACTCCACGTACACGCGGCTTATGGCGCGCAGCACGCGCGAGCGAGTGGTAGAGAACACGCCCAGCAGCGTGCCCAGCACCAGCGACAACAGCAGGCCGGCAACGACCACTTGCAGCGTCACGCCAAAGCCCTCCCAGAAGGGCCCCATATTTTGAAATGTCGTCGACCAACGGTCGGCGTCAAATAATCCTTCGAGCATTTGATTCCTTCCTTGGACGATGCGCCTATACAAGACCCCAGGTCTTGACCTCTTGGTCGAGCCAGCCGTCGGCCAGGCGATCGCAAATCACCTGATCGACCACGGCCGAAAGGTCGCAGCCCTTCTTGGTCGCCACGCCGTAGCCCTGCTCGCCAAACTTGACCTCGGGCTGCAGCAGCTCAACGGTCTCGTTCATGTAACCGGCCAGCGTGGAGCGGTCCATGGCAAAGACGTCGATATTGCCGGCGTCGAGCGAGCTCTTGATGATGGGATAGCCGCTAAAGGCCCTAAACTCTGGCTTGCAGCTAAAGCCGTTGTCCTTGATCATCTGCTCGATCAGGCCCTGCGTGGTAGCACCCTGGCTCACGCCGATGACCTTGCCGTCCAGATCCTCAATCGAGGTAAAGCCCGAACGCTTCTTGACCATGAGCCCCACGTAGTCGGTGCGGTACGGCGTCGAGAAATCCCAGCTCTTCTTGCGCTCGTCGGTGATGGTGTAGGTCGCCGCGACCACGTCAAGCTGGCCGTTATCGATCAGCGGGCCGCGCGTCTTGGGTGTTACGTCGTTAAACTCGACAAGCTCCTGGGCACGGGCCTCCTTGTAGCTCACGCCAAAGACGGCAGCGGCGATCTGGTAGCACAAATCGACTTCCATGCCCTCAAAGCGACCCTTGGCGGTGTCGTAATAGCCGTAGCCGGGAACATCCTTCTTAACGCCGGCATTCAGATGTCCACGCGACTTGATGGCCGCAAGCTTAGAGCCCTTGTCGGAGCCCTCGCCGCTGGTGGAGTTGCCGCAACCGGTAAGCGCGGTCCCCGTCAGCGCAAGCATGCCGGCGCCCGCCAGCCGCAAAAAGTGACGGCGCGACACGGCCGCCCTCGTCATATCCGTCATGTCCATCACCGCGCCTAGTGCAGAATCTTGGACAGGAACTCGCGGCAGCGCGGGTTCTCGGGGTTATCGAAGAAGTGCTCGGGCGTGCCCTCCTCCAGAATGCGGCCGTCCTCCATAAAGATGACGCGGTCGGCCACCTGACGCGCAAAACCCATCTCGTGCGTCACGCAGATCATGGTGATGTCCTCCTGCGCGAGCTCAATCATAACGTCCAGAACCTCCTGGACCATCTCGGGGTCGAGCGCCGAGGTCGGCTCGTCAAACAGGATGATGGGCTGCTTGGTGCACAGGGCACGGGCGATGGCGATGCGCTGCTGCTGACCACCCGAGAGATTCTGCGGATACTCGCCGGCCTTATGTGCCATGCCGACGCGCTTGAGCGCAGCGATGGCGATCTCGGTCGCCTCCTCCTTGCTCTTCTTTTGCAGTTTGATGGGCGCGAGCGTCAGGTTGCCCAGCACCGTCATGTTGGGATACAGGTTGAACTGCTGAAACACCATGGAACTATACTTGCGAGCCATCTCCAGGTGATTCTTTTTGGTGAGCGGCGTACCGTCGATGACAACCTCGCCCGACGTGGGCTCCTCCAGATAATCGACGCAACGGATGAGCGTCGATTTACCCGAGCCGGAAGGCCCGATCATTACGAGCTTCTCGCCACGTTTGACGGTGAGGTTGATATCTTTGAGCACATGCAGGTCGCCAAAGTACTTGTTGAGATGCTTGATCTCGATCATGTCTGCCATGAATGTCCCTTCCCTGCGTTTACATGAGTTGAACTATTGTACGGAAAGAACCACGTTTCCGCAGCCCACACTACATTCCCGTAAAGAACCCGCAACCTTCCACCCACTCATTGGGGACAGACTTAAATGAGTACCTGCTCATTGGGCACTCATTTAAGCCTGTCCCCAATGAGTGCCCAGCCCAGCAAAAAGGGGCGCGACCATGACGGCCACGCCCCCTCAGCCTCAACTGTGTGCCACTCGGCCCCTACGCGAGGCGGGCTCCGACGATCTTTGCTGCGGCCGGCTTATCGAAGTTGCCGCCGGTGGCCTTGCCCAGGGCACCCATGACCTGGCCCATCTGCTTCTTGGACGTGGCGCCCAGCTCGGCGATAACCTGCTCGATCAGGGCCTCGAGCTCCTCGCCCGAAACCTGCGCGGGCAGCAGGCTCTCCAGGATCTTGACCTGCTCGGTCAGGTTGTCGGTACGCTCCTGGTCGGTGCCGGCCTTGATGGACATCTCCAGCGTCTCGCTCGTCTGCTTGATCAGGCGCTTGATCATGCTGTTGACGTCTTCCTCGGTCACATCGCGGCGCTCGTTAACCTCGATATTCTTCACCTCGGCCTTGACCTGGCGAATGATGGACAGGCGAACCTTGTCCTTGGCCTTCATGGCCACGATCATTTCTTTCTGCAGCTCTTCGTTGGTCATCTGCAAATCCTCTCTAATAGCGTGGGCGGCACTCGTGCGAGCACCGCCCCATGATTACTCAGTCGTCGACGAATCGTCGGTCGAGCTCTTGGTGACGCCCTTCAGACTCACGTTATAGGGTACGTCCTTGGGCATGGGATTAACGGTGATGTCGGCATCCTTCTTGTACTGCTCTAGCCACTCGCTGTACGCGGTGCTGGCCGCCTGCGTCTTCACCACGTTGGAGACATACTTCTTGATGGCCTTGGGCACCTGGTTGATATCATCAACCTGATTATCGACATGGAAGTAGTCGGTGCACTTGATGACATGGTAACCGTACGTCGACTCGACCACGTCGCTCACGTCGCCCTTGTTGAGCCCCTCGAGCGCCGTCTGGTAGCTGTCGACGAAGGTGGTAAGCTTATCCCAGCCCACATCGCCCTTCTTCTCCTTGGAACCGGTGTCCTCGGAGTACTGCTCAACGGCGTCCTCAAAGCTCAGCTCACCGGAGTTGATCTTGTCCAGGCACTCCTGCGCCTTGGCCTTGGCGGCAGCCTTGTCCTCGTCGGAAGCGTCGGAATCAACCTTGATCAGGATGTTCGACGAGCGGCGGGCGTCGTTGTAGCTGGACAGGTTTTCGTTGATGTAATCGACAATCTCGCTGTCCTTGGGCTTGCTGGTGGGCGCCACGGCGTCCTTGAGCTTTTGCTGTGCCAGACTCTCCTTGAGCGAGTCCTTGTAGGTGTCCTCGGTATAGCCGTAGGTCTTGAGGGTCTTCTTAAAGGCCTTGGCACCGCCCGCGCTCTTGCACGCGTCCTTCCAAGCCTTCTCGACCTCCTCGTCCGACACCGTCACGCCGTTCTCCTTCTGTGCCTGTTGAAGCAGAATCTGCTGCGTGTAGGAGTCGATGAGTTGCTTGCGGTACTTCTTGGGCGTGAGGTCGTTGTCAACCAGATACTGCGCCCAATCCTCATCCTTGGTGTAGCCGTAGGACGTGCGCATGCTCATGATCTGCTTGGTCACGGTGTCCTCGGTAAGGTTGGTGCCGTTGATAGTGGCAGCAACACCGCCGGTCAGCTTGTAGCCCGAGGTGTCCTCAGCCTGCGACATAAGGCCGGAGCACGCCATCGCCGAGACGGAAAGCAGCATCGCCAGCACGCCGATGACCACCAGAACGATCTTGACGGTCTTAGACACGTACGTCTTGCGCTGCTTCTTGCGAGAGCTGGAGGCAGCGCGGGCCTGCTGCTCGGGCGTCGGCGCGGCCTCGGAGTTCTTTTTCTTATTTGCCATAGTTGGCCTTTCGCATAACGAATCGAACAAACGCCATTGTGTCACAACGCAGCCCCCGCGGCACGCTTGGTGCATTGGGGACAGATTAATCTGCACCATTTTGGTGCAAAGGGGACAGCTCTGGCAGCCGGCAGTTAGGGACAGTCCCCAAGTGCCGACTCAGCCCCACCTTAGAAGTGGCGGCGGATGGCGTCGACCATGCCCTGGGACGTGGTCTGGCCGAGCACGTCGGCTGCGGCATCGGCGTCCATAAAGATGTTCATGAGCGCCTGCAGGGCTTCGACCTGGCCTCCCGGCTCGGCGATGCCCAGATTAATGACGATCTGCGCCGACACCGGAGCGCCCATGCCAGCCATAGCGTTAAATGTCACGGGCGCGGCGGGCTTCACCACCGCGATATAGGGCTTGGCCACAAACCCCGGATCGGTATGCGGAATGGCAATGTTTGCCGCCGGCATGGCAAGACCCGTGGGATAGGCATCCTCGCGCGTGCGAACGGCGTCGAGCCAACCGGATGCAATGTAGCCACGTGGTGCAAGCTCGCCCTCGAGCCGCGCGAACACCTCATCCGGCGTCGCACACTCCCAATCAAAAAACACCAGCTCAGGCGTAAACAGCGCTTCGTTATCCGCCATGCGCTCACCTCTCTCACCTAGTCACCTGCGACGTTCTTGAATGACCAGTCGTTAAAGCCCGTTCCCGATGACTACCCAAAACAAAAGGTGGCCACGCGCGCCTTGGCGCCAATGACCACCCTGACTACTCGGCTAAATTGTACTGTGCGCCGCTAGCCGCGAGGCGCGTCAATTGCGACCTTGCCGCTCTCCAGCACGTGAACGCGACCGTCGGCGAGCATTTGCACGACCTCGGGATACAGCACATGCTCGATCGCGTGGATGTGCTCCTCGAGTGTGTCGACGTCCCAGCCCTCCTCGACAGCCAGTGCACGCTGGGCGATGATGGGGCCGTTGTCGTAAATCTCGTTGGCAAAGTGCACGGTCACGCCGGTCACCTTGACGCCGCGAGCAAACGCATCGTCAATCGCATGGGCGCCGGTAAAGCTCGGCAGCAATGCCGGATGCAGGTTGACCACGCGATTGGGAAACGCTGCCAGCAGCGGCGTGTGCACCATGCGCATATAGCCGGCCATGACCACATATTCGCAGCCGCGCTCGAGCAGCTCATGCGCAATGATCTCGTCAGCCGCGATGGGATCGGCATAGACATCCTTGGACAGCGTGAGTGTCTGGATGCCCGCACGCTCGGCACGCTGCAGGCCCTTGGCCGAAGGACGGCTCGACACCACAAGTTCAATCGAGGCGTTGAGCTTGCCGGCGGCGATCAGGTCGATCAGCGCCTGCAGGTTGGTACCCGAACCGCTGATAAGCACGCCAATCTTAAGCGGCTCGGCCGTATCGGTGCCGGTCGGACGGGTGTAGGGTACAAAGCCTAGGCCCTCGGCAGCAACCATCTGCTCGTTAGCGCTCATCGGAGTACACGACCTTACCGGAGCCCTCGACGCACTCACCCACGCGGAACGGCTTCTCGCCTAGCGCGACCAGAGCCTCGGTCACGGCAGCCTCGTCCTCGGGGGCGACGATCAGGCACAGGCCGACGCCCATGTTGAAGGTCTTGCATGCCTCGTTGGGCGCGAGCTCGGCCTGACGCGACACGTAGGTGATGACGGGCGGAACGTCCCAGCCCATCTCGGCGCCGTTGCGGGTGACCACGGCGTCGACGTCGTCGGCGAGCGCACGGTTGAGGTTCTCGGTGATACCGCCGCCGGTGATGTGGGCGATGGCGTGCACGTTAGCGCCGCCGCGCAGCAGCTCCAGAATCGGCTTGACGTAGATGCGCGTAGGGGCCAGCAGAGCATCGGCCAGCGAAGCACCGCCGAGCTCCTCGAGCGGACGGCTCAGTTCCTCGGCCTTAGCGGCGGCCTCGGGCGTGCCCGGCTTGATGCCGTCGACACCGATGACCTTGCGCACGAGTGAGTATCCGTTGGAGTGCACGCCGGTGGAGGGCAGGCCCAGGATCACATCGCCGGGGCGAACGTTCGCGGGGTCGAGCATCTTGGGACGATCGACAACACCCACGGTAAAGCCGGCGAGGTCGTAATCGGCGGGGGCCATGACGCCCGGGTGCTCGGCCATCTCGCCGCCCACGAGCGCGCAGCCCGCGAGCTTGCAGCCGTCGGCCACGCCCTTGATGATCTTTGCCATGTGCTCGGCCTCAATGTGACCGATGGCAACGTAATCCAGGAAGAACAGCGGCTCGGCGCCCGAAGCCAAAATGTCATTGACGCACATGGCGACCAAGTCCTGGCCCACCGTCTCGTGACGGTCCATGATCTGGGCGAGCACGAGCTTGGTGCCCACGCCGTCGGTGCCGCTGATCAGGATCGGGTCTTCCATATCCTTGAGCGCGGCAGCCGAGAACAGGCCACCAAAGCCACCGATGCCGCCGATAACCTCGGGGCGGTTGGTGTCCTTGACCATCTGCTTAATAGCGTCGACGGCGCGGCCACCCTCGGCGGTATCGACGCCGGCGTCCTCATACGTCACATGCTTGCTGTCGCTCATCTGAGCCTTCCTCTCCCACTACCGTGGCGCCGCGCGGGCGCCAAACGGTGCTCATAGTTGCGTTCATTTCGGCGCGCGCCATAACAGCACGCGCCGTCATATCAACAAAACAGCAGGTAAAACCTACCAGAATAAACCTGTCCCTAAATGGCAGATTTTAGGCCTCGCCGTGCTCCTCTTCCCAGCTGCGGTCGTCGTATTTCTCGACCACGGCGTCGTCGTCAAAGTGCAACGGCTTGTCCAGGTTGCGGGGCTTAAAGCCCTCCATGAACTTGTCGCGGCCAAAGCTCTCGGGAATCGCTACGGGGTAGCGTCCGGTAAAGCACGCATCGCAGTAACCGCCCTTGGGCATGACCTTAAGCAGGCCCTCAACCGAAAGGAAGGCCAGCGAATCGGCGCCAATGTACTCGCAGATCTCATCGACCGTCTTGTTGGCGCTGATAAGCTGCGACTGCACGTCGGTATCGATACCGTAGAAGCACGGCCAGATGACCTCGGGCGAGTTGATGCGGATATGAATCTCCTTGGCGCCGGCGTTGCGCAGCATCTTGACGAGCTGCACCATGGTGGTGCCGCGGACGATGGAGTCGTCGATGACGACCAGGCGCTTGCCCTCGATGTTGTCGCGCAGCGGGTTGAGTTTCATACGCACGCCCATGGCGCGCAACTCCTGCGTAGGCTCGATAAACGTGCGGCCCACGTAACGGTTCTTGATAAGGCCCTCGCCAAAGGGAATGCCGCTCTCGTGCGAATACCCCTCCGCGGGCGGCAGGCCGGAGTCAGGCACGCCGATGACCAGGTCGGCCTCGACGGGCTCCTCATGTGCCAGCTGACGACCCATGTCGTAACGGCAGGCGTAGACGCTCTTGCCGTTCATGATGGAATCGGGGCGGGCGAAGTAGACCTGCTCAAAGATGCAGTTAGCAGGCTCTTCGGCAGCGGGCACACCCTGCTCGGACACAAGGCCCTCGGCGCTGATGCGCAAAATCTCACCGGGACGGACGTCGCGGACGTACTCGGCGCCCACAATGTCGAGCGCACAAGTCTCGGAGGCGACGACCCAGCCGCCGGCGCGGGTGACACGGGTGGTGGCGTCGACCGTCGCGGCGCCGTCCTGCGACGGCAGCTTCGAAACGGATGCGGCATCGGCCTGGTCCAGGCCCTCGTCCACCAGCTTGCCCAGCACGAGCGGGCGAATGCCGTGCGGATCGCGGAATGCATAGAGCGCCTGCTCGTTGATGAGCGTCATGGCGTAGCCGCCACGCACGAGCTCCATGGTCTTGCGAATGCCCTCGCGCAGATGGCCTGTACGCTGAGTAAAGTAGCCGATGAGTTTGGTCGCGACCTCGGAATCCGAGTTGGAGAGGAACGGCACGCCCAGCTCGATCAGCTGGCGGCGCAGCTCGTCGGTGTTGACGAGGGTGCCGTTGTGCGCGAGCGCGATAATGACGCTATTGATGGTAGAGAGGTGCGGCTGAGAGGCTTCCCAGCTCTTGGCGCCGGCGGTGCCATAGCGCACATGACCCACGGCCAGCTGACCGGAGAGCGTCGATAAGTCGGCATTGGAGAACACGCGGTCGAGCAGGCCCAGGTCCTTGCGGACCATAACCGTACCGCCGTCACCAACAGCGATTCCCGCCGATTCTTGGCCACGGTGCTGCAGTGCACGCAGGCCAAAGTACGTCAGTCGAGCCACGTCACGATCGGGCGCCCACACACCAAAAACGCCGCATTCCTCATGCAGCTGGTCGGAGTCCGGATCATACGTCGACATGGCGTTCACCTGTCCCGCGGCGCGCTCGGCCGCGCGGATGGTTTCTTGAGACATGGCATCCCCTCAGAGCCTCGTATTTTGGCGTTACCCGCCTTATTATACGCACGGCGCGACGCACTCCCCAGCGCATGAGCAGCGCTTTTTAAAAGCCCACCGAGCTAATAATCCGTTTTGCGGCCAAACATTTTATTGGTCTGCCCAGTGCAAGCGCCCGCGCCCCCATATGGCCGCCGCGTCCACCGTTGGGGATTGCAAAGTTGCAATTGGGACGTTCGTCCTGTCTTTTAGCAGGTCGGCGGCGTATCCTAGTAACCTAGGACAAAGCGAGAAAGGTTCTGTATGGATCGAAACGAACTCGACCCCAGCGTCCCCAGCGCCACGGAGGTCAAGAAGATTCCCCTCATCATTAAAGTGTACGCCGTCCTGTGCATCCTGTCCGGCGTGGGCACACTCCCGTCGGTCGCCGTCTTTATGTGGCAGGTCATCACCGCACTCATTAACGGCAACGCCGCCGCTAAGCTCGGTGATAACACCCTGGTCGCGGTTGGCCTTATCGTCGCCGGCATTATGCTCTCGGCGGCAAGCGCGATCATCTTAATCGTCTTTGGCCTGGACCTCATCAAGGACCAGCGGCGCAATGCCGCCCGCCTGTCTTACGTCCTCATCGCATTGACCGTCGTGGAGCTTTTAGTTGACGTGATGCTCCAGGGTATCGGACCCTTCCTGCTGCGCCCCGCCATTCAGCTCGGTATCCTCATTGCGCTGTCGGCCACCGTCGACCCCACGCTACGCCAGGAGCGCGAACTGCAGCGCCGTCTGCAAGAGATGCTCGACCGCGATGCCGCCGCCGAGGGGATGCTCGGCCGCGACGAAACCGGCGAGGGCTACATCAAGCTCAACTACTTTAACCTGTTCTGGGTATTCTTCGTCTGCAGCGTGTTAGGTCTCATTCTCGAGGAAGTCTGGCATATGGTCGTCGTCGATCCCGGCGTCTATCAGGACCGGGCCGGTATGCTATTTGGCCCCTTTAGCCCCATCTACGGATTTGGCGCGGTGCTCATGACCATGGCGCTCAACCGCTTCTATAAAAAGAATCCTCTGATCATTTTCCTGGTAAGTGCCCTGATCGGCGGCGCTTTCGAGGTGTTTGTAGGCTGGTTTATGCAGACCTCATTTGGCGTGGTGTCGTGGAGCTACTCGCACATGAAACTGTTCGGCATGCCCGACCCACTCGCCGTCCTTACGGGCGGACGCACCTGCACGGGCTTTGCCTGCCTGTGGGGCCTAGGTGGCCTTATCTGGATCAAGCTGCTGCTGCCGAGGCTGCTCAAGCTCATCAACATGATTCCGTGGAAGAGCCGCTACTCGGCTACCGTCATCTTTACCGTCATTATGCTGGTCGACGGCGTCATGACGCTGCAGTCGCTCGACTACTGGTACCAGCGCGTCAACGGCACGGAGCCGGATATTCCCGTCGCGCAGTTCTACGGCAAGTATTTCGATAACGACTACATGGAGAACCGCTTCCAGAGCATGACCATGAGCCCCAAGGATGCGACGCGCGTGTAGCGCCAACCGCGCCCAAAACGCAAAATGCCCGCCGGTATCACACGTACCGGCGGGCATTTTTATAAACGAGCCTTCTATCGACGCAAGCCTCTACGCCTCGCGCTCGACCTCACTCACGCATTCATTCTTGATGGTGCCAACGAGCGCCTGCAGCGCATCGACCACGTGCGGGCGAATGTCCCCGCCGATGAGCACGAGCATGATGTCGTCACCTACGGCAAGCTCGCCGCTTGCCAGCCACACGCGCACATAGCCGACACCCGGCATCGCGCGCGTCGCCTCGATGGCGGCCTGTACCTTGCTGGCGTCGTAGCCAAACACCATGCCGCCCACCTTGTGGCCCGGCGCCACGCCATCGGTCTCGACACCGCGCGCCTCGGCCTTGGGCGTCGCGCGCACCACACCGTTATGTGTCAGATACATACCGCACGCAGGTGCCGACGAATCGGCCTTGGCCTCGCGCAGCCAAGCATCAACCGAAGGCATCATTTTGCCATTCTCGAGCATCATTTCTCCCTTACCGTCGTCGAGTAGCCAATTTGGAACGGGGCTTTTTTAGCTACTTTCGAACAACTTATTCCTCGACCGGCGTGAGCACCATGACAGCACGCGTGTTGCTCAGCGATAACGAACGACAGGTCACAAGCGTCACGACCTTGGTTGCCGAAGCGGCACGATCGGTGGCATCGCTCGCCACGGCAGAGGCACCGTCGAGCATCTCGGACAGGTAGTTCTTGAGCCCGTCATCGCCCTCAAAATTGGGCGTGCGCGCCTTGGAGTACGTATCCTCAACGACCTTGGTCGCCAGCGGACGCAGCTTATACGTAGCATCCCGTGTGATGTAGTACAACATTTCAATGCTATCGAACGTTGCCTGGTCAGTCGTATCCGAAATCACGTTGAACATCGACCCATCGTTCATATGGTGGCCGTAGATCGTGGTCTGCTGGTCAACCATTCCCGGCGCGGTGTCATCGCTATCCAGGAAAATGGCCCCAGATGCATTGGCCGTACCGTCGAACAGCGTGTTGAGGTATTTGGAGTTGTTGTTGGTCTGCACCACGGGATAGTTGATGTTGGTTCCCGGCACATAAATCCAACCCACAATCTCGGGGTTTGTCTGAGCAAGCGCATCGAAGTCGATAGTCGGCACGCCGCTGGCGTCCTTATCGCTTACATATTGCTTCTCGATTTTCTGATACGACTCGCTCGCCTGCTTGTAGCCAATCTGTGCATTGATAAAGATGGCAGCGGCGGCAACAATCAGACCGATGCCGATGATGATGAGCAGAATGGGAATAATGGAGCGGCGCTTTTTGCGCGGCGGCTCAGTGTAGCTGGACGCCGCGCCGCTCGTTTGCCTCGGCGTCCGGGCCTGCTTCTTTGCCGTGCCATATGACGAAGGGCGATACGCAGCCGGCGCGTCCTGTCGACGATGCGTCGCCGGCGTCACAGGACGCGGCGCGCGCGGCTGCTGAGGAGAGGATGTCCGACCCTGCTGCGCCGCACTGGCAGCACCCGGCTTCGACGGATCGGGAATCTGAGAAGCCTTGAATCGTTTTCCCTGATAGTCGGACATGGCTCTCCTTATACTGCGGCGAAACGGCGGAACGCCTAGGCGTCAGCCATCTCCTGCTTCATCTTCTCGATAACCTTGCGGTACTCGGGGTCGCAAGCGCCCAGAATCTGCGTGGCGTAGATGGCGGCGTTCTTGGCGCCGTTGATGGCAACGCAGGCCACGGGCACGCCCGAAGGCATCTGCACCATCGACAGCAGCGAATCCATGCCGCCCAGGTCACTCGTCTTCATAGGCACGCCGATGACCGGCAGCGGCGTAAAGGCAGCCACGACACCACCCAGGTGAGCGGCCTTGCCGGCGGCGGCGATAATCACTTTGATACCGCGATCGGCGGCAGTCGAAGCCCACTCGTGGACCTTCGCCGGTGTGCGGTGTGCGCTCGCAATGACAAGCTCATAGGGCACGCCCAGCGCCTCGAGCTCGGCGGTGCAGCCTTCCATAACGCCCAGATCGGACTTGGAACCCATGATGATCCCGACAACCGGCTTTTGATCTGCCATAAACAAAGACCTCCTGTTGAGAGCGGTGACGCGGCGGATCCGCGACCCTTAACTACTGAGAGTAGTATAGCCGCTCCCGTCCCTGCGGTCTTTGTGGTGGCGGCTGAGCCTTTCCCTCGGGAACTGGGCTTCGCGAAGTTTCCCGAGGGAAAGGCTCAGCCGCCACCCTGCGACCTACCGGGGATTGCCATGACGTACGTTGGCTGGTGAATTGGAAAGAAAGGTTAACGGAGGCTGAAAGGCAATTGGTCCAGAAAAAACCCTGACGAATCTAATTCGTCAGGGCCCTACCAACGCTCACTCGTCGTTCATCGTTAAAGCTAGATATTCTCTTCCGCCCATTTCTCGAAATCGAGTGTTCGTCTCTGAGCAGTTCGGTAGACTTCCATGTCTTCGCGAGCGCCTACCACTACGATGGCCATTTTTTCTTTAATTCTGATGAGACGGTACACGATTCGAATGCCACTTCCCCTGAGCTTGATTTTCATAAAGCCAGTCAAATCCGTACCCGCCTTGTTTCCAAGAGGCTTGCCAAATCCACCCTCGTTCTGCGGCAATGGGTTCGTTCTGATTTTTTCTATAGCCTTAAGGACAATCTTTCGTTGGGAGCCGTCCAGACGCTTAATATCCTTGAGAGCATCTGGGTAGAAAGCGACTTCGTACCCACTCATTCAAACTCGACCTCATCCATCTGATCGAGTTCGTCCTGGCTCACACCCAGCTCTTCCATAACATCAGACAGGGAAACAAGCGCATCGTCACCTGTCGCAGCCACTCTCTTAAGCGCCAACGTTAACAAGGCGAGGTCCTCCTCCGCTTGCTTCGCTTCCCTGTATTCATCGGGTGTCACAATCACAAATGCTGGCTTGTTGTGTTTGAGGACCACAACAGGATTGTCGTCCCCAACCTTCGAAAAGGCAGCCGAGCCCTTACCGTGGCTGAAATCGCTAATTGGAACAAGGTTGTCGAGCATCTGCAAGGCAGGCATACATACCTCCTAAAAATGAATTCTTTTTCGGATTCATTTTATCATTCTTTTTTGCTATATTGTGCCGCGCAACAGAAACAACCTTTTAGGATACGAATCCGAGCTTAGAATGACTGTTGGCCCTCGCACCGCCCTTGCCTCTTTTATTACGTCAAGTGGTATACAGCGAAGCAAAATGGCAATCTAAAGCACGCGGCATTCGCCTCGCATCGCTACAAAAAACAAACTGCTCCCCACCCACTCGGGCAAGGAGCAAGCCTCATTTTTATAATCAGACCGAGAACCACAAACGCAGAAACACAGGCGACTTCAGTCCCTTATCGCCGAGAGACGTTATTGTGCAGCCATTTCTTTAAGCTTCTCGGCCATCAACAAACACACGTCTTCCGATTGCGGGTACACGCCAAAATGATCGAAAAAACCATGGTCACACCCGGCATATTCGATGACCTCAACATCGATTCCTGAAGACCGTAATTTTGTAGCCCATTTTTCATCGGGGATACGAAGCGGATCGTATTCGGATGTCACGATAGTCACCGGGGAGAAATCAGTGCAGTCCTCAAGCATTAGCGCAGAAATCAACGGGTCATGAGGAGACATTTTTCCGTGTGCGCAAAGTTCGACCATCGGACCGTCCGAATCGCGAAGATGGTCGATGCGAAAACGCGCAACGTCCTCCTGATCGGCTATCGCAGGAAAATCCTCATATCCCTCGCCCTGTTCGCCCGCAAGGTCGACTTCAGGATAGATTTCGAAGGCATGGGCTACAGCTCCAGCACCCCTGAGCTGAACACACGCATTAGTAAGGCTTCCTCCCGCGGAGTCGCCGGCGACCATTATTTTATGAGGATCGATTCCGAGATCCGCGGCATGCTCGCGCACATAATCAAGAGCAAGAACGCAATCCTCGATCTGCCCCGGAAATGCCGTCTCCGGCGCCAAGCGGTATTCCGGATAAACCACCACTGCACCAGACTTTTCGGCGATGAACTCGAGCTGATGTTCAAATTGCAGAACATTCCCCGCCATAAACGCGCCGCCGTGCAGGTAAACAAGCGCCGGACTTGCCTCCTTATGATTTGGTGGCGTCCAGACGAATAAATCTATATAGCGATCGGCCGCCTCCATGAGGATCTCATCGCGCTGAACCTCACCATCGAGTAGGCGGTATGTCGGCTTATCCGGGCGATGACGCATTCCAATAAGGCTCGTCCAGCTCGGAGACATGCTAACATTCCGCATCTTCTTGCGGGATACCTCGAGAATTCGTGGGTCAAGCACATGCTCTCTTTCATCATCAGGAACCGGACGAATTTGAACCTCGAGCCCTCTCTTCTCGGTTATAAACGAGCGACTGGAAATGGCACCAATCAACGCCTCGTCGTATTGTCTACCCATCTTAAATCCCCTCTCGGCAATAACGCCAAATCGATATTTCCATAACTTTTGAGATAACGGCTTATGATGTCCTCAGTTGTCGTATATCTATGTACTAAAGAAACTGAAAACCAAGGGGTCCACCATGCCTGCAGCAAAAGACGAGTTCACTCAGCCAGAACTTCTCTATCAGACCGTTGAAAACGACATCCTCAAGAAAATAGTTTCTGGCGAACTCCCCGGCGGCAGTCAGATTCCCACCGAAACCGAGCTTTGCAAGCAATACAAAGTAAGCAGGATCACCGTAAGACGCGCCGTACAGAATCTCATTGACCAAAGCTTGCTCTACCGCCTGCGAGGCAAGGGAACATTCGTAAACCCATCGAAGCTCACCCTGAAACGAGGAACAAGCACCATTTTCAATTTGAGCGCCGACCCCCAATACGGCGATAAAACAACCAAGTCCATCTTGGAAACAGGCTTAATCAAGGCTGATGCCCACATTGCACGGGAGCTCAAAATTGACAACGGAACCGTAGTGCAACGAGTTGCGCGCTTGGTTTATATCGAAAATGCCCCCTGCGCCATCGACACCGTTTATGCAACGCAGAGCACTCTACCCGGACTGCTGGAGCTTCTCACAGACAATGCCAGTCTTTTCGACCTGATCGCCAACCATTACAGCATCGCAACCGGTATTGAGAAGCTCAAAATCACCGCAGGAATAGCGGGGCTCCAAGAAGCAAGCCTTCTCGGTTATATCGTTGGAGCCCCCGTGAGCGTTGTCGAGCACGTCACATATGCCTGCGATGAGATGCCGCTCCACTATTCAAAAACCGTTTGGCGAGCAGACGCATCGTCCTTCGAGTTCAGCATCTCAAAAGATGGACGCCTTCTCTAGCCCAAAAACCCCAGGACGCCGAGCACAATACCCGCAGCGAGAATGCCCACAATCTGCCAAATTATTTTGACCTGTTTCTTATTGCAAAGACACATGATTCCGAACGCGCAGAGCGGCAAAAGAGCCGGGAATATCCCGTCGAGCGTTTCCTGCAACTTAAACGCGGTGTCGCCGAAGTTAAGAGCGAGCGGAGTGGTAACTGCAACGGTGGTCGCTACCATTCCACCAACTACCATTAGTCCCACAATCGCCAGGCCGGACGTAACTTTGCGCATTACATCAGAATCGTTCAGCTTTGAAATCATGCCACTGCCAAGCGAATAACCATACTGAAGCCCAAACCAGCGGATCAGGATCGTTGGGACATTATAAAGAAGCAGGAACAGGATTGGGCCGAGCAGACTGCCCGAAAGGCAAAGTCCCGTCACAACGCCCGTCGCAATCATGCGAAGCGTACTGGCGATCAGCGAATCTCCAATACCGGAAAGCGGAGCCATAAGCGATGCTTTCATGGCGTTAATTGAGGCGGCGTCAAAGTCCTGATTGTTGGCGTTCTCCTCCTCCATGGAGGCCACAATGCCGGCGACCAGAGGATTAAACGTAACTTGAATATTGTAGAACTCAAGATGACGCTTATATGCCTCGATCCGATCTTCGGGCTTATCGTATAACCGCTTGATTACCGGAATCATGTCGTAGCAGAAACCAACGTTCATTTGTCGGTCAAAGCTCCACATGATGTTGAGTGGAAAGCTACGCCAAAATAACGCCTTTAAGTCTTTCTTGGTTATTCTCTTATCGGTCGATTTATTTGACTCCGGCGAGAGCTCAAGAACATCATTAGAATTCGTTGTCATCGTCAACCTCCTTAGCGACCGCCGCACTGGCAGGCATAAAAATGTGAGCCATATTGAGGATCCCAATCAGGATCAGCGAAAACGCCACGATACCGATCGTCGGAATATTTAGATAGGCACTCAGCAAGAAGCCTCCAAAGAATAGGAAGCTCAGCTCCTTGGTGGACAGGATTGACATAAGCTGCGCAAATCCAAGCGCGGGCAGAATACCCGTTGCGATCGTAAGCCCATTCGTAAGCCAATCAGGGATGGCGTCAATCAGCGCCTGAACAGCATCATTTCCAACGTAAAAAGCCACGCCGCAAATCAAGCCAAGCGCAATGATGTAGAGAATTCCATTGGTCCACATAGCGGCTGCAATCGTTTTGGGGTCGTCCTTTTCGGCACCACGATCAGCCCAGACAGCCATAGGAGGCGTAACAACGCTATACATAAGGCTGTCAAACATGCCGGCAAGCACCGCAGTGGGCATAGCAATAGTCAGAGCGGTCTCGGGACCCGCACCCATAGTAATCGCAAAGGCTGTTCCCAAAACTGAACCAACAATTACGTTGGGCGGCACGGCAGCACCAACCTGCCAGACCCCCATAAACGCGAGTTCGAGCTGGAAACCAACAATAACGCCAGTCGGAATATCACCCAAAAAAATACCGACAATCGCTCCGAGGACAATCGGACGCTCGACCATCGCGGTACCGAGCAAATAATCCGATTGACCTATAGCAGCAGCAAGACCAACCAGAAAAGCCTGAAGCAGCATATTTCTCTCTCTTCCTACAAATCAAAACTTGTTACGATGCGTTTTTTCTCACTAGCAACCTGCCTTACCTCGAACTCGATTCCATCAGCCATGGCTTTCTTAATTTCATTAATATCGGATTGGGAAAGGCGCACAGCAGGGCCAAGCTCCTTTACGCTATCCCCCAACGGTCGAGCGCCGCCTAAATTCACAGACGTTATTTTTGGACACGCACGCGCAACTTCACAGGCGTCATGTACATTTCCCGTAACAACAATTAGCTCGTATTTATCCACCGCGCTTCCGTTAAGGGCCACGATGGAATCTTCTACACTTTTGACAATCAATTTGGCATCAGCGGGTTTTGCAATTCGCAGCGCTTGAATTCGCTCTTTGCTTGCGGCGTACTCATCTGAAACCACAAGAATAGCGTTTGCTTTAAGCGCTGGATACCAAGAGAACACGGTCTGCCCATGCACTAACCGGCTATCGACGCGGCACAGTTTAATCATTTTGCCCCTTTCTCGACTTGAACGCAGACAATCATCCTTGACTGCTTATGGCATATTACGTCATATGACGTAATATGCCATTACACAATATCTTGAACGGTTGAATATCACCGCTAAATGGTATTTATCTCTAGAAACAGGGGGAGGTGCAATCCGTCTAGACACAGTGCGTCGGGGGCGGGCTGGGTTTTTATCTTCGCTCCCCTTGCTTCGCAAAGTCGCTCAGCTAAATAACCCAGCCCGCCGCGGGACACCCTGCGACCTACCGGATATTGCCATGACGTACGTTGGCTGATTTGGTTTGGAATGGGAGGTTGACGAGGCTGAAAGTCCCTCCTATATAACGTGGGCGCCGTCGTTCGAATGAACGACGGCGCCCGCACTCATTTTCTATTCAGCCCTAGTCATCGCGCAAAGCCCCTTCGGCAGCACACGGTGCTATTGAATCACCGCAGGCCGGGGCGGGAGGCGGTCCTTTCTCTCGGAAAACTTCGCGAAGCCCAGTTTCCGAGAGAAAGTGTCCGGCTGCCGCCCCGGCCGGCCAGGTCAACTACACCGTGTGCTGCGGCAGGTCCTGCAGGGCGATGACGTCCATGCCCATGTCGTTGGCGCTGCCGTGACCCTGCTGGTCCTCGCGCACGGCCTCGATGGCACTCACGTACGTGTTGGCGGCAGACATCGCGGTCACGCAGGTCACGCCGCGGCGCACGGCCTCGGTGCGCAGCAGATAACCGTCGCCACGCGAGCCCGGGCCGTATGGCGTATTAATGATCACCGCAATCTTGCCATCGGCGATGAGGTCGCCGATGTTGGGACGCTCGCCGTCGTGCGGGCCGCTGATCTTCTCCACAACCTCGCAGGTCACGTTGCCGCCGCGCAGCACGCGCGCCGTGCCCTCGGTGGAGCAGATGTCAAAGCCCAGGTAACGCAGGATACGCGCGACCGAAAGGATATGACGCTTGTCGCGGTCGCACACGCTAATGAACACCTTGCCGGCGCTCGGGTCGGGCAGCTTGTAGTCAATCGCCAGCTGCGTCTTGGCATATGCCTCGGGATAGCTCTTGGCGATACCCATGACCTCGCCCGTAGACTTCATCTCGGGCCCCAGGATAACGTCGGCGCCCGGGAAACGGCCCCAGGGCATAACGGCTTCCTTCATGCAGAACCAGTCCAGCTGACGCTCGTCGCTCGGCAGGCCCAGGCTCGCGATGGAATCGCCTGCCATGATACGCGCCGCGCACTTGGCCAGCGGCACGCCGGTGGCCTTGGAGATAAACGGCACGGTACGGCTGGCACGCGGGTTGGCCTCGATCACATAGACGGTCTCGCCCTTAATGGCGTACTGCACGTTGACCAGGCCGCGTACGCCCAGCGCCATCGCGATGCGGCGCGTAGTCTCGCGAAGCTTTGCCTGCAGGCTCTCGCTAAAGCTGAACGGCGGAATGCAGGTCGCAGAGTCGCCGGAGTGAATACCGGCCTCCTCGATATGCTCCAGAATGCCGCCGATGTAGACCTCTTCGCCATCGCACAGGGCGTCGACATCGGACTCGATCGCGCCCTCCAAGAAGCGGTCCAGATACACCGGGTAGTCGGGGCTAATGCGCGCAGCCTCGGCCATGTAATCGCGCAGATGCTCGGCATCGTAGGCGATCATCATGCCGCGGCCGCCCAGCACGTAGCTCGGACGCACCAGCAGCGGGTAGCCAATATGCGCGGCCACGGCCTCGGCCTCCTCAAACGAGGTTGCCTGGCCCGCCGGCGGATACATAATGCCCAGCTTGTCGAGCAGGGCGGCAAAGCGCTCGCGGTCCTCGGCAAAGTCGATGGCATCGGGCTTGGTGCCCATGATGTTCACGCCGCTCTCCTCGAGCATGCGCGCCAGCTTAAGCGGAGTCTGGCCGCCGAGCGTCACCACGACGCCGTCGGGTCGCTCAACATCGATGACATCCATGACGTCCTCGTAGGTGAGCGGCTCAAAGTACAGACGGTCGGACGTGTCGTAGTCGGTCGAAACGGTCTCGGGATTGCAGTTGACCATGATGGTCTCGAAGCCGCGGGCCGCCAGCGCATAGCTCGCGTGCACGCAGCAGTAATCGAACTCGATACCCTGGCCAATGCGGTTGGGGCCGGCGCCCAGGATCATCGCCTTGGGCTTGTCCGCCGGCGTGGTCTCGTCGGGAGCCACGCACTTCTTGGCATCCGGGCTCGTGCGGTAGATGTTCTCGTACGTCTTGTAGTGGTACTCCGTGGCGCTCGAGAACTCCGCAGCGCAGGTATCGACCGTCTTCATGCTGGGAACCACGCCCAGACCCTTGCGATAGGCGCGCACAAAGCGCTCGTCCGAGCCGGTCAGCGCAGCGATCTCGGCATCGCTCGTGCCGTACTGCTTGAGCAGGCGCATCGCGTCGGCGTCGATATCCTCCACACGCAGGCCGCGGATGCTCTCCTGAACCTGCACCATGTCGTTGATGCGGTTGAGGTACCACGGGTCGATGCCGCAGATGGCATGGATGCGAGCGATGTCCCAGCCACGGCGCAGGGCCTCGACCACAAAGAAGATGCGGTGCTCGGTCGGCGTGGCCACGGCTTGAGCGAGCTCATCGTCGCTCAGCTTATCGGCACCCTCCTTGCCACCGGCGCAGATACCCTGGTGACCGTCCTCCAGCGAGCGCATGGCTTTGCCGAAGGCCTCCTCAAAGGTGCGGCCAATCGCCATGATCTCGCCCACGGCCTTCATGCGCGTGGTGAGCGTGGGGTCGGTACCCTTGAACTTCTCGAAGGCAAAGCGCGGCACCTTGACCACACAGTAGTCGATTGTGGGCTCAAAACAGGCGGGCGTAGCCTTGGTGATGTCGTTAACGATCTCGTCGAGCGTATAGCCCACGGCCAGGCGCGCGGCAGCCTTGGCGATGGGGAAACCTGTGGCCTTGGAAGCGAGGGCGGACGAGCGGCTCACGCGCGGGTTCATCTCGATGACGATCAGGCGGCCGGTGTTGGGGTTCACGGCAAACTGTACGTTGGAACCACCGGTCTCGACACCGATCTTCTCCAAGATGGCGAGCGAGGCCACGCGCATGCGCTGATACTCAAGGTCGGAGAGCGTCTGCGCCGGCGCCACGGTGATGGAGTCGCCGGTATGCACACCCATGGGGTCGAGGTTCTCGATGGAGCACACGATGATGCCGTTGCCGGCGTGGTCACGCATGACCTCCATCTCATACTCTTTCCAGCCCTCGATGGACTCCTCGACCAGCACCTCGTGGGCGGGCGAGAGTTCAAGGCCCTGGCTCACGATGGAGACGAGCTCCTCGTGGGTATGCGCGATGCCGCCGCCGGCGCCACCGAGGGTAAAGCTCGGACGCAGCACGCAGGGATAGCCCACGCGCTCGGCGATGGCCTCGGCGTCAGCCACGCTATAGGCATAGCCCGAGCGCGCGACCTCCAGGCCGATCTCGGCCATGGCCTCATTAAAGAGCCTGCGGTCCTCGCCGCGCTCGATAGCGGCCAGGTCGCAGCCGATCATCTCGACGCCGTACTTGTCGAGCATGCCGTCCTTTGCCAGCTCGACGGCGGCGTTCAGACCGGTCTGGCCGCCCAGCGTGGGCAGCAGCGCGTCCGGGCGCTCTTTCTTGATTACGCGCTCGATAAACTCCGTGGTGATGGGCTCGACATAGGTGCGGTCGGCAAGACCCGGGTCGGTCATGATGGTCGCCGGGTTGGAGTTGACCAGGATGACCTCAAAGCCATCCTCCTTGAGCACCTTGCAGGCCTGGGCGCCGGAGTAGTCGAACTCACAGGCCTGGCCAATAACGATGGGGCCCGAACCAATGACGAGGATGCGCTTGATGTCAGTACGTTTCGGCATGTTTAAAACCTCCTAGAGAGGCTGACTCAATGTTTTGGAAAAGTCAGCGAGGGTGCAGCTGGTGCATCAGGTTGCCGTGATGCGAGGGCGCGCTGGGCTTATGCCCGCGCGTCCGAAGCAGAGCGGCAAGATGATGTGCCAGATGCAGCCGCAGCGTCGACCGGTCCGCCGTTCGGTAGAACGGCGGAACCATCGTCGGCAAAATTCCAGCCGGCAAGGCGGTCCTTCGCGGTGTCGATGTCCAGGTAGTTCTCCTCGCCGTCCATGAGTCGCGTAAAGGCGGTAAAGAGATAGTGGGCATCGGTGGGGCCAGGCGAGGCCTCGGGGTGGTACTGGACCGAGAAGCACGGTGCGTCGAGTAGCTGGATGCCCTCGGCGGTGCCGTCGTTGAGGTTCACATGCGTCAGGCGAATGCGGCCGAAGCGCTCGTTCATCACGACTGGCGCGATGCCGCGGCGCACCCAGACGCGCAGATCTCCATCGGCCGCATGCTCGGTCTCGCCGCCGGAAAGCTCGGGGACAAGCTTGCCCAAGCTGGGGAACAGCAGACCAAAGCCATGGTTTTGCGCGGTAATCTCCACGCGACGGCTTACCAGGTTCATGACCGGCTGGTTGCCACCGCGGTGACCGAACTTAAGCTTTTCCATCTGAGCGCCGCAGGCCAGGCTGATCATCTGGTGACCAAGACAAATACCAAAGACCGGCACCTTGCCGATCAGCTGCTGCACCTGCTCGTAGGTCTCCACCACGGCGTCGGGGTCGCCGGGACCATTGGACAAAAAGACGCCATCGGGATTCATGTCGAGCACCTCACTCGCGGGCGTATCCCACGGCACGACGGTAAGGTCGCAGCCGGCGCGGACCAGACCCTCCAGAATGCCGCGCTTCACACCGCAGTCGTAGGCGACCACTTTGTGACGGGCAGGAGCGGCAGCCGTAAGCGCAAAGTCATGCGTGGCAGGCAGGTCGGCGGCCACAAACTCGTGAGGTACGGGGCAACTTACGGTCTTGACCAGGTTCTCGCCTACCAGCGTGGGCGCAGCGGCCAGACGCTCGGCAAGCTCGTCGACGTCGAAGATCTCGGTCGAAATAATGCCCATCTTGGAACCATTGTCGCGCAGGTGGCGCACCAGGGCGCGAGTGTCGACACCCTCGATAGCGACGATGCCGTGAGCGCGCAGGTACTCCGGCACGCTGACGGCCGAGCGCCAGTTAGAAGGCGTGGCGCACATGTCGCGAACGATCATGCCGCGCATGGCCGGAGCGCTCGCAGGGCGCACGGCGTCGCCGGGGAAGGCCGACTGGACGTCGGTCTCGTCGATACCGTAGTTGCCGATCTGCGGATAGGTCATGGTTACGATTTGGCCGGCATAACTCGGGTCGGTCATGACCTCAAAGTAGCCCTCGAGCGAGGTGTTGAAGCAAACTTCGCCGGTCGCGGTGCCCTCGGCGCCGCATGCACGTCCATAAAAAATGGTCCCATCCTCAAGATACAGGATGCAGGGACCGCAGGTGCCCTTGCTGGTTTTGGCCAGCATACGCTGGCAAAGCTCGCTGGGCGCGAAGGTGCGGGCGGCAGCGCCCGCGGTATGGTTGTTCGCCATAATTCTCCTTCCCGGTCTCACAGGACCGGCTTAAAGGTGTGTAGTTAGGCCTCGCGGTATTGTAACCGCAAGCATGCCTCATGGCGTTAATTTCATCGAAATGTTTACGAAATGATAATTATGACTTTCTATGCATAATGTTTTTTAATCCCCGTCCCAGAAAAATCATCCCGCGGGGCTTGTGGCTCACGCGGGATGATGGCGTCTTATTTTTTCTTGTCCTGCTCCAGCAGTTCGGACGGTGTGCGATCGGGCTTGCCGCCACGGAAAATCTCGCGGCCATGCAGACGATGCTCCAGGTCACGCTCGGCCTTTTCCTCGTCAATCTTGGTCTGGCTCACCACCGGGTCCTCAATCAACGACGACACCGAGTTCACCTGCTTCTGAATGCGCTCGGCGATGGTGTCATCCATACTCACGATGCGCATCTTCCAGTCGATACTCGTGGCGTTGGATGAGCTCTTGGTCCACACGAACGTCAAAATGGCGCTCTGGTGGCCCCGCGCGGGGAACATGCCAAAGAAGGAATCGTGCTGAATGTTGCTATCCTCGTCGATATAGGCGTGAACGTTATACACCACGCGGTCGATCTTGTCGTTAAGCAGCGCGTTGGTCGCAAGCGCCGCGGCCTGGATCTGCCCGTTGGACAGCAGCTCGAGCTCGTTGGCAGACGATGTGTCCAACACCGTCACCTCGACCGTGCCCGTACGCTCATCGGCTTCATCGACGGTAAAGTCGAGCGGGAACTGCGTAAAGCCGTTGCCCCACTCGAGTCCACCCTTGAGTGCTGTAGAAACGGTATCAACCGAAACGCTCTCGGACAGGTTGGCGGTATTCAGACGGCGCATCACGCCGTAGCCGATCTGCATGCCCACGATCAGCACCAAAATACCGATGACCACGGCCATCGCGGTCTTCGTAATGGTATGGCTCACCTGCGAGCCCGAAGGATCGTCCTCGGACAGCGGGTCGATATGTTTTGCCTGGCTCGCGCGGTCCTCGCTGCGCAGCTGTGCTAGCGCCGCTTTGTCACCGCGCTTGGCCGCAGCCTCCTTCTCACGCATGCGCTCGGTACGCTTTTTGGCAAGCGTAGGATCCAAGACGCCGGATGCATCGATTTCGGAGAATAACTCCGTCACTTCTTCCGGAGTCAAAGGGTTCTTGTCAGCCATAAACTTCCTGTCATATCAATCAGTCGAGCTCGTGCGCACGCGCACCTTCGAACTGCATTCGATAGTAACGGGCATAGGTGCCGCCACGGGCGAGAAGCTGTTCATGCGTGCCACGTTCCACAACGCGACCATGCTCAACGGTCGCAATCTCATCGGCGTGTTTAATGGTCGAGAGACGGTGGGCGATGATGATTGTGGTACGGCCGCGTGCCAGCTCTTCGAGCGACTCCTGCACCGCCTCCTCGCTCTCGTTATCCAAAGCACTCGTCGCCTCGTCCAAGATCAGGATCTTGGGGTTCTTGAGAAACACGCGCGCGATGGCAACGCGCTGCTTCTGTCCGCCCGAAAGACGGCTGCCGCGCTCGCCCACCACGGTGTCGTAGCCCTGTGGAAGCGATTCGATAAAGGTATCGATATTGGCGCGACGGGCGGCGTCGGCGATCTCTTCCGCCGTAGCGCTCGGCTTGCCGTAGGCGATGTTCTCGCCAATCGTACCGTCAAACAGATAGACATCCTGCTGCACCAGGCCGATGGCGCGACGCAGGCTCTGCTGCGTCACATCACGCACGTCCTGGCCGTCGATGCTAATGGATCCGGTAGCCACGTCATAAAAGCGCGGCAGCAGCGAACAGGTCGTGGACTTGCCGCCGCCCGAAGGGCCAACCAAAGCGATGGTCTGCCCGGGCTTGATGGACAGGTCCATATGGTCGATAACGGGACGCTCGTCGGCATCGCCCTCGCCCAGCTCGACATCCTCGTAGTTAAAGCACACGTCGTGATACTCCACGGCGCCGGCAGTCACCTGCAGATCCGTAGCGCCCGGCTTGTCCTGGATATCCGGCGCGGTCGAGAGCACCTCGTCCATACGCTTAAAGCCGGCGATAGCCTTCTGATACGTTTCGGCCGAATTAACGAGTGTCTCGAGCGGCGTGCAGAACAGCGAAATATAGAGAGCGAAGGTCGCCATATCGACCGCTTGCAGCTGCCCCCGGGCGACCAGCCAGCCGCCCAGCAGCACCACGATCACATAGAGCACGCCCGAGAGCAGGCCATACGTCGCAGTATAGACGCCCATGGCGTGATACATGTTCTCCTTGGACGAAAGATAGCGATTGTTGGAGGCGCGGAACTTGAAGCGTTCGGTCTCCTCATTGGCAAAGCTCTTGACCACGCGCATGCCCGCCAGCGAATCCTGCAGCTGTGCATTGATGCCGCTGATCTTTTTGCGGTTGTCGCTAAAGACCTCGCGCATGCGCATGTTCTGCCAAAACATGATGACCGCAAACGCCGCCGTCACCACGGCCATGGCAAGCGCCAGCACCGGGGCGATGGTAAAGAGGATCACAAACGAGCCGATGATCTCGATGCCGCAGATGATGATCCACTCGGGCACGTGGTGCGCCGCCTCGCAGATATCGAACAGGTCGTTGACCACGCGGCTCATCATGTCGCCCGAGCTGTTGCGGTCGAAGTACGCAAAGCTAAAGCGCTCATACTGGTCGAACAGGTCCTCGCGCATTTTGGACTCCATACGCGCGCCCATCACGTGACCCCAATAGCTCACAAAATAACGGCAGGCGCAGCGGGCGGCATACATCAGCACCAAGCCCACCGCGATCATGCCGAGCGCCTGCATAATGGCAGTCTGACCCTGAGTAAACAGCCCACCGGTCAAATTGCGCAGGATAATGGGGAACGCCAGGTCAATGGCGGCAAGCACCAGAGCACAAACAGTATCAGCAACAAAAAGCCCCATCTGGGGCTCGTAATACGAAAGAAACCTCTTAAACATGCAGTCCTCGGAGATAAAACAATAACGTAAGACCCTGGGGCAAATAATCAGTAGCGTTTGCCCCAGGGTCGCCCTCGCTTTTAAAGCTCAGTTCCGCCCAGCCTGTGTGCGATGCTGTCACAGGCCAAGGCGCCTACGACGGTCTTGGCGTCTTCGATCTTGCCGTCGAGCACGGCGTCGATCAGCTCGTGCAGCGGCACCAGGTCCACGTTGACAAACTCGTCATCATCGGGGTTGGGCGCATCAAACTCGAGCTTGGTAGCCAAGTAGATGTGGATGATCTCATCGCAAAAACCGCAGGACGTGACAATCGACGTCAAAAAGCGAATGCGACCGGCCCTAAAGCCCGTCTCCTCATGCAGTTCGCGCTTGGCGCAATCGAGCGGGTCCTCGCCTGGATCGAGCTTGCCGGCGGGAATCTCGACCGTCACGCGGTCGATGGCGGTGCGGTACTGACGCACCAGTACGATCTTGCCGCTCTCGGTCAGTGCCACAACGGCCGCCGCACCCGGATGGCGAACGATATCGCGGGCGCTGCGGTGACCGTTGGGCAGCTCAACCTCAAGACGGTGGACGTCGAGAATCTTGCCCTTCCAGGCGCACTCCTCCGAAAGAATCTTCTCGTGCAGCTCGGCATCGTGCGGGTCGTCGTCGCCCAGCACCAGTGCCGGCTCGTCAGCGACCTCGCCACCAGGCTCGCCCTCGGCGTGCCCATACATGCGGCTGTCCTCTTCGACGATCTGCGCGTCCACGAGCTCTTCGTTCTTCTCGTCCATCCGTCTCATTCCTCTCGGATTTTAGGCATCCCAGGCGTCGCGGCCGCGCAGCGCGCGCAGGCCGATGTCGTGACGCAGGGTCTTGCCCTCAAAATCAATCTTCTCGCAGGCCTCGTAGGCAAGGTTGCGAGCGTTCTCGAACGTGTCGCCCAGAGCGGTCACGGCAAGCACGCGGCCACCATTGGTCACGAGCTGGCCGTCCACCACGGCGGTGCCCGCGTGGTATACGGTCACGTTCTCCATGGCCTCGGCATTGGCGATACCGGTGATGACCTTGCCCTTCTCGTAGCTGCCGGGATAGCCCGCGCTCGTCAGGACAACGGCCACGGCCCACTCGTCACGCCAGTCGAGCTCAATCTGATCGAGCTCGCAGTTGGCACAAGCCAGCATGACCTCGACCAGGTCGTTCTTAAGGCGCGGCAGCACGACCTGCGTCTCGGGGTCGCCAAAGCGGGCATTGAACTCCAGCACCTTGGGGCCGGCAGGCGTGAGCATAAAGCCGCCGTACAGGCAGCCGCGGTAGTCGATACCCTCGGCAGCGAGCTCGGCCACGGTCTGCTCCATGACCTTCACCATGGTGGCGTGCTCCTCGTCAGTCACGATGGGCACCGGGCTGTAGACGCCCATGCCGCCGGTGTTGGGGCCCTTGTCGCCCTCGAGCGCGCGCTTGTGGTCCTGCGAGGTGGCCATGGGGCGCACGGTCTTGCCGTCGGTAAAGGCCAGCAGCGAGCACTCGGGACCGGTCAGCATCTCCTCGATGACCACGGTATTGCCGGCATCGCCAAAGGTGCCGCCAAAGCACTCGCGCACGGCCTCCTCGGCCTGCTCAAGTTCGGTCGCCACGATAACGCCCTTGCCCGCAGCAAGGCCGTCGGCCTTCACGACCAGCGGGGCGCCCTGCTCACGCACATAGGCAAGAGCCGAAGATTCGTCGGTAAACGAACCATAGGCTGCCGTCGGGATACCGGCGCGCTCCATGAGCTGCTTGGAGAACAGCTTGGAGCCCTCCATCTGGGCGCCCTCGGCACCCGGGCCAAAGCAGGGAATACCCGCCGCGCGCACGGCGTCGGCCACGCCCGCCACGAGCGGAGCCTCGGGGCCAATCACCACGAGTCCGCATCCGTGGCTCTGCGCAAACGCCGCCACGGCCGCAGGATCGCAGTCGTCGAGAACAACGTTCTCGCCGCAGCTCGCGGTACCGCCGTTACCCGGCGCGATGTAGAGCTTGCCGGCGCGCGGTGATGCCGCGAGCTTAGCTGCCAAAGCATGCTCACGGCCGCCGCTGCCCAACAACAGGATGTCGATGGTTTGAGTGTCCGCCTTCAAGGGTGCCTCCTCTATGGATGAATGGCCCGCTCCGCGCGAGCCCTTTGCAAGCAAATATACCCCTCGGCCGCCCGTCTGGGCTGCAAAGGGGTATATCGCAATAACCGTATAAACCGATTACTTCCAGAATCGGTTGATGATCTGCTCGCGACCGGCGCCAACGCCAATGAACGTCACGCGGGTGTGTGCCAGATCCTCGATAAACGCCACGTAGTCCTGAGCCTCTTGCGGCAGCTCATCAAAGCTGCGGCAACCGGTGATGTCGCACTTCCAGCCGGGGAGCTCCTCGTAGATGGGCTTGGCATGCTCAAAGCGCACCTGATGCTCGGGCACGCTCGTGTAGCGCTCGCCATCGACGTCGTAGGCCACGCACACCTTGATGGTGTCGAAGGCCGAAAGCACGTCGAGCTTGGTCACGGCGATGTCGGTGAGGCCGTTGACGCGCGAGGCATAGTTGGCGATAGGGCCGTCAAACCAGCCGCAACGACGACGGCGACCGGTGGTCACGCCGTACTCATAGCCCTCCTCGGTCAGCGTGTGGCCAGCCTCGGACTCATAGGAAAGCTCGGTGGGCATGGGGCCCGAACCGACGCGGGTGATATAGGCCTTCATGACGCCCAGCACGCGGTCGACGTTCTTCATGCCCACGCCAGAGCCGGTGATGGCGCCGCCGGCGGTGCAGTTGGAAGACGTCACGTACGGATAGGTTCCGTGGTCGATGTCGAGCAGCGTCGCCTGGGCGCCTTCAAACAGCAGGTTCTTGCCCTCATCGATCATGTTGTTGAGCAGCAGGCTCGTCTCGGTGATGTAGGGACGCAGGCGCTCGGCCATCGGCAGGTACTCGTCGCAAATCTGGTCCACGGTGTAGGTGGGCAGGTTGTAGATGAGCTCGAGCTCGGGGTTCACGCGGGCGAGAGCGGTCTCCAACTTGTCGCGGAACAGCGTCTCGTCCAGCATGTCCTGCATGCGCAGGCCAATGCGGGCCATCTTGTCCTGATAGCACGGGCCAATGCCGCGCTTGGTGGTACCGATGTTCTTCTTGCCGAGCTTCTGCTCAAAGGCGCCATCCAGATCGATGTGGTACGGCATGATGACATGCGCGTTGCCGCTAATCTTGAGGTTCTTGGTGGTGATGCCGTCGGCCTCGAACATGTCGATCTCCTCAAGGACAACCTTGGGGTTGACGACGCAGCCGTTACCGATCACCGACACGTGGTCGGAATACATGATGCCGGAGGGCACCTGGTGCAGGCCGTACTTTTTGCCGTTGACGACGATGGTGTGGCCGGCGTTGTTGCCGCCCGAATAGCGCACGACGGCATCAAAGTCGCCGGCGACCAGGTCGCAGATCTTACCCTTGCCCTCATCGCCCCACTGGGCACCGACCAAAACGGTTGACGGCATGTTTACTCCTCACATTCATGGACTGTCTACGCGCCATGCCGGCACGCAGAAGCACAAAACATTCCCAGTATACCCGTGCAACGGGCGCCTGTCCTACTCCTCGGCATGTGCCCCATCAAGCTCATAGAACTTGGTGGATGCCGGCAGGAACATCAGGTCGACGTCGCCGATCGGGCCCGAACGGTTCTTGGCCACGACGATACGCGTAACGCCCTCGTCGGGTCGATCGTCGCGCGAGGCTTCGGCCTCGTCGGCGGAGCGGTCCAAGAACATGACGATATCGGCGTCCTGCTCGATGGAGCCCGATTCACGAAGGTCGGAAAGCTGCGGGCGCTTGCCGGTACGGGATTCGACCTGACGCGAGAGCTGCGACAGCGCGATGAGCGGGATCTTGAGCTCCTTGGCCATGATCTTCAGACCACGCGACATCTCCGAAACCTCGACGGTACGGCTCTCGGAGCGGCGTCCCGGCGGAGGACTCACCAGCTGCAGGTAGTCCAGGATGATGATTGCCTTCTCCTTGTTATGGAGCATACGGCGGCTCTTGGCGCGAATCTCGGTCACTGTGGTGCCGGGCGTATCGTCAATCAGAATATCGAGCTTGGACAAGGTCTGCGTGGCCTCGTTGATATTGGCCCACTGTTCGGGGCTAATACGGCCCATGCGGAAGTCACTGATCGAGATCATGGCGTAGGCGCAAATCAGACGCTGGGCAATTTCCTTGCCCGACATCTCCAGCGAGAAGAAGCCGACGGTATAACCAGCAGCGGCAGCGTTAAGTGCCAGGTTCAGAGCGAACGACGTCTTACCTACAGCAGGACGGGCGCCGATAATGATGAGCTGACCCTCGCGGAAGCCCATGAGCATGCGGTCGAGCGACGGGAAGCCCGTGGGCACGCCCGCAGCCTGGCCACCGGCCTGGCACACTTCCTCGGCCTCGTTATAGGCCTCGACCATAAACTCGGTCAACGTCTTGTAACTCGACTTGACCTCGCGCGCCGTAACCTTGAGCAGCTTGCTCTCGGCCAGCTCGACAACCTCTTTGGTGTCGGTGGGGGCATTATATGCCAGCGCGTTGATCTCGTTGGTGGCGCCGATCAGCTCACGCAGCATCGAATCGCGGCGAACGATGGCGGCATGATGCTGCCAGTTGACGAGCGACAGGGTCTGACCCATCAACTCCAAAATGTACGCTTCGCCGCCCACGGCATCGAGCTTGTTGATGCTTCGCAGGTAATCGATCAGCGAGATGGAGTCGATGGGAATGCGGCTGTTGTACATATCGACCATCGCGGTATAGATGGTCTTATGAATGGGCCGGTAGAAGTCATCGGGCTGCAGCTCGACCTGGGCTTCTTCGACCACCTCGGGCGATAGCAGCATAGCGGCCAGCACATTGGCCTCTGCATCTTGGTTTTGGGGAAGACCCAACTTTGAGCCGCGGTCCTCGACCGTCAGCCCGGTCTCCCTATCGTCATATGCCATGAGCATCCTCATTCATATCGCTTGCGAGCATCCATAGTATCAGCTACGGTCCCAAAACGCGCCGCGCGCCGCCAATCATCACCGAACCAAACGGATGAACGGTCCTGTATATAGGACTTCGACGCAACGTTCACCATGACACTCACTCAGCGCAAAAAACAAAAGGGCGCCCTGGTTTCCCAGAGCGCCCTTCTTAGAACAAGATTGTTGCGTTGCAGCAAATGCTACTCGGCAGCAGCCTCAGTCTCGACCTCGGCGGTCTCGGCCTCGGCGACCTCAGCGGCCTCCTCGACCTCAGCCTCGGCAGCGAGCTCCTCGGCGGTAACGCCGACGAGAACGACAACCTCGGCCTTGATCTCGCGGTACAGCGAGATGGCAACGGTGTGGGCACCGGCAACCTTGATGGGCTTACCGAGCTCGACGCGCTTGCGGTCGATGTCCATACCGAGCTGAGCCTTGATGGCATCAGCGATCATAGCGGCGGTAACGGAGCCAAAGAGGATGCCCTCGTCGCCGACCTTGACGTCAACGGTGACCGTCTTGCCCTCGAAGGCAGCCTTGGTCTCGTTGGCGGTAGCCAGACGGACGGCCTCGCGCTTGGCGATGTTGTTGCGACGCTCGTCAAGCTGCTTGAGGTTGCCCTTGGTGGCGGCAACAGCGAGCTTCTTGGGGAACAGGAAGTTCTCAGCGTAACCCTGAGCGACCTCTACGACGTCACCCTCGCCGCCCTTGCCCTTGATCTCATCGAGAAGAATAACCTTCATGATGCGTCTCCCTTCTTAGCCGCGGTCGCGGTTGCCACGAGAGGAAACCACGGGGACGGTGTACGGCAGGAGAGCCATCTCGCGGGCGCGCTTGATGGCGTTGGCGATGTCATGCTGATGCTGCGTGCAAGCGCCAGTGACGCGACGGGGCTTGATCTTGCCACGGTCGGTCATGTACTTACGGAGAAGCTGAGTGTCCTTATAGTCGATGAACTCAGTGTTCTCCTTGCAGAACTGGCAGTACTTACGACGCGGCTGACGTGCAGAAAAATCATTAGCCATGTCAAAATACCTTTCATTTGGCAACTTCGGCGAACCGAAGCCGCCTCTCACTCAAAAATAGGTGAACAACCCTTAGAACGGGATGTCCTCATCGTAGACGTCGACCGCGGGCGGCGTAGCCACCGGCGCGGCAGGACGTGCTGCGGGCGCGGAAGCTGCGGGGGCGTAACCGCCCTGGTCGTAGCCACCCTGGCCACCACGGGAGCTCATAAACTCGATCTCATCGACGATGACCTCAAGCTTGCTCCGGCGCTGGCCGTCGCGCTCCCAAGAGCTGTAGCGCAGCTTGCCCTCGATCGCGACCTTGTTTCCCTTTGCCAGGAAACGGCTCACGGCCTCGGCGCGGGTGCCGAACATGGTGCAGTCGACAAAGTTGGGATAGTCCTCCCACTCGCCAGTCTGCGCGTTGCGGCGACGATCGTTCACGGCGACGCCAAAGGACAGAACCTGGGTTCCGCCGGCGGTGGCGCGCAGCTCGGGATCGCGGGTGAGGTTACCGGTGATGTTCACTCGATTGATGCTCATAACTCACTACTTCCTCTTGGGGCACAAGCCCAGTCCAAAACGACAGTCTTACTCCTGGTCGTCGCGACGGACGATCATGTGGCGGACCACAGCGTCGGTGATGCGCAGGACGCGATCAAGCTCGGCGATCTGGGTAGGATCTGCGTGGAAGTTGATGAGGGTGTAGTCACCATCGGTGAGGTCGTTGATCTCGTAGGCGAGCTTGCGCTTGCCCCACTCGTCAACGGAGTCGACCTTGCCAGCGCCCTCAGCGATCGTGGTATCGATACGCTTCATAACAGCGAGACGAGTCTCGGGGTCGAGCGACGGGTCAACAAAGAACAGCAGTTCATAAGCCTTCATATTGTCACCTCCTCTGGGCAAATGTGGCTTCAGGTCGTGAAGGTGCGCCTGAAGCAGGAAAAGACTTGGTAATAATATCTTTCAACCTCCTAGGCTGCAAGAATATGCAGCTACAACCTCATGACCTCCACATATGCCCATACTCGCACGGTGTTTCATGCGCATTCCAACCAAATGCCGACCAAATGCTTGACGGATTTGTGGACAAGATACGGTGCCGCGGGGACAAGCTGAGCCAAGCCGCAGGTCAACGGGCACAAGGCTGTGGTCGCAAAATGCATACCAGTGGCCCACAGCACCAATCAAAGATTTTTAAATTCATTGCCAAGTCGCTTATGAATACCCTTTTTGAACAATTGAGTTGATCAACCACGCTGGTCGGAAGCCGTTTTTTGGCACCTCAAACCCCACTGCAACGCCAAGTGCGGCCAAGCGTTTTAAAAAATGCTAAGTTTTCGGCTTGCACCTTGCGATTCCTCGTGTATACTAACTTTCGCATTTAACGGAGAGTTGTCCGAGTGGCCGAAGGAGCACGATTGGAAATCGTGTAGGCGTCAAAAGCGTCTCCAGGGTTCAAATCCCTGACTCTCCGCCAGTTAATTCCAAAGCAGGCCTTTGAGCCTGCTTTGTTTTTACCCCACGCGGAGGGGTGGCAGAGTGGTTGAATGCGGCGGTCTCGAAAACCGTTTGGCCTGTATAAGGTCACGAGGGTTCGAATCCCTCCTCCTCCGCCAGTCGCGACTTACACGAACCCCCATCCGGCGCGTCCGGGAGGGGGTTCGTTGCGTTTCCGCCGCCGTCTCCCCCGCCGCCGTCGATTATGAACTCGACGTGGAACCGCTCGCCCTCGCGGTCGAGCACCACGCGCCGCACGAACAGCGCGATGACCTCAAGCGGGTCCCTCTTGCCGACTACCTCGTGGACCCAGAACTCAACGTGGTCACGGTCGAACACCGGCGTGCCCTTCTCAAGCTCCGCGAGCTCGTCGGCGACCGCCTCGCGCTCCGCCACCAGCTCGTCCAGCTTCGCGGCGACCGCGTCCGTCGCACCAGTCTTCGCGGCGAGATCGACCATCCGCGCCTGCTCGCGCTCGTTGTCCGCGAGACGCTTGCGCATCGCGTCCATGGCGTCGAGGTCGTCGGACAGCGCGGCCTCCTGCTCCTCCATCACGAGGTCGGCGATGATGCCCGCCACGTGGTCGGAGTCGAGGAACGCGCGCACCTCCTCGGCGACCGCTCGTTCCAGTTTCTCCTGCGGGACGATGTGACCCGTGGCCGGGCATCGGTAGTACGTGTACTTCCTGCCGCTCTTGCCGTGCCCGCTGCTGCTCTGGTAACGGTTGCCGTCCACGTCGAACAGCTTGCCGGAAAGCAGGTACTCCACGGTGCCCATCCTCTTCCTCGTACGCAGCGCGAGCTTGCGCTGCACGCGGTCGAACAGCTCACGGTCGATGATGGCTGGCACGCCGTCCTCGACCCGCGTGCCACCGTACTCGTAGACGCCCGCGTACTTCTCGTTGCGCAGCATCTTCGAGATCGTGCGCATGTCGAACGGCTTGCCCATGAGCGTGCGCCACGGCCTCAAGGCGTCCACTATCTCGGGGAAGCCGCTGCCGGCGTCGTACATCTCGAACATTGTGCGCACCACGCGCGCCTGCTCCTCGTTGACGTGGTAGAAGCCGTCGCCGCCGAGGTCAAGGCCGTATACCCTAACGCCGTTGTGCTTGCATTTGAGGGCGTTGCCGTGCAGGCCGCGCTTCACGTTCTCCGCGAGGTTCGCGGAGTAGTACTCGGCCATGCCCTCAAGCACGGCCTCCAACAGGATGCCGTCCGGGCCGTCCTCTATGCGCTCCGTGGCCGAGACCACGCGCACGCCGTTGCGCTTGAGCTTCGTCTTGTAGATCGCGCTGTCATACCTGTTGCGGGCGAATCTGTCGGTCTTGTAGACGTAGACCTTCTCGAACCACCCGCGCGCGCTGTCCGCCACCATCTCCGCGAACGCGGCGCGGTGGTTCGTCGTGGTGCCGGAGGTCGCCCTGTCGGCGTACACGCGCACGATGCGGTCGCCGTTTCGGCGCGCCTCCTCCGTGCAGACGCGCACCTGGTCCTCTATAGACTCCTCGCGCTGTCCGGACGAGGAGTACCGCGCGTAGATCACCGCGCTTGCCATATAATGGGTTCACCTCCCGCTCGTCGGGTTGGTACTTTTGCAGGGCCTCGCGCAGGGTTGCCGCCCATATGCGCGGGGCCTTATTCCGTCACCGCTTGAAAGCCGAGTCGACCTCGTTCTCTAGCACAGCGACCGCCTCGCCCGGGTCTTCCGGGACCTCGCCCGGGAAGAGGGCAAAAACTTCGTTGGTCTTCATGAGAGTGACCTGGCCGCCTGTTATCCGCAGGTTTCCCGATACGTTTCTAATATTGACCGATATGAACGTATTCCCATGAGAGGCGTTCACATCAGCCTTGTTGACCAGTCCGCTCGCGAGGTAGTGCAGCGTGATGTTGATCATGTCGCCGTATTCAGGAACCGTCACCCCTGGGAACTCGGTAGGCACCTCGCGGACGTCTTCATGGCTCAAGTGCGCGGTCACCACGTTCTTTGGAACCTTCCCTGTTCTCGTCGGCGACGAGAACGTAACGACCGGCATCTCGTACCGCATGCCGTGGTCGAATCGCGTCATGGGAGGGCATATCCCGTCGATGATTGCGAAGGCATCGGCCACAACCTTCTCCGGATAGAACCCATCGACGTCCACGCCGTTATCAGACAAGAACGCCTTGTTTCGCTCCTGCCTCTCCTCACGTTGGCGCAGCTCCTCCTCGCGCTGCCGCGCAGCATTTGCTTGAATCGCGCGAAACTCGTCACTGTCGGTGTCAATCTCCCTGCCGTCCGGAGTTCGGTAGGTCATTTTCAAAGTTACCTTCGCCGTCGGCTCCTTCGGCTTCTTCCTGAAAAAGTCGAGCAGTCCCATGGCTACTCCATCTCCTCGGGTGCCTGCCACCAGACCACGGTGCCGATCACGCGCACCGGCCCGTCGTCCATGCCGAACACCATGTCGTCCTGCTCCTCGTGGCTATCAGCCGCGAGCATGAGCGTGTTGCTGCCGCGATACCAGCGGCGCATGACCGCCTGGTACGCCTCCGTCTCGACCACCGCTATGGAGCCGTTCTGCGGCTCGCGGTCGGGGTCAACGAGGACGTGCGCGCCCTCCGGTATCACCCTGTCCATGCAGGTTCCCTCGACCACAAGCGCGAAGGCGCGCGGGTGGCGCGAGCACACGGACGCTGGAACCTCGACGCGGACCTCCGCCTCCTCCTCGTCCGTGAGCGCGCCCGCGTGGACGCGCCCAAGGGTGAGGAGCGGCACGGTCGCCTCGCCGGACGAGTAGACGGGGATGGCACCTGCGGGCTGTGCTGCAGGAACGGGTTCATCGTCTATAATCTCGCCCTTGCTGATCTTGAAATAATCGGCGATGGCCTGAACCGCTCCCATACGCGGAACGGCACGGTCGTTTTCCCATTGAGAGACCGCCATCGAGGAGACGTTGGCAATTCGCCCAAACTCCTCTTGCGTCATGTCATGGCGCTCCCTGATTCTTCGTATGTTTGCGCCGATAGTCATAGCAGTGCCTTCCTGATGCTAAACTTTTTCTACATTATATGAGAAAATCTCTTTACATTTCATATAGGTTTGACTATAGTTTTTTGACAACGGGAGGAGGTGTATATGGAGCTCATCGAAGCACGAAAGAAAGAGCGTTATACCCAGCAGCAAGCGGCTGATTATCTGGGAGTTTCCCGCGCTACCTACGCCAAGATGGAGAAGAACCCGGGAGACATCACGCTCGATGATGCCCGTAAGTTGGCCCATCTGTTCAAGGTCGATGTTCGGGATATTTTTTTCGCTACGAACGATAATTAAACCTATAGCTGGAAGGAGCCACACATGGCAACGAAACCCAAGAACCTGCGCGATGCGACCGACACGATTGATGCCGTCAAACGCTACGCCGACAAGCAGTTCGGCTTCCACGCGTTCCGCGTCACGCCCCTCGAAGCCGACGGCAACGACCCCAGCGCCTACTGCATGTTCGAGGTCTGCGGCGTCCAGTACCAGGTCAACGACGGCAAGCTGTCCATCTGCGAGGAGGCGGAGTGACGCCAAAGCAGGCGGCCATGTGCAGGCAGATACGAGCCTCTATGACCGAGTTCTACAAGTGCCCCGAAAACGAGAGGAGATTCAAAGAATGGAGACGATCAAGACAGAGAGGGGGCGCGCCACAGCCTGCCAGCATCACGCGCGCCCCCGCCAAGATCGGCTCGGAGTTGAGCCGAGAACCATGTTAGCAGACGGATGGCCGCACGGCCCCAAGGAATGGCTGCTCACGGCGTTCATGGCGCTGACGATGACGGGCATCCTGCCCATGCTCGCGGCGGCGTTCCTCATCTGGCTGTTTGAGCCCGTGCCGTCGTGGACCATCATCGGCGGCTTCATGGCGGCGATGATCGGCGCTGCCGTCTGGGTGTGGAGGGCGCTATGAGCTCCGAGGAACGCGCCCGCCAGATGGTGGCCAAGGCATGCCACTGGGTGCGGCTGCACCCAGACAAGTGGCAGAAGCTCAAGGACTTCTGCGGCTACCTCATGGAGGAGGGCGACCTCATCCAGCGCGGCAACGTCTACGAGCTCGCGCGGCGCTACGGCATGGACGTGAGGCTCGCGAGCGAGTTCAAGCGCGACCACAACCTGTGGAGCGTCCTCACGCGCTACATGGTCATGGAGCGCCCCAGCCTGCTGTCCGCCATCAGCTTCCGCGACACTCCCATCGACCAGGTGCCGCTCGTCCAGTTCTGGAACGACATCGTGGGCGAGGACGAGTTCGTCGCGAGCTCGCTCGCGGAGGCGCGGGCCGTATGGGACGTACAGAGGGGCGTCCGATGAGGGCGCGCATGGTCATACCCGGCAGGATGCCCGGTCTGAACGACTACGTGCGCGCCGAGAGGTCGAACCGCTTCGCCGCCTCGAAGATGAAGAAGCAGCAGACGGAGCGCGCCGGCATCGCCGCCGTGGAGCAGCGCATGCCCAGCTTCAACGGGCGCGTGGAGATCATCTTCACGTGGGTCGAGGAGAACCGCCGCAGGGACATGGACAACGTGGCGTTCGCCAAGAAGTTCATCCTCGACGGCCTCGTCCGCGCGGGAGTCATACTCGATGACACGCCCAGATACGTGGCAGGGCTCGCCGACAGGTTCGACTACGACAAGCAGCACCCGCGCATCGAGGTGGAGGTGCGCACGGCATGACCAAAGCGAAGGCATGGACCACGGGAGAACTCAAGAAGGTAGCCGAACTCGCCGGGACTATGCCGGAGCGCGAGCTGCGCAGGTGCTTGAAGCTGTCGAAGAACCAGCTCAAGTACGCAGTGGACCGCCTGCGGAGCCTCGGATACCGCGTGACCACCCGCTACTACGAGCCGAGGCTTGAGACCTGCCCGGTCTGCGGGTGCAGGAGGGCGACCCTCGGAGACACGGGCATATGCGAGCCGTGCCGCCTCAAGAAGCAGCTCGCCGACATCGAGTGGCGCATCTCCGACCTCATGGCGGAGCTCACGCCGGAGCAGCGCGCGGTCTACGAGAGGACGGAGGCGGAGAGGGAGTCGAGAGCCGACCCGATGCCGAAGAAGCCCCCGACGGACGGCATGGACGCCTACGAGAGGGCCAAGGCTGCGGAGGACTACGACGAGGCCATGGAGCGGTGGGCGGCGGCGTACCTCAAGCGCAAGGTCAAAGCGGCGCAGAAGCGCAAGGAGCGCATACAGAAGAAGGTCAACGACAACATCAGGAGGAAACAGCATGAGTGAGAAGAAGGCCACGCTCAAGATGATGACCGAAAAGGACATCGAGGCGTGCCTCGAACGCATCTACAAGGCGTTCGATGAGAAGAACGCGAGCGACCTCATCGACGCCGTTGTCCGCAGGGGCATCTCCCTGGGCGCGGCGGCGATGGCGGACGAGATCATCCACGGCGACCGTGGCGAGAAGGCATACGAGGAGATGCGCGAGGACGCGCGCGGCCTCGGGAAGATGGCCGCCATCGGGTACCTGATCGACAGCTCCGAGGGGAGCATCGGCTTCGAGGTCGAGTTCGCCCGCGCGGCGTCGCTTCTGGACATCCTCAAGGAGGTGCGTGGCTAGTGCAGTTCATGCAGCTTGTGGACATCGAGGATGTCTACCCGTACCAAGAGGGCGACGTGCGGATGAACCCGCGCGACGTGACGAGCAAGGAGTGCCAGGAGTACATCGCGCAGCTCGCCGAGCAGTTCAAGTTCAACAAGCTCAACCCAGGCCAGCCCCGGGTGCGTCCCATCCTCTACAAGGACGGAGGCATCTACCAGATCATCGACGGCGAGTGCCGCTATTGGGCGATGAAGAAGCTGGGCACGAAGCGTTTCTACGCCGACGTGTTCGACGACCTCTCCGACGCGGAGACCGCGCGGCAGGAGGCCGCCAAGGCGATGGTCGAGACCGACGCGAAGCGCGCGCTCACGGCGGAGGAGATGAGCAAGGGCGTGCAGACCATGCTCGCGCTCGACATCCCCGACGACGAGATCGCTGCGGTCGCACGCATGGATGCGGGCAAGGTCAAGCGCGCCCGTAAGGCGGCTAAGACCGCAGGGGACGCCGCCTACGACATGACCATCGACCGCCTCATCGCCATCGGAGAGTTCGAGGGAGACCCCGAGGCGGTCGCGAAGCTGCGCGACTGCTCCCCGAAGGAGTGGCACCGCATCTACGAGGGCCTTGTCGCGGAGCGCAACCGCAGGGAGGTCATGGCGCGGATGGTCGCCTCCGCGAAGGAGGCGGGCGTGGAGATCGCCGAGAAGACCCCGGAGGGCTACAAGGCGGAGCGCACGTTCAGCACCTACGACAGCGGACAGCTCGACTCGTTCCTCGAAGGGCACGGCGACGGATGCGTCGCGGTGGAGACCCGGTACGGCCTCACGTTCATGAAGCCCGCGAGCGACGGCGAGCAGGTCGATGAGGAGGCGCAGCGCGAGGCGCAGGACAAGGCGGACTTCTACGCAGCGTTCGATGACGCCATGAAGGCGCGCATCGCGTGGATAAGCGAGCGCATCGGCGACGTGCTCTCCATGAAGAAGACCTCGCGCATGCTCGCGAAGAAGGCGGTGGAGAGTCGAGATGTCGCCGAGTTCGAGCAGAAGGCGCACGTGGAGATCGAGACGGGCCCCTGCCCACTCGCCACTGCGCTGGGATACGAGTCGCTGTCGCTTCCGACCGCGTACGGGGTGTGGAACATCCTCAACGGCGGCGGAGCCGAGTACGTATGGCGCGGCGCGGCGCAGGACATGGTCGCGCTGCTCGAAGCGATGGAGGCAGACGGTTACGAGCTGACGGAGGCGGAGAAGCGCACGGCGGAAGCCTGCCGAACCGCCATGGAAGGAGAAGAGGATGACTAGGGCGAAGAAGGAAGAGCCCGTAGAGGTCGAGGCTGAGGTCATCGAGGCCGAGGCGGTCGAGGACAAGGGCCTCGCCGTGTCGTTCACCCCCGCCGCCATCGAGGCGAACTTCGCGTCGCTCGACGCGCGGGTGGACAAGCTGATCGCCGACTACAAGGACGCGCGCTATGACCTCTCCGATGCGGAGAACATCAAGCAGGCGAAACGCGACCGCACCTACCTCAACGGCATCGCCAAGGAGATAGACGAGCGCCGCAAGGCCGTGAAGCGCGAGTACATGCGCCCCTACGACGAGTTCGAGGCGAAGGCCAACGCCATCACCGCGAAGGTCAAGGCGGCGAGCGCGAACATCAAGGAGCAGCTTGACGAGGCGGAGGAGGAGCGCAAGGACAGAGCGTACGCCATCCTCAAGGAGTTCTACGAAGACCTCGCCGGCCTCCTCGTGCCGGTGGTCCCCTACGACCGCATCCATGAGGAGCGGTGGCTGAACAAGACCTTCGGAGAGGTGAAGGCCAAGAACGCGATAGAGGAGAAGGTCACCAAGATCGCTGGCGACTGGGAGACCTTGAAGTCGCAGAAGGCCATGCCTCACTACGAGACGGCGGAGCGCGTCTTCTTCGAGACGCTTGACATCGGCTCCGCGCTCAACGCCGCGCGCGAGGCGCAAGCGGCAGACGAGCGCATAGCGGAGCTGCACGAGGCCGTGGACAGCAGGTTCGAGGATGCGATGCCGGACACGGAGCCGGAGACGGTTCCTACGGAGGAGACGGCACCCATCGCGCCGGAGCCCGTGCCTATCGCTCCGGAGCCGGAACCGGACGTTCCGGAGCCAGTTCCGATGGCACCGGTGCAGCCCGCACCAGTTCCCGTAGCGGCACCGGGCGGAGAGTACGTTCCATGCGTCATGGTCATAACCGCCGCGTCGCGCGAGCAGATGCAGCAGATCGGGCGCTTCTGCGGGAGCCTCAACCCGAGAGTGACCGGCAAGTTCGTAACGGGGACGCTTGAGCAGGCGTACGAGAAGGAGCGCCGCCAGATCGGAGGTTTCAATGCCTGATAGCAACGAGCAGCCGCGCAGCATCATGAGCGCCATCGCGCAGGTTCAGCGTTCTGTGGTGGTTCCGAAGGACAAGTACAACGAGTTCGGCAAGTTCAACTACCGCAGCTTCGAGGACATCGTGGCGGCTCTCAAGAAGCCGTGCGAAGAGGCGGGCATCAGCTTCTTCATGCACGATGAGGTGGTGAACGTCGGGGACCGCTACTACGTGAAGTCGACCGTCTGCGTGTTCTTCACCGATGAGCCGGGAGAGATGTTCACCGTTTCCGCGTTCGCCCGCGAGGCGGAGCACAAGAACGGCAGCGACGACGCGCAGGTTACCGGCATGGCGTCGAGCTACGCGCGCAAGTACGCCCTCTGCGGCGTGTTCGCCATCGACGGAGAGAGCGACCCCGACCAGCTCTCGCCGGCCAAGGAGCAGAAGCAGCCGCCGCAGCAGGGGCCGTTCATCGCCCACTGCAGGAGCTGCGGCACGCGCTACCAGTTCGAGAGCTCCGAGCAGTACGCCGCCTTCACCGCGAGCCCAGGGTGCTGCCCCGCACCGTCCTGGGAGATCGAGTAGGCCATGCAGGAGCTGTACGAACAGCTCGACGAGCTGACAGACCAGCTCATGGCGGAGCTTGAGGTCTGCAAGACCAGCGGCTGCCAGTACGCCGAGAACGAGGCGGAGTATCGCAAGGCGCTCCGCCTCGCCATCCTCGACGAGCGCCGGAAGGGCACGCCGGTCACCATCACGAGCGACTTGTGCCGTGGGCGCGAGGACATAGCGGAACTCAAGAAGCTGCGCGACTGCTCCGAGGCAATCTACAAGGCGAGCCAAGAGGCCATCAACGTCTACAAGCTGCGCATCCGCATGGTGGACGCGCAGATAACCCGCATATGGAACAGCGGGAACGTCACCCAAGGAGGATACCTGTGAAAGACTTCACCCTAGACGGCTACGTGACCAAGAACGTCGAGACCAGCTCTACGCAGAGCGGACAGCTTGTGACGCGCTTCACTGTCAACAGCCCGAACTACAACCGCGAAACCAAATCAAACACGCCCCAGTTCTTCGACTGCGAGTACTGGCACAACGGGCAGAACGATGACAAAGCCCGCAACATAGTCAAGGGCGCTCTGCTCCTCCTGTGGGGAAGCCTCGCCTACGACAGCTGGCAGGACAAGCAGACAGGTCAGAACCGCTCAAAGGCGTACCTCAAGGTGCGCGAGATCGGCGTCATCCGGCCTCTGCAGCCGAAGCAGTACCAGCAGCAGGGCTACCAACAGTACGCCACGAAGCCCGTCTACGCTCCGCAGCAGGCCCCGCAGCCGGCATACGCACCGCAGCAAGCTCCGGCAGCACCGCAGCGCGTTGCGCAGGCACCTGCTCCGCAGCAGCCCGTATACGCTCCGCAGCAGGCGCAAATTCAGCCTTCCTACGACCTGTATGACGAAGACATCCCGTTCTAGCCATGCAGGTGCTTGATTCGCTCATAGACGGCCCGCTTGAACTGGGGAACGTGCGCGAGGGCAACGAGCTCATAGGGATGATCGTGCGGTACCTCCGCACGGGGTCAGATCCATCCCCGCGCACTGACTCCCAGAAGATGGCGCTCGCCATGGTGCGCCCCGTGCTCGAAAAGAGCCGGTCGCGCATCGTGGCGGGAAGCAAAGGCGGAAGCGAGCAGCAGAGCAAAAACACAAGCAAACCGCCAAGCAAAACTACAAGCAAACGAGCAAGCAAAGCCGAAAGCATGCGAGATAACGAGACATCGAGCAAACAGGCAAGCGATATATATTCCTCTTCCTTAACTCCTCTTCATGATTCCTCTTCCGAGGAGGGGGTGCAGGGGGAGGAGGACGAAATCCCCTACGGCGAGATCGTTAGGCATCTCAACGAGGCGGTCGGAGCGTCCTACCGTCCGAGCTCGAAGAAGACCAGGCAGCTCATCCACGCCAGATGGGAGGAGGGCTTCCGCCTCCCCGACTTCATCGCCGTCATCGACACCATGGAGGACGCCTGGGGCGAAGACCCCAAGATGAGCGCCTACCTGCGCCCCGAGACGCTTTTCGGCACGAAGTTCGAGGGTTATCTCAACCGCCCGAAGGCGAGGAAAGGAGGCGGATATGGAATCTACGACAGGTAGGTGCCCGCACTGCGGGAAGGAGCTGAAACCGCTCGTCCTCCCTGCCCTTTTCGGCGGCAAGCCGCACGTGGTCGGATACGAGCCGTGCGACTGCCCGGAGGCGGTCGAGGAGCGCGACCGGGAGCTCCGCCGCGAGGAGGAGGAAAAGCGCGAGAAGGAGCGCAGGGAGTTCTACGAAAAGCTCGAAAAGTCTGGGGTGCCGAAGAGGTACCTGCACGCGAAGCACCCAATGGCTAAGGAGCTGGCGGAGAAGGTCGAGGGAGGCGCATCGATCTACGTCTGGGGCGAGAACGGCACCTTCAAGACCACGCTTGCATCGGCCATCATGCGCAGGCTCGTGCACCACGGAAGGCGCTCCGTCATGGTCAACGCCGTCGACCTGCTGGTCGAGGTCCAAAGCACCTACGGCACCCCGAGGGAGGAGACGGCGGTGCTCGCGCGCTACTCGAAGTGCCCGGTGCTCGTGCTAGACGACCTGGGCAAGGAGCAGCAGACGGCATGGACCGTCTCACGGCTCTACGCCATCGTCAACGCGCGCTACGCGAACATGCTTCCGACGGTCATCACGTCGAACTTCAAGTTGAGCGAGCTTGCGGCGCGCATGGGCTCGTGCGACGAATCGACTGCCCGGGCGATAGCGTCGCGCATAGCGGGCTCCTGCGAGACGGTTGCCATGACCGGCGGGGACAGGAGGCTGGGAGATGGCTAGAGTGACCACCCTCCCCGCCATCCTGGTGCCGCTCATGGACGCGCCGAGCATCAGGCTCGAAAGGTGCGCCGTATGCGGCAGGTACCACCCGCTCAACCAGCACCACATGGTGCGCAGGGGCGCTGGGAAGCTCTACCGCGCTGGCATCGAGGTGAAGAAGCCCACGATCACGCTGTGCGGCTTCGGAAACAACTTGCGAGACGCCGACGGCAGGTACTACTGCCACGGCCTCGCGCACGCGAACATGCTGCACTTCCGCTGGGTGCCGGAGGAGACAGTGCCTGGGAACTTCGGAAACTACGGACGCATGGCGGGAGGCATCGGGGGACACCTTGAGTACCTTCTACTCGACGAGCCAGCGAGCTACGCCGACGCCCTAGGAATGGACGGGTGGAGGCCGTTGAGGAGGTGGCGCGGATGATGAGCGCATACGAGCCTCAAAGCGGATGGAACCTCCCGCCCGGGTGCTTCGAGGGAGACCCGATGGCTCCGTGGAACGCGCCCGACCCATGGGAGGGGCGGAAGTGCGGCGAGTGCCGCCACTGCAACGACTGCAGGATGCTCGACAAGACCACCGCCAAGGTCTGCACCTGCGACGGATGCGGCCTTGAGGAGATAGACCCGGAGAGTCCAGCTTGCGAGTGCTTCGAGGATTGATGAAAGGGGAACGCACATGAGTAAAGAGACGATTGCCAGAAACTTCACGTACCACAAACCGACCGACGAACAAGACTCCCTCTATCAGTCGATAAGAGCAAAAGGGCGCGAACTCGCCGAGCTAATTGAGGATAAATGCCCAGGAAGCCGCGAGAAGTCGTTGGCCATGACGAAGCTGGAAGAGTGCGTCATGTGGGCAAACGCATCGGTTGCCAGGAACATATCCGAAGGCGATGCATCGTGAGCAACGGCAGGCACCACCACAGGAGGCGCACTGCGCGCAAGAGGCGCATGTGCTCCGAGAAGACGCGGTTCGCGAGCGAGCTGTCAGCCATGAGGGCAGGCTCGCGACTGGGGATGGACTGGTACCGATGCCCTTATTGCGGGGGATTCCACCTCACGAGCAAGAACCGCATGAAGGGCGGAGAGAGATGAAGGAACAGGAAGCGAAGCGCAACCGCTACCAGCTCGCCAAGCATGTGTACCGCATGCGGGTGAAGAGCGGCTGCACGTTCGACGAGATAGCGCGCGCCATCCAATGCTCCGTAAAGGAGGCGCAGGCGCTTTTCAAGGAGGCTATGAGATGAGGCTTTACGTCATCGGCCCCGTTTCGGGGCACGAGGGGGACAACCGCGAGGAGTTCGAGGAGGCCCGCCGGCAGCTTGAGGAGGCCGGCTTCAAGGTCGCCATCCCCCACGACAAGATCGAGCAGGGAACGCCGTGGCAGAGCGCCATGCGCGCCTCAATACGGGAGATGCTGTCCACGTACCGTGGCAAGCCTCGCTACGACGGCGTGGCGGAGCTGCCCGGCGTGTTCGGCTCGAAGGGAGCGAGATGCGAGCGCGGCGTGTGCGCGCAGCTGGGCATTCCGCTCAAGACCGTGGCGGAGTGGTGCGGGAGATGAGGTACATCAGCCTGTTCTCCGGCATAGAGGCGGCGAGCGTCGCATGGGGTCCTCTCGGATGGGAACCCATGGCGTTCGCGGAGATCGAGCCGTTCTGCTGCGAGCTATTGGAGAAGAGATTCCCCGCAGTCCCCAACCTGGGCGACGTGAGCGGGGTGGATTGGAGTTCATATCGTGGAAAATGCGACCTCATCATCGGAGGGAGCCCGTGCCAGGCGTTCAGCGTCGCTGGCAACCGCAAGGGACTGGATGACCCGCGTGGTCGCCTCATGCTCGAATATGCGCGCGCTGTCCGAGACGTTGAGCCAAGGTGGGTTCTCTGGGAAAACGTGCCCGGAGTTCTTTCGCAGGACGGGGGGCAGCCTTTGGTACCCTCCTCGGGCTCTTGGAAGACTGCGGGTATTCTCTCGCATGGAGAGTGCTTGACGCTCAATTCTTCGGAGTACCCCAGCGACGCCGCCGTGTCTTTCTTGTCGGACATCTTAGAGCCCAGTGCGCCTCGGCGGTTCTATTTGAGCCCGAGTGCGTGCAAGGGTCTGCTCCGTCGAGCGCAGAGAAGAGGCAAGAGCTTGCCGCCGCAGCTGGAAGAGACGCTTCTAGCGCAGGCTTCATCGCGGGCGTGAGCGCGCGTGCGCGCGGGATAGGCTACTCGGAAGAGCAGTCCCCCACTCTCACCTCCGGGCAGACGGTCGAAGTGTTCTCCATCCTCGGCAACGCCATCGGAAGGAAGTCGGAGAACGGTCCGAACGGCAAACCCTACGGCGATGACGGCCTCTCGCCCACCCTCACCACAACCGACAGGCATGCGGTGGCGTTCGCGCAGAACCAGCGCGACGAGGTGAGGCTCGTCGGAGGAGATGGGCAGACGGTAGGCAAGGCGGTCGTAGAGAGCGGCCTCGTTCGCAGGCTCACGCCGACGGAGTGCGAGAGGCTTCAAGGCTTCCCAGACGGATGGACGCGGATACGCGATGCGACGCCTGATGGAATGAGATGGCAGGCGCTGGGCAACTCCATGGCGGTGCCTGTCATCAGATGGCTGGGCAAGAGAATCCAAGCGGTTGACGAGATAGAGGAGGAAGTCTATGGATGCCACGCAGCGCGATGAGCGCGAAGGGTGCAACAAGGGATGCCTCGCCATCGTGGCGGTGTGCATCCTCATCGACATCGCGATGGTCTGGGCTATATGGCAAATCGTCCAGTTCGTAGGGTGGCTCCTGACCATCATGGCGAGCGCGTGAAGGAGGGCGGCATGATGAACTGGGAGCATTACTTCGGAACGCCCGAGAGGGCTGCAGGCATGGAGGTGGTCTTTCACAGCTGGCCCGTCACGATCGTGGTCTACAGGTCTGGGCGAATGTCTGCGGCCACCTGCCACAGAGAACTCATCGCGCGCTTCTCCTCTCCCGAGGAGTACCGCGCGTGGCTCGACGCCGAGTACGACGACGGGACCATCGTGTTCGAGGACTAGCGACACCTTCGAGAACATAGCCGTGCGGTCATCCTCCGCCGCACGGGGCACAGGGAGCCGTCCTTCGGGGCGGCTCCCGCTGTGATGCGGAGGATTCGACAAGAGAGACAAGGAGGGGCGCGTGGAGGTCGCCACCAAGGACATACCGCTGGCGAACCCGCGCCACGAGGTGTACTGCCAGAAGCGAGTGGAGGGCCTGACGCAGAGGCAGGCCATGCTCTCCGCATATCCGGACCGAGCGCGATGGAAGCCCGAGACAGTGGACAAGCGCGCCTGCGAGCTTGAGGCGGATGGGAAGGTCAAGGGTAGGATAGCCGCCCTCAAGCGCGCAGCAGCAGAGAAGGCGACCACGACGCGCGCGGAAGTCCTAGCCGGAATGAGCGAGACCTTCGAGGCAGGCGTTGAGCGCGTGCGCAGGGCAGAGGACGTCAAGCCACTCGACTACGTGGCGGTCAACGCCGTGACGCAGTTGGGCAAGACGCTGCTCGACGCGCTGCCGGAGGAGCAGCCCGAGGAACGCGGGGAGTTCACGCGCGACTTCGCCCTGCTGATCGGGCGCGACTTCTTCCGGCCCCACATGCTCATAGCCCGCGAGTTGCAGACAGAGTTCTGGTGCAAGGGCGGGCGCGGCTCTCTCAAGAGCTCATGGGCATCCATCGAGCTTGTGCGCCACATCGAAGACCACCCTGGCGAGCACGCCGCCGCAGTCATGAAGCGCAAGAACAGCCTGCGCGATGCAGTGTACGCGCAGGTGGTGTGGGCGATACATGAACTAGGTCTTGACGATGAATACGAGATGCCCGTCTCCACGCTCAAGATTCGCAAGAAGGCAACGGGACAGATCATCTTCTTCGCCGGATGCGACGACCCGCACAAGTCGAAGGGTCTCAAGCCGCCCTTCGGTCACATCGGCTTCCTCTGGTTCGAGGAGACCGACCAGTTCAAGGGCATGTCCGAGATTCGCACCGTGCGCCAGTCAGCCGCCCGAGGAGGAGAGCGCACGTTCGTGGTCTACACCTACAACCCGCCGCGCACGAGGGACAACTGGGCGAACCGCGAGGCCGACCGCCGCAGGGAATCCGGCGAGGAGGTGTTCGAGAGCTGCTACCTAGACGCCCCTCCCGAGTGGCTGGGGGCGCAGTTCATAGCCGACGCCGAAGACCTCAAGGAGACCGACGAGCAAGCCTATCGCCACGAGTACCTGGGCGAGCCCGTTGGCTACGGAGGGCAGATATTCGACCGCGTTGAGTTCCGCGATGTGACCGACGAGGAGATCGCCTCGTTCGAGCGTCTGCACGCTGGCCAGGACTTCGGGTGGTTCCCAGACCCGTGGGCGTTCACGCTCTCCGAGTGGCAGCCCGGCCAGCACCGCATCATCACGTTCGCGGAGCTGGGCGGAAACAAGGTGCTCCCGACCGAGGCGGCCGCGCGCATCAGGACCGCGCTCACGTGGAGCGATGGCAAGAACCCGGACGGAAGCCCGAAGGAGCCTGCTTACCACCGGCTGCGCGTGCTGTCCGATGACGCCGCCCCCGACCAGATTCAGGCGCAGCGAGACGAGGGCGTGGACGCACGGAGCGCGGGCAAGGGCGGTCTGCGAACCATGAGCTACCGCTTCATGCAGTCAGTCACGTGGGTCATCGACCCGAAGCGGTGCCCGAACCTCGCCCGCGAGGTGCGCGAGGCGGAGTTCGAGATGGACGAGAACACGGGAGAGTACTCCGGGGACTACCCCGACGGGAACGACCACTGGATAGATGCGACCCGCTACGCGTTCATGGACGTGGTTACGAGGCGCGGGGCGTACAAGAACGCAGGAAGGTGATAGACCATGGCAGACAACCAGTTCGAGGTGCCGGCGTACGTGAGCGAGGAGATCACCTCGCGCGGCTACGCCATGCCCCCCGATATGAGCACGCACATCGCGGAGTGGTACCAGTGGTACACAGCGACGCACCCGTTCTACAAGGAGAAGTACCTGGGCGTTGACGGCCGCAGCCACGAGCGCCAGAAGCTCTCGCTGCGACCCGCCCGCCGCGTGTGCCGCGAGTGGGCGTCGCTCATCGCCAACGAGATGCAGGCGCAGAGCGAGAGCGCGGACGCCAACGAGTGGGTGCGCGACTACTGCGAGGACACGGGGCTCTACGCCCTGTTCCAGCGCGGCATCGAGCGCGCCTTCGCCATGGGCACCGGTGCCATGGCGCTGTGGTTCGACGTGCGAGACGAAGGCACGACCATCAGGGTGCGCCGATACGACGCGAAGATGGTCATCCCGCTCACGTGGGACGAGGACGGCACCACGGAGTGCGCGTTCTGCACACGAGTCACCATCAAGGGCAAGCAGGCCGTCCAGCTGCAGATGCACATCATGGACGCGGAGAGCGGGACGTACCACATCGTCACCAAGGTGTGGCGCGACGGCAAGCCCGTGGCATCCGAGGGGCTGGGCATCATCGAGGACTTCGATACGGGGTGCGCTCTCCGCACCTTCTGCCTGCTCTCCCCCGCCATCGACAACACCGTGCAGGACACCTCCCCCTACGGCGTGAGTGTGTTCCACGACGCCATCGACACCATGCGCATGCTCGACACCGCGTGGACGGCGCTCTACGACGAGACCGACCTGCTGCGCGCCGTGCTCATGGTGCCGGATACCATGATCGACGTGGAGACCGACGAGGAAGGCAAGAAGCGCCCCGTGCCGTTCGGCAACCGGGAGCAGCGACTGTTCCGCCTCACGGCATCCGCCATCGGCGAGGAGGGCAAGCCCTACGCCTTCGCGCCGCAGATGCGAACCTCCGCCATCCACGAGGTGTACGCAGACGCATGCGCCGCCCTGGGCGACGAGTGCGGCTTCGGCTCGCAGTACTTCAAGCCCGACAAGTCGGGCGGCCTCAAGACGGCGACCGAGGTGAGCGCGGACAACTCCGCCCTCATGCGCAACATCCGCAACCACGAGAACGCGCTGGGCAAGGAGCTGGGCAGGCTTCTCACGGCGCTCTGCGAGTGCGCCCGCGCCAACTGCGGCGCGAGCATAGCGGAGGGCTTCGAGCCCGTGACCATCGTGTGGGACGACTCCATCATCACAGACACGCAGGCGGAGAAGACGCAGATGCTCTCCGAGATCGCGGCGGGAGTCGTGCCGAAGTGGATGTACCTCGTTCGCTTCTACGGCAAGAGCGAGGAGGAGGCGCAGCTCCTCATGCCCGAGCAGACCGTCCTCGACGTTGGGTTCTAGCCATGCTCGACCCGGAATACCTCGACAGGGCAGGCGACATGGTGGGAGCCGTGTACGGCGAGATAGAGGCCGACATGCTCGCGTACCTGTGCCGCCTCCTGCTCGACCAGGACATAGAAGAGCTAGGGCAGCGCGGCGCGACCGCCGTGAACCTCCTCGCGCAGTCCGCCGCCCCTCGCCTCATGGAGTTCATCGAAAGCCACCGCAGCGAGGTGAACGAGGCCGTGCGCATGACCGTTGAGGAAGCCATGGGAAAGAGCGACGCCTCCGATGTGGCTGCGGCAGGCGCGCGGGCCGCTGCGGCGGGCGCGGTCGCCGAGACCATGCCGAGGCAGGTCGAGCTCACGGTCAGAGGCATAGCGGCGATACTCGAACGCGACAACGTTGACATGACACAGGGCGCGCTCGACCTATGGAACCGGTGCGTGGCGGAGGCAGTCACCAAGGTGAACACGGGAGCGGAGACAGCGGAGAGGGCCATACACCAGGCGGTGCGCCGCATGATGCGCGATGGCGTGTCCACCGTTACCTACCGAGACCCGACCACAGGGCAGCAAACAGTGACCAACAATATCGACGTTGCCGTTCGCCGTCATGTGCGCACGCAGATAGCGCAGGACGGCATGCGACGCACGCTCGACGTGTGCGGGCAGGCGGGAATCCGCCTCGTGGAGGTGTCGAGCCATGGAGGTGCGCGCCCTAGCCACGCGCGGTGGCAGGGTCGCGTCTACTCGCTCAACGGAGACGTGACCATCGACGGCGTGCGCTACCGCGACTTCTACGCGGAGACAGGCTACGGCAAGGTAGACGGGTTGGGCGGAGCGAACTGCCGGCACAGCTTCGGACCGTGGCTCCCAGGCACGCCTCGAAAATACGAGCCGGAGCCGAGCCACCCGAGCGGACTGGACAACGACGAGATATACAGTCTCACGCAGGGGCAGCGCAGACGCGAGCGCGAAATCAGGAAAACCAAGCGCGAGCTGTCAGGAGCGCAGATCATAGCGGACAAGGACGCGAGCCTCGCAAACATCGCGGAGGTCGAACGCCTCAAGGCCAAGCTGCGCGGGCAGCAGGAGGGCATGAGACGCTACATCGACGAGGCGAACGGAAAAGGAATCGCCCCGGTGCTGCAGCGCAGCCCGAGGCGCGAGTGGGCGGGCGACATGCCGAAGGTGCGCAAGACAGACGCGAGCCGCCGCACCATGAAGGAGTTCATGGACGGCGATGGAGTCAAGCAGATGCTCAAGGCGCGAGGCATATCGAAGTCGGCAGCGCAGAAGGCCCTGTCTGCGGAGTTGAAGAGCCAAGGAATAGACCCTAAGAACTGGCGGAACTTGAGCAAGGCGAACCAGCAGAGCATATTCAAGCGCGCAATAGCAGGATTGAAGGGAAATGCGAAGACCGCAAAGAAGAAGGCCCCGCGCAGTGCAACGGCATCTGCAAAGGTGATGCAGGGAAAAGGGATAGCAAACGCAAGCGCGAAGGAGATAGCTACGATAGCCGACTCGTGCAAAAATGCCGATGTGAAGAGAGCGTTCGACGGAGCTCTCGCAGACTTGAAGCTAGACAGCACGACGGCATCGAGAGGCCAGGCGTACTACAGTCCAAGAACGCACGGCATAACGCTGAACATGGATGACACCGCGAGGGGCTTCGCTTACCGAAAGGACAAAGCACCATACCAGACGTTCTTCCACGAATACGGGCACTATATCGACCACAGGAACGGGCAGGCCATGCAGTACGCGTCGGAAGCCGCCGGCCTGGGAGCGACCGCGAAGAAAGAGGTGCAGGCGATGCTGCGCACCATCAAGAAGACGATGGGCTACGGCAGCGTCAACGAGGCGAAGGAGCATCTGACCCGCGAGATCATCGCGCTGTATCGCTCCACCCCTGAACTCATAGGCGGGCTATCGGACATCATACACGGGGCGACAAGCGGAACGTGCTGCGACTACGCACTTCCCGCCCACCGAAAGTCCTACTGGAAGGGAAGGTGGGGAGCGCAGTCGCTTGCCACAGAGACCTTCGCCCACTTCTTCGAGTGCTCCATGGCGAACCCGCAGGCACTTGAGACGTTGAAGCGGTACCTTCCGAAAACTTATGATGTGTTCGTGAACATGATGAAAGGATTCTAGCCATGGAATGGAACGATGAGCAGCTGATCGAGACGTGGGGGCGCTACCGCAAGGAGTTCCCGGATTCAGACTGGGGAATGGAGGGATGCGGAATCTCTCCGAGCGAGGCGCTTGACCTCATGACCAAAAGCATCGAAACGGGCCACGACTATCTTGAGGAATCGTTTCCGGACTACCCAGCTGGAACGCCGTACGGCGCATAGGCAGGAAATCAATAGCATCACGAGCCGCCTGCGGGCGGCTTTTTTCATGGGCGTACGCGAAGCGACACCTTCGGTAACTTCTCCGTATCGCGTGGGAGCGCGCAAAAAACCCACCTAAACCGCGCAGGGAAGCGCGCAAACAAACCTAGGTAAGGAGAAGGACATGGCAGACGAGAATAAGACGCAGACCGAGCCGCAGGTCACCGACCCGCAGACCGAGCCCAAACAGGGCGATGGCACGCAGGGAGGCACCGAGGGCGACCCGAAGCCCGCAGCCGAAGGCCAAGGCGGCGGCGAGGGCGAAGTCAAGGACAACCACGGCCAGCCCGGCATCAACCGCGAGAAGTACCAGCGCGACATAGCCGCGAAGGACAAGGAGATCGCCGACCTCAAGGCGCAGATCGCGGAGGCCGCCAAGACCGAGGAGGGGCGCAAGGCGCTCGAAGAGAAGATCGCGAAGCTCGAAGCCGACCAGAAGGACGAGCGGGTAACGCACAAACTCGAACTCGCTGGGTGCCGCAACACCAAGGCGGCAAAGGCTCTCCTCGACGACTACGACGGCGACGTGGCCAAGCTCAAGGAGGACTGCCCGTACCTCTTCTCCGACGGCAAGAACAAGCAGACCGGCTCCACGGGCCTCAAGCCCGATGGGGACGCCGACAAGGCGCTGGACGAAAAGCTCGACCGCGCCTTCGGAATAAAGAAGAAGGAGTAACGCATGGCACTGGGAGATTACGCTTCCAAGTTCACTACGCGACTCGACAAGATCATCGAGCGCGAGACGCTGACAAACGACCTGAACATGAACGGCGACTTGCTGGGCGAGTTCAGCGGAGTTGGAGAGATCAAGATCGCCACAATCGCGATGGACGGGCTTGCGAACTACAGCCGAGAGAACGGCTTCGTCAAGGGCTCCGTGTCCACCGACTGGGAGACCTACAAGCTGCGCTATGACCGTGGCCGCGAGTTCAATATCGACGCCATGGATGACGAGGAGCGCGCGGCGATCGTGTCCGCAAACGTCATGGCGGAGTTCGAGCGCACGAAGGTCATCCCCGAGGTCGACGCGGTTCGCTTCGCCACGCTCGCCGGCAACGCCGGCAACACCGTGACCGCCGCCCTTGAGGACAAGGACGCCGCGCTCGACGCGGTGCTTAAGGGCGAGGAGGCCGTACAGGACATGGGCGTCGACCTGTCCACCTGCCTCTTCTACTGCACCTCCTCCGTCAAGACCCTGCTCCGCAAGGCGCAGAACTGGCGCATCGGTCAGGGAGAGAACCCGAACGGACAGTTCGCGACCTTCGACGAGATGAAGATCGTGACCGTCCCCTCCGCGCGATTCCAGAACAAGATCACGCTGCTTGACGGCACCACCAGCGGCCAGGAGGCCGGCGGTTTCAAGAAGGCTGACGACGCGGTGGCGATCAACTTCATGATCGTCCATCCCTCCGCCGCAGCGGCCATCCAGCGCCATCGCAAGCTGCGCTACTTCGCGCCCGACACCAACCAGGAGAAGGACGCCCACAAGTGGCAGCTGCGCCTGTTCCACGACCTGCTCGTCTACGAGCAGCAGAAGGGCAAGATCTATGCCCATATCGCGGCGGCGTAAGCATGGCGGGCACCAAGCCGACATATAGCTTCTACTCCGAGCAGTACGGTGGCAAACTCGACGAGGGCGGCTTCGACGCCGCCCTCCCCCATGCCGTCTCCTACGTACGCAAGCGAATCTGGCCAAACTCCCCAGAAGAGGACATGGACGCGTACATGCGTGCCGTGTGCGCAGCCTGCGACGTAGATGCCGCCTATGGCTTCACAGGAGGGGCGGGCAGCCTCGCGTCGGTAACCACTGGCACAGTGAACATGAGCTTCGGCGGGAACGGCGGCGGCTCCTCATGGGAGGCCGACATGGCGCGCGCAGCAGACGGTGAGCTGGTCGGAAGCGGCCTGCTATTCATGGGGATGGGGTGAGCCGAGTGCGAATACCCCCAATACCGGCATTCATGAGACAGGAGCGAGTCGAGCTTGAACGGCAGACTGATGATGGCTTCGGTGAGCCCGTGGCCATCCCACGGTGCCGCATAGACCGCAGCGCAGCACTGTCACCAACCGACTACCAGATGACATCCGGGTGCTCCGCCCGTGTCTTCATAGACGCGACGGAGTACCAGGGAGAGGTCATGGAAGGAGACCTGATCGCATTCGACGGCGAGAAACACGCCGTGGCGAGCGTGCAGAGGTGCGACCACCCTGACGGCACACCGCACCACTGGGAGGTGGACGTGCAGTGAGCAAGGCGGCGGCATGCAACATCAAGATCGACCTGTCAGGAATCGAGCGCAGGTTCAGCCCGGAACAGCTCAAGGCGAAGCAGGAGGCGTTCGCAGAGCGCGTGGCGTTCGAGATGCGCGACTACGTTCCGAGGGACGAGGGAACGCTGCAGGACTCGGAGGCTCTTGCGAGCGACTACGAAACCGGGAACATCGAGTGGAACACGCCGTACGCCCAGCGCGTCCACGACCTGCCGCAGGGCAGCATCCGCAAGACAAAGAACCCGAACGCGCGCTCACACTGGCCCGAGGAGGCCAAGAATGAGCGCATGAGCGCGTGGGAAGAGTTCGCCCATAGGCTCATGGAGGAGAAATGACCGAGACCATAGACATCTGCAGCAAGGCGGTCGAAGCACTCAAGGCCGCAGGAATGGACGGTGTGCTGGGACAGCGCATCGACCGGATAACCGGCAAGGACGGAGTTGTGGTCCGCATGATGCCTCCCAGGACGGTCGCCACGTACTTCGACGGCTCGCGGAGAGTCAACTGCACCCTGCAGGTCATCTCTAAGAACCTCGACCCCATCGTGGCCATGTCGGAATGCGAGCGCGCGTCCGACATCCTGCGCGCCGCAGACCTGTCGAGCGGAAACGGCTCGTACGAGGTCGCGGCTCCTGCGGAGCCCGACGGCGACATTGAGGAGATAAAGGTGGGAACCGACAGGAGGCACGTTTGGGCTGCTCGCCTAGTAGTGCAGATCATCAGACAGTAACGAAGGAGGCCATAGATGGCAAAGAGCGACCTGGGCTTCGCACGCAACTACGCGAACGCCCTTGAGATCAACATCACCCCCGGCGCGGATAGCCCAACGTGGGCAATCCTCTCCCGAGGCATCACGAGCATCACGCCGTCGCCAAACGAGAGCACCGAGGACAAGGACTACTACGACGGGTACGGAACGCCCACCACGGACGTTACGAGCACCCAGATTCAGTACGAGGTAGAGGGAGACCGATGCTACGGAGACCCCGCGCAAGACTTCATCTCCTCCTGCGCACTCCTCACCGGTGAGGGGCGCAAGACCGACTTCCGCCACACCGCCGCGAACGGCGACATCATCGAGGGCGGATGCACGCTGCTCAACCTCACTCCGAACAGCGGCCAGGGAGAGGCTTCCGGGCTCGGAGCGTTCGCATGCACCATCGCGACGGCGGGCTCCCCGAAGTTCACGAAAGCGAACAAGCTCAAGCTGCCGGAGAGCATTACGGCAGAGGACATCGATGTGACGGTAGACGCCACAAAGAAGATCGAGGCGTCCGTAACGCCGGAAGAAGCGAACCCGAAATGCTTCTACGCATCCGGCAACACGGACATCGCGACCGTTGACAGCGACGGAAACGTGAAGGGCATCGCAGAGGGCGAGACCACCGTCACCGTGCGAGCGGCATCGAAGCCGTCCGTGATGAAGAGCGTGAAGGTCACGGTCGGGCCTAAGTCGGCGTAAGCGACACGTTTCATAACCTCCGAATCACGGGGGCGCGGGCTAGTGAGCGGCCCGCGCCCCTTTTTTCATGCCTAGCTCACGGGCAGAGAAAGGAACTATCAAATGGAAATCCTCCGCATATCGAGACCGTTCGAGGACGTTTACTTCGAGGACCCGAACGACAACCCCGACACACCGCGCTACCGCGTCTACTTCGATGACGGCAGCATCGAAACGATGTTGTCCAAGGTATCGGACGCAATCGACCGCGCGCAGTCGATACAGCGGAAGCTGGACAAAGCAGAGAACGAGGAGGACCGCGCGGAGCTCATCGAGATGATGACGCACCTTGAGAAGCGCGTGATCGTCGCGTTCATCGGAATCGAGGGATACGACCAGCTGCTCAAGTGGATGGGAGACGGAGAGCCTATTGAGCCGTCCAAGTACACCAGCATGCTCGGCGAGGTAATGGCCTCGTTCCTCATGATGCTGGGACGAAAGGCGACGAACGAGCAGCTTCGCAGGTGCGGCCTCTACTACTCGCAGGAGAGCGCGAAGACCAAGGCGTTCCTGCAGGCGCAGCGCGGAAACCAGCCCAAGGTCATCAAGGGCGGCAAGGGGAAGAAGAATCGCAAGTGAACGCCTGCGACCTCACATCCCTGCGCGTAAGGCTCGAAGAAGGAGGGAGCGCGACCCCCTACCCGTGGAACGGCGAGGAGGTGCTGGTGCGCGACGACGCCCAGACAATCCTCAAGTGCATCGCGCTACTGCAGGATGATGAGAAGCCGGAGGAGGATAAGGCCGCGGAGTTCATCCCCATGTTCTTCGCGGACGTTCGCGAAGCGTTCCTCGCGTGCGACTACGACCCGCGCGAGTTCGGCAGGCTCATAGAGTCGGCAGTGTGGGATGTATGCGGCATCGACCTAAAAGGCGACAAGCCTCACGAGGAACCGCTATGGGACCCAGTAGAGGACGCGGCATACATCCGCATCAGCTTCCGCGCGGAATACGGAATCGACTGGGACGATGTGCGCGACAAGATCGGATTCTCGGAGTTCATAGCCCTCGTCGGCGGATGCTCGATGGACACTCCGCTCGGCAGGGCCATCTACTACCGGAATCCGAAGACGAGGCCGAAGCCGGCAAAGAAGAACGCGAACAAGAAGGAAATAGAGGAGTGGGAACGCCTCCACAGGGCGTACGCACTCGGAAGACGCCGTAGCTCACACGGCACGAACGAAGGGAATGACGCGGCGATGCGCGATGCGTTCGCCGCCCTCAAGCGTGCAGCGAGGTGAGCATGGACGGCTCCGTAGTCATCGAAGCCATACTCGACACAAGCAAGGTCGAGAAGGGCGTAAAAGACGTAAACAGCAGCCTGAACGGCGTTAGCTGGAAGGGAATCACGGAGGGAGACAAGGCAGCGCAGAAGCTGTCTGGCTCCCTCAAGTCGGCGGGAACGGCGGCGACCGTCGGGCTCACAGCGCCGATAATCGCGGCGGGCACAGCCGCGTTCACCACGGCGTCGAGCTACGAGCAGGCGACCGCCCGCATCCAGTCCGCGCTCGGACTAACCTCCGAGGAGGCAGAACATCTGGGCGATGTCGGAGAGGGAATCTACGAGAACGGCTTCGGCCAGTCCCTAGACCTCGTGTCCGACGCCCTCATCACGGTTCGCCAGAACCTCGGTGACCTCAACGATCAAGACCTCGAATATGTGACGCAGGCGGCACTCACGCTCTCCGACACCCTCGGAATGGACGTTGGAGAGAGCGTTCGCGGCGTGAACGCCCTCATGGACGGCTTCGGCATGTCCGCGCAGGACGCCATGGACCTGTTCGTCGCCGGCGCGCAGGACGGCCTCAACTACAGCGACGAGCTGGGAGACAACCTCGCGGAGTACGGACCGCGATTCGCGCAGATGGGCTTCTCCGCGCAGGATTACTTCTCCATACTCAAGGCGGGAACCGAGAACGGCGCGTACAACCTCGACAAGGTGAACGACTTCCTCAACGAGTTCCAAACATCGCTTGTTGACGGGCGCATGGACGAGAGCATAGGACGCTTCTCCGAATCGACGCAGCAGTTGTTCGAGGCGTGGAAGACCGGAGGGGCTACCGGCCAGCAGGTTTTCGAGGCGGTGCTTGGCGAGCTCGCGAAGATGCCCGACGGATACGACAAGGCGAACCTAGCATCGACCTTGTGGTCGAGCCTCGGCGAGGACAACGCCATGGGCATGATCACGAGCCTCGCCGGAGTTGAGAACAAGTACGGGGACGTTGCCGGAGCGGCGGGAGCCGCCGCAGACGCGGCATCAGACAGCTTCGCGGGCAAGATGCAGTCGGCCATGCGCGAGCTGCAAGGTGCCATCGAGCCCCTGGGAGAGCCGCTGCTCAACATCGCCACAAACGTCGCAGGGGTCGTCAAGGCGTTCGGCGAGTGGTTCGCGGGCATCGGAGAGGGCGGCCAGATGGCCGTTCTCGCCATCGCCGGAATACTGGCCTCAATAGGTCCCGTGCTGTCGATAGCGGGGAACCTCGTGGCGGTCATCCCCGCCATAACTGCCGCCTTGAGCGGAGCAGGCGGTGCCGCCGGCCTGTTCGGAGGCGCGCTCGCCGCGCTAACTGGTCCGGTGGGCATAGTGCTGGGCGTGTTGGCCGGGCTAACTGCGGCCATCGTTTACCTGTGGAGCACGAACGAAGGCTTCCGCACGGCAGTGACCGAGGCGTGGAACGCCATCTGGGGAACCATCCAGGCGGTCATAGCGCAACTGCAGCCGTACGTCGAGCAGGCGTGGGCGGCAATCTCCAACGCAGTTACGCAAGCCATGAACGTCATCATGCCCATCGTGAGCGCGGGATTCCAGTTCATCATCGCCGTGGCGGTACCTATCCTGCAGCAGCTCCTGCAGAATGTGGGGAACACGTTCCAGGTCATCCTGCAGACCATCACTGGCGTGATGAATGGTATAGCGCAGATCATACAAGGCGCGTGGTCGCTCATCCAGGGCATCTTCCAGACGGTGCTCGGTCTCATCAACGGAATCGTGACTGGCGACTTCTCGCAGATGGAGGCCGGAATCCAGGGAATCATGTCCGGCATTACAGGCATCATATCGGGCGCATGGAATGTAGTCGTGAGCGTTGTGGGCGGTGCCATCAACGGAGTGGTTTCCACTGTGCAGAACGGCCTTAACACCGCACTCTCCGTTGTTCAGGGCATCTTCTCCGGCATCGAGTCCGCCGTGAGCAACGCCATGAACGGCGCGAAGAACGTGGTGTCCGGCGTAATCAGCGCAATCAAGGGATTCTTCAACTTCCGCATCTCGTGGCCGCACATCCCGCTCCCGCACATCCACTACGACCTGATTAACGTCCCGCTGCTCGGGAACATTCCAAACCCCGCCACCCTATCCATCAGCTGGTACGCGAAGGGCGGCGTTTTCAACGGCCCGAGCGTCATCGGCGTCGGCGAGTCAGGGCCAGAGGGCGTCGTTCCGTTCAACAAGCGCGGCGCGGCACCACTCGCCGAGGGCATCATGGAGCAGCTTGAGCGGATGGGCGGCATCGGGCGCGGCGGCGACACCAACGTGACAATCAACGTGTACGCGACCGTGCGCGAGGAGGCGGACATCAAGAAGCTGTCGCGCGAAATCGCAAAGGAGATCAAGCGCGCCGAGATGAGACAGGGGGCATTCGCGTGATATACAACGGATTCGACTTCTCCCCCTGGTTCAAGACAAAGCTCATCACGCGCTCCCTGCTCCCCGAATACGATGTCGAGACGCAGAACGTGCCGTACCGACCCGGCGAGCGGTTCATGCGGGCGAAGATGAAACCGCTCACCATCACGGTGCGCGCAGAGTGGCGGGCGCGTCCTTCCGACGACATGGCGGTGCTTCGCCGCACGATGGCGGCGAGGCTGCTATGCCTCAAAGAGGCCCCGCTCTACCTCGATGACGAGCGCCATCTGGGCATCTACTACATGGCGGTGCTGACCTCGCCGAAGGAACTGGACAACCTATGGCACACCGGCTCCGCAGAGCTTGAGTTCACGGCGTACGACCCCATCGCATACGGAGCCCACCACAAGGGCAGCGTCGGATACAACACCTCGCTGGCAGTGGGAGGCTCCTACGAGACGAGGCCGGTCATCACGTGCAAGCCCGGCGGCTCCGTGAGCTACCTCAAGCTCACGAACATGGACACGGGTGAGTTCGTCCAGATCAACGCATCGCTCGCCTCTTCCTCCGCCGTGATCATCGACATGGGCGAGGAGCAGACGACCGTCAACGGGCAGAACCAGGCGGTCACATACGACAGCGACTACTTCGCGCTGCAGCCTGGGCGCAACAGCCTGCGGCTGTCCAGCGGTTCGGGAACCATCGAGTGGGATGAGAGGCACGTAGGCTGATGAGGCTTTGGGTCACAGACAGATGGGAGGTCTTCAAGGGCCCCATCAAGACGCTATTCGAGTGCATCGACACGCGCGAGGTGAACGGCGAGAACAGCCTGTCAATCACGTGTCTCGCAGTGCTTGAGAAGGGCGACCGAATCGTATGGCAGGACAAGAAGGGACGCTGGCGCGAGAACATCGTGGACGGCGTGACCGAGGAGCGCGCGAGCGCGGGAATCGTCTACACCTACTACTGCCCGAGTTCGGCGCAGGTCGAGCTGTCGGGAGACTACCTCGAAGACAAGAGACCGCTGGACACGACGGCGAGCGTCGCCACGTCCTCCGCCCTGTCCGCGAGCCGATGGACCGTCGGAACGGTTGACAACCTCGGGCAGAACGGCACGAACTTCTACCACACGAACGCATGGGCCGCCATCCACGATGTCGCAGACACGTGGGGCGGAGAGCTTGAGTTCGAGATCGCGGTCTCGGGCAGCAAGGTCACCGCCAGACGCGTGCATCTGCGAGAGCGCGTTGGCACAGACACCGGCAAGCGTTTCACGTACACCAAGGACCTAGTGAGCGTCACGCGCGAGGTTGACGAGGGCAACGTATGCACCGCCCTCTACGGGTACGGCAAGGCACCGGAGAACACAGACGAAGAAGGCAACCTCACGGGAGGTTACGAGCGCAAGCTCACCTTCGGAGATGTCAACGGCGGGCAGAACTGGGTCGGAGACGCCGACGCCCTCGCCCGCTGGGGACGGCCCGACGGGAACGGCGGCAAGGCGCACGTCTTCGGCGACGTGGAGTTCGAGGACTGCGAGGACCAGAGCGAGCTGCTTACCCTCACGAAGGAAGAGCTCAAGAGCCGATGCACGCCGACGGTCTCCTACGAGGTCGACGCCATATCGCTCGCGAGGGCGGGCGAGGGCTTCGAGGGAGCCGACGAGGGCGATACCGTCACCATCATCGACAAGGTGTACGACCCTCCCCTGCGCGTGCAGGCGCGCATCACCAAGGTGGAGGAAGACCAGCTCGTTGATGGCAAGGCGACGTACACCATCGGGAACTTCCAGACGGTCGGGGAAATACTCGCCGCGCAGAAGTCGAACATCTCGAAGGCGACCTCAAACCTCAAGCAGACCATCACCAACGCAGTGAACGCATCAAACTCCGCAGCTTCGAGCATGTGGGGAGCGAACCTCACGCAAACGCAGGCGTACCTTGAGGCGTTCGCGAGCGGCAAGGCCGACAGCGCGCAGCAGGAGGCCAAAGACTACACCGACGACATAGCCGACGAGCTCGACACCGCTCTCAAGGAGTACGCCGCCAACGGTGACAGCACCCTCGAAGACCTGCTCAAGAAGTATGCCGACGATGGCATGCTCGACCTTGAGGAGGTCTTGAAGCTCTACACCAACACGAAGATCGAGCAGAGCGAGGAAACGCTTAAAGCCATAGACGAGGCGAACAAGCAGTACCTTGAATCCATAACAGACGCCCTCGATGCATCGCTCGATGCGGCGACGAACGCCATCGATGCCCTTGAGGCGAACCTCGCGAAGGTTCCGGACGACATCCGAGATCAGATCGTCGACATGCTCAACTCCGAGCTCAACACGACCGGCGGTTGGGTGTACGAGGAGCCCGGCCAGGGCATCATGGTCTACGACCTCAAGCCACCCAACGCAACCAAGTGCGTGAAGATAGGCGGCGGCGTCATCGGCGTGGCCAACAGCAAGAACTCCGCAGGGAACTGGGTGTTCCAGACCGCCATCGACGGAGACGGAATCGTCGCGAACAGGCTGGTGGGAAGGGTCCTCATCGGAGACAACAGCTACCTCGACCTCGATAGCGGAACGGTATATCTGCGCAGCGGAAACATCCTCATAACGGACAGCAACGGAAACAAGGTATACATCAACGCCACGAATGGCTTCCAGATTCGAGACAGCGGAAACCGGATCATCGCGGGCACAGTCATCATGAGCGATGGGACGGCGATGTTCCGATGCAACATGGTTGGCACATCTTCGTCCAACTACATCACTACCGGGACAACCGTGAGCGGAAACTCCGGAGCGTCGTTCATCAAGGGGAGCACCAACTACTTCGAGATCGAAGCGGTTCATGCGGTCGACAGCACTGACCCCTCCTCGACGGACGGCTGCGGGATGTCGACTCTAGACTACGGCTTCCTCCACGCAAACAGGTACTACCGACAGCTGTGGCTGCACCCACCCGTATACAAGGGATACATGAGCCAACCACCTCAAGAACTTTACATGCGGGCTTCTGGCAGCAGCGGAGGAGGCGTCGGATACGTCGCTCTGCGCAACAGCGACGACGATCAGGTTTACATAGACGACAGCCGTCTCGACATCGACAGCACGGGAACCGCTCGCATCAGGGCTCCGAAGTTCGCGGTAGGTACTGACCCGAACTCTGGTGGCACATACGGGATAACCGGGTCGAGAAGCGTCGTGCTTTCTATTACAGGACGCGACGATGGCGGAATCAACTGGCGGTACGGGACCGTCAATTTCATAAACGGTATATGCACAAGTTGGCCAACGTAAGGGAGCAAAGTGGAATACAGAGAGCCGAAAGAAACGCCTGAACCAACATACGAAGATCAACCTACCGCCAAGGAGTCTGGCACGAAAGCAGCTGTCTCATCCAGCGACTCATCTCTTGCGGAAGCGTTCGCTTCAATGGCCATGGCCATGGCAACCCTCATGGAACCAACGGAAGCCGCAGCTCTAAACGAAGCTGCTGCGAAACTCATGAAAGGAGCAAGCGATGGCAACGCATGAGCTGACGCTCGACGTTGACAAGTCTGCCGCACTCGCAGCGGAGATAATAACCGCGCGAACTGGCGACAGCGGAACAATCATCAAGGCGAGCCTGCTGAAAGACGGGTCCGCGCTCACCGGGGCTACGAACGCGCGGTTCATCGCGCTCAAGCCCGACCGCACATACGCCGACCAGTCGGCAAGCGTATCGGGAAGCACTGTGACCGTGACGCTCGACCCCAAGTTCCTGACCTCCAAGGGCGTCATCAAGACCGCCTACTTCCGCGTGACCGTCGGGGGAAAGGTCGAGACAACGCCCGACATATGGATAAACGTGCTCCCCGATGCGGAGTCGCAGGCGGATGCTCCGACAGATGCCTACATCTCCGAGGTGGAAGCTCTAATCTCGCAGCTCAACAGCATCAAGTCGCAAATGCAGACCGCGACCAGCTCCGCGAACACAGCCGCAGGCAAGGCGAACAGCGCGGCGGATGATGCGACCGATGCGGCGGAAGAGGCGCGCGATGCTGCTGATTCAGTCAACGCCGCGAAGGATGCGGCGACGCAGGCCGCAAATAGCGCCAACTCGGCGGCAGACGCCGCGGAGGATGCGGCGAGCAGCGCGAACGGAGCAGCATCCGATGCCTTGAGCGCGGCAGACGATGCAACCGATGCGGCGAACGCGGCGAACACCGCAGCAGGGGCCGCTAATACTGCGGCAGGTGCCGCAAACACGGCAGCCGGCACGGCAAACACGGCAGCGGCATCGGCGAGCATGGCGGCGGATGACGCTGCCGAGGCAGCGGAAGAGGCGAGAGCCGCAGCAGGGATGGTTTCTACAGACAAGACCATCTTCCTGGAATACGAGACCGTTGGAGATGTCAGCTACCTGACGCTAACCGACCAAGGAGAGGACTAGAACATGGCAAGCAAGACGCACATCATGAGCGACGAGACAGGGCAGCGCATCGCATCCGCGCTTGAGGCGATGGCGCGAGGCTCGCTGCTCACCTACAACGACGAGTCCGGCGAGTACGTCGGAATCGACAAGTGGCTTCGCTCCATGAGGGACGGACGCATCTACTCCATCAAGGTGCCGACCGGCAGCGCGGTAGCATGCGTGAAGGCTGACGCGAACGCCGGCGTTGCGGTGCCAACCCCAGGAACGAACTCCGCTGCGTCCATCGACCCGTATCCTGCGCTCGCGCCATTCTTCCACATCGACGTGAACGCGACCGTTGACGCCGACGGCGTTCCGCACGTCACGGCCATGAGCGGGGACGGAATGTTCGCGAGGACCGGAGGCAACGGCAACGTATGGGTGCTCGCCCCCGTGCTCTTCTGGAAGATCGCGGACGACGATGACGGAGCGTACACCGTCATCTCAATCTCCGATACGCAGCTCCCGGGATTCTCCCCGCAGCCCGGAGCCATGTTGCCAGACGGAAGCCTGCGCCCTTGCATGCTCTACGCGAAGTACGCCCTCTCGACCTACGGGGGCAACGCTGCGAGCGTTTCGGGAGCGCAGCCGCGCACGCGCGACGTATCGCACAACTCGCTCATCACCATCTGCAAGACCGCGACCACAGGCTACAGCGGGCGCACCATCGCGGACGACTGGTACCTCAAGGTCATGTTCCTGATGAAGTACGCGACAAAGAACTCGCAAAGCGTGCTCCAAGGCTGCACGAGCTACAACATCATCAAGCCCGTGACCGTCGCCGCAAGCAACCAGAGCTACGTCATCGTTGCGAAAAGCGCGGGGTACCTGGTCGGAAGCGCCGTCATGATCGGAACGCAGAACACCGACCGAGGCAACGCGGCCGCCCACGACGTGCTGGACTACGGAGTCATCAAGCGCATCGAGAGCTACGACTCGAACAACGACAAGATCGTGCTCGACCGAGCCGCGACCACCGCGGTGAACAACTACGTCATCACCGCACCGTGGCCGACCGGATGCTGCGACGGCGTTCAAGGCGACGGCTCCCCGACCTCCCGCACCAACGGCAAGGAGCCGTTCGTTCTGCAGGGCGTCGAGACCGCCATGGGCATGTACGAGGTCATGAGCGGCGTCGCCCTCAAGTACGACGGCTCCGCATGCAACGTCATGGTGCTCCACGACACCAAGAAGGAGGCGTCGAGCATCAGCTCCGACTACGTGGACAGCGGTGTTGACCTCCCCACCGCCGCGTCGGAGGGCTGGAAGTACCCGACGCGGCTCTCGAACGCGGAGGGCATGCTCGTCGGAACGGGCACGGGTGCGTCCTCCACGACCGGCATGTGCGACGGCACGTACACGCACGCCCAGACGACCAACGCGGAGCGAGAGTTCCACGCTCTGGGCAACTTGATCATCGGCTCGGATGCGGGCTTGTGGTACGTCAGCGGCAGCAGCGCCCTGTCGTACGCCCGGTGGAGCATCGGGTCGCGCCTCTCTGGCACTGGTCGCTCAAGGGGGTGAATCGCCGCAAGGCGAGAGGGGGCGAAGCCCCCTCTTAAAGGGTATAATCACGCCCAGGGATTCGCGGCGACGGCTCCCGATGTTCTTCTGTTCCACGCTCTGGGCAACTTGAACAACGGCTCGAATGCGGGCTTGTGGTACGTCAACGGCAACAACGCCCTGTCGAACGCCAGGTGGAACATCGGGTCGCGCCAATCTGGTTGACATGCGCCTCGCTCTCATTACGCCGCGTCTACCCGCGCCCTCCGCTCGCGGACGGCAGCGGGCATGCCTCGTCAACCGACGAAAATGGCCACGACCACTGGGCTGGTAGCACAAGCGAACGCTCGGACGGCAACCAGAGAGGTACACGGTCGGAATGAAGACGTATTGCAGGGGCCTCACGATAGACCGCGCCATCGTGGAGGAGGCGTATCACGAATGGCGCGAGGCTCCTGCCGGCAAGAAGAACGCGTGGCGCATCGCCCACGAGTACGGGAGCCTGGACAACCTCATAGACGAGGTGACCCGCGAGATCGCGGAGAGGCGTCTCAAGTTCGAGCCCATCCATCGCTACGACCACATCGAGCCGACGAACGGCAAAGTCCGCACTATCGGTGTCTCGTCGGTCAAGCAGCAGCTGGTCGATTACGTCGTGGTACACTGCTGCGCCGACTTCCTCAACGCGAGGGTCGGCTACTACCAGGCATCGAGCGTCAAGGGCAAGGGCGCTACCTTCACCATGCGCACCATCCGCAGATGGGTGACAGGGGGGGGTCCGCGCTTCTTTGTCAAAATGGACGTTCGGAAGTGCTACCCCTCGACCGAGCACGGCATCGTTCTCGGAATCTTCCGCAAGTACGTCGCGTCGGCTGACGTTCTCTACTGCATCGAGTCCCTGCTCGCCACCTACACGGGCGGCGGCCTTGAAATCGGGAGCTACTTCTCGCTCCGCGCCGAACAGCTCGTCCTATCGTTCGCATACCACCACGTCGAAAGCCTGCACAAGGAAAGGCGTGGAAAGAAACGGGCGCTGGTTGCGCATCAGCTCTGGTACATGGACGATGTGCTTCTGATGTCCAACGACAAGCGCGACCTCAAGGCTGCGGCGCGCTCCCTTGAGAAGTACATGCGCGAGGAGCTGCACCTTGAGCTCAAGCCGTGGAAGATATGCCGCGTCGGAGAGGACGAGCCCATCGACATGGCGGGCTACGTCGTGAGGCCGTCGCACGTCGAGGTGCGCGCCGGCACGTTCCTGCGCGGCATGCGCGCGTTCCGGAGGTTCGACAGGAAGCCGTGCCTGCGCAGGGCGCGCCGCGTCACGAGCTACATGGGCTACTTCAAGCACGCGGACTGCGACGACCTCATCGCGAGAAACGACATGCACGCTACGATGCGAGCCGCAAGGCGATACGTATCGAGGAGCGCGCATGCAGGAAACAGTTTCGGCGACACCGCTCGACGCCGTTAAAATCGAGCAGCGCCCAGACGGGCAGGCGGACGTTTGGCTCCGCAAGAACATCACCAAGGAGACGATCGAGGACGAGTCCTCCGGCGAGCAGCGCGAGCAGTGGGTCGCCGACGAGGTGCATCTCGTCAAGGCCATCACGCAGGAGGAGGCGGAGGCTTCCTTCGATGAGCTGTGGGACGAGGCGGAAGCAGCGGAGACCCCGCAGGACGAGCGCATCAAGGCGTTGGAGACCATCGCCAAGACATTCAGCGCCGCAGCGCCGCAGCTCGCGCAGCTTCGCACGGCCGCGACGCTCTCCATCCAGACCATGGCGATCAACCTGACAGACGAGCAGGTCATCAGCGTTTCGAGCCTCATCCCGCCCTTCGAGATCGGGAAGAGCTACATCCAAGGCGAACTGCTCTCGTACGACGGCGACATCTATCGCGTTGCACAGGCGCACACATCGCAGGAGCAGTGGAAGCCGGGAGCCGGGACCGAGAGCCTGTACACGAAGATCACGCTCGCCGGCGACAGCATCCCCGTCTGGCAGCAGCCGACCGGAGCGCACGATGCGTACAACACGGGAGACCAAGTGCATTACCCTGACGAATCCGGTCCCATCTACACATCGAAGATAGACGGAAACACGTGGTCGCCGGATTCCTACCCAGCCGGGTGGGAACTGGCGGAGTAGCCCACCGAGCGCCCCTGCGGGGGCGCTTTTTTCATATGGCGACACCTCCGAGATGATGCCCGCAGGAATACGGACCGAAGGAGGTGACCCATGGACCCGTTTCTCTCGCAGATCGCCGTCACGGCAATCACATCCGCAGTGAGCATCGCAGTCGGATGGGCGATGGGCGGAATCAAGGGCGCAGCGAAAGAGCGCGCACAAGCCAAGGCGGAATCGGACAAAGCCCGCGAGGAGACCCGCAAGGAGGCGGCGAAAGACCGCGAAACGACGCGGCAAATCCTCAAGACGCTGCTCTACTGCCGGCTCGCCGACATGCACCGCCGATACGTCGTTGACGGCACTCCCTGCACGCCTGCCGACAAGCAGGAGGCGGAGGAGGTCTTCCGCGAGTACCACGACGTGCTCGGAGGTAACGGCTCCGGCACCGCCCTCTACAAGGAGATCATGGCCGCTCACGTGGCCTAAGAAAGGAGCAAGAAATGACCGAAATCCAAGCAATCGCAGCGGTTGTCCTCTCCGTCGCCGTGCCGTTCATCGTGCAGGCGATCAAGACCGAGGCACTGACCGGCAACGCCGCGCGAGTCATCGCGCTCGCCGCATCCGTCATCGCTGGCGTCGTCACCGCGCTCGTCGGCGGCGTCCCCGCAGACCCGGCAGGATGGGTGACGTGCATCTTCGCCCTCATCGGCGGCGTGCAGACCGCCTACACGCTCTTCAAGGGCGTGGGCATCACCTCCAAGTGGCTCGACGCCCTCCTCGCCCTCGGCAACGTCGGAGGCGAGGATGAGCAGGATTAAGCTCGCCGCATCGCTCCTCACAGGCGCGCTCGTCGCGACGTGCCTGTGGGGGCTTCTCATGTTCGAGCATGCCGGCCAGGACGCGCAGGCGCTCGCGGAGGCGCGCGAGCAGGGGCGCGAGGAAGCCATGGCACCAGTTCTCGACCGCCCCATACCGGAGGGCAATTGGATGCCGCTGTGGCTGCAGACCGACCCGCAGTGGGCGGACGTGCCGTACGCGGGCTCAACCGTCGGCGAGGCGGGCTGCGGCCTCGTGTGCGCGTCCATGGCCATCAAGTACATGACCCTGCAGGACGTGACGCCGCTCATGCTCGCCGATGCCGTCGGCGACTCGTGCCTCACGGCCGGGGTAAACGACCCCGGGAAGTTCTGCGCGTGGATAGCGGAGCACTACCCGGAGTATGGCATCGAGTTCTCCGAAATCTCCTACCAGCTCGACCCCGTTCTCGATGCGGTCGATGACGGATGGCTCGCCTTCGCGGGCATGAGCGGCGCGCTCGGGGACGAGGCGTACGAGGGCCACGTCGTGCTGATATGGCTCTCCGAAGACGGCTCCTACTGGGTCAGAGACCCGGCGAGCGGCGAGAACTCGCAGCGCGCGTGGACGCGCGACGAGCTCGCCGGAATCGACTGGAAGTACTTCTACACGATCAAAGGAGGGCTCTATGGCGCTTAACGGCATAGACATCTCGAACTGGCAGGCGGGCATCGACCTCGCGGCCGTTCCCTGCGACTTCGCCATCTGCAAGGCGACGCAGGGCACTACCTACACATCCCCAGACTGCGCTAGGCAGGTCGAGCTCGCGCGCTCCGTCGGCAAGCTCTTCGGCGTATACCACTACGTAGCGGGAGGCAACGCGCAGGCGGAGGCCGACTTCTTCGTTGACAGCGTGCTGAACTGGATGGGCAAGGGCACGCTCTGCGTGGACTGGGAGCAGAACCAGAACGCGGCGTGGGGGGACCTCTCCTACCTCGACGCGGTGTGCCGCCGCATCGTTGAGCGCACAGGAATCATCCCGCTCATCTACGCCTCGAAGGCCGTGTTCCCGTGGGACACCGCGAAGCTGCTCAACGCCGGGACATGGGTGGCCCAGTATGCCGACAACGACGCCACGGGTTACCAGGACTCCCCGTGGAACGAGGGCGCTTACTCCTGCTCGATGCGCCAGTACACCTCCAACGGCAGGATCGCCGGCTATGGCGGCCCGCTCGACCTGAACAAGTTCTACGGCGACCGCAGCGCGTGGCAGGCATACGCGTGCCCCGACGGGGCGGAGCCCGAACCCGCCCCGGAGCCTGTCGAGCCTGACACCTCCACGGCACCCGCAGGCCGCACCATCGACCTCATCGCATACATCGCCGAGCACGGGCTCAACGACCAGGCTCGCCGGGACTACTGCGGCTCGCGGTACGATGAAGTCCAGAACATGATCAACCACATCCACGATGCGTCGGCCGACGAGCTCGCCGACGAGGTATGGGAGGGCGTGTACGGAAACGACCCCCTGCGTTCGACCGTGCTCGACATCTGCGGCCGCGCCGAAGAGGTCCGCGCCGTCGTGAACGGTGGAGGTTCGGGAGACAGCACGGTATACACCGTGGTAGCAGGCGACACGCTGTCGGCCATCGCGGCGCACTATGGTGTGACCGTCGATGCCATCGTGGCGGCGAACGGAATCCAAAACCCGAACCTCATCTACACCGGGCAGCGCCTGTCAATCCCGATCGGCGGCACGGTATCGACCAAGCACACGTACACGGTGCAGAGCGGCGACACCCTCTCGGGCATCGCCGCGAAGTTCGGCACGACCTATCAGGAAATCGCGGCAGCGAACGGAATCGCAGACCCCAATCGCATCTACCCAGGCCAACAGCTCGTGATAGGATAGTCACAGCGCCACATCGGTGACCAGGAGCGCGAAGCCCCTGCGTATGCCGTAGGCGTAGGTGTTCGTGCTAACTCGCACGTACCCCGCCATTTTGGTTGAGAAAGCTCCCAGATCGGGGGCTTTTTTCTTTTAAGTCCCTTACAAGCAAATACGGCGGAGGAGGAGGGATTCGAACCCGCCAGGGCGCAAAGCGTAAAGAAAACGCGCCAGTGGCGCGTTTTTAGCGCAGCGCGGTCGGCGTAAGCCGACCGGATAAATTTTGAGCAAAGCTCAAAATTTGGACATCCCTCCTATTCGACCACGCCCCCATCGCGTTCAGCATCAACCCGGATCCCCAAACATGGAACCTATGACCGTACCCAGTCCCGACCGTTTGCCGAGCAATAGGGTCGCAATCGGCGCCGAACATGTACTATGTACGGGCATTGTCTAAACCCGTAACTCAAAGGACCCCATCTTGCCCGTCGTCGCCGCTATGACCATTACCTCACATGCCTCGGATGCCATGGTCGCTATTCCGTTTTGGCTCGAGATGTTCGCCGTTGTCGCTGCATCGATCTCGGGTGTACTGGTTGCGCGCGAGCACAAACTCGACCTGGTGGGTGCAGTTGCGCTCGCGGTGGTTTGCGGCCTGGGCGGCGGTCTTTTGCGCGATATGACGCTGCAGGTGGGCAACGTCTACATCCTCAACCAGCCGATGGCGCTCCCGCTTTCCATTGCCACGGCAGCCATCATCTACATTTTCCCGGCAATCGTCGACAAACCCGAAAAACTCATTCCCCTGCTCGACATCATCTCGGTCGGCATCTATGCCGCCACCGGAGCGGACAAGGCGCTGGTCTACGGCTTTGCGCCGGCGGTGTGCATCATGATGGGCTTTTTTACCGCAGTAGGCGGCGGCATGTTGCGCGACGGTTTTATGGGCGTGGTTCCGGGCATTTTCCAACGCACTAACTTTTATGCCATCGCCGCCATCGCCGGATCGACAAGCTATGTGTGTCTCGTTATGAGCGGCATCATGAGCAATGTCGCCGCGCTGGTCGTATGCGTTGTCGTGACCATGGGCCTGCGCTGGCTCTCACTGCGCTTTGACATCAAAAGCCCCACCGAAGAAGATATCGCGCGCTTCTTGCACCGTAAAAAGTAGACAGCACGGCACGACCCTTCGAAATGCAACCGAGAGGTTCTTTTAGAGCGCCCGCACGTTGGGTACCCTGTTAGGTATATGCCGAACACCTAACAAAAGGATCAACCATGGCTTTCAATCAAACCGCGGCGGCGCCGTCACACAAGATGCGTCGCTGCCTGCTTATGGCATTCGCGCTCATCGCGCTGGCGATCACCGCGCTTCCCACGGCGTCGTTCGCCGGCACGGACACCGCAGGCAACGTACTTGCGACCGACAATGACGCCAATCCGTCCGGCGTCGAGGGTGACCTGTACTGGGCCGGTCAGGCCCTCAACTTGGATGATGCGTCCATCGACCACGATATCATCGCTGCGGGCGATACCCTCTCAATTCGCGACTGCACGGTGGGCGGCGCCGTTCGTCTTGCGGCGCGCACGATTGATATCGCCCAGACCACGGTTGATGGCAGCGTGACCGTCGCTGGCCAGCACGTTGTTCTCAACGCCGGCAGCACCGCCAACTGTTTTTACGCGATAGGCGAGACGGTTGCCCTGCGCGGCTCTACCAAGTCGGCAGCGCTTGCGGGCGATACGGTGACTATCGATGGCACCGTCGAGGGCGATGTTGAGGTTTGGACCGACAAGCTCATCCTGGGCAAGAACGCCCACATCACCGGCACCGTGAACGCGCACGTCTCCGAGGACCCCGAGCGTGCCGCAGGAGCCGAGGTAGGCGCGCTCAAGATCGACCGCACCGAGAACGAGGATACTTCCACCGTTAACGATGTCATCGGCGGTATCGTCGCCGCGGCGCTTTCCACCTGCTTTGTCGCCCTGCTACTCGAGCTCGTCTTTCCGCGCGCGACCGCCAGCGCCGCCGGCATGCTCCACCAGCGCCCCACGCCCCTGTGGGTGAGCGGTCTTCTGGGTACGATTGCTATAGCCCCCGCCGTCCTACTGCTGATTATCTCCATCGCTGGTCTGTCGCTTGCCGGAGCCCTCTTGTGCGGCGCTATCGGCATCGCACTGGTGTCGAGCGCCTTTGCGGGATGTGCGATCGCCCGCATGGTCGGACATAGTCAGAACCGCTACGCCATGGCGGCCGTGGGCGGCATCGCCGCGGGCGCGCTTACGGCAATCCCCCTCGTAGGCGATTTCATCAGCGGCGTGGCCTTTGTCTTTATGCTCGGCTACATCATCCAAATCATCTGGCGCAACGCCCACCTTAAGCCGCAGCAGCCGGCTAACACGCCAGAACTCCCCACCGCTTAGCCGCCAACCACCATAAAGGGGCCAGGCACCTTTGTGGTGATGCAGACCAGCTCAGTCCCTGTGCACAAAAAGGGCGCCGACCATCACGGTCGACGCCCTTTCTTGTTAGACGCTATAAAGACCAGCGCTTATTTGTTGACCTGACCGGCGCGGACGGCGGCCTTCTTGCGGTCGGTGGCGTTGAGCAGACGCTTGCGCAGGCGGATGTTCTTGGGAGTGATCTCCACCAGCTCGTCGTCAGCGATGTACTCCAGCGCCTCCTCCAGCGAGAAGGTGCGAGGCGGCACCAGCTGGACGGAGATATCGGAGGTCGAGGAACGCTGGTTGCCCAGGTTCTTGGTACGGGCGATGTTGACGACCATGTCGCCTGCCTTGCTGCGCTCGCCCACGATCATGCCCTCGTAGCACTCGGTGCCCGGCTCAACGAACAGCTGGCCGCGCTCCTGCAGCGTACCCAGAGCGTAGGCAACGGCTTTCTCGGTGGTCATGGAGATCATGGCACCGTTCTGGCGGTTGCCGATCTCGCCGGCGTAGGGGCCGTACTCCAGGAAGGTGTGATAGAACACGCCCTCGCCGTGGGTGACGTTCATAATGCGGTTCTTAAGGCCCATGATGCCGCGGGTCGGGATCTTAAACTCGAGGTGCGTCACGATGCCCGAGGTATCCATACTCGTCATGATGCCGCCGGAGGTGCCGAAGACCTCAACGACCTTGCCCGAGTACTCGTCCGGGCACTCGACGACGGCCTGCTCGACGGGCTCCATCTTGTTGCCGTTCTCGTCCTTCTTAAACAGAACGCGGGGACGACCGACCTGGAACTCAAAGCCCTCGCGGCGCATGGACTCCATCAGAACGGACAGGTGCAGAATGCCGCGGCCCGAGACCTCGACGCCGCTCTTGTCCTCGAGCTCCTCGATCTTCATAGTCACGTTGTTCTCGGCCTCGTTGAACAGACGCTCCTTGAGCTGACGGGCGCCCACGATATCGCCGTCGCGGCCGACGAGCGGGGAGGTCGAGGCCTCAAAGACAATGGACAGGGTCGGCGGGTCGATCTCGATAGGCTCGAGCTCGACGGGGTTCTCGGGGTCGGTGTAGACATCGCCGATATCGGTGCGGTCGATGCCCACGACGGCGGCGATGTCGCCGGCGCCGACTTCCTGGCACTCGGTACGGCCCAGGTAGTCGAAGGTAAAGAGCTGCTTGACGGTAGCGGTGGCGCTGGAACCGTCGTTCTTGACGACCAGGATCTGGTCGCCCTGGTGGATGGCGCCGGAGTACACGCGACCGATGCCGATGCGGCCAACGAAGTTGGAGTGATCGATGGTCACGCACTGCATGGCCAGCGGGGCGTTCTCGTCAACCTCGGGCGCGGGCATGTCGTCGATGATCATATCGAGCAGCGGATACATGTCCATGTTTCCGTCGTTGGGGTCAAGGCGGGCAAAGCCATTCATGGCACTAGCGTAGACCACGTGCTCCATGGCAAACTCAAGCTGGTCGTCGGTGGCGCCCAGGTCGGCCATCAGGTCCAGGCAGTCGTTGTAGGCCTTCTCGGGGTTGGCGCCCGGACGATCGATCTTGTTGATGACGATCATGATCTTGAGGCCGGTGTCGATGGCATGACGCAGAACGAAGCGGGTCTGGGGCATGGGGCCCTCAAAAGCGTCGACCAGCAGCAGGGCGCCGTCGGCCATACGCAGCACGCGCTCGACCTCGCCGCCAAAGTCGGCGTGACCCGGGGTGTCGATGACGTTGATCTTGACGTCCTTGTACTCGATAGAGATGTTCTTGGCGAGAATCGTAATGCCGCGCTCGCGCTCCTGGTCGTTAGAATCCAGGACGCGGTCCTCGACCTGCTGGTTGGCACGGAAGGCGTCCGTGGCACGCAGGAGCTTGTCGACCATCGTCGTCTTGCCGTGGTCGACGTGAGCGATGATGGCGATATTCCTCAGATTGTCTACGCGCATGTAGTTCCCCTATCTTCTATCTATATACAACCGGCACGCGTATGCGACCCGCCCAGCAACACAACGCTCGGCGGGAATATTGAGCCTTTTACCGAAAACTCGTTTATTTTAGCGATTTTAGATAAGAGGGGTTTCCTCACCTGCAGGTTCAGGGTCGCTCCACATAAAACCATCGCCGGCGCCCGCACCCTCGTACAGTACGTATGCCGAAAAGCCGCTCTCGAGCGTCGTCTCAAAGAAACTCACGAGCAGGGCGTCATGGTAGCCGCCGTCAATTTCGACACACCCGGTATAGCCGATGGCGTAACGGGCGATGCGGCCCAGGCCCTCGTCCTTAAGGCCCATCTTGTGCTCGGAGATAAAGTTGGTGGCAGCCTCGAGGCATGCCTCCTCGCCGTCCTCGTCGAGTGCCGCCAGATAGCGGTTGGACGCGGCGTCCTCGATCGCAACGACAACGCCCGGATTCTCACCAGCGGCGAGATCGTCCAAAAAGGCCCCGATGAGGTCGCACACCATGGCGTCGAGCTCGGCGGAGACGTTTCCGGCGTCCTGCATATCCTGTGCCATTTTTAGACCTTCCCATCGAGTCCGGCGTCGTTACATCTCTTGTGCCTCGGCAGCGATCTTGGCGGCGGCGTCGCGGGCGCGCATCATATCGGCCGCGCGCTTGTCGAGTACCTTGATCTGGTTAGTCAGCATCACGGCATCGACCACGCCCCAGATGACCAAGCCCGTCGAAATCGAAAACCCAAGCGCACCAACTGTACCACGAAGGCGCGATGAGATTGCCGCGACAAGTGCGGAGACGGCAACCATCTTGATAAAGGAGGCACGGCGCTCGCGAAGCGTACGGGCCTGCGTCACATAGGCGATGCGTGCGGCCTCGGACGCCTCCGAGCGCATCTGGGCCTCGCGGGCAATGGCGGCGACCTCGGCCGAGACGCCACGCTCCATCAGCGTACACTCCGTCTCATAGCGACCCGTCATTTAAAAATCATCGGGCGAGAGCGTATGGACGAACTCGTCGAACTTCTCAAATTCCCGCTCGTCATCGATTTCCTCGGCGACCGGAGAGACGGTCCCCAGGCGGTTCATGATGTCATCCTCCACAAACATGGGGGCATTGCTGCGCACGGCGAGGGCGATGGCGTCGCTCGGACGGGCGTCGATACCGCGCTCGCTGCCGTCGGCCAAAACAACGACCGTCGCGTAAAACACGGGAGGCTCGGCACGGACAATCTCGATACGCTCGAGTTTTGCATCCAGGACATCGAGCGTGTCGAGCAGCAGGTCATGGGCAATCGGGCGCTCGGCACGACCGCTGTCAATACCGCGGCTAATAGCCGCAGCCTCAAACGAACCAGTTTGGATAGAAAGGGAGCGCAGCGGCGCAGGGGAGTCCGATTTGCTGCAGCGCTCGCGAAGCACGATAAGCGATGGCACGGGACCGGCGGCCATGACGATGGTCTCTATGTCGACACGAACCATGGAACACCTCCGGTACGTAGCGGTTAACACACGGCGCCTTCGCCGCATTGAATAGCTATACTACCCAATCTTTCGCACAGCACACAAAACCAAAATGAGTTTTATAACACACAAGAAAAAAGCCCCGAGGCCATGCCCCGAGGCTCTTCACAGTTTTGATGGTGGACCTGACAAGATTCGAACTTGTGACCTCCCGGTTATCAGCCGGACGCTCTAACCAACTGAGCTACAGGTCCATCATGGTGGAGGTTAGGGGGATCGAACCCCTGACCTCAGGCTTGCAAAGCCCGCGCTCTCCCAGCTGAGCTAAACCCCCACGGAGACAGTAATAAACACCCCAGCGGCGACTCGGCTCTCGCTGGGGTGTTTATTGCGAAAGAAAGTGGTGGACCTGACAAGATTCGAACTTGTGACCTCCCGGTTATCAGCCGGACGCTCTAACCAACTGAGCTACAGGTCCATCGCGCAAGGGATATATTAGACGAGTCGTTACGCGCGCGTCAACAACTTTTTTGAAAATCTTTGAGGGGGTGTTCGCCCCGGCCGCACGGCGGCATGTGAAGTCGCCTGCTCGGACAGTCCTGACTCGCACGGAGAGCACATTAAGTGCTCTCCGGCTCGTGCGGAACTCGCGATCGACTTCATATGCCGCCGTGCGGCCGGGGCGAACGCGGGTCCCGAAGGTTTTCAAAAAAGCGGTCGGCGCGCAGTGCGCCGACCGCCGATATATGGGGTCTGATATTTTCTACCAGCTAGGGCCTCTTACTCGTCGAGGAGATCTTCTGGCATGTCGTTGCCGTCGCCCAGATCGACAGGGGTTTCTTCGGGGGCAGAGCCGTCTTCTGTAGCTTCGCCTTCGGGCTTCTCCTTGGCGGCCGTCATGCGGGCTACGGCGCAGATGCGGTCGTTGTCGTCGACGGTCATCATCTTGACGCCCTGGGTGGCGCGGCCGGTCTGGCTGATCTCGTCGGTCTTGACGCGAATGACCGTCGCGCCCTCCGTCACGATGAACAGCTCGTGCTGCGGGCCCACCGTCTTCATGGCCGCGAGGTTACCCTTACGCTCGGTCATTTGGATGGTGTAGACGCCCTGGCCGCCGCGATTCTGCTCCGGGTAATCCGCAACCGGTGTGCGCTTGCCGTAGCCGCGCTCGGTGATGACGAATAGATCGCCGTTGCCGTTAGTGACTTCCATGCCCAGAACGCTCACGCCGTCCTTCATGCCGATACCGCGAACGCCGCTGGTGTCGCGGCCGGTAGCGCGCACCTGCTCCTCGGAGAACATGATCGCCTTGCCCGCGGTGGTGGCTAGGATAATCTTGTCGCCCTCGCGCACGCGGCGCACGTTCAGCAGCGCGTCGTCGTCACGCAGGTTGATAGCGATCAGGCCATCACGGCGGCTGCGGTCATACGCGCTCATCACGGTCTTCTTGACCATGCCGCTCTTGGTGGCAAACATCAGGTACTCGTCGGCCGGGAACTCGCGGCAGCTGATGACGCTCGCGATCTTCTCGCCCTCCTCGAAGGGGAGCAGGTTGACGATCGCGGTACCGCGCGCCTGGCGCGTACCCACCGGCAGCTCGTGCACCTTCAGGCGATAGACCTTGCCCTTACTCGAGAAGAACAGCACGTACTCGTGCGTGGACGCAATGAACATCTCGTCAATAACATCGTCCTCTTTGAGGTTGACGCCCGACACGCCCTTGCCACCGCGCTTCTGGGCACGGTAGGCAGCCACCGGGATACGTTTAACGTAGCCGGTGTGGGTGATGGTCACGACCATATCCTCGTCGGCGATGAGGTCCTCGACATCCAGGTCCTTTTCAACCTGGCTGATCTCGGTGCGGCGCTTGTCGCCAAACTTCTTGGAGATCTCGCGCATCTCTTCCTTGATGACGCCCAGGATCTTCTCCTCATGCGCCAGCAGGTCCTCGTAGTAGGCGATGGCGCGGCGCAGGCCGTCCAACTCTTCTTGGATCTTGTCGCGCTCCAGGCCGGTCAGGCGGCGCAGCTTCATCTCGAGGATGGCCGTGGTCTGCTCGGGCGTAAAGCCAAAGCGCTCAATCAAGCGGCTGCTGGCCTCGGAGTCGGTCTGCGAGGAGCGGATGATGCTAATGACCTCGTCGATATGGTCGAGGGCCATCAAGTAGCCCTCAAGGATATGCGCGCGGGCCTGGGCCTTTTTAAGGTCGAAGCGGGTGCGGCGGGTGACGACGTCGACCTGGTGGTCGATGTAGTGCTGCAGCATCTCGCGCAGGCTCAGGCATTTGGGAACGCCGTTGACAAGCGCCAGGTTGTTGGCGCCAAAGGTCGTCTGCAGCGAGGTGTACTTGTACAGGTTGTTGAGCACGACCTGCGGGATGACGCCCTTCTTGAGTTCGATGACCAGACGGATACCCTTCTGGTTGGACTCATCGCGCATATCCGAGATGCCCTCGATGCGCTTGTCGTTGACGAGCTGGGCGATCTTCTCCTGCAGGGTGCCCTTGTTGACCATGTAGGGAATCTCGGTAAAGACCAGGCGGCTGCGGCCGGTCTTGGTGGACTCCACGTGGGCCTTGGCGCGCACGGTAATGGAGCCGCGGCCGGTCTCGTAGCTCTGCTTAATACCGGCACTGCCCATGATGATGGCGCCGGTGGGGAAGTCCGGACCGGGCATGATCTGCATGAGCTCGTCGACAGTGGCGTCGGGATTATCGATCAGGTAGCAGGTTGCCTCGATCGCCTCGGTGAGGTTGTGCGGGGCGATATTGGTGGCCATGCCGACGGCGATGCCCTGGCTGCCGTTGACCAGCAGGTTGGGGAAGCGCGCAGGCAGCGCCTGAGGCTCGGCGAGCGATTCGTCGTAGTTGGGCTGCCAGTCGACGGTATCCTTCTGCAGGTCACGCAGCAGCTCCATGGCGGGCTTTGCCAGGCGGCTCTCGGTGTAACGCATGGCTGCCGCGCCGTCGCCGTCGATGTTGCCGAAGTTGCCGTGACCGTCGATGAGCGGCGTGCGCATGGAGAACCACTGCGCCAGGCGAACCATGGCCTCATAGACCGCGAAGTCGCCATGCGGGTGGTACTTACCGATAACTTCGCCGACCGTCCAGGCCGACTTCTTGTGTGGGCGGTTGGGGTAGATGCCGCTCTCGTTCATTGCGTACAGGATGCGGCGGTGCACCGGCTTTAAGCCGTCGCGCACGTCCGGCAGGGCGCGGGCCGTAATGACCGACATCGAATACTCGATGAACGACTGCTTCATCTCGCGGCCAAACTCCGAAATCTGGAGCTGGCCGCCGTTGATATCCTCACCGGCCGAGGCACCACGGTCGACTTCGCCAAAGCTCTCCTCGAGCTCGGCGTCGTCGTCCTCTTCCTCATCATCATCGGCATCGGGGTTATAGGCGTCCGGGTCGCCGTCCTCGCCCTGCTCAGCACGGGCAAGCAGGCGCTTCAGATCATCGGGCATACCGGCGTCGCCGGCCTCGTCCATACCCTCGTTATTGTTGATATCGTCTGCCACGTTACCTCCTCTTAAGCGTCAAGGAATCGTGCATCATGTGCATGCTTCTCGATGTACTCGCGGCGGTAGCCGACCTCGGAACCCATGAGCTCGCGCACGGCGCGGTCCGCCACCACGGCATCCTCGATCGACACGCGCTGCAGAATGCGGGTCTTGGGGTCCATCGTCGTCGAGGCAAGCTGCTTGGGGTCCATCTCGCCCAGGCCCTTGTAGCGCTGGACGGTGTAGCCCTTGCGCTTCTTGGTGATCTTGCCGTCCTTGGCCTTGCCGTCCTCGTCGTTGTCGTCGGGGTTCAGTCCCAGGCTCTGAATGGTGTCGCGCAGGATCTCGTCTTCGGGCTGGCGGCCGTTGGGATACACGTAGTGAATCTTGTTGCGCACCTTGATGCCAAAGATGGGCGGGCACGCGACGTACACGTAGCCGGCATCAATCAACGGGCGCATGTACTTGTAGAAGAACGTCAGCAGCAGGATGCGGATGTGCGCGCCGTCGACGTCTGCATCGGTCATGATGATGATCTTGTGGTAGCGGGCCTTGGTGATATCAAAGTCGCCACCGTCGCCGGCACTCGTCGTGACGCCGCAGCCGATCGCAGTGATGAGTGACTGGATGGTGTCGCTCGAGAACGCACGATGATCGCCCACGCGCTCGACGTTCAAAATCTTGCCGCGCAGGGGCAGGATCGCCTGGATGTCTCGGCGGCGGCCGTCCTTGGCCGAGCCGCCTGCCGAGTCGCCCTCTACGATAAAGAGCTCAGTCAACTCGGCGTCGCGCACCGAACAGTCGGCGAGCTTGCCGGGCAGCGACGCCGTCTCGAGCAGGCTCTTGCGACGGGTCGCCTCGCGCGCCTTGCGGGCGGCGTTGCGCGCCTTGCAGGCCTGTTGGGCCTTCTTGACGATCTCACGAGCGGGCTTGGGATGCTCCTCGAGGTAATCGGCAAGGCCGTCGGTCACGATCTTGAGCGTCAGCGCGCGCATATAGGAGCTGCCGAGCTTGGCCTTGGTCTGGCCCTCAAACTGCGGATCGGGCAGTTTGACCGAGATAACGGCCGACAGGCCCTCGCGCACGTCGTCGCCGGTCAGGTTGGCGTCTTTTTCCTTGAGCAGGTTCTGCTTGCGAGCGTAGTCGTTAATCACGCGGGTGAGTGCGGTACGGAAGCCCTCGAGGTGCATGCCGCCCTCGGGGGTGTAGATGTCGTTGGCAAACGACATGACGTTCTCGCCGTAGCCGCTATTCCACTGCAAGGACACCTCGACCTCGCCCATCTTGGTCACGGGCGCATCCGGATCCGATTTGCCCTCAATGTAGATGGGCTCCTTAAAGGCCTCGGGGACATCCTTGCCCTCGTTGAGGAACTTGACGAAGTCGATGATGCCGCCGGCATAGCAAAACTCCTCCACGTGGGGAGTCGCCTCGCGCTCGTCGGTCAGCACGATCTTGAGGTTCTTGTTGAGGAATGCCGTCTCCTGTAGACGGTTGTGCAGCGTGTCGAAATCGTAGATGCAGGTCTCGAAGATCTCGTCGTCGGGCCAGAAGCTGACAGTGGTGCCCGTCGTCTCCGAAGTGCCCACGACCTCCATCTTCTTGACGGTCTTGCCGCGCGAGAACTCCATCTCGTAGATGTTGCCATCGCGGCATACCTGTACGACCACGCGCTTGGACAGCGCGTTGACGACGGAGATGCCCACGCCGTGCAGGCCGCCCGAGACCTTGTAGGCCGAGTTATCGAACTTACCGCCGGCGTGCAGGATCGTCATGACGACCTCGAGCGTCGGGATCTTTTTGATAGGATGCTCGTCGACGGGGATGCCGCGCCCGTTGTCGACGACCGTGATGGAGTTGTCGGCGTGGACCGTCACCTGAATCTCGGTGCAAAAACCGGCCATGGCCTCGTCGACTGAGTTGTCAACGATCTCCCACACCAGGTGATGAAGACCGCTGGCGCTCGTCGAGCCAATGTACATGCCCGGGCGCTTACGAACGGCTTCGAGACCTTCGAGAATCTTAATCTCGCCGCCATCGTAATCGTTTTCGTTTGCCACACGTCCTCCTTCAGTTAAGAAAATGTGTACAGCCTTACTAGTTTATCGTAAAAAAATACCCTCGGGGACGAGGGTATTTGGCTCTACAAGGCCACCAGATGCGATTTAAGGCTCTTTTTTGCCCTGCGCGCCCTTGGCCCACTCGGCACTGGCTCTCATGGCGTTCTCGAGGGCCTCGCGCAGTTTTTGGTCCTCGATGGGCGCCACTTGGTGCTCGATCTCGGCACGCTCGGCATCGCTTAGGTCGGCATGCGGAGCCGGCGGACGCTCGGCCACGGCCGGACGCAGGCGCTCTTTTGCAGCGGGCGGTGTGTGGCCGGGGGCAGTCGTCTTGAACACCAGGCCGTCGACGTGCGCGCCGGCGCGCTCCATGCGCGCGCGGATAATCTCGCGCAAAAGCGTCATCTCCTGCGTCCATGAGGGCGAATCGAGGTACACCAGCAGTTCGTTGGACTCGGGCAGGTAGCGCAGGCCGGTCACATGGCGTCCCTCGCGCGTGCCCGAGCACACTGCATTCCAGGCGTGATAGACCGCACGAGATTCCTCCGCAGCCTCCATCTGCGCGCGGCGCTCAGGTGTCGCGGCGGCCAGGATGCGCTGGCGCTCTGCGTTCAAAAACCCACTGAAGGCGACCGTTTCGCTCTCGCGCTCGTAATTAGCACGTCTCACCCATGCTCACCACCTTGGCTCGATCAAGCAGATCATCGGTAAAGTACCCCAGGTTGGTCGTGGTTATGACCGTCTGGATATCATCGCCGATCAGCCGCAGGAAAGCACCGCGGCGTTCGCCGTCGAGTTCGCTCATCACGTCGTCCAAAAGCAGCAATGGGGCGGTGCCCAGGACATCGCGAGCCACGGCCACCTCCGCCACCTTCCAGGCCAGAACCAACGTTCGCTGCTGACCTTGGCTGGCAAATGAACGGGCGGAGCGACCCGCCACGGTAAACTCAATCTCATCGCGATGCGGTCCCACCAACGTCACGCCGCGGCGAATTTCCTCGTCGGCGTGCTCATCAAGGGCAGCCAGCATGCGCTCGTACGCCCAGCCCTTCAGCTCTTCGCGATCATCGACCTGGGGCAAATCCCCCAGCGTGGACGTATAGGTCACGTTGGCAGCCTCACCGGATGCCACTTGCCCGTAGGCAGTGTGCACATGGCCCGCCAGCCGGTCGAGCAGAGCCAACCGGTGCACAAGCAGGGCCGAGCCCGCGCGGGCAATCGAATCGTTCCACGCGCCGAGCATCTCGCGGCAGCACCAGGTCTCCTTGAGCAAGGCGTTACGCTGGGTCACGCAGCGCCCATAGGTGCTCGCAAGATCGGCATAGCGTGCGCTCAGTTGCATGCCAAAGTCATCGAGGGCGGCGCGGCGCACACTGGCGCCTCGCTTAACCATGTCCAGATGGTCGGGGCAAAACAGCACGCTCGGCAGAGCCCCGCGCACACCGGCGGCAGAGCACCTCTTGCCGTTGCGGCTAAACGAGCGCTTACCGTCCTCCGCGTTCAATCCCATATCAAGCACGCGGCCGTCGCCCTCGAGCCTCAGCTCGACCTTGCACGAGCCCACGCCGTCATGGACGAGCTCGGCTGCGGTCGGATGCCTAAACGAGGCGCCGCTCGTCAGCAGCTGCAGCGCCTCTATGAGATTGGTCTTTCCCGCCGCGTTGGGTCCCGCAAGTATCGTCACGCCCTCGTCCAGGGCAAGGCGATAGCTATCGAAACTGCGGTAGTGCGCGACGGAAAGATCGCGGGCGAACATGGTCATGGCGCAGCGCTAGATGCGGACTGGCATGACTAGGTACAGGTAGTTGATCTTGTCGTAGGACTTGAAGATGCCCGCCTGCGAGTAGCTCTTGAGCTCCAGCGTGATCTCCTTCTCTTTGGACAGGGCATTGAGGCAGCCGAAGATGTAGTGGTAGTTGAAGGCGATGGTACCCGACTCGCCCTCGGCCTCGACATCGATCGTCTCCTGCGCAAGGTCCTGGTCATTGGAAATGGAGGACAGGCCCATCTGCCCGTTCTCGACATCGATCTCGAACTTGACGGCGGGGTTGGCGCTCGCGATAACGGCCACGCGTTTGAGGGCGGCGTTAAAGGCGGCGACGTCGATCTTGACGCTCGTCACGCACGAATCGGGGATGAGCTGCTTGTAGTTGGGGTACACGCCCTCGATGCGGCGCGACACGTAGGTGGTGTTGCCGGCCTCAAAGACAACCTGGGTGTCGGTAGCCCCGATCATGATGGTCGCCTGGCTGGCCATGATGTTCAGTGCGTCGTTAAAGGCGTCGGCCGGAACGTTGAGTTCAAAGGAGCCCTCGAGGGTCGAGGTCTCGACCTGCGTATCGCACACGGCCAGGCGGAAGGAATCGGTCGCCACCAGGCGCACGGTGTTGTTCTCGACCTTCATGTGCACGCCACCCAGGATGGGGCGGGCCTTGTCGGTTGAGGTGACGCGCCACACGCGGCTGACCATCTCGGACAAGATATCGGTCGGCAGCTCCACGGCGCTCTCGATGGCATAGGCCGGAAACTCGGGGAAGTCATTGGCATCGAGCGTGTTCAGGCGGAACGAGCTCTTCTCGCAACCAATCAGCACCTGGCGCTCGGACAGCTCAAAGGTGACCGGGGCATCGGGGAGGGTCTTGGTGATATTGGAGAGCATCTTACAGGGGATAACCATCTCGCCCTCTTCTTCGACATGCGCCGCGATGCGATGACGGATCGAGATGGTGTAGTTAGAGGTCTGGAATTCCAAGATGCCGTCTTGCGCCTTGACGAGCACGCCCGACAGGATGGGAAGGGTGGATGCCGAAGCGACACCCTTCATAACGACGCCGATGGCTTGTGTGAGCGAGCTCTGGCTGACGGTGAACTTCATCTTTTAATACCTTTCTATAGATATAAATATCTTTATAATAGTAATAGCACTGACGAAACTGTTGATTACTCCCAAAGACGCAGGTCAGACCCAGAAAGAGAATCGACAGCAACCTGTGTGCAACAGGGGTGGTTTTCCACGTTCAAAACCTGCGCAAAACTTTTCATCACCGCGGTTTGGGTTTTAGACACCTTATGCCCGTGGTTTCGACAAGTTTTCAACAGGTGTCTCTATTTCCCTACGAGCGCAGTGTAATTTTATCGCGCAGCGACTTGAGGTCTTCGGTGACGGCGCGGTCTTCCTGGATCATCTTCTGGACCTTTTTGTAGCTCGTGCTGACGGTCGAGTGGTTGCGGTTGCCAAATTCGGCGCCCACCGCCGTGGTCGTCATCTCGCACATCTCGATGGCCAGATAGATGGCAATGTGGCGTGCCTTGGCGATATTGGCGTTGCGTCGCGGGCCGATGAGCTCCTCGTGCGTCACGCCGTACTGCTCTTCAATGACGGACTGAACCGTCTGGACGTTGATTTTTTTGGCCGATGTGTCGAAGTACTGGCTGGCAATGGCGTCGATATCGTCAAAGGTGAGCTCCCCGCCCTCGCGCTCGCGGTCGCCCGCCTCGCCGGCGCAGCGCTCGCAAAAGCTCTCGAGTTCGCGAATGTTGGTGCCCGAGACCTCGGCCATGTGTTTAAAGTGCTCGTCGGTCAGGTGCCCGCCGTCGCCCCCATAGGCTGCCAGCAGCGAGTCGTCGCCTGCCTCGGGAGCGGCGACGATGGTGTTCTCGTAATAGCGCTGCAAGATCTTGTATTTCATCTCGTAGCTGGGCTCTGCGACCAGGCAGAGCATGCCGGCGTTGAAGCGGCTGGTCAAGCGCTCGTCCATGCTCAGGTCCTTGGGGGCGCGGTCTGCCGCGATGACGACCTTCTTGTTGTTGCGGATGAACTCGTCCATGAGCTGGAAAAAGTAGTCCACGCTCGCGCGCTTGCCGATGATGTTTTGGATGTCATCGATGATGAGCACGTCCACGCCGTGGTACGCCTGCATGATGGGGGCGTTGCTCTTCTTTTGGCGGTCGAACTCGGTCATCAGGTCGTCCAGATATGCCTGGGAGTTGGCATACTTGACCTTGATCTCGGGCGACTTCTCGGCGAGCTCGTTTTTGATAGCGAGCAACAGGTGGGTCTTGCCCAGGCCCGATTTGCCGTAGATGAACAGTGATGTGCATGTGCCGCGCTCGTCCGCGAGGGCGGCAAACTTGAGTGCCGAGCGATAGGCATGGCTGTTCTCGGGGCCGTAGACAAAGTTCTCAAAGGTAAATTTTGAGTTCGCGGCGAGCGGGGCTCCATCCGTATTCTGCTCGGCCGGCACGGTCGGTGCTGGCACGGGTGAAGCGGGGGTCGCAGCTTGCGTGGATTTAGTCGGCGCTCCGCCCTTCATCTGGTTCATCATGCGACGAAAATCATCGGCCGAGAGCGTGTTCTTGATTGCAATGCCCGAATCCGCGCCCGCCGCTGCGTCGTGAGCGATGGGCATGTGCGTGACGGGTGCGTTCGTTGACGTCGCTGCCGCGGTCGGCAACGGTGCCATGGTTTCACGGGAAACATCGCTGTGCTGGTGCTCGATTGTCGGCACGTCGCCTGCGGAGGCCGGCACCGCCGGGGAAGCAGCGGATTCCGTCGCGGCGCCTTGCGGTGCCACGATGTCGAGCGTAATCGGTGCAAAGGCGATTTCTTCCAGATAGGCCTCAATGGTTGGCTGATGCTTTTTGAGCTGCGCGATGGCAAAGCGCGAGGGGGCCTCGATCGTGAGCGTATCTTCGGTCAGGCTTATGGCGCGCGATTGCCCCAGCATGTTGATGAGGCGTGCATCTTGGCCGTCGCGCTGGCAAAAGGCGATGGCATCCCCCAGGATGATGCTTGCTTCCTCGTCCACTGTCTCTCCCGTTCTTTAGCCCTGAGCTCGCACGCGAGCGGCGCCGAGTTCGGTCAGATGGTATTTCTGGCCATGCTTGATGACCAAGCCGGCCTGCGCCAAGTCATTGAGCGTGCGTGACCAAGTGGGGGCCGAGTTTCCAAACGCCCTCGCCAGATCGGTTGCACCGCACGCTTGATTTTGCGCCAGATAGCCCAGCGCGGCGTTGCCGCGATCGCTTACGAACACGTCCGGTTGTGGCTGCGCATACTGATTTGCTGCATTAGGATACATCATTTGAGCTGCTGGTTGTTGAGAACTCTGCATCGGCGGCATTTGCTGTTGAAAACTTTGAGGCCACTGTTGGTAAGGCTGCGGAGGCATCTGCTGGGCCCAGGGGTTGTACTGCTGCTGCGGCATCTGCTGGTACGGCTGCTGATATCCCTGCTGGTACTGCTGCGGGAACTGCTGGCCATACCCCAGTGACGGCATCTGCTGATATGGATATCCCTGTTGGTACGGCTGATAGCCCATTTGCTGGCCACCCGGCGCCCCCGTCGCCTGCTGCATTGCTGCTGCATCCTGATCCGCCAGCGGCATGGTCTCTGGCGTGTTTGGCGGCATCGACATCGATGCCGCCCGGGGTTCTTGTGCAGGTAGCATTCCGGGCTGCTGCATCTGTCCCACGGGGGGCTGCATCTGCTGCGTTGCCATGGGCTGCTGCGCAAAAGCTCCCGGCAGGGGATATGTGGGCTGTTCCGTCTCGGGCCGCACGGCAGCGCCACGTCCGCCGGCACGCTCGATTTCCTGCACGCGTTTAGGGTTCAGGCTTACCGTAACCACGGTGCCGTTGCCCATGTTGTCCTCGATGGATACGGCACCGCCGGCGTTTTCCAAATACTCCTGCACCATGGGAAACCCTGCTCCGGTTCCACGGATATAGCGCTTCATCTTGCTGTTTGCGCTGGTAACGCCAAAGTCGAAAGCGCGTTCCTTGTCGTCGATGCCGGGTCCTTGGTCAGCAAAGCGGATGGTGTCTCCGCCGTCCAGAATCGAGATGATGGGCTCTGCAAAGTGTGCGTGGATAAAGTTTTCGACAATCTCGCGGATGACCATGAGCGAGATATGGCCACCTTGTTCTTTCATGCACTGGTAGACGGTGTTGGTCGTCTCTTCCAAATACGTGCGGACATCTTGCGGATCGATGACGATCACACGCGGTGTCGACAGCATGTCGTCATAGACGGCGATGCGCGCGGCGTACATGGCTTTTGGCGCCTGCGTTGTCGTCTGTTCACCTTCGTCACGCTCTTCGCGCACGCCGGTGATGTGCTCGTTGTCGGGTGCCGGGTCTCCGGAATCGACCATGGTGTAAAAGTCGTCAGACATGCCGCTCGCAATCTTCCAAAAGGTTTCGAACAAATAGTAGCTCACCGTGCAATGTTTCTCATCTTTCGACAAACTTTCAAAACCTGTTGAAAACTTTGGAAAACGGACGAAAAGTTCTCAACATTGCCAACATGACCTGTTGAAAACTCGATGAAATATCGTGAAAAGTTGCCATGCACCGCTAAATCGAGCTTGGCTTATGGGGGAACCGTGTGAACTGCGCAACCTTTTACCTTTGATTTCTTGACATTTGAACATTGATTTCCCTACAATCTTCAAGCTCACGTGTCTATATCTGCGTCCGCGTCCCCGCGGACACTCGAAATGCAGCAGGAGGAACTTAAGATGAAGCGTACGTATCAGCCTAATAAGCGTAAGCGTGCCAAGACCCATGGCTTCCGTGCCCGTATGGCCACTAAGGGTGGTCGTGCCGTGCTCGCCCGTCGTCGCGCCAAGGGCCGCAAGCGTCTCACTGTCTAGCAGCGATACACACATCTCGCATGAAGACTATTAAGTCTCGGCAAGATTTCGAGCATGTGTTCAGTCAGGGGCGTCGTTTCAATCACCCTCTGATTCGAATGACCATATGTGAATCGGTTGGCGAAGGCGACTCCGGAAGGGTCGCCTTCGTTGGTGCTAAGCGACTCGGTTGTGCCGTCGTGCGCAACCGATCTAAGCGTGTGATGCGCGAGGCCGCCCGCAGCTGCGGATTTCCCGTTGCGGGTTATGACATCATCTTGTTTGCAACTCCCAAGACGAGGGTTTCCTCGCCGCAGGAGATGGACAAGGCGTTGCGTTCGCTTATGAAGCGCGCCGGCGTTGCCGGGGAGGAGCGATGAGCAATCACGTTTTGCGACGTGTTGCCATCGCTCCTATTCGCATATATCAACAGGTTATTTCGCCCTTATTGCCTGACGCCTGCATTTATTACCCAACGTGCTCGCAATACGCCATCCAGGCGATTGAGAAGCACGGTGTTTTGAGAGGCTGCTGGCTTGCCGTGGGGCGCATCGCTCGCTGCAATCCCCTGCACGTCGGCGGTTATGACCCTGTGCCCTAGCGGGCACTCGCTATCGGAGGAAAACTTACATGTGGGATTGGATCGTTAACATCCTTTTCGAGCTGCTCAAGCTCATCCAGACCTTTGCGGTCGACTGGGGCCTGTCCATCATCATCCTGGTGGTCATCATCCGTCTGCTGCTGACGCCGCTTATGCTCAAGTCGACCAAGTCGACGGCTCGCATGCAGGTGCTGCAGCCCAAGATGCTCGAGATCCAGGAGCGCTATGCCGACGATCCCCAGCGTCAGGCCGAGGAGATGCAGAAGTTCTACAGCGAGAACAAGTTCAACCCCATGGCTGGCTGTCTGCCGCTGCTGATTCAGATGCCTATCCTGTTCGCCCTGTTTACATTGCTGCGCAACCTGCCGCAGTACTTTAACAACGGCACGTTCTCGTTCTTCAACATCCTGCCCGACCTGACCACCACGCCGAGCGCTTCCTTTGCCGATGGCTTTATGGTTGCACTGCCTGCGCTGGTTTGCCTGATCCTGTTTGCCGTCCTGACCCTGATTCCGCAGCTCTATATGTCGCGCAACCAGACCGGCCAGCAGGCTCAGAGCATGCGTATGATGGCCGTTGTCATGACGGTCATGATGCTTTGGATGGGCTGGAGCCTTCCCGTTGGTGTTCTGCTGTACTACGACGTCTCGTCTGCTTGGCAGGTTATCCAGCAGATTTTTGTGACGCAGAAGGTCATCGACAAGGCGAAGGCCGATGAGGAGGAGCGTCTTAAGAACGCTCCGCTGCAGGTTGAGGTCACTCGTCGCGAGAAGAAGCCGCGCCCGCACAAGAAGAAGTAGTGGGATATCAATCTTATTTAGGTACCTAACTTTTGGAGTACGTTATGTCTGAAGAGATCATCGAGGATATGCTTGAGGAGGTTGCCCCGCAGGTCGCGGGCGATTATCCCGAGATTGCACAGCGCTACAAGGCTGGTGAAGAGCTGACCGATGAGGAGCTCGACACCATTGCCGATGTTGCGATTTCCATCCTGCGTTCCATCCTTTCGCACTTCGATGCCGCCAACTCTCCTATCGATGAGTATGAGGGCGACGAGGGTGAGCTGATTTTGGATGTAACGGCTCCCGACCTTGCTGTTCTCATTGGCCGTCATGGTCGCACTCTTGATGCTCTTCAGGTTATGTTCTCTTTGCTGGTGAGCCGCAAGCTTGGCTTTAGGTATCCGGTTGTAGTGGACGTCGAGGGATACAAGAGTCGCCGTCAGGATAAGGTCGCCTCCATGGCTCAGTCTGCTGCCGAGCGTGCCATCCGCACTCATAAGAGTGTTTCGCTTCCGCCCATGAATGCCTACGAGCGCCGACTGGTTCACATTGCACTTCGTGGCAACGATGCAGTCGATACTCATTCTGAGGGTTCTGACCCTGATCGCCATGTGGTGATTGTTGCTCGATAATCTACTCGAGCTTATGCTAGGGGGACGTGGTTTCCACGTCCCCTTTTTTTGTCAAAAGTTCTCGATACGCTGATTTTTGTCAGAAAGGAGCTTCAGTTGTTTGTACTTACCGATCAGCAGGCTGACGAGATGTTGAGTCGCCTAACTTCCTATTGCAAAGAATATTCCTTGAGCGTAACTGATATTGAGCTGAGGAAATGTATCCAGCATTTGGATTTGGTTCTAGAAACAAATAAGACAACCAATCTCACCCGTATTCTTAACGTAGAAGATGCTGCCGTACTTCATATCCTCGACTCACTTGTTTTGCTCCCCTATATCAATAAGGCTCCTGAGGGAGCTTTGCTCGATATGGGAACAGGTGCGGGCTTCCCTGGTATTCCATTAACCATAACCACGCATCGTAAAGCTACTTATATTGACTCTGTTGGCAAGAAGGTTGATGCGGTTAATTCCTTTGTCCATGCTCTTGGATTGAAACATGCTCATGCGGTTCATGATCGTCTTGAAGAATATGCTCGAAGCCATAAGAAGCAGTTCTCCGTTGTAACCGCCCGCGCACTGGCCCCTCTACCGATTCTTGTTGAGTATGCGGCTCCGTACCTGAAGGATGGAGGGCTATTTGTTATCACCAAGGGCAATCCTTCGGATGAGGAGCTTGCTTCCGGCATGTCAGCAGCTAAGATTTGCGGCTTCACTTTGCTTCTGAATGACGCAATTGATTTGCCTGAAGGCTTGGGTCACAGGGAGTTCATTGTTCTTAAGAAGAGTCATTCAGCATCCGTTTCATTGCCTCGTGCAAATGGCATGGCAAAGAAGAATCCGCTTGCCTAGATGTTTCACGTGAAACATAATGGTTACTAACAGCTTGCAGTGTTTCACGTGAAACATAGCAGTTGCTATCGATTCGGAATGTTTCACGTGAAACATCCTCCGTTTGACAGCTTTAATACACACCAGGAGGGACCGTGGGATTTCGCGACGCTAAGCGTTCTAAGAGCGCAAAAGACACGCGTATCATTGCAATCATCAATCAAAAAGGCGGCGTCGGTAAGTCAACGACGGCTGTAAACCTTGCAGCAGCACTGGGTGAGCAGGGTCGTAAGACACTGATTGTTGATTTTGATCCGCAGGGAAACAGCACCAGTGGATTCGGAATTGAAAAAGAAGACCTTGATCACTGCATCTATGATGCATTGCTGAATGATGTGCCGGCAGAATCGCTTGTTCTTGATACAAATTGCAAAAAGGTATTCGTAATTCCGGCTACAATTCAGCTTGCAGGCGCGGAAATTGAACTCGTAAGCGCAATTGCTCGTGAAACCCGTCTCAAAGATTTGCTTGAGCCGATTCAGGACGAGTTCGATTTTATTTTCATTGACTGCCCTCCTTCGCTCGGCCTGCTTACTATCAACGCTTTGACCGCAGCAGACAGCGTTTTGATTCCGATCCAGTGCGAGTATTACGCACTCGAGGGCGTTACGAAGCTGCTTGAGTCAATGAAGATGGTCAAATCTCGTCTGAACAAGGGCTTAGACACCTACGGTGTGCTTATGACCATGTATGACTCGCGTACTTCTCTATCGAATCAGGTTGTTGAGGAGGTTCAATCGTACTTTGGTGATAAGGCATTTAAGACGTTGATCCCCCGTACGGTTAAAATCTCCGAAGCTCCGTCTTTTGGGGAACCGGTAATTACCTATGCACCTCAAAATAAGGGTGCAAAAGCATATATGAACCTTGCAAAAGAGGTGATCAAGCGTGCCTAGTGTAAAGAAACGTGGCGGATTGGGACGTGGACTCAATGCTTTGGTCTCAGAGGCCGAGTATGAGACCGGTGGTTCGGCTGCATCGGCTTCGAATGCCGCATCTGAAACAAAACTACCTATTGAGGATATCGTTCCCAACCCTAATCAGCCGCGAATTCACTTTAACGAAACTGAACTTCGTGAGTTGAGCGAATCAATCCAAGAACATGGCGTCTTGCAGCCGCTTTTGGTTCGCAAGCATGGAAACGGCTATGAGATCATCGCTGGTGAGCGTCGTTACCAAGCGTCAAAGCTTGCTGGTCTTGAGGAGCTGCCCGTCATCATTAAAGATGTTAATGATGAAGAGATGCTGGCTCTTGCTCTGATCGAAAACCTTCAGCGTTCTGATCTGAATCCCGTCGAAGAGGCTAAGGGCTATCGCCAGCTTATCGATGCCAGCGGTATGACCCAGGAGGCATTGTCGAAGGCAGTCAGCAAGTCACGCTCTGCAATTACAAACTCGCTGCGCCTTCTCGATCTCCCTGAAGTTGTTCAGCAGATGATTTTTGAGGGCAAACTTACTGCTGGTCATGCACGTGCGATTCTTGCAGTTCCCTATGAGGACGCTCGAATTCGACTTGCAGAGAAGGTTGTTGCAGAGGGCCTTTCCGTAAGAGCGACAGAAAATCTTGCTCCGTTGTTTTCTGCCGGAGAGACACCTAAGACGCCGAGGCCTGCAACGCCTCAGTCTTTTAAAAAGGCTGCCCGCGTGCTTCGTCAGGTTTTTAATACCAACGTGCGTGTTAAGAGCTCGCGTGGAAAGAATAAGATTGAGATTGAGTTTAAAGACGAGGAAGAGCTCTCTCGTATTCTTGGCGAAATGATTCAGTTTGATCAAGGAGGCCAAGATGAGGAATAGGATTTTAACTGCGATTGCATTGGCGACGACTGTCGCGGCTGGTGCCTTTGCTGGCTATAAGATCGCGACAGACGATGAACTTCGAGGTCGTTTGCTTCGTAGTGCGCAAGATATTGTCGATACATCCAAGAAGAAAATGGATGTTATGACAGAAGATGTTGCCATGCGTACGGCTCAGGTAACGAAGAATCCCAAGATTAATCAAGGTTGGGTTAGTAACCAATGGGAAAATGTAGGCTATTAGGTACCTAATAATTACTTAGCATATTTTGAGGGGTCCTTGTCTGATTCACGAGGCAAGGACCCCTTATTTTGGCCGTAAAAAATGGGACAGGTAGCAGCTGATTCAAAATTAAGGTCAATAAATAAAACGGCCCCGGTTGCATCTCCTGTAACCGGGGCCGTTCGATGTTTCACATGAAACGTTTTGGGGTGCGACTCCCCTATGCGTTCTTCTGAACTTTGAAGTGCTGCTTCAGCTGTCCGCAAGCGGCGTCAATATCGTTACCACGGGAGTTACGAATCGTGGTCTCGATGCCACGGGACTCAAGACGACGCTGAAGATCCTCAACCTTATGAATCGGCGACGGCTTGAGCGGGCTGCCCTCGATGTCGTTAAGCTGAATCAGGTTAACGTGGCACAACGTTCCCTCGCAGAAGTCGCAGAGCGCCTGCATCTCGGGATTCGTATCGTTGACGCCTTCGATCATGGCATACTCATAGGTCGGGCGGCGGCCAGTCTTCTCGGTGTAGAGTTGAAGCGCCTCGTGAAGGCGAAGTAGCGTGTACTTCTTAACACCGGGCATGAGCTTATTGCGTGTCGACTGGATGGCGGAATGCAGGGAAACGGCAAGCGTGAACTGCTCGGGGATGTCCGCAAATTTGCGAATACCGGGAATAACGCCGCTGGTTGAGACGGTGAGGTGACGAGCACCGATACCGATGCCATCAGGGTCGTTGAGGATTCGCAACGCCTTGAGAACCTCGTCGTAGTTGGCAAACGGCTCGCCCTGGCCCATGAAGACAACGCTCGTGACGCGCTCGCCAAAGTCGTTGGATACATGAAGTACCTGGTCGACGATCTCTTGAGCGGTCAGAGAGCGCTTGAGGCCGTTGAGGCCGGTAGCGCAAAAGGCACAGCCCATGCCGCAGCCTGCCTGGGTGGAAACGCAGACGGAAAGCTTGTTGCGACGGGGCATACCGACAGTTTCGACGGAAATGCCGTCGTGGTACTCGAGCAGATACTTGCGCGAGCCATCTTTGGAAACCTGCTTGGTGAGTTCAGTCGGCGTATCAAAGGCAAAAGCCTCTTTAAGCTGCTCGCGGAAAGCCTTGGGAAGGTTGGTCATGTCGTCGAACGAACAAACGTTCTTCTCAAAGACCCATTCGATGAGCTGCTTCGCGCGGAAGGCGGGCTGGCCAAGCTCGGCCACGAGCTCGCGAATATCGTTTTGGCTCAAGTCGCGAATGTCCTGAGATTTAGTCCTGGGATTCATGGAAGCCTTTCGATTTTGGGGAAACGTAGAGGGTATCGCTACAATATGGTATCAGCTGCAGAAATTATAGAGGAGGAGTCTGCCCATGCCGGGTAAAAGCCTAGAGAACATGCACGTAGCGATCTTGGCGGGCGGTCATTCCGCTGAGCGCGAGATCTCGCTTAATTCGGGAAAGAACGTTGTGGTGGCACTGAAGGAAGCCGGCTACACCTCGGTGGAGCTGCTCGATACGGCCGCTGATGACTTTATGGTAACCATGGCAACCGGCGGCTTTGACGTGGCGTTTATCGCCATGCACGGTGCCGGCGGCGAGGATGGCGCCATGCAAGGCGCCATGGAGACCCTGGGTATCCCCTACACGGCTTCGGGCGTGCTTGCCAGCGCCTGCGGTGCCGACAAGGAGGTCTCTAAGCTCCTGTACGCCAAGGCGGGCATTCCCATTGCCCCCGGCCTTGCGCTCGAGGTGGGCGATGAAGTCGATATCGATCATATCGTCGAGGTTTGTGGCGAGCGCTGCTTTGTGAAGCCGGCCGTCAACGGTTCCAGCTATGGCATTTCCCTGGTCCATGAGCCCTCCGAGCTGCCCGCGGCAATCGCCAAGGCGTTTGAGTACGGCGACAAAGTACTGGTCGAGAAGTGCATCGAGGGTACCGAGATCACCGTCGGCGTATACGGCGAAGATGACGTGCGCGCTCTGCCGATTGTCGAGATTCGTAAGCCCGAGGACTGTGAGTTCTACGATCTGGACGTGAAGTATGTCGACCCTACGGACATCCATCGCATTCCGGCGCAGATTTCACCCGAGAATTACGCTCGTGCCCAGGAGCTTGCCTGTGCTGCTCACAAGGCCCTCGGTTGCCTGGGTATCTCGCGCAGCGACTTTATCGTGAGTGAGGACGGCCTCGTTATCCTCGAGACCAATACCATTCCCGGCATGACCGATACGTCGCTGTATCCGGACGAGATCCGCCACACCGACGACATGACGTTCCCGCAGGTCTGTGACAGCCTGATCCGTATGGGCCTTCGTCGAGCGGGCATTGCATGCTAATCGAGGACGCGGTTTCGTCAGGAACGCCGCAGTTTGTCATCGACTCCTATGCCACGCTTGCCGAACGCGCCAAAACGCAGTCCTTTGGTCTTATCGAGGAAGATGTGATTGTCCTCGATACCGAGACCACAGGTCTCTCGGTGCAGGACAATGAACTGATCGAGATCTCGGCGGCCCGTCTTTCGGGCCGCGAGATCGTCGACCGTTTCGATACCTTCGTGCATCCCAAGCAGCTGATTCCCGCCGAGATTACCGAGCTCACGAGCATTACAAATGCCGATGTGGCAGATGCCCCGTCGGCCGTTGAGGCCGTCGCCGCTCTCGCCGATTTTGTCGGTGGTTGCCCGGTGATCGCACATAACGCCACGTTCGACCGCTCGTTTATCGAGTCGGTCAAAGGCGGCGTCAACGTGAGCGATATTTGGATCGATTCGCTGGCGCTGTCGCGAATCGCGCTTCCGCGCCTGGCCTCGCACAAGCTGTCTTTTATGGCCGATCTGTTTGGCTGTGACTCGGTATCACACCGTGCCAATGCCGACGTCGACGCCCTGTGTGGCGTATGGCGCGTGTTGCTCGTGGCGCTCACCGACTTGCCCCAGGGCCTCATGGCGCGCCTAGCCGACATGCATCCGGATGTGCCCTGGTCCTATCGTCCTATCTTCTCATTCTTGGCAGGGCAGAACCCTGGTTCTATCTTCTCTCTCAGCGCCGCTCGTGCTGACGTTCTCAAGGCCGATCGCGCCGACGATCGGGTGGACGCCGACGAACTGCCGGTCCTCAAGATGCCGAGTCGTGAGGAGATTGAGGCAGACTATGCGCCAGGTGGCCTGGTCAATCGCATGTACCCCACCTACGAGCCGCGTGATGAGCAGATTGCGATGGCGCTCGAGGTCCGCGATGCGCTGGTCACGGGCACTCATCGTGTAATTGAGGCGGGCACGGGCGTCGGCAAATCGATGGCCTATCTGGTGCCTTTTGCCGAGGCAGCACGCCGTAACAACATCACGGTTGGTATTGCGACCAAATCGAACAATCTCGCCGACCAGCTCATGTACCATGAGCTGCCAAAACTTGCCGAGCAACTGGACGGTGGTCTGTCATTTTGCGCTCTCAAGGGGTATGACCACTATCCGTGCCTGCGCAAGCTTGAGCGCATGAGCCGCGGCCAGGCCGAGATTACCACCAAGCGCGATCCGGCGGACACGCTCACGGCGGTCGCGGTCATTATGGCGTACGTCTGCCAATCAGCCGATGGCGACCTCGACTCACTTGGCATTCGGTGGCGCAGCGTCAACCGCCCCGACTTTACGACGGCCTCGCGCGAGTGTGCTCGTCGCCTCTGCCCGTTTTTCCCTGATAAATGTTTGGTCCACGGCGCTCGCCGTCGTGCGGCGCATGCCGATGTGGTGGTCACCAACCATTCCCTGCTGTTCCGCAACGTTGCGGCCGAGGGCAGGATTTTGCCTCCGATTCGTCATTGGGTAATCGACGAGGCCCATTCCATCGAGCGCGAGGCGCGCCGCCAGTGGGCGCGCGTGGTGTCGGCGGACGAGTCACGCGTTCTGTTTGAGCGCCTGGGTGGCTCGAGCACCGGCGCGCTAAGCCAGGTTTCCCGTGATTTGGCAACCTCCGAGGGCTCTACGCTCTATCTGGGCCTTACTGCCAAGGCGACGTCGACGGTTGCGCGCGCGAGCATGGCAATCGCCGACGTGTTCGATGGCGTTCGCGAGCTCGGCCGCCGTGCCCGTGGGGGTTATGACAATGCCAATCTATGGATTGGCCCCGAACTGCGCGAATCTGACGACTGGCATGATTTCTTACAGTCGGCCTACGCTGCCATCGACGCGTTGGAACAGGCTGACAAGAGCGTCGACGCGCTGGTGCAAGCCGTCGCCGCCGACAAGCCCGAGGTTGTTGTCGACCTGGGTGATATCTCGCGCCGCTTGCACGAGCTGGCCGAGAACCTCAAACTCATCATTGACGGCACCGATGAACACTACGTGTATTCGCTGCAGGTCAATCGCAGGTTGCGTGCCGGCGGAGAGTCAATGACCGCAGAGCGCATCGACATTGGCGAGGCCTTGGCAACCGAGTGGCTGCCCGAGGTTCACACGGCTATCTTTGCCTCGGCGACCATGACGGTGTCCAAAAGCTTTGAACACTTTAACCACGCGGTCGGCCTCGATCGCATCGGTGCTTCAACATCCTCATCGTTGCACTTGGACTCGAGCTACGACTTCGATTCGAACATGGCTGTAGTCGTTGCGGGTGATATCCCCGATCCGCGCGATCGTGAGAGCTATCTTACGGCGCTCGAGCGCGTGCTGGTCGACGCCCATCTTGCCATGGGCGGATCGGTGCTCACACTGTTCACCAATCGGCGCGACATGGAAGACCTGTACGCCCGCGTTGAGCCCAAGATGGCCCGTGCGGGTCTGGAACTCAACTGCCAGCAGCACAACTCATCTCCTCGTCGCCTGCGCGACCGGTTTATCAGCGAGCCGACTTCATCGCTTTTTGCGCTTAAGGCCTTCTGGGAGGGATTCGACGCCAGCGGCGAGACGCTGCGCTGCGTCATCATTCCCAAGCTGCCGTTCTCGAGCCCCACGGACCCGCTCTCGTGCGAGCGCAACCTGCGTGAAGACCGCGCTTGGGCGCGCTATTCGCTGCCCGAGGCGGTGCTCGAGGTCAAGCAGGCGGCCGGCCGCCTTATCCGCTCGTCGACCGATTGCGGCGTGCTGATTCTGGCCGACCCGCGCCTGGTGACGAAGGGCTACGGAAAGAAGTTCTTAACGTCGCTGCCCACGAGCTCCTACCAGCGCATCGAATCGGCACAGATTGGGCACTATCTGCAACTGTGGCGTGCACGCCACGAGCGGCGGCGCTAAAGCGGACAGACGAGGTTTTTTGCCATATCGCACAGACGCTTTGACAGGGCGGGGTCATCCAAGATGCGGATGGCTCCGCCCGCTGCGATTACCTGGCTCAGTAGCCAACGCTCGGAGCCATAATGCACGGTTACCGTTGCCATGTCTGCCCCGCTGCGCTCGATTAGGGTGATGCCGGCCCAGTCCAGATGCTCCGCCATATCGAATGGCATCAAGAGCTTTGCGCTACGCTGCGTCCGAGCAAGGGAATCGTGGAGGGATGTGACGTCCGGTGCATGAGGCACGACGGAGTCTTCCGTCAAGGCGAGTCCCTCGATTTTATCCATGCGATAGGTGCGCTGCTCATCGACCGCGATGTCCCAGGCAATCAGGTATGTTTGGTCGCCGTTTGCCGTAATGCGCAAGGGGTCGACCAGACGCTCACGTGGCCGTGCATCGTCCATCGAGCGATACGAGATGCGGCAGCGAACACCGTCCTGAATGGCGCAGCTCAGCTGCTGCCAGTGCGACCCGTGGTTGACGGTGTCAAAGACGCGCTGGTTATAGCCGAGCTCTTCGGGTAGAAGGGCATGTCGAATCCGAGCTGCCGTATGCGGCTCGATCCCCAACGATTCAAGTTCATGGTTGAGCACAGCGCCCTCGGCGGCACTCAAGCGCAGCGGTAGCACACGCCCGGCGTCACCGGTGAGGACCACACGCTCGCCGCGGCATTCGCAGATGATGCGCGCGCCCGATTCTCGGTCCGCGAGCGTCGAGACGATCTCGAGAATCTCGTCGAGCGATACCCCCGTGATGTCAAAGCGACTGCAAATCTCGGTCCGTGTCATGCCGCTCTCGCCGGCGGCGTAGAGGGCCTCCATGATGTCGATGGCGCGCGAGAGTCTCTGCTCGCTGGTGAGTTTACGCACGGGCATACTCGTGCACCGTCCTTTCAATGAGGTGGTTCCACGCCTGTTTGAGCGATTTGGGGGCCACGGGCCTCATGCCGTCCATGGCGTGGGCCATGCAAAATGAGGCGCCGGCTTCAAGATCGCGCACGTCAACGGTCCAGGTCCATCCCACATCGGTGTGTACGAGCTCACCTCGCCCACGCGTGAGACCGTTGATCATATCGATCTGCGTCTGAGGGGCGAATGAGAACGTGGCTGCAACGGGCGGTCGGTCGGCAAAATCGAATTCAAAGAACAGGTAGTCGCTGAGGTTGAAGTCCGCGGGGATGACGTAGGCCTTCGAAGGACGCCAAGCGCGAACGATACGGTCGCAGCGGAATGTCCTGATGTCGTCGGTGACGTTGTCGAGGCCGCAGAAGTAAGCCACGCCCTCGCGCTCGAACATGCCGTAGACGCAGACGGTACGTTCTCTCTGCTCGCCGCGTCCGTTCTGATATAAAAATCGCAGCGCGCATCGCTCGGCAAAGGCGCTCCAAACCGCATCGACGGTGGGAGAGCGGCTGATCGGCGCCTCGTCTACCGTCGTCCTGCCGGTGAGATAGGCAATCTTGGAGCGAATATCGGCAAGCGGTGCGGCAAAAGTGGATGAGCCGGCCGCTAGTGTCTGGTCGATGGCGTTGAGCAGGATATCGGCGTCGTCTGCGGTAATGAGGCCGCCTGCCGCAAACGTGTGCTCGCGGTCGATTGTCCACGAGCTTTCCTCGGTCTCCTGCGCGCCGGTGGGGCGAACCTCCTTGATTAAGATGCCGCGTTCGAGCAGCTTGTCACGATCGCGTCGAAACTTGCGCTTATCCGAGTCGATATTGCCCGAGCCATATCCCAGGTCAGAATCCAAGACGATCTGCTCGGTCGTCAGCGGTTCGGGGGAGCTATTGAGCACAAAGAAAAGATTGAGGATGCGCTGAGCCGTTTTATCGAAACTGGGCTCCGAATTTCCCTTTTTAATTGTCTCGGTCGTGTCGCTTGCCGTCATAGAGTCCTCGCATGAGAAGGTGGTTTGCTGCCATGATTTTAGTCCGATATGGAGATTAGGCTATATCCTTGTCCGCTCGGGGCGTTAAGATGGCCCGAATTCGGTCGTTTGCGCTCGCTCGGGGTATACTTTCGACTATATACGGTTCTAATGTGCATGCATTGGGCCTATTTGTCGGATTATGGATGTGGAGCGCACATGGCGAACACCCAGAACTATATTAACCACCTGCTGCAGAACACCGGCATTACGCCGGCATGCAGCGAAGAAGAGCGCTTGGCTGCCGAAGATATCGCTCAGATCTTCCGCAACCACGGCTTTGACCCCGAGGTTCAGGAGTTCAATGCCCCGGCGCCCAGTAGGTTGGCATTTGCCGTTACCGGTATTCTTGCGTTTGCCGGCGCCCTGCTGATGGGCATCGGCGGCGGTATCGGCTTGGTCGGCACCTTGCTGGCCATTGTCGGCGCCGTTCTTTACGTGCTCGAGCGCACGGGCCACCCCGTGGTTTCGCGCCTGGGCAAGACGGGCGTGAGCCAAAATGTCATCGCCTACCACAAGGCCTCGGGCCCGCTCGCGTCCCCGCGTAACCGCCCGGTGGTCGTTGTCGCACACTACGACTCTCCCCGTGCTGAGCTGCTCGCCCGCGAGCCTTATGCTTCGTATCGTGCACTCATCGCCAAGCTGTTGCCCGTTGCCACGGTTGCCCCCGCTGCCGTTGCCATCCTGCGTATTCTGCCGCTCCCCGGCGCGCTCAAGGTTCTGCTGTGGATTGTCGCGATCCTCGCTTCCCTCGTTGCACTCGCCAACGCGGTAAACATCATCTCTAACCGCCACATTCTTCCCTATACGTCTGGCGCGGTGTGCAACAAGTCTTCTGTCGCCGCTATGCTCGGCGTTATGGACAACGTTGCTCCCTTCCAGGGCGAAAACGAGTTTCCCGACGATGTTCCGTTCGATACCTATTTTGGGGAGCAGAAGCGTCGTGCCGAGGAAATGGCGCGCGCAGCGGCGGAATATGCCGCGGCCCAGCAGCAAAACGACTACGGCAACACCATCGAGTATGAAGAGCCTACCTACGCCGAGGACGAATTCGGTCAGCCGATTGCTCCCGACGCTCAGACCGAGCCCGAACAGGGCGAGGCTTTCGACGAGCAAATCGAGGGCTTTGAGGGTGCGTCTGCCGACGAGACGCTGATCGGCGCTATCGTGCCTGAGGATCAGAATCAGGCTGCCCAAGCCGAAGAGTTCAATGACGAGGTTCCCGCTGCCGAGCCGGCGGAGGAGTCTGCCGAGCCCGAGCCCAAGCTCTATCGCAACGCCGCCGGCAACATCCGCTTTGGTTCGGATGCCATCCGTGCGCTCGGAATGCTTCCCGAGTCCTGCACGCTCGATTACGAGGAGGGCGAGGAGCCAACGTTTGAGCCCGAGCCTGCCCCCGTCGTGGCTGCGCCTGCGCCCGTTGTCGCTGCGGATGATGAGTCTGCCGCGGTTACCGCTGCCGTTGCCGATCCCGAGGCGGTGTCCGCGTTCGATCCCGCGGCAGGACTGGACATTTTGGCTCCCGCCGCGCCGGCGCAAGACGTTGCGGACGAGTCTGACGACGATTACGTTGAACAACCGAGGCGCGTGTCTTACGAGAGCGATACTGATTTCTCGGCCGAGATTCCCGCGGCAACGCCGCATGCCGACATTGCATCCGCGTTCTCGTCGATTGGCGCCAGCGCTTCCAACTTCTTTAAGGGTGCGTTTGCAAAGGGCAAGAAATTTGTCGACGATTTCGAGGAGAAGCGCGCTGCCGCACGCGAGGCTGCCGAGCAGGAGGCTGTCGCTCAGCAGCAGGCAGCCGAGGCGGCACGTGAGCTCGCGGCGCAAGAGTTCGAGCAGAACGAGGCTATGCAGTCCGCGCCCGTCGAAGCCGCCGAAGCTACAACGTCCTTTGAGTCCCAGCAACCGGCGTCCGCGGATGTTGTTGAAGCGACGACGTCTTTCGAGGCTCAGCAGCACGTCGATAGCACCATGTCGTTTGATGCCGCGCAGTTCGATTCCACGATAACGTTTGAAAAACAGGGCACCGCGATTGCCGAGCCCCTTCCTGTTTCCGATGAGCAGGGCGACGCGGCAGACGATGACGAGCCTGTTGATGCTGCCGAAATCCAAGATGCCGCCGAGGACGAGCCCGTCGAGGCCAACTCTGACGAAGAGCAATACGCGGCAGCCGAGCAAGATGATTCGACCGAGGTCGAGCAGGAGGAAGTGCCTGCGGTTTCCGAGACTCCCGAGACGGATGAGTCGAGGCCTTATTCCACGCAGATTTTCACCATGCCGACCCCGAGTGGTTCCGGTGCCACGGTTGCCAATGTCGCTCCCACCCAGGACGAAACGGTCGATTCCCTTATGGCCCAGATTTCCTCCCAGGCATCACCGCGCCCGCAGATGAATGTTCCCGATCCGGCGTCGGCACCGTCGCCTGCACCTTCCTCGTCTCCGCTGGCTTCGGTCCCCGATCCGTCGCTGCCGTCTATGAAGCAGGCAAACGTTGCGTCTCGCACGTCGCTGTTCGACCTTCCCGACCCCTCCGCACAGGTCAATGATCCCTTTGCTACTGCCCAGGGCCCCGAACCCACATCGGCACCCGTTGCGCCTCCTATGCCCGTTGCGTCGGGCGCACAGCCGATCGAGACCATTTCGGCTCCCGCCCCGGCGGCACCCAAGTCTCGTAAGCGCGGCCTGGGTGGTCTGTTCGGCCGTAAAAAGAAAAACGAGCAGGACAGCATGAGTGACTGGCTGGGCGTCGAAGACGATTACGATGCCAAGAAGTCCGGTCGCGGTATCGGTTCGTGGGATAACTTCGAGGACGATAACGATGGCTGGAAGGGTGGCGCTACGTCTTCCGATGGCGCTTCTTCCGAAGATATGCTCTCGGCTGTCGCCTCTATGGGCGATGATGAGCTGCTCGGTCACGATATCTGGTTTGTGGCAACGGGCGCCTCGGATTGTGATGGCGCTGGCATGAAGGCCTTCTTGGCTTCGCATCGCGATAAGCTCCGCGGCGTATTCTTTATCAATCTTGAATCCGTCGGCGCCGGTAGGCTTTCGGTGGTGACGGTCGAGGGCGAACAACAACTGCTCAAGGGCGATCGCCGCATCATGAACCTGGTCAGCAAGGTCTGCAAGTCGTTCCATGTCGATTGTGGCGCGCTCGAGATGCCCTATGCCAAGACCGATGCCTATGCTGCGCTCGAGGCGAGCCGCCGAGCCCTTACCATCGCCGGCGTGGACGGCACGCGTCTGGCTTGCGCTCGTACCGAGGACGACCTGCCCCACAATGTCAACCCGACGAACATTGCTACGGTATCCGAGGTCGTGACCGAGGTTATCCGCCGTTCGTAGACGGAGCTCTAAGGAGTCAACGTGTTTTCGTATATTAAGCGCCATTGGCCTGTCTACGTGATTTTGACCTTGATTGCCATTGCGTTAGGATTTGGGGCTGCCTACATCGTGGGTGCAAAGGGCTCGACCCCCGCCTCCGCAATCAGCGAAGAGGTGGAGCAAGAACAGAGTACGGGTGCCGATGGGATTCCTGAGTCCGAGCAGGCAATCGTTGATGGTGGATCTTCGTCTGCAGAGTAGATGCGGCGATTTAAATGATTGAAAGCGGGCGAGCCAGGGGACTGGCTCGCCCGCTTTTTCATCGCGCTAGCGCTTCTTTGGGATCGACCTAAGGCGAGCGAACCATAGGGCTGCGGCACCCGAGGTCAGGAGCGCGGTGATGCAAGCGGCGATGGGAACTGATCCTGTTGCCGGTAGGTCCTGCGGTAGAGTACAGCGTTGAATGACGCTGTCCTCGTCATGTGACTCAAGTTTATCGCCGCCACCGTTGCGGCAAAGATCGACGCGCGCGCTGTTGGTGAGTGCGGTTTGGGGCGTATAAGCCGACGTTGCCTGCATGTGTACGACTGCGCCCCGAGCGTCTGTGCCAAGGATTGCTTTGGCATCGTCAAGGTCGTCGTGCTCATCTTTGAGATCATCGCGGGTCCAAGAATCCGCATCGCTCCGAGTCGTAAAGTCGGCGGCTACCGCACCGTATTCAATTCGAATGCCTGTTACGACGGTATTGGATGCAAGGTCGAGCTCTTCCGCCTCGAGTGTGGTGGATTCCGTGGTCGAGACATCCGCCTTCCAGAGGCGCCAGCCGTCGTAATCGACGAGGCGGCAGTCCTCACCAAGGCTCTCTTTTACTTCGTCGGACTCAAGCCAAGGATTTTCGTGTCCATCGTCAAGTGTCGCGTTCGCCGGCTCATCGACGTCTGTCGAGTCCAACGGCGTCGTGCGATACCACACGTTGCACAGACCGTTGAGGTCGCCGATGGCGACGGGGGTTTCGATTGAGATGAATCTCGCCGTGCCGTCTTTGGCGCACTCAAGATCATCGGTAATCGTAAACTCATCAACCCAAGTAGCGGAATCGTTTCGAGCGTCGATGGTATAGGAGAAAAGTCCATCCGTATTAGTTTGCGTCGCGGCGCGATTTTTACCATCGCCGTTAGCCAACAGGCCCTTTTCGATAGGTTGGACAAGTTCCTGACGCTTGTCGACCTGTCCCTTGATCTCGATGGGCGCATCCTTCATCGCGACGGATTGGACTTCTCCCGTATCCTTTATTTCAAACGTTATTTCCTCGGCAAGGTCATAGGTCCGCGGAGACATCATTTCGCGCAACGAGTAGGTGCCGGGTGCAAGATGTTCGACGCGGTGTGGCTTGTCGGATGAGGTCCAGGAGTCTATTTCGGTTTTATCGGGACCATATAAGGTGAGTTGTGCGCCTTCCACTTCCTGCTCACCGCTTGCATCGACCTTGGAGATATCAACCTTGGTGTAATCGTCGGATACGTTAAGCCGTGCTTCTACAACGGGTGTTTTCTGGTCGGCATAAGTAAGGTCGACAATATGGGTTGTCCGATCGAGCAAGAAGCCTGCCGGCGCTTGAGTCTCGACAACCTCGTAGCGTGCGGTGCCAAGTCCCAGCGGGAGGTTGTCCGCGCGTGCTTCTCCAGTTTCATCCGTCGTGATGGTAGCGACAGTCTCACCGTCGAGCGCGGCAATGCTACCGTCGGGGCGCACGATATCACTCGAGGCACGGATCTCAAAGACGGCGCCCGCGAGGCTGCTGCCGTCTATGGCATCGGTTTTAACGATCCTGATGTTTCCGGTCGCGGCGTGGTCATAATACGAGGCGATTGCAACGGGCGTTAGGTTCATGTCGGCGGGTATGTTTACCTCGATCTCCTCGCCGACAAGATAGGGCTCTTTGGCCGAGGTTTCGCGTACATAATAGGTGCCCGGCACGAGCGATTCGGGCAGTGTGACGGTCCCGGTCGCGTCAGTCGTAAAGGTGTCCATTACGTTATGTGTTGGATACCAGCAAGTTTGTGAGACAGATTCGTGATTGCTGTCGAGTAGTTGGAAGGTGAATCCGGCTAGTGGAACAGAAGCGCCTGTTTGGGCATCGCGTTTTACAATCTGGAGATGCGTCGACAGAGCATGGTTGTCCACGATATATTGAAGCTCGGCGCCGTTGGAAATCTGATTGGCCCCGACGGTCCATTCCCCTGCACGTTTAAAACCCTCGGGGACGGTTTCCGGAACCTCGCGAACCGTGTAGCCGGCACGGTCGTATGGGACGGCTCCGTGGACACCGGCGGGTCGCTTGCCTGCGCCGAACCATGCTTCGGGCTGATCTTTGGTGGAGGCAAAGCCATAGACGTTTGTGGTCAGTGTGCCAACAACCTGCTGAGAGCTGTTGCTGACAACCTCAAAGACAACACCACCCGCCGGCTGCTCCAGGCCGGATTGGTCGCTATTGCCGTAATCCTTGAATTTGGAAATCTCAAGGTTAAACGCAATGGGGATATCGGAAACGCGAGATTCGATCTCGACCACGCCTGAATCGCCGAGCTGGTCGGCTCCAACGGTATAGGTCCAGCTGTCGTTGGATGGCAGGTAGCCCTCGGGGGTTTTGATTCGTAGATGGTAAAGGTTCCTAAGGGGACATCGGCGAGGGTGGCCCGACCGCTTTCGTCGGTCGTGAGGATTTGTGCCCATCCAGGGGTTGATTGCGACACACACGTGAACTCTGCTCCTGCGAGTGAAGATCCCACCTGGGGGCCGGCATTCGTCGCGGCATCGAGTTTTACGATACGCAGATTGATGGTGCCGGGCTGTTCATCAATGGCGACCCGCCCGCCGTCATTCCCCGTGGTAAAGGCAATACGATCGTGGCGGGGGACATAGCCGGCCGGCGCCTTCGTTTCAACTAGGTAGTATGCCGTGTTGGGCAGAAGTGTTGCTTGCGCTCGACCGTTGCTGTCCATCTTGATGGTGACGACACGCGCGCCGCTGGCGCTCTCAAAAATATCGAATGTTGCCCCGGTAAACTGATAGGTATTGTTTCCGCTGGTAATAACGGTGTTAGCAGACTGCTTTTGGAAGGAAACAGAGACCGCCGGCAGTACATAGAGCATGTCTTGACGTTTGCTGCCGCCCGATACGGCTCCTAGATAGCGTCGCGCGCGGTGCGGAGCGGCTTTGATGCTTCCTGATTTTGCGCTGTCGTGGAGCCACCGCGCAGCCGCCACGACTTCATTGTCGGCGGTAAAGTGTCCGCTCTTGGTTTTGCCCTGAGCGGTCGTGTAGGAGTAGGTGCCGTCGACATGGGTAGTGCCGTTGAGCATCCATACGGCAAGCTGGGTGGCGGCGCGGGCGCGATCGGGTGAAAGATGGTAACCGCCAAACGACGTGGCGGTAGGATATCCGTGACAAACGATTGCCGCGAACTCGTCGTCGAGCCACACCCAGCCTTGATCAAAGTTGAGCCATGGGCCGCCCGGCTTGGTGGGGCCGGGGCGCTCCTGGTTCATGCAGTAGGCAATCGAGGCGTCTTGAGCTTCATACTTGCCGATGAAGAAGGGCCCACAATCATCGCTAATAGTGCGGAAGCCGAGCTGGTCGTAGCCATCGACGGCAAATGCGGCTCCCGGTGCCAGGCAGCCGAAAAGCAGGAAGAGGAGCAGGAGCAGCGGACCTGTTGCGATTGCGCTGTGGACAGAGTGCGTGGGTGCGTTGGACATGGCTGCTCCTTATCCCTCGTGCGCCGCACGGGGAGGCTGCGACGCGTAGGATGAGGCTACCCCCGAGGTTCATGCGGGTAAGTACCGGAGCCTGACCAAAAGCTTGCCCGATTTCTGACAAATCGAGCTCAAATACAACAATCAGATAAAAGTGCAGGTAGAAGATGGTAAGAAAAGAAAGACAAAGGTCCTCATCTCCACAATTGACGCGATTTTCAAACGAATCTCCACAGCTAAAACAAGCATCACCACCCTTGTATCGAACAAGATAACCGCGTTATACTAGCCAACACACAAGCGGGCATCGCCAAGTGGTAAGGCATCAGCTTCCCAAGCTGACACTCGCGGGTTCGAGTCCCGTTGCCCGCTCCAGTAAAAAGCACAAGCACGGCAGCGTTACGTTGCCGTGCTTTTCACTACCAAGCGCCGGGGCTCGAACCCGCCAGGGTGCGAGCGTTAAGCAAACGCGAAGCGTTTGTAGCGAGCAGGCGAAGGCGCCGACAGGCGCCTGAAGCCGGTGCGGATTTGCGAAGCAAATACGCGGACGTCCCGTTGCCCGCTCCATGGAGCACAGAAGACCTCGGGACGGCCAATTCAACAAAGTCTTCCCCATCGTCTCCGTGAATCCGAGGAGATCGACCGCAGCCGGTGCGGATTTGCAAAGCAAATGCGCAGACGTCCCGTTGCTCGCTCCAATTCCAAAATGTTAGGTTAATGCCTGCTGCCCATACTTGCACCTGCGCACGGTACAATGGTTGGGTTACGACCAACGTGCCAATAACCAAAAAGGAGCCGCTATGATCGATCGCTATACCCGCCCGGAGATGGGACACATCTTCTCCCTCGAGAACAAGTACGCCATTTGGCAGGAGATCGAGGTTCTGGCCTGCGAGGCCCAGGCGGAGCTCGGCAAGATCGGTATTTCCAAAGACGAGGCCCAGTGGATCCGCGACCATGCCAACTTTGAGAAGGCGAAGGTCGATGAGATCGAGGAAGTCACGCGCCACGACGTCATTGCCTTCCTGACCAACATGAAGGAATACATCGATGCCGATGTTCCCGAGGGCGACCCCAAGCCCAGCCGCTGGGTTCACTATGGCATGACCAGCTCCGATCTGGGCGACACGGCCCTGTGCTACCAGCTCACCCAGGCCTGCGACCTGATCATCGAGGATGTCAAGAAGCTCGGCGAGATCTGCAAGCGTCGCGCCTTCGAGGAGCGCAACACGCTCTGTGCCGGCCGCACTCATGGCATCCACGCCGAGCCGATGACCTTCGGTATGAAGTTTGGCTCTTGGGCCTGGGAGCTCAAGCGCGATCTGGACCGTCTTGAGGACGCCCGCAAGAATGTTGCCTTCGGTGCCATCTCGGGCGCTGTCGGCACGTACAGCTCCATCGAGCCGTTCGTCGAGGAGTACGTCTGCGAGCACCTGGGCCTGGTTCACGACCCGCTGTCCACGCAGGTTATCAGCCGCGACCATCACGCCTATCTCGCCGGCGTTCTCGCCACCACCGCAGCCACCTGCGAGCGCATCGCTACCGAGGTCCGCAATCTGCAGAAGACTGATACGCTCGAGGCCGAGGAGCCGTTCCGTAAGGGCCAAAAGGGTAGCTCCGCCATGCCGCACAAGCGCAATCCCATCACCATGGAGAAGGTCTGCGGTCTGTCGCGCGTCGTGAAGTCCAACGCCCAGGTTGCCTTCGATAACGTCGCCCTGTGGCACGAGCGTGACATTTCGCACTCCTCTGCCGAGCGTGTCGCCCAGGCCGATAGCTTCATCGCACTCGACCACATGTTCCAGTGCCTCATCCGCGTTATCGACGGCCTGCAGCTGTACCCTGCCCGCATGATGGCCAACCTCAATAAGACCCGCGGCCTCATCTTCTCCTCCAAGGTGCTGCTCGCCCTCGTCGATACGGGCATCACCCGCGAGGACGCGTACGCCATTGTGCAGGAGAACGCCATGGCAACCTGGCACGAGGTACAGGATTGTGTCTCCGGCCCCACCTTTAAGGAGCGTCTCGAGGCCGACCCGCGCTGCACCGTCAGCCAGGAGAAGCTCGACGAGATCTTTGATCCATGGGACTTCCTCACCCGTATCGACACGGTCTTTGATCGTCTGGAGCAGCTGAGCTTCGAGTAGGTTCGGGCATAACGTTAGCTTTTTAGGGCGCTTTGCTGGTAATGTGTGTTGCCGGCAAAGCGCCTCGTTGCATTTAGGGAAAGACGGGGATAATAGTCGTCTCGAATAACATTCTGAGAGGGGATCGCATGATTTCGTTTGATTACAAGCCTCAGGGCGTGTGTGCTCGCAATATTCACCTTGACCTTTCCGATGACGGCAACAAGGTGATGGGCGTTGAGTTTACCGGTGGCTGCGACGGCAATCTCAAGGCAATCTCCAAGCTGGTCGAGGGCGCTCCTGCCGATCGCGTAATCGAGGTTCTCGCCGGTAATACCTGCGGTATGAAAAAGACCTCCTGCGCCGACCAGCTTACGCGCGCCATCGAGGCCGCTCGCGCCGAGATCGCCTAATGGGTATCGCCGATCACATCAAGAACGGAATATCGCGTCGCGGCTTTGTACTCGGTGGGGCTGCCGCGGGCGCTGCCACGGTGCTTGCCGGATGCTCGAAAAAAACGGGTACCAGCGATGATGCCGCCGGCGAGCCGCAGGTTATCAAGGACGATTCCAAAATTATCTCGATTACGGATGAGTATGAGGCTGTCGACATCGATCTTGAGCCGGCGGCGTCGTGGACGCTGCCTCTTGGTACGCTGCTGTACTACTGCGACGGCGATTACGCCGCGGCGATGATGGCGCCCGCATCGGCATTGCACGCCAACACGCTCGGTGTGCTCAACCTGGGCGATGGCTCGCTTACCACATTAATCGAGGATCCTGTCGAGGGCACGGGATATGCATTCTACGATGTCCGCGCCGGCGACGGCGTATTCGCGTGGGTTGAGATGAACTTTGCCAATTCATCGTGGAAGCTCTACGCTCAAAATCTGTCGGGCGCTTCGCTCTCTGGCGATGTGGTTGAGCTCGATCGAGGTGGCAAGGACTATGATCCGCCCCTGTTTACGGCGTTCGGGTCATCAGTCATCTGGTATAAAATGCCTTCGGCAGGCGGGAATAAAACGAGTAGTGATTCGTTTTGCTATCGTCGCTCGCTTGATGAATCCAAGGCCGAGACAATTTGGAAATCGACGGGCCGCTTTGCATCGGCCCCGCGCGCGAGCGACGGCATTTTGACCATCTCGCCGCGTGTCCGCAACGACGAGGGCGTCTACTACGGCATAACGGCAATCGATCTGACCGACGGCAACAACACCAAGCGTGCCCAGCTAGTCCTTCCCTCGTCAGTCTCGCCTTTCGAGGCCGTGTATATGGGCGATACCTTCGTGTTTTCTATCGAGGCGGCCTATAGCGGCGTGGGCAGCCTGGGCAATATGGGCACGTATATCGGTAATGAGGGAGGGCCGTACCTCTTTCTGTCACGCGAGCCGCTCGCATGTGCGGCTGGCAAGAAGAATAAATACCTTGTTAAGGTACAGGCGTCGCATTTCCTGATCGACACCTCTGCCAAGACCTATGGCTCGCTGCTGTCGCCCGACCGCGCTTTGGAGTATGGCGATTATCCAGCTACGGCGGGAAAATCGGACTCATTCCTTACGTACGCCACGGTGCGCAACAGCCAGGGTATACCAGAGACGGTCACTGCACGCCTATTCTCTCTTTAAGCTTAGAGGGGTTAAAAAGGCGCCAACAGGGGAATAAACGCGTTGTAATTGTGAGTACCGCCCGCCGAGCTGCCGCGTCATAGCGGCATCCGGCGGGCTCAGGTGCGTTAAAATGGGCTTGTTCTTAGCTAATTGAGACAGGGGGGCCGTGTTATGGCTTCAGATGCAAAAAAGATTCTGCTGGTCGAGGATGAGAAGGCAATCCGTGACGCCGTCGCTGCCTATCTCGAGCGCGAAGGCTACTGGGTTGTGGGCGTCGGCGACGGCCAGTCCGCGATCGAGGAGTTCGAGAAGCATCAGTTCGACCTGGTCGTGCTCGACCTTATGCTCCCCAAGATTCCCGGCGAGCGCGTTTGCCGCACCATTCGCGATACCTCGGATGTCCCCATCATCATGCTGACGGCTAAGGGCGAGATCGAGGACCGTATTATCGGTCTTGAGCTCGGCGCCGACGACTATCTGATTAAGCCGTTCTCGCCGCGCGAGCTCGTCGCCCGCGTTCACGCTCTGTTCCGCCGTGCCCATCAGGCCGACGAGCCCGCCGTCGAGGTACTCGACTTCGGCGATCTGGTCATCGATATCTCGGGCCACAAGATCTTGGTCGAGGGCAAGGAAGTCGATCTGACGGCTTCCGAGTTCAAGCTGCTCACCACGCTTGCCCGCCATCCCGGCCGTGTGTATAACCGCATGGAGCTGGTCGAGAAAGTGCTCGGGTATGACTTTGAGGGCTATGAGCGCACCATCGATAGCCACGTGAAGAATCTTCGCGCCAAGCTGGGCGATGATCCCAAGAAGCCCAAGTGGCTCTACACCGTCCATGGTGTCGGCTATCGCTTCGAGGCTCCGGCCAAGACCGATAAGTCGGACGAGAAATAGGGAAATCACATATGACACCTGCGCGCTTTGAAATCGGACAAAAGCACAAGCAGGAGAGCGAGGCGGGTTCCAAGGCTAGTTGGAACACGCCTCGTTCCGATTCACGGCCAACGATGAGCTATCCCTCGCGCATGGCACTTGCTTTTGCTCTGACATCGCTCATGACAGTATTGGTGCTGGTGGGCGTTGTCTCTGTTGTGTGGGGCACGGTCTTTTCGGATTACACACGCTCCAATATCGTCGAAATCGCAAATTCCGCTGCCGAGAAGTTGGCGACCTCATATGAGGAAAACGGCTCTTGGACCGCGGGAGAACTGCGCACGGTCGCAATGTCGAGTTTGGTTTCCGACGATCTGGGCATGCAGGTCGTCAATAAAAAGGGCGTGATCGTTTATGACGATTCCTGGCCCTCGGCAAGCGCCACCGCCGATGTACGCGAAAACCAGGCTACGACCGACGACACGAGCGGCAAGAGGGCATCGCATAGCCCGGTCTCGTCTGCTCCAACCGACTCCGATAGCGTTGCTAACGTCGAGATTGTAACGTCTTCCGGCGAGCATGTCGGACAGGTAAAGCTGTGGGCCATCGGCTCCGACGCTCTGCTCACCAAGGCGGACTCTGCGTTTAGGGAGAAGACCTTTAACGCCATGGCCCTCGCCGCGGTTGTTGCAATCTGCATTTCGGTCGTTATCGGATCGCTCGTGTCGCGCATGCTCACCAAGCCGATTCATCGCATCACCAGTACCGCAAAGCAAATCCGTGACGGCGACCTGTCGGCTCGCACGGGACTGCGCGGTGATGACGAGATCGATCAGCTGGGTGAGACCTTCGATGAGATGGCCACTTCGCTCGAGAAGGATATGAAACACGAGAAGCGCCTGACCTCAGACGTTGCACACGAGCTTCGCACGCCGCTTATGGCCATGCTCGCAACGGTCGAGGCCATGCAGGATGGCGTGTATCCCACCGACGATGAGCATTTGGAGACCGTTGCTTCCGAGACGCGTCGCCTGGCTCGTCTGGTGCAGCAGATGCTCGACCTATCGCGTATGGAAAACAGCACGGCTCCGCTCAATCTAGAACCGGTGGACATGGTTCCGTTCGTGCGATCGATTGTGAATGGCCAGGAGCGCCTGTTTGCCGACCGTGACCTGCGTTTGCGCTTTGCAGATGAGACGCAGGGCCACGATGACGTTGTCGAGGCAGATCCCGACATGATCACGCAATGTGTTATCAACCTCATGAGCAACGCCATGCGCTACACCCCCGAGGGCGGTTGGGTCGTGGTGTCGGTGCTCAGTGACCGCAGGCACGTCAGCATTGCCGTTTCTGATACCGGCATCGGTATTGCCAAGGACGATCTGTCGCGCATTTTCGGGCGGTTTTGGCGCGCCGATGCCAGCCGCGCCCGCGAAGCTGGCGGCCTGGGCGTCGGCCTCGCCGTGACCAAGCAGATTGTCGAGCGTCACCATGGCTACATATCCGTGGAGTCGGAGCTTGGAAAGGGTACGACTTTTACAATTCATCTGCCCCGCGAGCACACGGCAGACGCGGCATCTACTACAATGGAGCACTAGCTTTTCGCTATTCGGTGAAGGAGGGGCCGCGTCCCTGCCGCTCCGAGTTTGCGAAAACATGCGGGAAAGAACCCGCATTTCTGTCGTATTTAGGTAAGGAGTGACTCACGTGACAACGATGGAGCGTCGTCCGGATTCCCGTGGCAAGGTTCGTGATATTTACGATGCCGGTGAAAACCTGCTGATGGTCGCCACCGACCGCATTTCTGCGTTCGACTTCATTCTTCCCGACGAGATTCCGTTTAAGGGAGAGGTGCTCAATCGCATCTCGGCATTCTGGTTCGATAAGTTTGCCGACATCGTCCCCAACCATCTCGTTTCCATCGACCCGGCGGATTTCCCCGAGGAGTTTGCTGAGTATCGTGACTACCTCGCTGGCCGCGCCATGCTGGTTAAGAAGGCCCAGACGATTCCTATCGAGTGCATCGTCCGCGGCTATCTGACCGGTTCGGGCAAGAAGACCTACGACGAGAACGGCACCGTCTGCGGCATCCAGCTGCCTGAGGGCCTGACCGAGGCTTCCAAGCTTCCCGAGCCGTTGTTCACGCCGTCCACGAAGGCCGAGATCGGTGACCACGACGAGAACATCTCGTTCGAGCGTTGCTGCGAGATCGTGGGCGAGGACATCGCCACGCAGATTCGTGACCTTTCCCTCAAGATCTACAAGGCCGCTGCCGAGTACGCCGCGACCCGTGGCATCATCATTGCCGACACCAAGTTCGAGTTTGGTGTTATTGATGGCAAGGTCACGCTGATCGACGAGTGCCTCACGCCCGACTCCAGCCGTTTCTGGCCTGCTGCCAGCTACGAGGAGGGCAAGATCCAGCCTAGCTACGACAAGCAATTCGTCCGCAATTGGCTCAAGGCCAACTGGGATATGACGGGGGAGACCCCGCACCTGCCCGCCGAAGTCATCGATGGCACGTCCGAGCGCTATCGCGAGGCCTTCCAGATCATCACCGGCTCCCAGTTCACAAGCATGAAGGAGAACGCATAAGTGAGTACCCGTAGCGCCACGAACAAGCGCACGCAATCCCACGAAGTTACCGGGGTTGCGCGCAAGTCTGCCGCATCTGCTAAGCCCGCCCGCCAAGCAGCGAGCTCCGTTCGCATCGTGCCGGCTTCGTCTAAGGCACGCCGCAAAGAGCTCGAGAAGGGCGAGAACCTCGAGGGCCTCTCTAAAGAGGAGAAGCGCGCCCGCAAGGCCAAGCAGCGCGCCAAGGAGGACCGCATCTATACGGTGTCGAATATCCTCCTCAAGCAGGACGAGGACTACACCAAGCGCCGTCGCATCTGGTGGATTGTGCTCGCCATTGGCATGGTGCTCGTCGTGGCAATTTGGGCCTCGCTGTACTTCGCTCCCGCTGGCATGGTGTCCAGCCCTGTCCAGATGGTCGGCATCGTTTTGTCCTATGTCATCATCCTAGGTGACTTTATCTACGACTTCGCTCGTATTCGTCCCTTGCGCAACATGTACCGCGCGCAGGCCGAGGGCATGTCCGAGAACAAGCTCAACGCTCTTATTGAGCGCGCGGCTGCCGAGGAGGACCAGAAGGACTCCAAGAAGAAGTAGCGTTTGCATACATACTTATCGCTAAGATATAAGGCGCGTCGTTTTTGCGGCGCGCCTTTTTACTGTTCTATAGATAGATGGAGTGGCACATGATTCGAGCTGCCCTGACGGTCGAAGAGGCTCTGGAGGGCATGAAGGCCCTGGAGCCCAAGATTAAAAACTACGCGCGCCTGGTCGTCCGCAAGGGCGTAAACGTCAAGCCCGGCCAGGAGGTCGTCGTTCAGTCTCCGGTCGAGTGCGCGCCGTTTGCGCGCGTGGTGGTCGCGGAGGCCTATGCTGCCGCCGCCGGCCACGTGACGGTCATTTGGGCCGATGATGCCGTGACGAGGCTCACGTACGAGCATGTCGAGAAAAGCTATTTTGAGCAGACACCCGAGTGGAAGCGCATGCAGCTGGATTCCTTGGCCCAGGATGGTGCCTGCTTTGTCTTTATCGAAGGTGCGGATCCTGCGGCCCTCAAGGGCATCGATCCAGCCAAGCCGGCCGCGGCATCAAAGGCGAGGAATACGCAGTGCAAAGTTTTCCGCCGTGGACTGGATTACAACATCAATCCGTGGTGCATCGCCGGCGCTCCGGTCGTGGCTTGGGCGCACGAGGTGTTCCCGGGAGACGCCGATGAGGTTGCAATCTATAAGCTGTGGAATGCGATTCTGCACACCGCGCGCGCCGATGGCCAGGACCCAGAGAGCGACTGGGAACTCCATGACGCCGCATTCGAAAAGAACCTGCGCTTCCTGAACGACAATCGTTTCGACTACCTGCATTACAACGCGGCAAATGGAACCGATCTGACGATTGGCATGACGAAAGGTCACGAGTGGGCCGGCGGCAAGGGCAAGACGCCCGATGGGCACCCCTTCTTCCCCAACATTCCCACCGAGGAAGTCTTCACTTCGCCCGATCGCATGCGCGCCGACGGTATCGTGTACTCGGCCATGCCGCTCATCCATCACGGCAATAAGGTCGAAGATTTTTGGATTAAGTTCGAGGGCGGCCGCGTGGTGGACTACGACGCCCGCGTGGGCAAGGCAACGCTCGCAAGTATCATCGATACTGACGAGGGCGCTGCTCACCTGGGAGAGGTCGCGCTCATTTCCAAGAACACGCCGATCCGCGAAAGTGGTGTTCTGTTCTACGATACGCTCTATGACGAGAACGCTAGCTGCCATCTCGCGCTAGGTGTCGGTTTCCCCGAATGCATCGAGGGTGGGTATGACATGTCCAAGGAGGAGCTCCTGGAGCATGGCGTTAACGTCTCGAGCACGCACGTCGATTTTATGATCGGCACGGACGACATCGATATTACGGGCATTACGCCTGATGGACGTGAAGTTGTGATTTTCCAGAACGGCCAATGGAGTTGGGAATAGTCCCAGACCGTGGTACAATGCCACCCGCGGGCCGTTAGCTCAGCTGGCAGAGCAGGGGACTTTTAATCCCAAGGTCCAGGGTTCGAACCCCTGACGGCCCACCATAGAATAGAAAGCGATCGACTCCGGTTGGTCGCTTTTTTTGTTGCCGGTGCACGGGTTCGAACCCGTCGGGGCGCGGAACGCCGCAGCGGCCGCCTGCGGAGCAGGCTGAACCCCCGACGGCCCACCCAAAGAAAGGAAAACGAAATGAAAACAGACAGATACGGAATTAGCGGCAGCACATTAAAGATAATAGCGGCCATTTCGATGGTTCTCGATCATGTAAGCAGGATCGTCCTGACCAATGGAATCATGACTCACGCATCGTACAATCAGATATCAGACGAGCAGTGGGCGATTCTAAGCGAGGCTTCGGATGTGCTTCATGTTCTTGGCAGAATTGCATTTCCCTTATTTTGCTTTTTGATAGTTGAGGGATTTTTGCATACTCATGACATAAAGAAGTACCTGCGAAATATGCTTGTCTTCGCAATCATTGCGGAGCCCATATACGATTTCGTTCAAACCGGGCAGCTATTTGACCTTCGGCAACAGAATGTTATGTATGAGCTCCTGCTTTCCTTGGTCTTTTTGATTATTCTGGAAAAGATACAAAGTCTTTCAAAATGGAAGAGGCACATTGCAGAAATTGCTCTGATTGTTTTGACAGCACTGGCAGCTGAATACACTAAGCTGGATGGCGGTGCGTATGGCATTCTGCTTGTGGCTGCATTCTATTTATTCCACGACAGCAAAGCTAAGATGTTCTTTGCTGCAGTATGTGCAGTGCTCCTTTCGTCATGCCATATAATTGGCGGCGGATTTGAGTTCACTACAGCTAATATTTTTAATCCTGATGTTGCTGCCGCGATAATTTCGTTGTTGCTTATCAATCTTTATAATGGCAAGCGAGGGCTGAAGCTGAAATATTTCTTCTACATTTTCTATCCGGCACATCTTGCTCTGCTTTATGGTGTCTCGCTTATTGTTTTGAACTGTCTTTAAAAACTCTCAAACAAGTCTCTGAAAGCAGAAACAAATTGACCCTAAGACTGCTTGTGAATTTCCGGAAGACCTGAGAGATGCGAGGATAGACAACGAGGGCTGCAGAAAGATGCTTCTCAGTTCTCTGGCGGATCGCATGAATCTGTATGAGGATCACTTCCACACACTCATTGATAACAGTGATAAACACGGCAGATCCTCAAAACATGAGACTGCGAAGGTCGAAAGATGCTTCGAAAGCATGAATGGCAGCGAGAAAACGAGTTCGGAAGCACCCTCTGGATGCTCCAGCATAGAATAGAAAGCGGTCAACTTCGGTTGGCTGTCTTTTTTTGTCGCCCTTTCATGGGTTCGAACCCGTATCTATCTATATATAAGAACGCTTGGCGAACAAAACCCGCCTTTTACCGATGGGAAACAAATAGCTGATGCCTTTGGAGTAAAGTAGCGCTCCAGAGATGACCGAGGTCTCAATACTCATAAAACAGCTGGTCATCGCCAATATCAGAAGCCAATGCTTCAGTTTTAACCTCAGTGATGCGACTGAGGAACCTATTCATTTGTGAACAAAATATGGAGTGTGCGATTCCCGCCCGCGGGGCCCCTCCGGTCTGGCAATATATCTCCTTGCCGCGCGGCCCGGTCGAACCGGATGAGCCGCAAAGCGTGCACCTTGAGAACCGGATACTGCGAGGATGGACACTTC
>JAGZDZ010000035.1:0-24871 GCA_018368535.1 Collinsella sp. | reverse complement strand
CCGCCGCGGCTGAATTAGACACTCACCATTGTCGGCCTGATCCGCGGTCTTTCATGCAGCAGGGGCTCTCAATGTTTTTATGTCCTGCTCATATCGTCTCTGCCGGCACTTGGGGACAGTCCTTGTCGAGTTACTGGTAGTCATTGGGGACGTTATTAAACGACTACCCACGGCTATTGCGCGCATGGTTCGCATGACAGCCGTCTCTTTTATGTTTCCTTTAGCCGTTGCTGCCTAGGATGGGGGTTAGTCGGTAGGAAGGGAGCGTCTATATGGACGACGCGAGCGAGCGTTCAATCGAAGAGGACATGCTCGATCAGTTCAATTACTTTGATGATGAGGACGAGGAGCTGATCGACCGTCGCGAGCCAGCGCCGCTTGATTCCTTTGATCTGGTCGATGAAGAGCCCGACGAGGACGAGGGCGAATCGGCGGAGCCCTCACAGCCTTCGCGCCTTGACTCGCTGCTTTCGAGAGCCCCCATGCACCACGGTGTCCGTGCCGGCGCGCTCCATATGAAAACTGACTGGCACCAGATCGTGACGGCAGGCGATGAGCTTGCCGTCGATGCGCCGCTCACCGATAAATCATCCATCATCTGCCGCACCGGCATGCTTATGCTGGCAAGCGGAACGGGTGCCTGGCGCGTGCGCGATACCATGAATCGTGTTGCCGCCGTACTCGGTGTCACCATCCACGTTGACTTAAGTCTTCTGTCGTTTGAGTGCACCTGCATCGAAGATGGTCACTGCTTTAATGAGGTCGTCAGCTTGCCCACAACGGGCGTCAATACCCATCGCATTTGGATGATGGAGAGTTTCCTCAAGGAAATCGAGACCTATGGTCGTCGCTTCACGGTGCACGAGTATCACGAGATGCTCAAGACCGTTGAGAGTTCAAAACCTGATTACGCGCCTTGGCAACAGGGCCTTGCGGCGGCCTGCGCCTGTGGCGCCTTCGTTTTTTTGCTCGGCGGCGGCCCTATCGAGATGGCCTGCGCGTTCGTGGGCGCGGGTGTCGGCAACTTTGCCCGCTCCCATATTCTCAAGCAAGGCCTTGGTCAGTTCAGCGCGCTGACGACCGGCGTTGCGCTCGCTTGCGTTTCGTATCTGCTGGCATTGCTCGGCCTTGGCCAGGTCATACCGGGGGCAATGTCGCACCAAGAAGGCTATATCGACGCCATGCTCTTTGTGATTCCCGGCTTTCCACTCATTACGGCAGGCCTCGACATCGCTAAGCTCGACATGCGAAGCGGTATCGAGCGCCTTTCATATGCCGTATCGATTATTGTGATGGCGACCCTCGTAGGTTGGATGGTTGCCGAGTGTGTTGGCCTGGCGCCGGACGACTTTGCCCCACTGGGCCTTTCGCCGCTTGCCCTTACGCTCCTGCGCGTGGTGATGAGCTTCGTTGGCGTATTCGGCTTCTCGGTGATGTTCAACAGCCCGGTAAAGATGGCCGCGGCAGCTGGGTTGATCGGCGCCGTGTCCAATACCCTGCGTCTGACCCTTGTCGATGCGCCGACGATGATTCCCTTCCTGGGCCTCAGCACGGGAATGCCTCCCGAGGCAGCAGCGTTTATCGGCGCGCTGGTATCGGGGCTGCTCGCAAGCTTGGCTGAAGTCAAGCTCACCTACCCGCGCATCGCCCTCACGGTGCCTTCGATTGTCATTATGGTGCCGGGCTTGTATCTGTATCGCTCGATGTATTACATGTGCACCTTCGACACGGTCAATATGCTCGGTTGGTTTGTGCGCGCAGTGCTCATCGTAGCGTTTCTGCCCGTTGGACTGGGTGTGGCGCGTACGCTCACCGACCCTCGCTGGCGCCACACCAGCTAATTGGTACAAGGGGGACAGGTTACTTTGCACCAAATGAGTTGCGGTGAAATAGGGACTGAATTGCTGCTTAAAGGGTCAAAACAGTCCGTATTCCACCGCAACTTATGGGGTCGGGGGATTATCGGTGCCCTGCATCTTCATAAACTCAACGCTTACGAAGCGCATGCGTTTCGTGCTAGGCTGGTTCCACCACATAAGTAGTCGCAGACGCGCGTACCACGGGCGGGCGAGATGAAGTTCCAACAGCTCCATCTTGCCCGCCCGTTTTTGTTGCGTGGCGCCGCGGTACAACACAGAGAGGAATCTGCCCTTTATGCCTATCAACAAACGAGAGAGCCTGCTGTTCACCTTTATCATGTGCTTTTGCATGGTGCTCTGGATGAGCATCTACAACGTTGCCCTGCAGCACGGGGCCATCAACGGCGAGGTCGTTGCCACTGCGTGGCTCGGCTTCCCCGTTGCCTACATTTTTGCCATGTGCTGCGACTGGTTCGTCGCCAGCCCGCTCGCCAAGGGTTTCGCCTTTAAGTACTTGGTCACGCCGGGCAAGAGCTCGCCACTTGCCATGACGCTCGCCGTCAGCTCCTGCATGGTCGTTCCCATGGTCATCATCATGTCGCTGTACGGTGCCTGTGAGGGTCTGACGCACATGCCCGGCGGCATCCTTGCGAACCTGTATTCCGTGCCCGCGATCTGGATGATCAACATCCCGCATAATTTTGTGATGGCGCTGCCGTGGAACCTTTTGGTAGCCGGTCCGATTTCCCGCTTCGTCTTCCGTCGCGCCTTCCCTGTGGGGACGGTTTTCGAGGAGGAGCATGCCGAGCTCTTGGAGCAGGCTATGGCTCCTGAGTGCGAGTAGCTCGCTTAGGGATCTGCTGAGCGCGGGCGACTTGCTTGGTTGGAGCCCTAAGCGTGGATAGCTCTCTCGGCGACATCGCGGGCGTGAGCGGTGCGCATGACCGGAGGGCCCGTGCTGCTCCGTTGCCCGACGTGCTAGCGCGCAGAACAATCTGTTGGTGCATTCGGCGGCTGCTGAAGCGTTTCGGCAGCCGCTTTTTATACGGAGTTTAAATACAACAGTCTGTTGTATTACGTAGAGTGGTATATCTCTAGCGGGAAAAATGCGAGAGACGGAGCATTATGGCGTTGCTAGTAGGACTGGACGTAGGGTCGACGACGACCAAAGTTTACGCGATGCACGAGGATATGACCGAGGCGTGGTGGGGATATCGCCGCCACGGGGCGTGTCAGACAGCGAGCGTGCGCGCCATGCTCGGCGAGCTCGCCGAGCGCTTTCCCCATGAGTCACTGCGCGTTGCGGTGACCGGCTCGGGTGCGCGCGATATCGCGACCGCGCTGGGCGCCTCGTACGTTCAGGAGGTGGTCGCCAACGCGCTCGCGATCAGCAGGTTCTATCCGCAGACACGCTGCGCCATCGAGCTGGGCGGCCAAGACGCCAAGATGATCTTCTTCCGCACCAACGATAAGGGAGACATCGAGGTTGCCGACATGCGCATGAACGGCTCGTGCGCAGGCGGTACCGGTGCATTTATCGACGAGATGGCAAAGCTCATGGGGGTCGGCACCGAATCGGGCGAGTTCGAGCAGCTCGCAAGCCGGGGAACGACCGTCCACGAGGTCTCGGGCCGCTGCGGCGTGTACGCAAAGACCGATATCCAGCCGCTGCTCAACGAGGGCATTCCTACCACCGACCTGGCGCTTTCGGCGCTTCACGCGGTCGCCCGCCAAACGATCGGCGGTCTGGCCCAGGGTATCGACATCGAGCCGCCGGTAATCTTCGAGGGCGGTACGCTCGCCTACAACCCCACACTGGTCCGCGTGTTCCGGGAGCAACTGAATCTATCGGACGATCAGGTTATCGTCCCGCGCGATCCGCAGATCATGGTCGCGCGCGGTGCCGCCCTGTCGCTGACCGACATGTTCGCATCGTCCCAACCGATCGACCTTCCCGACGCTTTTGTCCGGCTGGATAAGCTCGAGACGGTCGCGCCCGCAAGCGGGGAGGGACGTCTTGCCCAGCCCTTTTTTGCCACACCTGCCGAGCAGGCGGATTTTACGGCACGCCATGGCAAAGAGACGCCGGCAAAGGGTCCGGATGCGTATGCGCCCGGAGAGACGGTGCGTGTGGCGCTCGGTATCGATTCGGGGAGCACGACGACCAAGTTCGCCCTGGTCGATGAGGCGGGTGAGCTTGTCGATTCGTTCTACGCGTCTAATAACGGCAGACCGCTCGACGTCGCCCAACAGGGTCTTGTCAGCTTGAAGAACCGCTGGGAGACAGCGGGAGTCACGCTTGCGATCGATGCCGTGGGCACCACGGGATACGGCGAGGAGCTTTTCGCGCGCGCGTTCCACGCCGACTACCATACGGTCGAGACGGTCGCGCACGCCCGCGCCGCGTGCGCATGCGTTCCCGATGCGACCTTCGTGCTCGACATCGGCGGACAGGATATGAAGGCCATCTGGCTCAACCACGGCGTGCTGACCGATATCGTCGTCAACGAGGCGTGCTCTGCGGGCTGCGGCTCGTTCCTCGAGGGTTTTGCCAAAAACCTCGGAATAGCCGTTGAGGATATCGCGACCGAGGCATTTTCGTCCAAAGCCCCCGCCGTTCTCGGCAGCCGCTGCACGGTGTTCATGAACAGCAGCGTCGTTTCCGAGCAGCGGCGCGGTAAGGGTCCGGGCGACATCATGGCCGGTCTCTGCCGTTCGATTATCGAGAACGTGTTCACCAAGGTCATTCGCGTTTCAAATCTCAACCGTCTGGGCGACAAAGTCGTCGTCCAGGGCGGCACGTTCCGAAACGACGCGGTGCTGCGCGCATTCGAGCAGTATCTGGGCAAACCCGTCACGCGTGCGCCCCACCCGGGGCTGATGGGCGCTATCGGTATCGCCCTGCTCGCGCGCGAGGAATGCCGCAAGGGCGACGCCGGCACGTCGTTTATCGGGCTCGATGCCGTGGAGCGCTTCGAGCATCGCGAGTTCGGCGGCGTTACCTGCCGTCGGTGCAACAACCGCTGCCAGCGCGCGGTCGTGGCATTTGGCGACGGCTCGCTTTACGTCACGGGCAATCGCTGCCCGCGCGGCGGCGCCATCTCATGGGATGAGCTCGTGCGCGAGGTTCCCGCGGCGGAGGAGCTGCGTCCGCAGGGTGCTTGCGAGGCACAGGCACCCGGCACGGGGCGCGACCGGACCGCGGCTGCCCCCAATCTCTTTGTCGACCGCGAGAAGCTGCTGTTCGAGTCGTACCCCACGGTTCCCGTCAGCGGGGGGCGCGATGTCACGATCGGCATTCCCCGTGTGCTCGAGTTCTGGGACACCATGCCGTTCTGGTCGACGTTCTTCAGCACGCTCGGCTTTAAGGTGCGCGTCTCGGGACGCAGCACCAAGGCGATGTACGAGCGCGGTCTGGCGCACGTCACATCCGACACCGTGTGCTTCCCGGCCAAGCTCGTCCACGGGCACATCCGCAATCTCGTCGACGCCGGCGTCGACCGCATCTTCATGCCCGTCATCACGACGGTGCCCACCGAAAACACCGCCTCTACCAGCGAGTGGATGTGCGCCGTCGTAAAGGGATACCCCTACGTGATGCGCAATTCCGATAACCCGGAGGAGCGTTTCGGCGTTCCGTTCGATACGCCGCTGTTCCACTGGTACGACGAGGGCGACCGAAACCGCCAGCTCAAGGCGTGGTGCAAGGAGACCTTCGATATCGATGCCGACCTGGTTGCCAAGGCGACCGAGCAGGCGGACCGCGCGCAGGAGACGTTTGAGAACCAGCTGCAGCTGCGCGGCAGGCAGGTGCTCGAGAACGTGCACGAGGACGGCGGCTACGCGGTGGTGATCGCTTCGCGCCCGTACCACAACGACCCGCTGGTCAACCACGGGCTGCCCAAGCTCTTCTCTGAGCGCAGCATCCCCGTGCTGACGCCCGATGCGGTGCCGGGGGTCTGCAACGTCGATCTTTCCAACAGCCGCATCGACATCGTGAACAACTACCATGCGCGCATGCTGTCGTGCGCGGTCATCGTCGCATCGACGCCCGAGCTCGAGCTCGTGCAGATGGGCAGCTTCGGCTGCGGCCACGATGCGTATCTCACCGACGAGATCGCGCGCATGATGGGCGAGATGGGCTCCAAGGTTCCGATGATGATCAAGCTCGATGAGAGCGACGTCGCCGGTCCCATGGACATTCGCGTGCGTTCGTTTATCGAGTCGGTCAACCGTCGTCGCGCGGAGGAGCGTGCCGAGGGCGCCCGGGTGCACGCGGTCCATCCGCTCGACGACCCGTATAAGGTCAAGTACACCAAGCGCGACCGGCACGACAAGATCGCGCTGGTCCCCAACACCTCCCATGCGTTCTGCAGGCTCATGACCGCGGCGATGCGCAATCAGGGCGTGCGCGCCGAGGCCCTTGATATCGGGCGCGAGGATGCCATCCGCCTGGGCAAACGCTATGTGCACAACGACATCTGCTTCCCCGCGCAAATCGTGATCGGCGAGGCGCTCGCGGCACTCGAGAGCGGTAAGTACGACCCGCACGACGTCGCCGTGGTGACTGGCAAGTATATCGGCGACTGCCGCCTGACGCACTACATGCCCCTGCTGCGCCGCGCGCTCGACGACGCGGGATACGACTATGTCCCGGTGCTCACCAACGACGACGTCGATGCCCACAATGCGCATCCGGGCTTCAAGCTCGGCCTTGGCCCGAGCATCCAGATCGCCTACGGTCTTCCCATGATCGATGCCCTCGAGGCCATGCTTAGGCGCATCCGTCCCTACGAGCTCGAGAAGGGCGCGGCGGACGCTGCGTTCGACCGCGCGCTCGATGAGGTTATCGAGGGCATGGAGCGCTCCGGGCTGAGAGGCCAGGCGACGGGCTTCAAACGCGCGCTTGCGATCATGGACGCCGTTCCGTACGACCGCTCGAACCCGCATCCGACCGTTCTCATCGTGGGCGAGTACCTGCTCAATTTCCATCTCGGCGCCAACCACGAGATCGAGCGCTACCTCGAGGACAACGGGCTCGAGGTCATCGAGGCGCGCATGACCGACGTGATCCGCAAGACCTATTTCTACAAGCATGCGCAGTCGCGCGAGTTCCACGTCGACCTGTCGCTGCCCGAAAAGGCCTGGTACGCCACGGCGGACAACCTGTTCGAGCTCGCGCACGACCGTTGCGACCGCCTGGGCGCGGCGAGCCCGCTCTACGAGCCGCCGACGCGCATGCCCGAGCTCGTGCGCGCGAGCGATAAGATCCTGCACCATACGTTCGATGCGGGCGAGGGCGTGCTGATTCCGGCGGAGATTCTCGAGCACGCCAAGCGCGGCTGCCGCAACTTCGTGATCCTGCAGCCGTTCGGGTGTCTGCCCAACCATGTCGTGGGGCGCGGGCTCATCCATGCGCTCAAGGAGCAGTATCCCACGGCGCAGTTCCTGCCGCTCGACTACGATCCCGACGTGAGCTTCGCCAACGTGGAGAACCGTCTTCAGATGCTCATCATGAACGCCAAGGCGCAGGGGTGCGGTGAGGCGCATGGCGAGACCGCGTAAGGACGCCGATGCGCCCGATGCACGCACCCGTATCATCGAGGCGTTTTGGGAGCTCATCGAGAACAACAGCATCTTCGAGCTGTCGGTTGGCGAGGTGACCCGCGCCGCCCAGTGCAATCGCGGAACGTTTTACTACTATTTTCACGATTTCGATGAACTCGTCGCCATCGCCATAGCCCAGCTGCTGCAGGATAACGAGCTCATCACCGATGCCCTCTGGCATTTTTCGAGCGAGGGCGACCTTTCGGCGTTCGACCGGCGCGACGTCCGCTGCCTGCTGCGGCGCATCGTCATCACCATGAGGGCGGGTGCCGCCGAGCAGGTCGTGCAGGGCATCCATACGATCATCATCGACCGCGTGAGAGAGATCGTCCACCCCGACGGAGAAGAGCTCAAGGCAGATTCGAGCTTTGCGGTGGGCTTTCTGGTCTCGGGCATCATGGGCTTTGTGATGGCGGTCGGCTTTGCCCGGGAGGGCGGCGAGGAGATAGACCTCGAGCAGCCGGGGGACAGCGCGTGCGCGTACCTGAGGGCGGTCGCCATGCAGACGGTGGAAACGGTCGCGCAAGTCGAGGGCGTCGATACATCCGAGCTGCTCGAACGCGTCTCCAAGGAGGCCGATGCCTATCGCGCATCGCGTGCGACGAGTCCCGACGTGGTGAAAGACGCCTAGGGTTTCTCTTGCGGGGCGCCTGTCGCGCATCGCGCGGTGAGTCCCGCGATGCGGTCATAACCTGCATTCATGTGAGCCGGGTTTATAGATATTCCTCCAGCTGTTAACATAGACAACCTGTGGGTAAAGAGACAAAAGCGCCGCCGACGGGCGGGCGTTTTGATTTCGATGAACTCATGTAAGGAAACGAGCATGTTAGATAGATTTACCGATCGAGCGCGCAAGGTCATGTCGATGGCCAAACAGGAGGCGCTCGATCTGCACTCAAATAAGGTGGGCACCGAGCACCTGCTGCTCGCACTCGCCAAGGAGGACGAGGGCATCGCTGCCGAGGCGCTGCGCTCGCTTGATATCTCCTACGACGACATCATGGACACCCTCAAGGAGGTCCAGACCACGGTTCCCGAGCCCAGTGAGGAGACCGAGGCGGCCAAGCTCGCCTTTACGCCGCTCGTCATTAGCGTGATGGAGCGTTCATTCCGCGTGGCGCGTGAGAACAACCAGACCTACGTGTCGACCGAGCACCTGCTCATCGGTATCGTCGAAGAGGGCAACGGCATGGCCATGGACATCCTCATGCGCCTGGGTGTGTCGTCCGCCTCCATCAAAAAGGCTATCGAGAAACTCACCGCCAAGGACCAGGACAAGAAGCGTCCGCTCGCCGGCGCCGGTGCTGGTCGTCCCGGTGCGGGCCTGCCGTTCTTTAGCGGCTCGGATGCCTCTCAGCAAAAGGGGAGCGGCACCGACACGCTCAAGCAGTTCGCCACCAACCTCACTCAAAAGGCGCGCGACGGCGAGCTCGATCCCGTGATTGGCCGCGAAAAGGAAGTCCAGCGCATGATGGAGATCCTTTCGCGCCGCACCAAGAACAACCCGCTTATCCTGGGCGACCCCGGCGTGGGCAAGACGGCCATCGTCGAGGGCCTGGCGCAGCAGATCGCTGCCGGCAACGTGCCCGAGAATCTCATGAACCAGAACATCTGGACGCTCGACCTGCCGGGCCTCGTTGCGGGCGCCAAGTATCGCGGTGAGTTTGAGGAGCGCCTCAAGAACGTGATCCAGGAGGCCACCGAAGCTGACGACGTCATCCTGTTTATTGACGAGATGCACACCATCATCGGTGCCGGCTCTGCCGAGGGCTCCATCGACGCGAGCTCCATGCTCAAGCCCGTGCTCGCGCGCGGTGCCTTCCAGATTATCGGCGCCACCACGGCCGAGGAATTCCGCAAGTACCTCACCAAGGACCCGGCCTTCGAGCGTCGCTTCCAGACCATCGATGTCGAGGAGCCGAGCGTCGAGGACACGGTCAAGATCCTGACCGCGCTCAAGCCGCGCTACGAGGAGCACCACCATGTGCGCTATACGCAGGGTGCTATCGAGGCCGCCGCGAACCTCTCCGACCGCTACATCCAGGATCGCTTCCTGCCCGATAAGGCCATCGACCTCATTGACGAGGCCGGCGCCCGCGCCCGCATCGCCGCCAACCGCGCGCCCGAGCCGGTGCGCGAGGCCGAGCATCGCGTGGAGGAGCTTAAGGCCGCCGCGCAGGAGGCCACCGAGAGCGACGACATGAACAAGGCCGCCGAGATCACCGAGCAGCAAAAGGCTGCCGAGATTGAGCTCGCCGAGGCCAAGGCTGCCTGGACGACCGAGCTCGACGCCAGCCCGCTCACCATCGATGTCTCCCAGATTGCCGACATCGTGTCCGTGACCTCGGGCGTGCCGGTTTCCTCGCTCACCGAGAGCGAGAGCCGGCGCCTGCTGCAGACCGAAAGCGTGCTCAAGACGCGCATCATCGGCCAGGATGAGGCAGTCGAGGCCGTCGCCAAGTCCGTGCGCCGCAGCCGCTCGCCGCTCAAGGACCCGCGTCGTCCCGGTGGCAGCTTTATCTTCCTTGGTCCCACCGGCACAGGCAAGACCGAGCTCGCCAAGACGCTCGCCGAGTATCTCTTTGGCAGCAAGGACGCGCTCATCAGCTTCGATATGTCGGAGTTTGGCAGTGAGTTCGAGGTCTCCAAGCTCATCGGTAGCCCCCCGGGCTATGTGGGCCACGACGAGGGCGGCCAGCTCACCAAGGCTGTTCGCCGTCACCCGTACTCGGTCGTGCTGTTCGACGAGATCGAGAAGGCGCACCCCGACATCTTCAATATCCTGCTGCAGGTGTTGGAGGAGGGCCGTCTGACCGATAGCCAGGGCAAGACGGTCGACTTCCGCAATACGGTGATCATCATGACGTCAAACGTGGGCGCCCGCGAGATCGCGCAGGATGCGAGCGTTGGCTTTGGCACCACCGGCGAGCAGGGCCTCACCTCGAGTGAGATCCGCGGCCGCGCGATGGGCGAGCTCAAGCGCCTGTTCCGCCCCGAGCTGCTCAACCGTATCGACGACATCGTGGTGTTCCAGAAGCTCTCGGGCGAGAACCTGACCAAGATTGCGCACCTGCTGGTGGACGATCTGCGCCAGCGCCTGATCGCAAACGGCATGAACATCAAGCTTACCGATGCGGCCTACGACAAGATTGTGGCGGAGGGTACCGACCTCACCAACGGCGCGCGTCCGCTGCGTCGTGCCATCCAAAAGCTCATCGAGGATCCGCTGTCCGAGGAACTGCTGGCTGGCGAGTGGGGCGAGGGCGATACCGTCCTGTGCGACGTGGCCGATGGCAAGTTTGTCTTTAGCCGCGGCACGGGCGAGATCCCGGCACCGCGTCCGGCGGGCACGCTTGGTGGCGATACCGCCCCGGCGGTACCGCACACCGGCAACGCCGCGCCCGTGAGCGGCGGCGTGACCTCGGGCCCCGGCGGCATGATGCAAGCCGGTTCCGGCGCGCTGTAGGGCGTGGCGACAATTTGATACGCGCAATCGAGGCGCTCCGGAAAGGGCGCCTCGATTTGTAGGGCTGCGGAAGTTGTGACCGTTACGCTATACGGTCCACCGTTAGCCGATGATGCGAGGGCGCTCGGCGTTTTCGACTGGTTTATGCACGCAAAGTCTGGGAATATACAAGTCGCATGTCTTACTGTCTAACCAGTTGCGCCAAGGAGGCACCATGGACTACAAGATTACCGGCTACGAGCCCGCCCAGCTGTTCCATTTCTTTGAGGAGGTCAGCGCGATCCCCCGTGGGTCTGGCAACGAGAAGGGCATCAGCGATTTCCTGGTTGCGTTTGCCAAGGAGCGCGGTCTCGATGTGTACCAGGACGAGGTCTACAACGTCATCATTCGCAAGCCCGCATCTGCCGGTGCCGAGAATGCCCCGACCGTGATGCTGCAGGGCCACATCGATATGGTGTGCGACAAGTTGGGCTCCGTTGAGCACGACTTTACGACCGATGGTATCGACCTGGTCGTCAAGGACGGCGTCCTCACCGCTAACGGCACCACTCTGGGCGCCGACAACGGTATTGCCGTCGCGCTTATGCTTACCGTGCTCAACGACGATTCGATTACCCATCCGGCCCTCGAGTGCGTGTTCACCACCGACGAGGAGACTGGCCTGGTCGGCGCCGAGACGCTCGACAAGTCCCAGATTAGCGCCCGCACCATGATCAACCTTGACTCCGAGGAAGAGGGCGTTGCCACCGTCAGCTGTGCCGGCGGCGTCGTCGTTACCTACACCTGCCCGATCGCGCGCGAGCACAAGACCGGTAGCACCCTCACGCTCGACATCTCCGGCCTGCTGGGCGGCCACTCCGGCAGCGATATCAACCTGGAGCGCGGCAACGGCAACCTCATCATGGCCCGCATCATCGACCGCCTGATGGTTGCCGGCGAGCCCGCCATCGTTAGCTTTAACGGCGGCACCAAGGACAACGCCATCAACCGTGAGTGCAAGGCTGTTCTGGTCTACGCCGACCACGCTGCCGCCGAGGCCGCGGCCCAGATCGCAAAGGGCATCATCGCCGACGTCACTGCCGAGCTCGAGGTCTTCGACCCCGGCTTTACTTGCACCGTCGAGATTGCCGACGACGCCGAGGTTGAGGCCATGGACCAGAAGTCCGCGCTTGCCCTCATCCGCGCCCTGCGCCTTGCCCCTAACGGCGTGATTCGCCGCAACGTCGCCACCGACGGCTCCGTCGAGGTTTCCTCCAACATCGGCGTGGTCGCCACCTCCGATGACGAGGTCAAGATTATGCTGTCCCCGCGCTCTTCGATCACCTCGCTGCAGAACGAGTTCAAGGACCGTCTGCAGACGCTGGCCGATGTCCTGGGCTTCGACGCCAAGTTTGAGTTTGAGTATCCCGGCTGGAGCTATGCCGAGCATTCGCCGGTCCGCGAAGTCTTTGTCGAGAGCTATCGAGAGCTCTTTGGCTCCGAGCTGCGCATCGAGTCCATTCACGCCGGCCTTGAGTGCGGCCTGTTTGCCGAGGCTCTGCACGGCCTGGACGCCATCGCCGTGGGCCCGACGCTCTCCGATGTCCATACCCCGGACGAGAGCATGGAGCTCGCTTCTGCCGAGCGCTTCTACGAGCTGCTCATCGACGTCCTCAAGCGCCTCGCTGCGTAAAGGTTGCGCTAGCAGCAGTCCGAGTCACGTGCTAGCGGATTGCAAATGACATTATGAGAGGGGGCACCCGGTCTTTTGCGACGGGTGCCCCCTCTCTTTTGTTTGATAATTGCGAAATTACGGCCACCTAGTCCATTTCTGCCCTGATGAGGTCGAGGGCGCGCTGGCAGTTTTCGCGGACGGGGCCGAGCATATGCTCGCGCAGGTCCGCCATGCCGGGCAGGTCGGCGTATTCGTCCATGACCTCTTCCATGCAAATGGGTACCTCGTAGGCGAGGTCCATCATGGTCGCAAAGCAAAACTTCTCGGATAGCCCGGCATCGGTGAGCGTCGCCTCCAGCGTGGGGTCGCCCATACCGTGGTATCGGCGGATAGCGCCTGGACCGATGCACCCCACACGATTTTCGCCGCCAACGCTCATGGCAAGGCGCGCCCGGCGGCGCATGCGCTCATACGCCAAACCCGACGCGACATCGTACATTCGAGCCATCATGGCTGCGCCGTCGTTTCCAAGGAGCAGGGAATAGTTTTTCGCGTGCGCATCCGGTGCGCCGATGATGGCGTTAAAGAAAAGTATCTGCGTAAACAGATACAGGTTAAGTTGATGGTGGCTCGTATTTACGAGGAGCTCTTGAATGTCGCGTGTGGTCGGGCCGCCGTCTGCCGTGTACTTTTGGGCGGGCATCACCCCAAGTGCCTGACAGAGGTCTTCTTGATGTAGGCGCCTGATCGTTCCGTCTTTGACTTTCACGCGGTCATAGCGCTCAACAATGAGGGCAGGTTCGTCCTCAAACATACGATATTCGACGTTTGCCGTTGCGATGCCGGCGCGCTGGGCGCTTTTCATGCAGACAAACTCATTGAGAGCCTCGAGTTTAAATCCGATAACGCCATTTTTGAAAATATGCGTCGTGGGCGAGGAGCCCATGCATTCGCACCAGCGGCCGTTTATGAACGCGAGCGCGAACTTGCCCTGGTTGCCTCCAAGTGACCAACTTTCATCTAGACCCATCCACGATGCATCGCGGTCATCTCTGATCGACTTGAGACGAAGAGCAATTTCGTGGTTGTCTATAGGGCGGTATTCGCCAGCGCGATGCAGGACGGCGTCGGTATCTTCTTCGGCACAAAACTGCACGCCGCCCGGACAGTCGAGTCCGATATGGCTGAGCAACGCAACGGGATTGTTGGGCCTAACGTCGAATTCGGCGGCAATCGCTTTTCGTTGGTCCTCGCTGTCGGGTAGAAGGCCAAACAGGTACGGATTCATGACCTGTTGTCCGTATGTGCGATTCGATACGGGTATGTTGGTCGATAGGGCTGGCCCGTCATAGTCATGATCGTAGGTAAAGCTGATAAGACCGTTCTCATCTTGCGTGAGCGTTCCCGCAGGTACGCCGCAAATAATGGTCCGAAGTGATGTTCTGGCCATTGGCTATTTCCCTTCAGACTCGGCTTGAGCGGGTGCGCTAGCGGCAATCGAGACTCCGAGATTGGACATGGCGAAATCGGCGAAGGCCCTGTCGTAGAGCTCGGACGTAAAGGGGGCATCTGCAAGAGCCGGAATGGTTGTGCTGCGACGGTTGCGATGATGAAGACGTTGGGCGTGATGGCGTCTGGAGGTGCTGCAAGGTTGATCAGCATGCGGGGCGTCGACTGGTTGCTCGTTATTCGTTTTGGCGATATCCCCTTGAGCGGCGAGCGCCAGTCCGAGAGCATTGAAGATTGCCAACAGCTTGTCGAGCCGAATGCCCGTGGCATCTCCCAGCTCGAGCGATGCGAGCAGGCGCTCCGAAACACCGGCCTTATTAGCGAGGGCGGCACGGGTGAGACCCTGAGCCTCGCGTGCCTGGCGCACGTAGATGCCAGCTTGGCGCGGTGTGGTGATGGGAAGGGTATCCACGGCGATCTCCTAACGTGCAGGCTTTTGCATCCTAGTATGACATGCAAAAGTCTGCATGAAAAGGCCTCATGCAAAACTCTGCATGAGGCCTTATACGGACGTTTAGTTTTGAAGGGTGTTTTACAGCACCAAAAAACCCAAGTGTTCCAGCAGGATCTTGAGGCCGATAAGGATGAGCACGACGCCACCCACGATGGTGGCGGGTTTTTCGTAGCGCGCGCCAAAGGTGTGGCCGATCGCTACGCCGGCGACGGAGAAGATAAACGTTGTGACGCCGATAAGCGATACAGCGGGCACGATGTCAACCGAGAGCGCGGCAAACGAGATGCCCACGGCCAGGGCGTCGATTGAGGTGGCGATGGCGAGGATCAGGTACTCACCCAGGTCAATCTTCTCGGCATCCTTGCCGTCGTCTTCATCCTCGTCTTCGGTAAAGGCTTCCCACAGCATTTTGCTGCCGATGAAGGCCAAAAGGATAAAGGCGATCCAGTGGTCGATGGGGCCGATGATGCTCATGAATTGACTGCCAAGCGCCCATCCGATCACGGGCATGCCTGCTTGGAAGCCGCCAAAGAACAGGCCGAGCACTACGGCGACCTTAAGGTTGATCTTCTTCATGCCAAGGCCCTTGCAGATGGATACGGCAAAGGCGTCCATCGAAAGGCCAACGGCGAGCAACACGAGCTCTGCGAGTCCCATAGTCTGGCTCCCTCTCTGCGGGCGGGCCCGCGTGTACCTCTTGGGGGAGTAACAAAAAAGACTCGTGGCGTACGCGTTGCGCGCACAGCCACGAGTCTCGTTCATTAAGGCAAGCCAGGCCGCATCGGCCAGTGTGTTGACTTGCCGCGCCACCGGAGGCGAACCCGATCACGCGACTACTCCCTCATTTATGCGAATCCCGATGCTACCACATAAGCAGCTCATTTGGATTGGGGCTCTCAGCTGTGTTCGCTCATTCTGTAAGCATCGGATTTTGCGGGCGTCACAGGGGCAAACCGTGAGAAACTTATTGACGTTTATGGAGCGTATACGATGGGAGCGATGCCTTGGATAAGAACGAGCTGCAAAAGCGTATGGAACAGGCCATCCGCCTGACTGCCCCCGGTCAGCCGATCCGCACCGCCCTCGACATGATCATTGCCGGTCACCTGGGCGCCCTTATCTGCGTCGGCGACACCGAAAACGTGCTCGCCGCCGGTAACGACGGCTTCCCGCTCAACATTTCGTTTACCTCGAACCGCCTGTTCGAGCTCTCCAAGATGGACGGTGCCATCGTTATCGATGGCGACCTCACCCAGATCCTGCGTGCCAACTTCCACCTCAATCCCGATCCCTCGCTCGCCACGAGTGAGACGGGCATGCGTCACCGTACTGCCGCTCGCATGTCGGTGCTCACCGACGCCATCGTGATCTCGGTTTCGGCTCGTCGTGCCGTCGTCAACGTGTACGTCCACGGCAAGAGCTACGAGATCCAGCCCGTCACCACCATCATGAGCTCGGTCAACCAGCTCGTCGCCACGCTCCAGACTACCCGTCAGTCGCTCGATCGCTCCCTGCTGCGCCTGACGGCCCTTGAGCTCGACGACTACGTCACGCTTGCCGACATCACCGGCATCTTCTCGAGTTTCGAGATCATGCAACAGGCAAAGACCGAGCTTAAGGATTGCATCGTCAAGCTGGGTAACCAGGGCAAGCTCGTGCAGATGCAGCTCGAGCAGCTCGCGGGCTCCAGCATGGATACCGAATACGACTTGATGATCCGCGACTACGCAAGCGATTCCTCTGAGGCCAACGCCGAGAAGATTCGCGCTGAGCTTGCCCGTATGACGCCTAAGGACCTGTCCGACCCGCAGCACGTGGCGGCAGTTCTGGGCTATGACGACTTGGACGAGGACTCCGTCATGACGCCGCTGGGCCTGCGCACGCTTTCGCGCGTGTCCGTCGTGCGCGACGGCGTGGCCGAGAAGATCGTCGACGAGTACGGCTCGCTGCAGGAGCTCATGGATGACATCAGCGAGGACCCGGAGCGCCTGGGCGACTTTGGCGTCAACAACCCTGCCATTCTTGCGGACTCCCTGTACCGCATGAAGGGTACCAAACAGGGGAACGCATAATGGCGCCCGTATGCGCCGTGGTCGTTGCCGGCGGCAGCGGCCAGCGCTTTGGAAATCCCGGCGGCAAGCAGCTCGTTAACGTGGCGGGCCGTCCGCTCATGAGCTGGTCCATCCGCGCGTTCGATCGTAGCGACAAGGTCGGCCACATTGTGGTGGTGTGTCCTGCCGAGCGCCGTGCCGAGATGCGTCGCCTGGCCATCGACCCGTTTGACTATGACACGCCCATCAGCTTTGCCGATGCCGGCGATACCCGTCAGGATTCCACCCGTGCCGGCGTGCACGCGGTGCCGGCGGGTTTCGAATATGTCGCTATCCACGACGGCGCTCGTCCGCTCATTACGACCGAGGCCATCGACCACGCTATCGACGTGCTCGTGAGTGACCGTGCTCTCGACGGTGTCGTGTGCGGTCAGCCCGCGATCGACACGCTCAAGATCGTCGATGGCGACAACATCGTCGAGACGCCGCCGCGTGAGCTCTATTGGGCCGCGCAGACGCCGCAGATCTTTAGCGTCGATGCTATGAAGCGCGCCCACGCTGCAGCCATTGCCGAGGGCTTTATCGGTACCGATGATTCGTCGCTGGTCGAGCGCATGGGTGGGCGCGTCCGCTGCGTCCAGAGCCCGCGCGATAACCTTAAGGTGACGGTGCCCGAGGACCTGCGTCCCGTAACCGCGATTCTGCTTGGCCGCATGGCCGAGGGAGAGGACCTTCCCCATGTTCAGTAACCTGCGCATTGGCCATGGCTACGACGTTCACCGTCTGGTGGAGGGGCGTCGATGTATCATCGGCGGTGTCGACATTCCCTACGAGCGCGGCCTGCTGGGCCACTCGGATGCTGATGTGCTCGCGCACGCCTTGGCCGACGCCATTCTGGGCGCCTGCCGCGGGGGAGACATCGGCAAGCTATTCCCCGATACCGACCCCGCCTATGAGGGTGCCGATTCGATGGTGCTGCTCGCTCGCGTGATGGACTATGCGCGCGAGCTGGGCTTCGAGTTTGTCGATGCCGATTGCACCATTGCCTGTCAGCAACCCAAGATCACCCCGCACCGCGATGCCATGCGCGCCAACCTTGCCCATGCCCTGGGCGTTGACGTCGAAAACGTGGGCGTCGCCGCCACTACGACCGAAAAGCTCGGTTGGGAAGGCCAGGGCGAGGGAATCGGCGCCTGGGCCGTCTGCCTGCTACAGAAAACCGTTAAGGAGTAACGAATGCGTATCTATAACAGCGCTACCCATAAAAAGGAAGAGTTCCAGCCCATCGAGTCCGGCAAGGTCCGCATGTACGTGTGCGGCCCCACGGTCTACGACAACATCCACATCGGCAACGCCCGCACGTTCATCAACTTTGACGTGATTCGCCGCTGGCTCATCGCGAGCGGCTACGAGGTCACGTTCGCCCAGAACCTCACCGATGTCGACGACAAGATCATCAAGCGCGCCAACGAGCAGGGCCGTACGGCCGCCGAGGTCGCGACGGAGTTCTCCGACAAGTTCATCGGCGTCATGCGCGCCGCCAACGTGCTCGATCCCGATGTGCGCCCCCGCGCCACCAAGGAGATCGGCCCCATGATCGCCATGATCAAGACGCTCATCGAGCAGGGCCATGCTTACGCCGCCGATAACGGCGACGTGTACTTTGCCGTGCGCAGCGATCCCAACTATGGTCAGGTCTCGGGCCGCAACATCGATGACCTTATGGTTGGTGCGCGTATCGAGGAGAACGAGGACAAGAACGACCCGCTCGACTTTGCCCTGTGGAAGGCCGCCAAGCCCGGCGAGCCCAGCTGGCCGAGTCCCTGGGGCGAGGGCCGTCCCGGTTGGCACACCGAGTGCGCTGCCATGGTGCATCGCTACCTGGGCACCCCGATCGACATCCACGGCGGCGGCTCCGACCTTGCCTTCCCGCATCACGAGAACGAGTGCGCCCAGGCCACCTGCGCCTGGCACCAGGGCTTTTCCAACACCTGGATGCACACGGGCATGCTGCTGGTTGACGGCGAGAAGATGTCCAAGTCGCTCGGAAACTTCTTTACGCTGGCCGAGGTGCTCGAGCAGCACTCTGCCGCGGCCCTGCGCCTGTTGATGCTGCAGACGAGCTATCGCTCGCCGCTCGACTTCTCCTGGGAGCGCCTGGAGGGTGCCGAGAATTCGCTCACGCGTATTGCCGGTACGGTCGAGAACCTGCGCTGGGCCGCGAACCATGCGACGGCCGATGCCGATGAGGCAGCATCCGAGGCGTTTGCCGCCAAGGCCGCCGAGACCCGTGCCGCCTTTAAGGAGTGCATGGACGACGACTTTAACACCGCTGGTGCCATGGGTGCTGTCTTTGGCTTTGTGACCGAGTGCAACCAGTACCTGGAGCAGGCGGGCGACGCTGCCGACAAGGCCGCCGTCCTGGCTGCCGCCGATACGCTGGCCGAGCTGCTCGATACGTTTGGCGTCGAGCTTCCCGAGCCCAAGGTGGAGCTGCCGCTGGGTCTGCTGGGTGTTGCCGCCGGTTTGGTTGCCTATACGGGCGACGACGTGGACGAGGCTGCTGCCAAGATTCTCGAGGCCCGCGCCGAGGCCCGTGCCGCCAAGAACTGGGATCTGGCCGACGCCATCCGCGACCAGCTCAAGGACCTGGGCCTCACCATTGAGGATACCGCCGCCGGCACCCGTATCAAATCTCTCTAATCCCCGCGGGTTTCCCAAGCACCCGACCTTGCCGTTCAAACCGTCGCTCGCGTACTCAAGTACGCGTCGCTCCTCTTTCACGGCAATCTCGGGCACTTGGAAAACCCGTACCGACCGCTTGAGCTATTCGTCTTAAGCGGTCGCTTCTTTTGTCCTGTTTGAAAAGTATTTAAAGGAGGCCGTTTTATGGCCGACAATCGCAAGCGTGCATCGCGTGGAGGCAAGCAGGCTGCTTCTGGCTCGCGTCCGATTCGCCGCAACGACCGCGCTGCCGCTCCCAAGGGCCAGCGCGAGCGCTCACAGGCTCAGTCTGCGCGTCCGCAGCGCGATCGCAACCGCGACGCTGTCCAGGCTCCCAAGGGTGAGTTCATCGAGGGTCGCCGTGCTGCTGCCGAGGCGCTGCGCACCGGTTTTCCCATCAAGTGCGCGCTCATTGCCGAGGGCGGGGAGCGCGATGCCGCCTTGTCGCGCCTGGTCGATGACCTCAACGCCGCGGGCGTCCGCATTAAGTATGTGCCGCGCGCGCAGCTCGATGCGCTGTCGAGCCATGGCGCTCACCAGGGCATCGCGCTCGAGGTTGGCAACTTCCCCTATGCCGATGTCGCCGATATCCTTGATCGCGCGGGTGACGGCCCGGCACTTGTCGTGGTGCTCGACCACGTGACCGACGACGGCAACTTCGGTGCCATCGTGCGCTCCGCCGAGGTTGTGGGCGCCGCGGGCGTCATCATCGCCAACAAGCGTGCCGCCGGCGTGACCGTGGGCAGCTACAAAACTTCAGCCGGCGCCGTCATGCATCTGCCTATCGCGCAGGTGCCCAACATCGCCCGTGCACTCGACGACCTTAAGGCCGCCGGCTTTTGGGTGGGCGGTGCCTCTGAGCACGCCGAAGGCAGTTGCTGGGATGCTCCCTTCGAGGGTCGCGTGGCGCTCGTCATGGGCTCCGAGGGCGACGGCATCTCGCGCCTGGTGCTCGAGAAATGCGACTTTTTGACCAAGCTTCCCCAGCGCGGCATGACTGAGAGCCTCAATGTTGCCCAGGCGACCACGGCACTGTGCTTTGAGTGGCTGCGCCGCAACGCCGGCGAGCTCATGGGGGAGGAGTAGCGCATGTCCAAAAAGAACCGTGCCAAGTCCAAGGCCAAGCGCTTTGGCGAGGGCTCGGCCAAGCCGATTGTTTCGGCCGCGACCTACGGCGTGGGCGGCAATGCGTTTGCGCAGGCTATCGCCGACCCAGTCTCGACGGTGCACTCAAATAAGCCCGAGCTGCTGGTGGTCGACGGCTACAACGTGATCCACTGCACGCCGCGCTACGAAAAGCTCGTGTACGACCATTCCGACGATCCGTATTCCAGCGACGTTCACGATATGGCGCGCACTGCCCTCATCAACGACGTGGCGGCGTTTGCCCAGGGCCGCTACGAGGCCGTAATCGTGTTTGACGGCGCGGGCAATATCTCCAGCGAACGCCCCAATCTGCCGGCCCGTGGCGTGCGCATCGAGTTTTCGCCGACGGGTGTTTCGGCCGATACCGTGGTGCAGAAGCTCTGCATCGAGGCACGTGAGGAAGGCCGCGCGTGCTCCGTGGTATCGAGCGACGGCACGATCCAGGCTGTCGTCATGGGCAAGGGCGTCACGCGCATCTCGAGCCGTATGCTGGTGGACGAGATCAAACAGATCGATAACGACGTTCACGAGGCAGAGGAAGCTCCGCAAATCAAGATGACTCTGGGCAGCCGCCTGAGTCCCGATGCCCTGGCCAAGCTCAAGGCCCTGCGCGGACGGTAAGGGAGTTGGCGGGGCAATGCTGCCTTGCTAACTCCATTCAGCGATGTCGATCATTCTTTCGAGGCGCCACGTTAACGCCTCTTTTAGATATGGCAGCCTTGCCGTGAGCGCGTCGTTTCTGGAAAGAATCTCGATTGCCTCGTCAACGAAGCCTTCGAGTTTGTCGCCGTCAAACCAGCCCATGTCCTCGACGAGCAACATTTGTTTGGCGGGGCTTGAATGAAATTGTGCGCTGGTAAAACTGTGCTCTCCCGCCCTAAGCTCCTCTAGTGATATGTTGCACCAGAGCGATGAGCCCGAATCGAAGATGGGGGCAGGTCTGCAGGCTTGCGTGTTTACGTTTCGCACGAGGCCGAAGTTGCGCCAATGACGATCGTAGTTGGCAATGATGTCGTCACATACGATCATGCGGTCAAGGGCATCCTTGACGCCTGTCACCCCGAGCTCCTCGCAGTTTGCTACGTATCGCTCGTAGTCGGTTAGTCGTTCATCTGCGTTTGCGTGCTGGTTTACATAGAACGCAGGGACATACTCTTCTTCATCAGTTAAGAAGACATCGCATATGCTCAGGGCGGAAGTGCCCGTGCCCTCGAGTGAGTAAGGCACATAATCGCAGGCGTTTAGGATGCGACGGTGGAGCGCGGTCGCCACCAGCTCGTTATAAGGTTCCTGGTTCAGGTGCGCTCCTGCCTTATGCAGAATTCGACGCCCGCCCTCGCACGTCCAGTACTTTTGAAGATTGCCGTCCGACGTGTTATCGGGCTTTGCGGCAGCCGCTTTTCCCTCTGGGGCAAAGGGCGCAATGGACAGCGAGACGTCATCAAAGGCGTTATTGAAGAAGTTAATATCTTCCCACGCGAGACCGGAACCTTGGGGTCTAATCCAATACTGGTCGGATAGGGAGAGGCCAAGATTTCGCTGTACGAGTTCATCGGGAACATCGACTGCGGCTTCTGCAAGCAGGGAGGCTAGCCCAATGCGTGCGAGCGGAATACCGCGGCCGCGCCACCAGATGCGGAAGGAGTCGAGCGATATGGGGCTATTAGGGCCAAATACTCCAATAGGGGCGTGGGCGTAATCGATGTCGGCGCCGATGTGGGTAAAGTCTTTTCGCGATGTGCTGTAGACCAGCTGAGCGACTTCGTGCGTGCGGTTCATGAGGGTGAACGCGATCTCGTTCTTACCGTGGCCGCGGCGGGGACGTCCCCCTGTTTTGGTCACGGAGCGGAGTCGCGTGTCGACGCTGTCTTTGTCGATGAGCCATACACCAGAAGCCTTGCGGGCCTCAAGTGCTCCGTTTTTTATGAGCTCCTGCACCCTGCGCGGAGTGATGCCGAGCAGCTCGGCGGCTTCTTTGGTAGTAAGCATCGCGAAACCCTTCGCCAGAACGAATAGTTTTATATATAGCAATTGTAATTAAAACTATTCGTTCTGGCGAATGGTTTTAAGATTGAGGGCGCACTGACAGAAATGAACGGGCCTGGTACGCGTTGTTGCTGGATTTTGCATATTTGTATAACGCCGTGCGGCCTGTTGCGCCCCGTCCGCAATTCCTTTATTCTTAACTGGCTTCGCGTGAAAGCGCCAAGTGTGCCAGTGTGGCGCAACGGTAGCGCAACTGATTTGTAATCAGTGGGTTGCAGGTTCGATTCCTGTCACTGGCTCCATGAGAGTTTCGGGCTCTGTTCCCTTGTGGGACAGGGCCCGTTTCTATTTATGTCGATAAGTCAGCGTGTTTGGCGCCAACCGAGCTTCAGGTTTGTCTCGATTCGCAACACGAGTGGGCTGAAGACCTTCCTTATAGTTACAGATCGAGACATTGCCAAGGGACGGCCGATAACATCTCGATCTGTAACACGAAGAGGCTGAAAACCGTTCTAGCTGTTACAGAATGAGACGTAAGCTGAGGTCTCTGCGAAACATCTCGATCTGTAACAGATAGGGAAAAAATGTTCTCTAAATGTTACAGATCGAGACAAAGGCCGGACCGGGTTTAACTGTCGTGACCGAGCGTGGATTATCGGACACACGAGCGTGGAAAATCTTCCGCCTAGTGAATGAGCGTGGATAATCTGCCACTTTGGATTCGATGGCACGGCAAAGTGGGAGATTATCCACGCTCGATTTCAAACGGAAGAAAATCCACGCTCGATTTTGCCTGGGAAGAGCAATCTTCTGTCTGGGCAGCCCCGATCTCGACCTATATATAGGTGCAAATAAGCTGGTATCGAAGTTCGATACTGAAGGTGTACTCCACTACAGCAAAGTGTTACCTTGGGAAACGTCACCTCAGTATCCAAAACCACCGTCCCTCATATCCCAACTCAACAAAACAGCAGGTCAAAGGTATATAGATACGCCCGGGGCCGTGTATCTAGAGGTTTTCGTTGACAGCCCCCAAGGTTGCATCGTATTATCTTTTTCGTTCGCGGGGGCGGCGGTCCAAAAGACCAAAGAACCTGCGGATACTTGAACGATTGGGAGTTTGCCCGAGTGGTTAATGGGGACGGGCTGTAAACCCGTTGGCTCTGCCTACATAGGTTCGAATCCTATAGCTCCCACCCGTCAAGTGCCTGTATAGCTCAGTCGGTAGAGCACTTCGTTGGTAACGAAGAGGTCACCAGTTCAAGTCTGGTTGCAGGCTCCATCCGGCGGTGTAGCTCAGTTGGTTAGAGCACACGGTTCATACCCGTGGCGTCACTGGTTCGAATCCAGTCACCGCTACCATAGGTAACACGGTGGCTTCTCAATAGTATGTTGAGAGGCCACTATGGTATAAAGGCAAAGTCCCGTCCGGGGACGACCTGTTTAGAGGAGGGCTTTATGGCCAAAGAGAAGTTTGAGCGCACTAAGCCGCATGTTAACATCGGCACCATTGGTCACGTCGACCACGGCAAGACCACGCTGACCGCTGCCATCACCAAGGTTCTCTCCGAGACCGAGGGCTGCAAGGCTGACTTCACTGCGTTCGAGAACATCGACAAGGCTCCCGAGGAGCGCGAGCGCGGCATTACGATCTCCGTCTCCCACGTCGAGTACGAGACTGCTGCCCGTCACTACGCTCACGTTGACTGCCCGGGCCACGCTGACTACGTCAAGAACATGATCTCCGGTGCTGCTCAGATGGACGGCGCTATCCTGGTCATCGCCGCTACCGACGGCCCCATGGCTCAGACCCGCGAGCACATTCTGCTCGCCCGTCAGGTCGGCGTTCCCTACATCGTCGTCTTCCTGAACAAGTGCGACATGGTCGACGATGACGAGCTCATCGACCTCGTCGAGATGGAGACCCGTGAGCTCCTCTCCGAGTACGATTTCCCCGGCGACGACATCCCCGTCATCCGTGGCTCCGCTCTGGGCGCTCTCGAGGGCGACGCCAAGTGGATGGACGCCATTCGCGAGCTCATGAAGGCCGTCGACGAGTACATCCCGACGCCTGCTCGTAACAACGACCTCCCGTTCCTGATGGCCGTTGAGGACGTTATGACCATCTCCGGCCGTGGTACCGTTGCTACTGGCCGTGTCGAGCGCGGTGAGCTCAAGCTCAACGAGCCCGTCGAGATCGTCGGCATCAAGGATACCCAGAACACCGTCGTTACCGGTATCGAGATGTTCCGTAAGTCCATGGACTTCTGCGAGGCTGGCGACAACGTCGGTCTGCTGCTCCGCGGCATCAAGCGCGAGGACATCGAGCGCGGCCAGGTTCTCTGCAAGCCCGGTTCGGTTACCCCGCACACCAAGTTCACCGGCGAGATCTACGTTCTGACCAAGGAGGAGGGC
>JAGZDZ010000034.1:0-25079 GCA_018368535.1 Collinsella sp. | reverse complement strand
CGGCGCCCCCGGACCCCAGAAGGGGCCGCGGGGGCGTTCGGCTAACTGCGGGAATGGCCTATTTGCTCAATGTGTTCGGCTGAGATCGGAAATCAACCCTTACCTTTCGGGTTCACCATCCATGGTGGGGCGCGTTTCTAACGAAGCCGTAACGGTCGTTGGGCTCTTTTGGCGCCAGCCCTTCTCGACCCGTACGCCACTCATGGTATGTTTGTCGCGTTAACAAGGACGGAGGTGCCCGTGGCACGCAATAAGTACCCGGAGGAGACGGTCGAGAAGATTCTCGACGTTGCCGAGCGGCTCCTCGTGGAGCGCGGCTACGAGCACACCACGATGATCTGAAGAGCAATACGCTAAACCGAAAAAGGTAATCGAAGCCGCGCCTGTGGACTTATCGAGGGTCGAGATTCCCGCCCCATCCATCGGCACCCAGCAGAAGGTCGTCGACATCCTCGACCGCTTCGACTCCCTAACGAAATCACTCACCGACGGTATCCCCGCCGAAATCGAGGTACGCCGGGCGCAGTACGGGTACTACCGCGACCGCCTGCTCGACTTCCGAAACTAAGCGAGAATAAGTTATCGGTATGCTTTTTTATAAAATGTAAAAAAGTACCCCCATAACTGATAAAATGGACACTGAAAAAAAGGGGTGCATCTTGCGTATATACCGACGTGAAAAGTATCTGAAGCGAATGCGTGGTTTCTACCACGATGACGGGATGATCAAGGTAATCACCGGTGTTCGCAGGTGTGGTAAATCCTGCCTCATGCAATCAATCGCAGATGAACTTGTGGAATCCGGTGTAGCGAGCGACCACATCATCTATATCGACCTCGACTCACGGGAGAACAGGAAGGTCAAGACGACCGATGAGCTCGAAAATCTGATTGACATGTCGACCTCAGCAGACACTGAGGAGACGAAGTACCTCTTCATCGATGAGATTCAGAACGTAGAGGAATTCGAGCTGCTCATCAACGGCTACCGGACAGGTGGCGGTTGGTCCATTTTCATTACCGGTTCGAATTCATATCTGCTTTCTGGGCAGCTTGTTACAAAGCTGACGGGTCGCTATATCGAGTTCGAGGTGTTCCCACTCGACTTTGCGGAATATATCGATATGAAGCGTTTTCTCGGCAAGCCTGTCAATGACGTTCTCGTGGGAGAGTTTACCGAGTACCTGACCCTTGGAGGCTTTCCCAAAGCGCTGGAGTATGAGGGCGAGGATGAAAAGCGCACCTATATCAAAAGTGTTATTCACGAGATCTTTGAAAAGGACGTCAAACATTCGAACAAGATTAAGAATGTCTCGGTTTTCGATGCCGTCCAGACGTATCTCATCAACAACTTTGGTGCGCCGACGAACCTGAAGAACCTCCTTGCGTACTTCAATGATGTCGAGAAGATTCCCATCAAGCGCGAAACGCTCAATCGGTATATCCAGATTCTTGTTGACGCGAAGATCCTTTATCGCTGTTCGAGGTTCGATCTCAAGTCTCGGCGATCGCTTATCCGCGAAGAGAAGTACTACCTGGTTGATCCCGGCTTCTATTTCGCCATGAACACGGATGCGAGGATTAACTACGGGCCGGCGTTGGAGAACGTGCTCTACCTCTATCTTGCATCGCGTGGGTACGAGCTTTCTGTGGGCCGTATTGGGAAGCTCGAGTGTGACTTCATTGCTCGTAGGCGCAATGCTTACGCCTACATCCAGGTCTCTATGTCGATTGCCGACAGAGGCGTCGAGGAGCGCGAGTACAGGCCGTTCGGCCACATCAGGGATGGGTATCCGCGCTACTTGTTCACGCTTGATCCTCTATTGCAGGAGAGGGATGGCGTCAGGCACCTTAACATGGCGTCGTTTATGCAAGATGGCGGTGATCTTATTTGAGTGGTGGCCAGATCCCTTTGCTTCCAAGTGCGCAAACAGCGCGGGTATCAAATGAGGACCATTGCCTCACGTAGAATCGATAGATTGAAAACTTGTTTTGATGTTGACAGGCTTTTGACCAGTGGCTCCTATTGCTGAGTGGGAATAGCTGAAACGAGGCGACTGCATAGCTCCATCTGTTTTGGTTACAACGAAATGTGTGCCGCGTGCCTGCGGCATGAAGGAGGGAGATTTCTATGAATATCGTTGTATTGAGTGGTAGCCCGCGCAAGGGCGCCAATACCGACACCATGGTCGAGGCGTTTGCCGAGACCGCGCGCGAGGCCGGCCATACGGTCGAGGTCATCCGCGTTGCCGGCAAAAAGATCGCTGGTTGCCTGGGGTGCCAGTATTGCTTCGCCCATGAGGGCACTTGCGTGCAGAAGGATGACATGGCCGACGTGATCGAGTCGCTGAAAGGCGCCGATATGGTTGTCTTCGCCTCGCCTATCTACTGGTTTGATATCACTGCGCAGGAGAAGGCCGCCATCGACCGCCTGTACGCCTTCGGTGCTACAGGCTTCCCGTTCACCAAGACGGCCCTTTTGCTCGATAGCCACAGCGAGGGCGTCTATGATGCGTCGATTGCTATGTACAGGGCCACATGCGCGTACTGCAAGTGGGAGGACCAGGGCATTGTCACCATCAGCGGCATGACCGAGCGCGACAGCATGGCCTCCTCGCCCAAGTTGGAAGAGGTGCGAGAGCTCGCTCGCAAGCTCGCCTAAGGACAAGAAGAACGCATGGCAATCGGTGCTGGTGGAAAATGCTTGCTATTCTTACCAAGAGGAATGCTGATTGCCATGCGTTGATGCTTCCGCGGACAATTCCGGCGTGCTAAAACGCCTTCTCGTTCAAGAATTCCCTGAACGCGGGAATGTCAAAGCCAACGAGACCACGCCCGCGCTCTCCAATGACGCCGTCCTCCAGGAGGCGGCGTTTGTATTGGCTTGCGTAGTTGCTGGCGACGCCCATGCGTTTGGCTATCTCCGAGACCCTGCTGGGGCCAGAATCGGGCAGCATCGCGAGCAAAAACTCAATGTCTTTATCGGAAAGCTCTCGATAGGTCGTTTCGAGAGAAGCCCGATGCCATGCTTCTCGAGTTGCCTGAAGATGCCATTCATGCACGTGCGCCAGTTGCCCTGGGCTTCTTGAACATATGTCCAATCGATGCCCACTGGACCAATTTGAACGCCGTTCATGCGCGCGTGAGACTGTGAAAGGTAGCTATCTGCCGCTTCTTTGGTTCGCTCGATAATATCTTCGAGCATGCCTGGCATGGCGGAGCCATTTGCTGTACTCCATGGTGGCTCCTTTGCAAGTTTTGCTAATTTTTGCAACTTTTGCTAACTTTTGCGAGTTTTGCTAACGGCTTAGGACGGTGCGGGAAGCCCCCGTATCGTCGACATTTCCGAGGATGACCTCCGCAACGAGCGGGGCCCGGGGCGCGATATTGCTGCGCTCCGGGCCCCGCTGCTTTGTAAAACTATGGCGGTTCTGCCGTCGTCCTAATCAAACAAACTTGGCATGTCGTTTTCTTTCATAAGGGCACCGGCGGAGGGGAGGCTCTGCGCGGTGAACTTCTCGGCCGAGACGCCGGCGCCAAGGATCTCTTCGGTTGTGCCGACGGTGGTGACCGAGCGGCCCTTCTTGGCCGTAAAGGCCTGGACACCCTGCGTGTTGGTAGTCGTCTTGGTCTTGAGCAGCGACGTGTTGAAGTTCATCAGGCGGTAGTCGCTCGAGACCAGCGCGATGTCGCGGTCCTCCTTGAGCACCTGGGCATACAGCAGCTTGCTGCCGCCGTAGATGGCGTTCTTGAGGCGCTTGCGGTTGGTCTTGGTAACGTATCCGGCAAGTGCGACGCGCACCGCGCGGCCGTTCTCAAAGACGAACAGCACGTCGGCCTTGTAGTCCTCGGGGTCGATAACCCAGATGACGCTCTCGTCGGGTTCCATCTCGAGGTCGGTGGGCAGGTACGAGCCCAGCTGTGCCGACTTGGTATCCTCAAACGCCGCGACTTTGCACTTATAAACCTGGCTCTTGTTGGTAAACACGAGCAGCTCGTGCGTATTGGAGGACGGGAACTCGATAAAGGGTTTGTCGCCGTCCTTGTACTTGAGCGTGGTCGCCTTCTTGAGCACGCGGTCGGTCATCTTTTTGAGGTAGCCGTCGCGCGAGAGCATGATGGTAACCGGGTACTCCTCGACCTCGGGTTCCAGGTTCACCTCGATAACCTCATGGGGCTCGATCCTGCCCGTGCGGCGCGGCATCACGTACTTCTTGTTGACCGCTGCCAACTCGTCGCTGATGACTTTCTTGATGTTCTCCTCGCTGGAGAGGATCTCCTCAAGCTCGGCAATCTCGCCCTCAAGCTTGGCAATGTCCTTGGTGCGGTTGAGGATGTACTCCTCGTTGATGTTGCGGAGCTTGAGCTCGGCAACAAACTCGGCCTGGGTCTCGTCGATGTCGAAACCCTTCATAAGGTTGGGCACGACCTCGGCCTCGAGCTTGGTGCCGCGGATGATGGCAATCGCCTTGTCGATGTCGAGCAGAATTGCCTCGAGGCCGTGCAGAAGGTGCAGGCGCTCGGACTTTTTGCCCAGGTCAAAGTTAATGCGGCGACGCGTGGACTCAATACGCCACTTGACCCACTCGTGCAGGATCTGGCGCACGCCCATAACGCGGGGATAGCCGTCGACCAGCACGTTAAAGTTGCACGAGAACGAATCCTGCAGCGTGGTCGAGCGATAGAGCTTGGCCATGAGCTTGTCGGGGTCGACGCCACGCTTAAGGTCGATGGCGATGCGCAGGCCCGAGAGGTCGGTCTCGTCGCGGATATCGGCAATCTCCTTGACCTTGCCCTCTTTGGAGAGCTTGACGATGCGCTCGATGATGACATCGGTCTTGGTGGTGTAGGGGATCTCGTAGACCTCGATGATGCGTTCTTCGGGAATCCAGCGCCAGCGGGAGCGGATCTGGAAGCTGCCCAGGCCGGTCTCGATAATCTTTTCCATCTCCTCGCGGCGGTAGATAATCTCGCCGCCGGTCGAGAAGTCGGGCATGGGCATGTACTCGAGCAGGTCGCAGTCGGGATCCTGCAGGTAGTGCATGGTGGCGGTGCAGACCTCGTTAAGGTTGAAACCGCAGATGTCGGACGCCATGGCGACGCCGATGCCCTTGTTGGCCGAGACGAGGATGTTGGGGAATGTGGTGGGTAGCAGGCGCGGCTCCTTCATGGCGCCGTCGTAGCTGTCGACGAAGTCGACCGGATCCTTGTCGATGTCCTTGAAGATCTCGGCGCTGATGGGGGAGAGCTTGGCCTCGGTATAACGTGAGGCGGCGTAGCTCAGGTCGCCCGAATAGTACTTGCCAAAGTTGCCCTTCGACTCAACGAACGGCGCGAGCAGCGCCTCATTGCCGGTGGCCAGACGCACCATCGTCTCGTAGATCGCGGCGTCGCCATGCGGGTTGAGCTTCATGGTCTGGCCCACGATGTTGGCACTCTTCTGGCGCTCGCCCTTGAGCAGACCCATCTTGTACATTGTGTAGAGCAGCTTGCGGTGCGAGGGCTTAAAGCCGTCGATCTCGGGGAACGCACGCGAGACGTTGACGCTCATGGCGTAGGGCATGTAGTTGACCTCGAGCGTCTGCGTGATCGGCTGGTCGGTGACCTCGGAGTGCAGGCCGATGACGTTCTCGGCGTTGACCTGCTTTTTCTTTGGCTGGTTCTTCGTCTTCTTCTTTGCCACGATTTCCTCTTGAACTTCTTATGGGCCGTCGTTGTCGATTTGCTGTTACTGCAGGTCCAGCTGGTCTAGGTATTCCTTGCCGTGCTCGGAGATATGGCGCTTGCGGCCCGCCTCGTCGTTGCCCAGCAACAGATTGAACATGGTCTCCATCTTGGTGACGTCCTCGGGCTCCACCTTGATCAGGCGACGCGTCTCGGGGTTCATGGTGGTGAGCCACATCATGTCCGGGTCGTTCTCACCAAGACCCTTGGAGCGGTTGATAGAGCACTTTTGGTCGCCAATCTCCTTGAGGATGCCGTTCTTCTCGAGCTCGGTGTAGGCAAAGTAGGTCTTCTCTTTGCAGTTGATCTCGTAGAGCGGCGATTCGGCGATATACACGTAGCCTTCGTCGATAAGCGTGGGCACCAGGCGGTAGAGCATGGTGAGCACGAGCGTACGGATGTGATAACCGTCGACGTCGGCGTCCGTACAGATGATGACTTTGTTCCAGTTGAGGTTGTCCAGGTCGAAGGCGCCAAGGTTCTTGATGCGCTTGTCTTTGATCTCCACGCCGCAGCCCAGCACGCGCATGAGGTCCATGATGATGTCGGACTTAAAGATGCGCGGGTAGTCCTCTTTCAGGCAGTTGAGGATTTTGCCTCGGACGGGCATGACACCCTGGAACTCGGCATCGCGCGAGGTGCGAATGGCGCCTGCTGCCGAGTCGCCCTCTACGATGTAGATCTCGCGGCGACTCTTGTCCTTGGAGCGGCAGTCGATGAACTTCTGCACGCGGTTGGCCATATCGGTCTTCTGCTGCAGGTTGGTCTTGATGCTCTGGCGCGTCTTCTCGGCGTTCTCGCGCGAGCGCTTATTGATGAGCACCTGCTCCATGATCTTGTTGGCGGCGTCTTTGTTCTCGATCAAGTAGGTCGAGAGGCGTTCCTTAAAGAATGCCGTCATGGCCTGCTGGATAAAGCGGTTATTGATGGCCTTCTTGGTCTGGTTCTCGTAGGACGTCTGAGTGGAGAAGCAGTTGGTCACCAGCACCAGGCAATCCTGGACGTCTTGCCATTTAATGCCGCTCTCGTTTTTGTTGTATTTGCCCTGTTGCTTGATGTAGGCATCGATGGCGCTAGTGAGGGCGCTGCGGGCGGCCTTCTCGGGCGAACCGCCGTTCTCGAGCCAGGATGAGTTGTGGTAGTACTCCTGCATCGTGAAGGTGCGCGAGAAGCACATGCACGCGGTGATCTTTACGTTGTAGTCGGGCAGGTCCTCGCGGTCGCGACCGCGGCGGTCGGCCTCGATAAAGAAAGGCTCGGTAAGGTAGTCGGTACCGACCTTCTCGAGCACATAGTCCTCGATGCCCTTGGGGTAGCAAAAGTCCTCTTCGGAAAAATCGCCGTCGTCGCCCTCGATGCGCAGACGGAAGGTCACGTTGGCGTTGACCACGGCCTGGCGGCGCATGGTCTCGCGATACCACTCGTGGGGGATGCTGATGGAGGTAAAGACCTCAAGATCGGGACGCCACTTGATAGTGGTGCCGGTGCGGTTCTCGTCGCTGGGCTCAATTTCGAGTGCCTTCTTCTTGGCGCCGACAACCTTGCCCTTCTTAAAGTGTAAGGAGTACTTGTTGCCGTCACGCCAGACGGTGACGTCCATGTACTCGGAAGCGTACTGAGTCGCGCAGGAGCCCAGACCGTTGGTGCCGAGCGAGAAGTCGTAGTCGCCGCCCTGGTTGTTGTTATACTTGCCGCCGGCGTAGAGTTCGCAAAAGACGAGCTCCCAGTTAAAACGCTTCTCGGAAGGGTTCCAGTCGAGCGGGCAGCCACGGCCATTGTCCTCTACCTGAATGGAGCCATCGCGAAAGGCGGTAAGGGTGATGAGCTTGCCGTAGCCCTGGCGCGCCTCGTCAACGGCGTTGGACAGGATCTCGAAGGCGGCATGTGCGCAGCCGTCGAGCCCGTCCGAGCCAAAGATGACGGCGGGGCGCAGGCGTACGCGCTCCTCGTCCTTGAGCTGGCGGATACTGTCGTTACCATAGTTTGCGGTGTTTTTTGCCATACTCGCTCTCTCGGTGCTCCTTTGCTGCGTTTAAGTCATATAGATAGTCAAGGTAGCATAGCCCAGCCCACAGACGATTCCAACCAACACGAAATCCATCGAACAATCGTTCGATTAGATAATGAATGCTTGGAATGCGGGAGGGACCTGTCCTGTCCTATCCAAACATCTGCGGCAGGTCGATGAAGACGGTTCGATCGCTTTCGCCAGCTTCGAAGCCCGAACGGGAGAAGAATCCATAGCGATGGCACTTGAGCCCCGTTGCCTCGACTTGGGTGATTTCCTCGTCGACCATTTTTTGCGTGACGGGGGATTTGCGGAACTTTGCTTCGTAGAATGCGTAGCCCTCGGGGTCTTGCGTTACCACATCGAATTCGCCGCTCGTTTTGTTTGCGGGATCGTCGTACCAGTACTTGCCTATGGCGTCGAAAGCCGGTTCGATCTTGCCGGTCCTGTTCTGCCGCACGAGGTATTGACGGCAGATCTCCTCGAACATATGAGGAACGTAGTTTTCCTCGAAGTCTTGGGAGACGTGACGATCATAGAAGACTTCCGGGTCGAGCAGCTGACGTGCTGAGGCATTGCGGAAAACATAGCGATAGTAAAAGAGCGAAAGCGGATCCACTACAAAGTAGCCAGACTTGCGCTTGTTCGTAGGGTCGTTGATGGGTGCACGCTTTTGGACGATTTCGAGTGACATGAGCTTGTCGAGCACGTCTGCCATGGCCGGACCGCTCGAGACGTGCGACTGTGCCAGCACGTCCCCCCAACGGGAGTAACCTTGTGCGAGAGCCCCGAAAACTTCGTTGGCGTTGGTCATCTTCGAGATCTCGGCGTTGAGATAGGACGGCACCTCGCTTTCTAAGCGGGCGCCAGGTTCCGTGACGAGCTCGATGATGTTGTCGCGTACGCTTTGGGATTGATCGATGAGGCGATTGTAAAAGGGGATGCCGCCAAAAACGCTATAGAGCCGCACCTTGTCCTCGGGCGAGAACGCGGGATAGAACTTCGCAGCGTCAAAGTAATCCATGGGCTTAAGCTCAAGTGCGAGATCAATTCGCCCGTAGAGGGGGCTTTCATGCTCGATGAGGGATTTCATAATCTCAACGTAGGAGCCGCACAGGACAATGTTTAAACGTGAGTCTTCCCTGTGGGCGTCGATTGAGGTCTGAAGAATGCTGTCTAAGCCTTTAACCGCATCTCTCAAGTAGGGGTATTCGTCGAGAACGAGGGTAATGTTCTTGTCTTTGGCTTGGGCAAACAGAAATTCGATGAGCTCGCGGATGCCTGTGAAGGCGAGCGGAGGAAAGCTCAGCGCTTCAGCAACAAGGACGGACAGACTCTCGAGGTTGTCTGCCTCGGAGGTTTGGCGGCACTCGTAATAGACCGTTGCGACGTCTGACAAATCCGTTAGCGCCTGCTTGATGAGCTCACTTTTTCCGACGCGACGCCTGCCGTAAATGAGAACATTGCGCTGCTCGGGTGCTTTGAGCGTTTTCTTAATACGGGCGAGTTCACGCTCCCTGCCAATGAATTCCACTTACTCGGTTCCTTCCGACTCGGTTTTGTCCGAGTTAATTGTATCGCATGAATCAGTTTATGCTCGAGTTTACTCGGACAAAACCGAGTCGGTTCTGTCCGAGTAAGTTTGAATAGTGAACCGAAGTTGTAATGTCCGCATGGCGATGACGAATATGGTTTTCATAATGACAGATATAGTTGACATCTTCTGATGGATGCAATATATTTCTGTCATGTTGCAACGGATATCTGTCCATTACTACGAAAGGAAATCCATGCCGGGCAAAAAGAACCTACGCATGAAGGCGGCGCGCGCGGCGGTTGGCCTTTCGCAAGCTGACTTAGCCGAGGCCGTGGGCGTTACGCGCCAGACCATCGGCCTGATCGAAGCGGGCGGCTACAACCCCACGCTCAATTTGTGCGTGGCAATCTGTAAAGCGCTACGCGTTACGTTGAACGACTTGTTTTGGGAGGACGAGAGCGACGTCGACCCTGACGCTCTTTAGGAGTTCGCTATGAAATTTGAAGATTTAAAACTCGTGCAAAAGTGGCGTGAATATGCCGGCCCAAAGGATGAGCGCCTGGAGGCTGAGAGCGCGAAGGTCTACAAGGTTGGTTTCGTGCTGCTTTCGTTTGGCATGTTGATGATCTTTTTCTACCAGTTTATAGCTCGACAGGTTGCGTGGGTTCACAGCGACGCCAGTGAAATGCCGCATGGCTTTGCAACGCCGTTTGAGGCAGCCATGTATTTGTGGCTCGTTCTCGTGATGTTGATTTGCGCAGGACTGCAAACGCGGAAGGGCTATGTCGATACCAATCGTTTTGGGCAAACCGAGCATCTTCCTGTTGGATATTTCCTGCTTGTCAGCGGTCTTAGCGGCGCCGCGTTCGTGCTTGTTATTGCCGCAATGCGCTGTATCGCTGAGGCGCAGATCGTACCGCTCGAGAGCGTCTTTTGGTTGGCGAACCTGGCCACGGGCGTGTTCTGCGGTGCGACGATTTTCGCGGCCACGTTTGCTGCCCTGTGCGCAACGTTTTTCACGGCGAAAAGACGCCGTGCCAAGCTCGAGGCAGAACTCGACTCCTCTGACGACATCTAATGCGTAATGGGCCGGCTCTGGGTATCCAGAACCAGCCCCTTTTGGTGTTCGATGAGCCGAATCGGCGTCTCTTGCAAAGGTAACTGGGAGCTAGTGAGGCTTATCAGAATTGACCTCATCGGCGGTGTCGGTTTCGAGCGCCGTGCGGCGGGCGCTGTAGGCGACGAGGCCGGCGCCTGCTGCGGCGAGTGCTGCTGCGGCTGCCGTAAGGGGAGCGTTGACATCGCCCGTGCCCGCAAGCGCGCCCGCTTTTCCGGGGCGCTTGTTATTGCCGTGATCCTTGCCGCTGCCAGAGCCACTGCCGCTACCGGAGCTGCTTCCGCTGGAGCCGCCACTCGAGTCGCCACCGCCGTCCGCCGTCATCGGGGCGTCGTGAAGCCCTGTGGCGTCCGCGCTGTCGCATACGCCGACCTGAACTTCTGAGCGTTCGCATGCCGCGTCGGGCACATGAAGCTCGTGCAGTACGGCACCCAGCGCTGAGTTTGCGCCCGGTCGAATTTCCTCGAGCGTTACGGGATCGAGTGCCACCAGGTCACGCGCCTTCGCATATAGCGTTACGCGTTTGCCCACCTCGTCGCTCCAACTCTCGGGGATGGCGAAGCTCATGCGGAACTGTGCCGTGCAACCCGGTGCCAGCACGGCGTTGCCACTGTCGGCTACCAGCGGGTGCGTTGCAAAATGTGCGCCCAGCGTCTCGAGCGTGTACTTCACGTGTGTCATGTCGTTGGCCGAAGCGTCCTCGGCAAGCTCTGGATCGTAGATCGATGCCATGCGTGCGTTCACTCCGAACCCGATGGATGCGCTGGAGAACGGCTGACTGGAGCCCTCTCGGTACAGATCGATCGTGCCGGCGGTCAGCAAGGTGTTGCCGTCGTTTCGCACCGTGACCATGAAGGATTCGCCTGCTGCTCCGGGCACCACCGCGCCCGAGGTAGCGACTGCGCCCGTCGGAGTGGCACACGCCACCAAGGGCACTTCGATGCCGTGTAGTTCTGCCTCGCTCTTCTCCGCGCTCACAATGCGCGTGGCGAGCGCGGAGAGCATGCTCCCCGACGTCAAAAATGTCGTTATCTGATCGACGGGATGGTCCAGCTCGCACATCACGAACGGCTCCGTGAACAGATCGCCTGCCAAGGTGCTGGTGAAGATGCGGAAGTGCTTGCCCATTACTGCTACCGGGTTGCCTTCTTCGTCGTAGGTTTGTCCCACCTTGCCATCGGTGTTCTCTACATAGAGCACGCACCTGCCGTTGTTGCTTACGCTGAACGATGCCGGGCCGCAGCCTGCGGCACCCACGGGCTGCGTTGCAAATACCGATGCGCCTCGCGTCCAAGTAATATGCTGCAGTTGCTCGTTGACGGTTGCCAAAAAGCCCGAATGTTGTGGCCATGGCACCGCACGGGGTACCGTGGCGTCTGGTGACATAACGCCCCAGCCCGCAATGGACTGGCCGATCACGGCGTACGATGTGCAGCCGCAACCGTCTGCGGTCTCGTACGCAACGGGCACCACCATTTTGCCGTTGATATTCTCGGGCGCGCCGAGCTCGATGCTCGACGGTGCCTGCGGAAAGCGGAGAACTTGGCGGAACGTCAGGCTGTCGCCCGAAACGTCCGACCACAGGGTAAAGCACTCCAGCGCAACCTCGGCCTCGCTGCCGAGCGCCTTTTCTGCGGTGGTTCCGCGGCGGTGGAGGTAGGCGCCCGACAGGCGCCCGTTGACAAGTGTCTTGCCCACCGTGATGCGTGGGCACTGCAGGCAATGGTAGCCATCCTCCTGAAGGCGGCCGCGCGAGATGCTGCGCCACGACGTGTGCGATACCACGCGAACTCCGTCGTTGCTTATGCGCAGGCGCACAACGGACAGTATGCCGGCTGTGCTTGCCATATCGAAAAGGGTGTCGTCGCCGGCGGGGCGCTCGCCCGAGACCAGCAGCACGTAGGCGTCCTGGTTTCCTCTTCCGTCCGTATATTCCACTACGTCGAAGTCGTAATCGTATATGCTGTCGCGCTCCACGTCGCCCTCGCCAAACCCAAGGGGAAAGTCCACAGGCGTGGGAGCGGACCACGTTCCGTTTGCCTTTGTGTGTACCACCAGGCGCGAGCGACCATTGTCGCCGTAGCGCACCGAGGCGATACGGAACAGGCATTCTACGCCGGCAATCATTGCCAGCTTCATGTGGGCTTCGCTGAGCACGCCAGCAAACAGCACGTTGTCGCTCGAGGGCTTGATGCCGCCACGCTCGTCCTCCGACACGCCGGCAGAATCGGCGTTCGGGTCGGCAACGGTGTTCGTTGCCTGACCGATGTAGGTGTACTCATACATCGGCGCGGCGTTTTCGTCGTTCTCTATCAGTGCATGGACGAAATGCTCGACCTGTCCCGTGTCGTCGCTTTCTGCATCCGCCTCGAGCTCAATGCGCGTGACCGCTTGATCCCAATCGCGCACGACAGGCGCGGCGTTTACGGCAGTGGCCTTAACCTCGGCGCGTGCGAGCAGTTCGGCGTTGGTGACGATGGTGGCCGATGCGATAAATTGCGGCACACCACCCGCCTCGGCGTTGCCGGCCGAGCCGAAGCAGGCATCCAGCGTATAAGGCGTATCTCCATCCAATGCGAGCTCAGAGCGCTGGAGCACATACTGGTCGCCATTGTTCACCGACATATTCCACGAATCGATGAGTGTGGGCCACGACCCCGACCAAGCCTTGGTGGTCCACTTGAACATTACGAACTGGAGTATTACATCGACATCGACGTCTGCACCTACACGCAGTCGCGGAAGCTGGTGTCCATTTGCCTTTTCGTACCCAATGAACAGCGTGAGGGATGCGGCGCCGCGCACGGCAGACGAAGCGACGCCTGCAACGCCGGCGCCAAAGGTGACGGCAAGCCCGATCTGAATGGTGAACGAGCCCGACGTGTTTGAATAGTCGAGCGAAATGTTTTTAAAAAACGCCGCGCCGCTGCCGTGCGTGTGGGCACCCACGGCGAGCGCCAGTTTTGCCAGCACCCAGGGGTTGACGTTTAGGAAAAATGGCACCGGTCCTAGGGTAAACTGCTCGGTCCAATTGAGGTCGGTTCTTACCTGGAAGAGGGCCTTAATATTGCCGTATGCGGGGTCGTTGTTGTTACCCCAGGTTTTGCCCACCCAATCGTAGGCGAGCGAGCCGTACAGCTGTGTGGCGATATCCATCGTGAACAGCGGCGTGCAATGGTGGCGAAGGAGCTTGGTGTTTCTTGGATCGGTGCCCGAACCGGCACTCATCCTCTTGTACTGATTCCACTTCCCTTCCATCTCGTCGAGGTAGCGGTTTGCCTGCTTGGCGCCCGACTCGCGCGGCGATTTCTTCCAGTATTCCGGATCAGGGTTGCCCGAATCGTTCATATAGCTAGCTGGTTTGTACCCTCCGCCAAACAGCACGTATCCAGCAAACGAGAAATCGAACAGAATGGGAAATGTGGGCATCCAGCACGTGAACTTATTGCCGCCGATACCGGGAAACGCCGCGGGGAAATCAAACGGAGTGATCTCTTGGTCCATGGTGGTGGGAATGATGGTGGTCGAGCCCGATTCCGCCTTTGCGGCCGGCGCGGTGACAACGGTCATAGGGGATGAGAGCGTGTAGGTTTTGCCCTGGTAGTCGAGCATAAAGCGCAGCTTGCACCCTTCCTCCAGAAGGCCCGAAGCTGCATCGAGGAACGTGTCTTCGAGCGTGAACGTCGCCAGATTATCCGCGCCCGATGCGCTGGCCTTGATCTGGCCGATCTGCGTGACGGTTTCGGTTGAGCTGCCCGCAGAGGGCATCACTTTATTGATATGCAACGTTGCCTGCCCGCCCTGCGGCAGATGAGCCTGCACGGTAAAAGCGTGCGTGTCGGGCTGGTCGTTTGCTGCTTCGTCCGCTGGCATTGCCATAAACGTGGCGTCGGCGTACTGGATGTCCCATTCGTCGAACGTGAGCTGTCGAAAGTACGGCTCGCCATCGGAGAGCGGACGTGTGGGTGCGGTAATAGCGGTGCCGCCCTGGATACGCGCAAGGGGAATCTCGACATCGCGGTAGCCTGCCATGCTAATGGAGATGCCGCCGTTAAAGTCGTACGCGTCGAGAAGCGTTGCCTCGTCCACGTAGCCTTCTGAAAGAGGGGCGACCTCAAAGATGGCCGTGCCTTCGTCATCGGTCGTGGCGGTGAGTTGTTTGCCTGCGGCATAGCGCGATATGAGCGTGACCTGGGCACCCGTGATGGGCGTATTCTTGTTGGCGACGTCGACCACGACCACACCAAACATGGTGCGCGAGAGCACCAAGACCTTGAAGGGATCATCTTCGTCGGCGTATGCCTCGGCGGGGGCGAACGGCAATATGAAGGCGTTTGCGCTTCCCGGCACGCGCGGCAACATAATGCTCGCCAGCGAGGACGCTCCGGCAACAAGTAACGAACGGCGATCAAGCATCTTTGGCTCCCATCCCGCAAGTATCGGTGGAAATAATCCAATTTTGCGAGAAGGCGCCCCGTGGCGGTAGTGCCGTTCAAGGGTCAAAATGTCCAAATTGATCGAGCGAAGCGCCGGGTTCCGGAACGCGTTCGATGCGCTTGGTAGTCCGGTCGCTAACGTAACATATGCGCGACCAGCTCGGCGCGTGTGCCGATGCCAAGCTTTGCGTATACGCCGGATAGGCGGTTTTTGACGGTGCCCGGCGATACTCCCATATGGCGTGCGATTTCGGCGTTGGTCCACCCACGACAGGCGAGCATGGCCATGGTGAATTCCGTGGTCGTTAGATCGTCGGCAACGTCCTCGCCCGAATCGGGGTTGTGGATGCGCCGCCAGCCGTAGCTGAAGCGGTACGTGATCTCGATGATGCGCGCGAAGTCGTCAGGGTATTGCGTTTTTAGGCATGCCTCGATAAGCCCCTGTAAAAGGCCGTGATGCTCGCCAATGAGCTCAATAAGGCCGTCGGGACGCGCAATGTTCCAAGCAACTCCGAAGTGCGTTTTTGCGGCGTCGATGTCCTTGAGGCTCATGCATGCCATGGAAGCCGCCAAGTGCAGGAACAGTTCCGAGATCGGATAGCTCCCCTGTTTCATGATCAGGGCGTTTTCCGCCATGCCCAGACTGCGGCCATATTCGCCGCGCAGGTACAGGGCATGCGCCATCACGTAGCTGGCGAACAGGCGCAGGCCTTCGGGCAGATGCGCCGCAAGCGGATAAAACTCTTCGGCGGAATACGGGGAAGGCAAGTGCAGCAGGACGCTCGCGGCCGAGGCGAACAGGATATGTGTGGCGTGGACGGCGGGCGACTCCTCGTCAGCCGGCGTATCGAGGATGCCAGCAAGGCACCGACGGGCGTCGGCGATACGGTTGAGCGACAGGCTGGCGTATCCGCAGATAAAGCATGCGGAATAGCACAGCGCGGAATCGGTGGCGTCAAGATAGGGACGCGCCGTCTTGGCAGCGAGGGCGGCCTGTCCGCGAAAGTACAGCGCTTCTGCCGTGGCGATGGTGCGTGAATCGGGGTCGGAAATGCCTGCAACCGCAGCGTCAATCTGCCCCGGCACAAAGGCAGTGCACATCAACGGCATGGGAACGCATGGGTAGCCATCGCAGTCCATCTTCCATCTCCCAACAGCTGGCAACAATGCAGCAATTGTACTCCTGTTGCTCGGGACCCCTTTCGTTTTACTGTTCGGTTAACGCTTCGGATCGTTTTGGAAGGCTTACGAGCATGGTGGTCCCGTTCTCGGAACTTGTTTCGACCTCTACCGTGCCACCGTGAAGCGCTGCAATCTCCCAAACAAGCGCTAGTCCGAGTCCTGCGCCGCCGTATGCCCTGCTGCGGGATTTATCCAGGCGAAAGAACGGTTGGAAGATGCTCTCACGGTACTGCTCGGGTATTCCCGGGCCCCGGTCCTCGACTCGCAGGAACACGTGGTTGTCGCTGTCGCTGATGGAGACGTTGACAGTCGAGCCGGAGCGGCCGTAACGGATGGCGTTTTCGGCCAAGTTAAACACCAGCCGATAGAGGAGCGCATCGTTCCCGATTACTAAAGCGTCTCCAGCACAATTGAGGGCTATGCCCTTATTCTTGGCAAGTGGCGCAAGGTCGATGAGGACCTCTTCGGACAAGGGACCAAGTTCCACATCGTCCTCGCAAGGAACGCTGCGGAGCTCACTCATCTCGAGCAACACCTTGGTCATCCGCGACATTCGCTCAGTTTGTTCTTGTAGCAGGCCGAGCAACTCGGCTGTTTCGGGTTGTAAGTTGGAGCGCTCGGAGACAAACAGTTCGATCTGTGCCTGCATAAGGGCGAGCGGGGTTCGCAGCTCGTGTGCGGCGTTGCCGGTAAACTGGCGCTGTGCAGAGAACCCTTCGCCAAGACGGGCGATCATGTCGTTGAAAGAGGCGCTGCATCGTTGTAGCTCGGTGGGCACATCTTCACTGAGTCTGATTTCGCTTAGGTTGTCAGGCTGCACACGCTCAACCTGGGCTGCAAAAGCCCGTAGCGGTTTGAGTGCACGGCCGCTCACAAAGTATGCCAGCACGCCGCCAAGGAGTGTGACTCCAGCCGTGATGCGCCAGGCTGTCGTGCCAAAAGACTCCTGTGCGTCGTTTACGACGATCGTGACCTCGTCATCGAGGGTCGCTTTCGTTGGGTCGAACGCCTGGGGCGAATCTTCGCCGGTTGCGTTAAAGGCCGAGATGTCACTGCCGATGGCATCCATGTAGCGCATGCCCGTATAGCCGACCAGACAGTTCGTCAGCACGCATGCCGCACACGTCAGCAGCGCCGTCATGATCGTTATGCGCCATTGCAGCGAAAGCCTTTTCATTCGCTATCCTCCATAACGTAGCCCTCTCCAATCCGATTGCGAATCGGGTCGTATCCCAAAGCGCTGCGCAACTTTTTTCGGAGCGACGAGATGTGAACGCGGGTTGCGTTGCTAAAGCTGTTCACGCTGCTATCCCAAACGTGCTCGATAAGCTCCTCTTGACTTATCGGACGCCCCTGATTAAGCATCAGGTATTCCAAGATTCCCGTTTCCTTGCGTGTAAGAGATAGAGCCTCTCTGTCCACGGAAGCGATGCGCGCCTTGGTGTCAAAGCGGAGCTTTCCGCAGGCTAAAACTATGTCGCTTTGTGTAAAGCGTCTGAGGGTAAGGCTGCGAATTCTTGCCGCAAGCTCGTCCAGATGAAACGGCTTGGTGAGGTAATCGTTGGCCCCGGCATCGAGTCCGGCGACTTTATCGGATACTTCGCCACGTGCGGACAGAATCAGTACCTTGGTCTCGCAGTCAGTTTTCCTAAGTTCCCTGAGTACGGTCATGCCGTCGATACGGGGAAGGTTGAGGTCGAGTACCACGAGGTCGAAGGCCTCAACGTCCAGTAGGTCGAGCGCCTCCTGTCCGTCGTGACAGCAGTCGACGCTGTACGCCAAGTTTCGCAAGCTGCGCGCGATTGCGTCACACAGCGCCTGCTCGTCCTCGACGATCAAAATACGCATAACAGTCTCCTTGCACATTTCAAATCGCGCTTAACACGGATTTTATAGCCGATATGGTCCAATGGTCGCGTAACGAAAGGAGTGGTCAGGTTGTTCAAAGCGGTAAAACCCGTGGTACAGGTCGCTTTGTTGATCGTCGGAATTGCCATGGTGTGCTTTGGTGTTATGCGTGGCGAGGCGGATGCCGTGCTGGCCAAAGCGATTAGGCTGTGCTTGGAGTGTATCGGAATTGGATAAAAGAGAAAACACTGCGTCGCATGTTTTGGCCCGATTTCGCGGATTCATTCAGGCGGCGGCGACGCTGGTCACCAATATTCACCTGCCAAACTTTGCCAAAGGCGGCATCTATCAGGGCGCGGGAAAAACCGTCTGCGTGCCTGGACTTAACTGCTATTCGTGTCCCGCGGCATCGGGTGCGTGCCCCATCGGGTCGTTCCAGTCGGTAGTAGGTTCATCCAAGTTCAACTTTTCTTACTATGTTACCGGTACGCTCATTTTGCTCGGCGTGCTGCTGGGACGCTTTGTATGCGGCTTTCTGTGCCCGTTTGGCTGGCTGCAGGAGCTGCTTCATAAGATTCCCGGCAAAAAGCTTTCGACAAAAAAGCTCAAGCCGCTCACGTACATCAAGTACGTCGTGCTGCTGTTTGCCGTGGTAGTGCTGCCCGTCTTGGTGGTTAACGACGTGGGCATGGGCGACCCGTTCTTTTGTAAGTACATCTGTCCGCAGGGCGTGCTCGAGGGCGCCATTCCGCTGGCCATTGCTAATGCCGGCATTCGATCTGCGTTGGGACATCTCTTTACTTGGAAACTTGCCGTTCTCATTGCCGTGGTAGTGCTGAGCGTTTTGTTCTACCGCCCCTTCTGCAAATGGATTTGTCCACTCGGCGCATTCTATGCGCTCATGAATAGGGTGTCCTTGTTGGGGATTCAAGTCGATGCATGCAAATGTGTCTCGTGCGGCAAGTGCTCAAAGGTTTGTCAGATGGACGTTGATGTGGTCCGCGCGCCCAATCATGCCGAATGTATCCGGTGCGGAAAGTGCATCGGGGCCTGTCCTGTCGATGCCATCAGCTATCGCTATGGCCTGGATGTGTCGGCGGAAAAGCTTCCCTTGACCGCCGATAAAAAGTAAACAAGCTTCGACAAAACGGAGGAATGACTATGAAGCTTTCTAAGATTGCGGCCCTGTTTATGGTGCCGGTATTGGCCTTGTGCCTTGTGGCATGTTCGGCGCCCGGTGGCAATGCGAGCGAATCTGCGAGCTCCGATCCTAAGATCGCAGAACTCACTGCGCAGAAGCCGGCCAATGCCGACGAGGCCGCCGAGCTGTATGCGAAGCTCATGCAGAAGGAGAACGAGATCTTTTCGAGTGATAACGCGCTGTGGGAAAAGGTATTCAATGCGGCAAATAAAGACTCGGCAATGATTGAGGACGGCAGCAATTACGGCGATTTTCTGCTCAAGACCATCGACGGCGCCAAGGATGAGTTCACGGCGGATGAGCTTAAGACACTCAAGGCCGGTGCACAGCAGATCAAGGAGATCGAGGACAAGCTCGAGAGCCTGGAGAAGGAGTTCCCCGGCTGTGGAAGCACGCCGAGTGCAGGCGAGAGCGTCGACGCTTCGACCGCTGGCATGACGGCTGGTGCCAATGCCTCGAGCGAGGCGACGAAGTTTCCCAGCTTTACGGGCAAAGACCTGGATGGCAACGACGTGAGCAGCGACGAGCTGTTCTCTAAGAACAAGGTCACCGTCATGAACTTCTGGTTTACCACTTGCAAGCCGTGCGTGAGCGAGCTGGGCGATCTTGAGAAACTGAATCAGGAGCTTGCCAAGAAGGGCGGCCAGGTCGTGGGCGTCAATTCCTTTACGCTCGATGGCAACAAGGGCGAGATTGCAGATGCCAAGGACGTGCTGAGCAAGAAGGGCGTGACGTATAAGAACATCTGGTTCAAGTCGGATAGCGAGGCCGGTAAGTTCACGTCAAATTTGTTCTCGTTCCCGACAACGTATGTCATCGATCAGAATGGCAACATCGTAGGGGAGCCCATCGTGGGAGCCATCAGCTCCGCCGAGCAGCGCGCAGCACTCAACAAACTTATCGACCAGGCGATTGCGAATAGCGAGCAGTAAAAAACACGTAAAGCATCGCGAGGATCGTGTGTCGCTGTGCGGAGTAGTCCGCTGCCTTTCAAGATAATCTCCACCATATAGAGGCCCCACTTGGGGCCTCTTTTTTGGGCGCCGTCCCGTTCGTTTTTTGGCGCGGTTCCCTACATTCCTCACTGGTGTCGGTGAAAAATGGGGATAGAGTAGGACAAACGCGTCGAATACGAACGGCGGGGGAGAGCGGGCAGGGTGCCTGCGCAGGAGAGGTTGCCGTCCATGTTGGAGCTCAAAGGAATTTGCAAAAGGTACGTTACGCAGTCGTTTACCCAGGTGGCGCTCGACAGCGTAAGCCTGTCTTTTCGGGATAACGAGTTCGTGGCCATTCTGGGCCCCTCGGGCTCGGGTAAAACCACGATGCTCAACGTTATCGGTGGACTTGATCATTTCGATTCCGGCGACCTGCTCATCGACGGCATCTCGACCAAGGACTTTCACGATCGCGATTGGGATGCCTATCGCAACAACCGCATCGGCTTTGTGTTCCAAAGCTATAACCTCATTCCGCATCAGACCATTTTGGAAAACGTGGAGTTGGCGCTCACGCTCACGGGCGTGGGGCATGCCGAGCGCCGCCAACGCGCGCGCGAGGCGTTGGAGAAAGTCGGCCTGGGCGAGCACGTTAACAAGCGCCCGAGCCAGCTTTCGGGCGGGCAGATGCAGCGCGTGGCCATCGCCCGTGCTCTGATCAATGATCCCGAGATTGTGCTGGCCGACGAGCCGACCGGCGCTTTGGATTCAACGACATCCGTACAGGTTATGGATTTGCTCAAAGACGTTGCGCGCGACCGCCTGGTTATCATGGTCACGCACAATCCCGAGCTGGCGTATCAGTACGCCACGCGTATCGTCAATCTGGCGGACGGCAAGATCACCGACGATTCCGACCCCTTTGATGCTGCCAAGGCCGCGCGTCGCGAGGCAAAGCCTACGCGCAAAACCTCGATGAGCTTTGTGACGGCGCTGGGGCTTTCTGCCCGAAACCTCATGACCAAGAAGGGCCGCACGGCCATGACTGCCTTTGCGGGCTCGATTGGCATTATCGGTATCGCGGCGATTCTGGCGCTGTCCAATGGCGTGAACAATTACATCAAAAAGGTCGAGGAGGACACGCTCTCGAGTTACCCGCTTACGATTTCCAAGCAGGACTACGACCTGTCGTCCATGATGGGCGGACAGGGGGCCGCGGATGATGGCTCGTCTGAAAGCGTGGATTCGTCCGACGACAGTGTCGGCGGCAAGGCTAAGGGAACCGATAAGATTCCCGTGGTCACGGCCGTAAAGGATATGTTTGCGAGCGTTAAGTCCAACGACATGACGAGCTTTAAGGCATGGCTCGATGCCGGTGGCGACGGCATCGATAAAGAGGTCAACGCCATTCAGTACGGCTACGGTGTATCGCCGGTTGTCTATCGTGCGGGTAAGGGTGACGAGAAGCCGGTTCGACTTGTTCCCAATGCCATGACCGAGGCCATGAGCGGAGGTGCGAGCTCGGCGGCAACGGTGAGCATGGAATCCATGGGAACCTCGGTCTTTAACGAGATGATTGACGACCAGAGCCTGCTCGACAGCCAGTACGATGTCGTCGCCGGTCATTGGCCCACGTCTGCCAACGAAGCCGTGATGGTGCTTTCGAGCCGCGGCACGGTGGGCGACTATACGCTCTATAGCATCGGTGCGCTGGATATCGATGAGCTCAACGATCTGGTAAACAGCGCTATGACGGCTGACGGTGGGGTCGAAACGCCCGAGACCGGCACCGACTTTACCTACGACGATGCGCTGTCTACCACGTTTAAGGTGCTGTCGCCGGCCGATGCCTATCGCAAAAACGAAGAGACCGGCATGTGGACTGACATGTCTGGTGACACCGACTTTATGGCCGCCAAGGTTGCCGATGGCATCGATGTGCACATCGTTGGTGTGGTACGACCCAACGAGACCGCCAACGCGAGCGCATTGACCCCGGGCATTGCCTATACGCATGCACTGACTCGTCAGCTTATGGAGCGCGCTGCCGATTCGCAGATTGTGCAGGAGCAACTCGCTCACCCCGAGACGGATGTCTTTACGGGCAAAACCTTCGACGAACTGCAAGGCGAGGCCAAACAAGGGGTAGATCTGGGCAGCATGTTCAGTGTGGACGAGGCAGCGCTCAAGAGCGCGTTCTCGTTTGATGCGTCTGCACTCTCGGGTGCGGCCGGCGGTATGGACCTTTCTGGTATCGACTTATCCGGGTTGGACATTGACCTCTCGGACGTTGGCAAGGACATCGACTTCAGCGACATCATGGCAAAAGCACCGGCTCCAGATTTCTCGGGCATCTTTGACGGTCTGGAGCTCACGCCCGAGCAAATGCAGCAGGTGGGAATACTTGCCAACCAACTGTTTGAGGGCTTTTTGCAGTCTGATCAGTTTAAGGCGCTGTCGCCCGAAGATCTTAAAGACGCGTCAAAGCTCGCTGCCGCATTCTCGGCGTATCTTGAGAATGATGCCGCAGCCCAGCAAATCCTGGCACAGCTTAAAGCGCTTGGCGGTGATGCCCTGGCCGAGCGCCTGCAACAGGCGATGACCGACTATGTGCAAAAGCAGCTGGCTCCGTATCTGCAGCAGGCTATGGATCAGGTGACGAAGACGATCAGCGATCAGATTGCGGCGACGGTGTCAGCTCAGCTCAAGGCAGGCGCGGCAGGGCTCATGGACCAGATGGCGACGCAGGTGTCTTCGAGTTTTGCTAACCTGGCAAGCGCCATGCACGTGGATGCGAGCGCCTTTGCTCGTGCCATTCACTTCAACATGGACGCCGAGGACCTGAGCTCGCTCATGATGAGCTATGCCAAGGCGTCGAAGCTCACCTACGACAACAATCTGACCACGTTGGGCTATGCGGACGAGGCGGACCCCATCTCGGTCAAGATTTTCCCACGTGACTTTGAGGCCAAGGAGCGCGTACTCGATCGCATCGATGCGTATAACAAGCAGGTCAAAGCCGCCGGCCACGATGAGCAGGCAATCTCGTACACCGACTACATGGGCATCATCATGGGTTCGGTGACCGACATCGTGAACACCATCAGCTTGGTGCTCATCGCATTCGTGAGTATCAGTCTGGTGGTGAGCTCCATCATGATCGGCATCATCACGTACATCAGCGTACTGGAGCGCAAGAAGGAGATCGGCATCCTACGTGCGATCGGTGCGTCGAAGCGCAACGTGGCCAACGTATTCAATGCCGAGACCTTTATCGAGGGCCTCATCGCCGGCGTCTTTGCCATTGTCGTCGTGGTGCTCGTGAGTTTCCCGGTCAATGCCTGGGCGCTTGCGGCCAAACAGGTCCCCAACCTGATGAGTCTGCCCGTGCAGGATGCGCTGGTGCTCATTGCAATTTCGGTGCTGCTGACGGTTGTTGCCGGCCTGCTGCCGGCCCGTAGCGCATCCAAGAAGGACCCCGTCGAAGCCCTGCGCTCCGAATAATGTGACAAAGGGACAGTCCCTTTGTCACATTGAGACCCTTGCGAAAACGGGGTCTAATTACCGTTCGGCAGGTTAAGAACTCCCTCTCCCCGCTTAATGCTTGACGAAGAGTCCTCTGGTTTATATACCTATCGGTAGGCATATAGGATGTATTGCCGATAGAAATGGAGCAACCATGACTCTCACCACACCAGCCAAAAAAGATTGTCTCCGTGAAAGCGGCGCATTTGCTTGGGTCGTCGTTATTGCGCTCGGCTTAATGTCCGCCGGAACAACTGGCACATATAGCATTATTGCCGGCTCATTCGTTGCTCCAGTATGTGAAGATCTGGGCTTTGACTACACTTCTTTTTCTTTCTATTTCACCGCGATTCTTCTTGGCCTTGCGCTTGGGCTTCCGCTTTTGAGTCGCTTCATTCCAAAAGTAATCGGCAAACCATGGCATATTTGCATTGAACTCGTCCTTATTGCCGCCGGCGCCGCAATGGCGTTCTACACCGAGGTCTGGATGTTCACCGTCTCCGCCGCAGTGATCGGCATCTGCTTTTCGTTTACAACGGGCGTCTGCATGTCCGATGTCATTGACCAATGGTTCAGCAAATCGTCCGGTCTCGCCATCGGCCTCGCTTGGGGCGTTAATTCTCTCTGCACGCTGTTATTGAGTCCTGTCATTACGCTGGTCATCGAGCAGCAAGGCTGGCGTACGGGATACATCGTGCTTGCGGCCGTTTCTGCAGCTATGATTTTGCCTGCAAGCGCATTTATCATTCGCCTTAACCCCTCTGATCGTAATATGCTTCCGTACGGAGAGACCGCCTCCGAAACCCATGAGAGCTGCAGCGCCGATGAGCAGGAAGATGTCCTTTCGGGCATGGCACTCCGCGATGCCGCGAAAACGCCGTCTTTTATTCTCTGTGTCCTCTTGCTTTGCGTGGCGCAGCTCACCTGCTGCATGAACCAGCTGTTTCCAACCTATGCAAGCGAGGTCGGTTTCAATCCTATCGTAGGAAGCTTAATGGTCTCGGCAGCTTCACTCTCCGATATCTTCCTAAATCCCTTCGTGGGCAAAACATGCGACAAGCTTGGCGCTATTAAAGCAACGGTCGCATGGACAGGTGTCAGCATTCTTTCATTCCTGCTTCTTATCATTGGCGGAAGCAATGAGACCGTTTCCATCATTGCAGCTGGTGTAAACGATGTCATGTTCGCCATCGTTGGAACCGCAATGCCGATGCTTCTCCTCTCGCTCTTTGGATCACGCGATTTTGGAAGGATCTATTCGATCGTTTGCTCAGCGGGCTATGTCGTCGGTGCTTTTGGAATGCCGGTCATGATGAAGGTTTACGGCATGGCAGGGTCATTCCAGGGAGTATTTATCTTCTGCATTGCCTGCAACCTTATGATTGCTGCGTTTGCTATCGTTTCCGGCTTTCTCAATAAGGCTGCTGAAAAGTAATAAGCGCCGATTGCACCGGCATAGATTGCCACGCTGAGTATTTGCTCGCTTGAGCGCTGTTGAATATCGCGAAACAGCACCGCCGATATCGCGCTTGGGCACCGGGGCCGACACTGGCCCCGGTGCTTTTT
>JAGZDZ010000033.1:0-25852 GCA_018368535.1 Collinsella sp. | reverse complement strand
GACGAAACTGGAGAGGAGGTATTACGAGCTCCTGTGCGAATTGGAGAGAGCGCTCCCGCAAACTGCCTCTTGACAACTTATAGGAGCGTCGGTTTTATTGAGGCAAATATGTTGGGTGCTCGGCATTTCCAAAAAAGTCTACTCACTTAGCCGGCGGGCAGCCAAATGATTATTTAATCCCCGTCCCAGAGAAATCAATTAGCGGGCAGAAGGGCAAAAGTAGTCAAATAAGCCCCGTCCCAAATTAGCTACCCCTTGCACCGATTATTCGCCCGGGTTGATGTTCGCGTAGAACTCCGCCCCGTCGTCCAGGCGCAGGATGCCCACGCGACCGAACTCGGAGCCGGTGGCGGCAGCGCAGTCGATGTCGATGCGATCGGGCACACCGGCGGCATCCTCGCCGCCCAGGCGCACAATCTGCCCGCGGCCCGACTCCTCATCGAGCCCCGCAAGACCACCGACCTCGCAATAACGCCCGAGCGACACCGTTGGCGTGTGACCGCTCACCACGACCGGACCCTTGCCCTCGGCAGAAAGCAGCCCAGTCGGCACATCCCAATAGCCGTGACGAATCCACAGCAGGTCATCGGACGACTGCACCGCGAGCATCTGCTGCAGCAGCTCGCGATCGGCACCCACCGCTCCGACGCCATCGGCACAATCGACACCATGCTCAAGCAAAAACGCGCGCGCCGCCTTCATCTCGATTCCAGCATGTACCAGCAGATACGGGCGCTCCTCGGTCTCGACCACCGCGTAGAGCGGCAGCGCGGCCATCCATCGCACGAGCTCCTCGTATGCCTCAAATTCCATGTCGTTGAGCTGCTCACGCGTCGTCCAGCCACCGTTGATATCCCAGGTCTCGGCATCGAGCGGATCCTGGCCAATGATGGCATCGAGCATGATCTGCTCGTGATTACCCTTGAGCACGTGGGCGTTGGGCAGCGAGCGCACGAGCTTAATAACGCCGACCGGATCGGGCCCGCGATCGATCATGTCGCCCAGCACGTACAGCGTGTCGTCGGACGTCAAAGAGATCTTAGACAGGGCCTCGTCAAGCGCACGCACGTGCCCGTGAGCATCAGATGTCACATAGATCGCCATGGTACGCCTCTCCTTGCATTGCGGCCGAAGCCCGGTGCCGCAACTAAAACTTCAAGTTGAACTTAAACGTTACCCATTGTACTCCGTTGCAATAAAGCTGGAAAGGGTTTCCGAGCAGAGTCAAAGACGGCAGCCATCTATGACGATATCGCGCACGCCCGCAATCCAACCCCATAAACCCACCATCTTTGGGTACAAATAACCGCAGACAACTGACCGTGCCACGCCAACCACCCAGGAGCGGACACTATCCATGAACCAGATCCTTCTCTTTATCGGCCTCGTCATCATTTTGTGCCTGACCATCAAACCCGTCGGCAAAAAACTCCCCTTCCCCACCCTGCTCATCTTTATCGCGCTGGGCATGCTGTTGGGCGTCAACGGCCCGACGCATATCGACTTTAGCGACTACGCACTCACCGAAACCGTCTGCAGCACGGCGCTGCTGTTCATCATGTTCTACGGCGGCTTTAACACCAATATCGACCGCGCCAAGCCCGTCGCTGCGCCGGCGGTGCTGCTGAGCACGCTCGGCGTCGTCATCACTGCCGGCATCACCGGCGTGTTCGCCCACTTCGCGCTGGGGTTCGACTGGATCGGTGGCCTGCTGCTGGGATCGGTCGTGGCATCCACCGACGCGGCAAGCGTCTTTAGCGTACTGCGTGAGCACAGCCTGTCGCTGAGAGGTGGCACCGACTCGCTGCTCGAGGTCGAATCGGGCTCCAACGACCCCGTCGCCTACATGCTCACCGCCGTGCTCGCCACACTAGCGGCCGGCGGCGACATCAACATTCCCGCACTGCTGGCCAAGCAGATTATCCTGGGCGTGGGCCTGGGCCTTGCCATCGGCTGGGCGGCGGGCCGCCTGATTGAACGCGCGCACGCAACGGCCAAGGACGCGCAGACCATCTTTTTGTTCGCCGTGGCCATCGTCGCCTACGCGCTGCCGAGCTACCTGGGCGGCAACGGCTTTTTGGCTGTATACCTGGCCGGCATTGTGCTGGGTGCCAGCGACATCACCGGCAAAGTCGAGATGGCGCACTTCTTTGACACCCTCACCGAGATGGCAGAGATGACCATCTTCTTCTTGCTGGGCCTGCTCGTTACACCCGCACGCCTGCCGCAAATGCTGCTACCGGGCCTGGCACTCATGGCGTTTATGCTCTTTGCGAGCCGCCCCATCGCCGTAGGCATGCTGCTAGCGCCGTTTAGGACGAACCCTCGCCAGGTCGCGCTCGTAAGCTGGGCGGGCCTGCGCGGAGCAGCTTCGGTCGTCTTTAGTCTCTTTGCCGTGGTGGCCGGCGTTCCCGGCGGACACGACCTATTTGACCTGGTGTTTGTGATTGCCGTGTCGAGCATTGTGGTGCAGGGCTCGCTGCTGCCGGCGGTGGCGAAGAAGCTCGATATGATCGATGCGACCGGCGACGTGCGTCGCACCTTTAACGACTACCGCGACGAAGACGGCATGTCGTTCGTCAAGCTCAAGGTAGGCGCTGGACATCCGTTTGCCGGTCGCTCGCTCGCCGACATTGGCAGCGCCACAGACATGCTCGTGGTCCTGGTGCTGCGCGACGGGGCGCACCCGGTACTGCCCAATGGCGACACCGTGATCCAGGAAGGCGATCTGTTGGTGATGGCCGCCCCAACGTTCGAAGAGCGTGCCGAGGTTACGCTGCGCGAGGTCACCGTGACGCCCCACGGTCGCCTGGCCGGCCAGCGTCTGCGCGACGTGCCGCAGGGCAAGCACCCGTTTATTGTGGTGATGCTTAAGCGCGACGGCCAGACGATCATCCCCGACGGCAACACCCTCATATACGCCGGCGACGAAGCCGTCATCGCCACACTGGCGTCGTAGTGACCAGGAAGTGGCTAATTTGCGACGAAGAGATCAAGCGCCTAGGAACCTCATGCCTTCGCTCGCAGATTCGGATTTGCCTGAGGAGTAAAGCACCCCTCCCCCATGTAACCATCCTGTAAATCATAGCGACGCACTCGAGTTTTACCGTGATGCGGTCGCGCCTGGCGCTGCACTGTGCTAAAGTATCCCGAACGTTCAAACGACTACGAGGGGGAACTAGAAGATGGCACGTGTGCACAACTTCTCAGCTGGCCCGGCCGCACTGCCCACAAGCGTGCTCGCCGAGATCGCCGACGAGATGATGGACTACCGCGGTTGCGGCATGTCCGTGCTCGAGATGAGCCATCGATCTAGCATGTACCAGCAGATCATCGATGACGCTGAGGCAACTCTGCGCCGCCTGCTGAGCATCCCCGACAACTACCGCGTCCTGTTTTTGCAGGGCGGCGCCACGCTGCAGTTTGCGGGCATCCCCATGAACCTCATGCGCCGTGGCCGCGCCGGCTACGTCGTGACCGGCAACTTTGCCAACAAGGCATACAAAGAAGCCGCCAAGTACGGCGAGGCCGTGCTGCTCGCGAGCTCCGAGGACACCAACTTCGACCGCATCCCCGACATGGCCGACATCAACGCGCGCATTGCCGCCGAGGCCGCGAGCGACGGGCTCGACTACGTTTACATCTGCCAGAACAACACCATCTTTGGCACCATGTACCACGAGCTGCCCGCTTGCGGCGACGTACCGCTGGTCGCAGATGTCTCGAGCTGCTTTCTGTCGCAGCCGCTCGATGTTGAGCGCTACGGGCTCATCTACGCCGGCGCGCAGAAAAACGCCGGCGCCGCGGGCGTGACCGTGGTTATCGTGCGCGACGACCTCATCGCCGACGGCCCCGCCTTTGCGCGGGCGCCGCAGTACATGGACCTTAAGACCCAGGCCGCCAAGGGCTCCATGCTCAACACGCCCAACACCTTTGGCATCTACGTGTGCGGCAAGGTATTCCGCTGGGTGGAGCAAACCGGCGGACTTGGCGCCATGGCCGAGCGCAACTGGGCCAAGGCCAACCTGCTCTACAACCTGCTCGAGCAAAGCGAGCTGTTCCATGGCACCACGCAGACAGACAGCCGCTCCATCGCCAACGTCACCTTCCGTACCGGCGACGCCGAGCTCGATGCGGCCTTTGTCGCAGGCGCGGCCGAGCACCAGATTCAAAACGTCAAGGGCCATCGCCTGGTGGGCGGCATGCGCGCGAGCGTCTACAACGCCGTAACCATGGAAGATGTGCAGGCACTGGCCTCGTACATGAAGGACTTCGAAGCGCAGCTTAGTTTGAGCCCGCGATCTAACTAGCCCGCAACGCGCGGGCCGATCAGCCATCTCAGACCACCCTGTATAGATCAAAACCTGCTAAGGAGTTTTCCATGCGCAAGATTAAAACCATCGATGACATTACCAAGGACGGCAAGGTCGAGTTTGGTGAGGGCTACGAGTTTGTGAGCACCGCCGAAGAGGCCGACGCCATTCTGATGCGCTCGACCGACCTGCACGGCTACGAGCTGCCCGAGGGCATCCGCGCTATCGCCCGCTGCGGCGCCGGCGTCAACAACATCCCCGTCGAGGAGTACGCCAAGAAGGGCGTCGTCGTCTTTAACTCCCCCGGCGCTAACAGCAACGCCGTTAAGGAGCTCGTCCTAGGCATGCTGGTGCTCTCGAGCCGCGGCGTGGTGCAATCGATGAACTGGGTGCGCGACAACGCCGACGACCCCGAGATTCAGGTCGATGCCGAAAAGGCCAAGAAGGCCTTTGTGGGCCGCGAGCTCAAGGGCAAGCGCATCGGCGTCATCGGCCTGGGCAACGTGGGCTCCAAGGTCGCCAACGCCTGCGTCGACCTGGGCATGGACGTTTACGGCTACGACCCGTTCATTTCCGTTGAGCACGCGTGGGTGCTGAGCCGCGAGGTGCAGCGTGTGGGCACGCTCGAGGATCTCTGCCGCGGCTGCGACTACCTCACCGTACACGTGCCCAGCAAGGCCGACACCATCGGCATGATCAGCACCGAGCAGATTAACCTGTTGGCACCCGACGCCGTGCTCATCAACTACGCACGCGAAACCATCATTGACGAGGACGCCGTCGACGCTGCCCTGCGCGAGGGCAAGCTGAGCTGGTTTAGCTGCGACTTTGCCACGCCCAAAACCGTCAAGATGCCCAACACGTTTATCACCACGCACTCGGGCGCCGGCACCGGCGAGGCCGAGGCCAACTGCGCCGATATGGCCATCAGCGAGCTCAAGGATTACCTGGAGAACGGCAACATCGCGCACAGCGTCAACTACCCCGCCTGCAGCATGGGCAAGGCGCGCGCCGCGAGCCGCATCGCCTGCCTGCACGCCAACGTGCCCAACATGATCGGCCAGATCACAGCCATCTTGGCCAAGGACAACGCCAACGTGCAGCGTATGACCAACGAGTCCGCCGGCGAGAACGCCTACACCATGTTCGACACCGACGAGCACCTGGACAGCAGCACCATCGAGGCGCTCAAGCAGATTCCGTCGATGTATCGCGTGCGCGTGATCAAATAGCGCCGGCTGATCTGACGGGCAGTTCCCCATGTGGCCTGCCCGTCACTGACATTGAATGCCCGCGGGGGCGCCTTTCGCATGAGAGGCGCCCCCGTTTCTGTGAGCACTCCATTAAATGCACCGAGCCGCTTCTTGGCATACAATCTGTATGTTGACCTAACTATCTGTGAGGTGCCTATGGTTGATACAGATTTTGCTTGGCGGCTTACGCAAGGACTCGTGCGGATCGACAGTTCCGACCCAGGTGCGTATGAGGGCGAGATTGAACGCTATATCAAAGCGTTGGTTGAGGAACAGTTGGCGCAGCTGAGCCATCCGGTACTCGATGCCGTGCAGATTGCAGAGCTCGAAGTACTCCCCGGGCGCCGCAACCTTATGGTCACCGTGCCGGGCCAAAGCGACGAGCCGCGACTCGTCTATATCTGCCATATGGATACCGTTACGCTGGGCGATGGCTGGGACGCGGACATTCCGCCGCTCGGGACGGTTGTGCGTAACGACAAACTCTATGGCCGTGGCGCCTGCGACATGAAGGGTGGCCTGGCCTGCGCCATTGCCGCACTGGTCCATACGCTCGAGCGCGTGGCGGCGGATGGCGCGCTACCCCGCCGCGGCTTTTCGCTCATCTGCTCGGTCGACGAAGAGGACTTTATGCGAGGCTCCGAGGCAGCCATCGATGCCGGCTGGGTCGGTTCGCGCGAATGGGTGCTGGACACCGAGCCCACCGACGGACAGATCCAGGTGGCGCACAAGGGGCGTACGTGGTTCGAGATTGAAATGGCTGGCGTGACGGCACACGCGAGCCAGCCTTGGAAGGGCGCCGATGCCGTCGCCGCCATGGCCGAGGCCGTCTGCGCGCTGCGCCATGCGTTCGCAGCGCTGCCCGAGCATGATGAGCTGGGGTCTTCGACCATCACGTTTGGCCAAATTGAGGGCGGATATCGCCCCTATGTCGTGCCCGACCGCGCCAAGGTCTGGGTCGATATGCGCCTGACTCCGCCGACCGATACGGCAGCCGCGAAGCGCATGGTAGAGCAGGCCATCGCCGTCGCCAAAGCCGCCATTCCCGGTTGCCATGGCAGCTACACCGTGACGGGCGACCGCCCCGCCATCGAGCGCGACCCGAACTCTCCCCTTCTAGCAGCGCTCAAGCGTGCCGCCGATGACGTGACGGACGCGGACACAACCGTCGGCTTCTTTACCGGCTACACCGACACCGCCGTCATTGCCGGCAAGACAGGTAACCGCAATTGCATGAGCTACGGTCCCGGGTCGCTCGCGCTCGCGCACAAGCCCAACGAATATGTGCCCCACGCCGATATCGTTCGCTGTCAGAACGTGCTCATCGCGCTCGCCGATAACGTGCTCTGGGACGCGAATGGGCAAGTTGGGGCATAATAAGCCGCGAACAAACCAACTCGTGCGTTAGGACCGCCCATGAAAGCACTTCCGTTTCCCTGCATCCGCCCGGCTCAGGACCGCGTGCTCGAGGCGTTGCCCGCAATGGGCAGCATCCTGAGCGGCAACGATGCTCTGCGCGGAGCCATTGCCGATGGCCTGATGCTCAAGGACCCGGGTGCGGCGTATTACGTGTACGAATGCTCGGGGGAGCCGGGGCGCGTGACGGGCGTTGTGGCGATCTGCCCGGTTGGTGCGCTGGCGGGCGGCGACGCGGTTGCCGCCGATACGGCCGCCGCTGCGCGCGCATTCGCCGACCTCAAGGTACAGCCCCGTCCCGTAACGCTCGCCTACGAGGCCTCGCCCGTCATGGATATCATCCTGGGCGCCGCCAAAGAGGGCGCCTCGCTCTACGCCGTCACCGATCCTGCGGGCATTACACACCGCGTGTGGGAGGTTAAGCGCGAGGACGCCGTCGGCGCCATCCGTGCCATGCTCGACCAGGCGCCGGAGCCGGTACTGGCCGACGACCCTGCCTACGCTGGCGCACTAGTCGGGGTATCACAGCTCCTGGCCGATGAGGCCCGTTCCGCCGGAACGTACACCGGCAAGGAGCCGTTCAACTTTACCGTTGCCGCGCTCTTCCCCGCTGCGCAGGTCAGCGGCGGCGCACCGCAGGTTCCGACGGGTCTGCTCACGCACCAAGTCGCGCGGTTCTAGCAAGACCAGACCGCGCAGCACAAAAATCGGCAGCTCAACAAACAGGGGGCGGAGATGCAGCAGGTACATGCATCTCCGCCCCTTTTGCGTCGAGAAGTTATGCCGGCGACCCGAGCCGCCACGCTCGCGTTATCCGCGCTGCGGACCTGCAGTAGCCACAAGCGGTTCAAGGCCCAGCTCGCGTGCGTAATCCTCCTGCGTAAAAATCTCAATCAGCTCAAACGTGTCGGATTCGTCGTCAAACGCAAAGTGCAGCACCGAGCAGTTGCCCGGCACGCGTTCGCGCTCGTCTGCCGCCGCGCCCCGCACGTGGTCCAAAAACTCCTTGATAGCCGAGCCGTGGCTCACCGCGAGCACGCACTCGTGGTCCGGACGTCGCATAAGCTCGGTCAGCGTCGCCACCATGCGCTCACGCACCTGCATCTGGCCCTCGCCGCCAAACTGACGATAGAAATCGCGCCACGGGCGCTCGGGCATAAGCATCACGCGCTCGGCCTCAAAGTCGCCAAAGAACCACTCGCGCAGACCGTCCAGGCGCTCGTACGCCAAGCCCGGCCACAGGTTGGCGATAGTCTGCTCGGTGCGATGAAGCGTGGAGGTGTAGGCATGATCGGGCTCAATGCCGCGCGCACGTAAAAACATGCCGGCGCGCGCCGCCTGGTCGCAACCCAACTGCGTAAGCGGCGAGTCACTCCACCCCTGAATGATACGCTTAAGGTTGAATATCGTCTGTCCATGACGGACCAGATACAGATCTTTATTCATAGGGGTCCTTTCGTTCGTTACCAATCAAGGAGCGAAAACGCACCGTCGCAATAGCCAAAATGAAGCACGGCACCGTTGTCGGGTAGCTCTCCCCTGCCAGTCACATACTCAAGAAACTCCTGGCAGGAAGAGCCGTGGGAGACTGCCAGCACACAGTCGTGCTGCGGCCTGGCCATGATGTGGGACAGCGCCGCGACCATGCGCGACTGGAGCTCGCCTTCAGACTCGCCACCAAAGGCCACCGGATAATCACCCCAGGGCTGCGGCGGCATCTCGCGATTTGATGTACCCTCCAGCGAGCCCAAATGCCACTCGCGCAGGTCATCGACCAGCTCTATCGAGCAGCCCTCACCAGCAATTAGCTCAGCCGTATGCCGCGCCCGGCCCAACGGCGAGGAATACACACGGTCAAAGGTCACGCCACGCGCCTCAAACGCCGCGCGCGTCGCCAGCGCCTGCTCGCGCCCGCGCGCCGTAAGCGGCGAATCGTGCCCACCCTGCAAAATGTTCTGCACATTGAGCTCAGTCTGCCCATGCCGCACCAAATACAAATCTGCCACACGTCCTCCCCTCGCACCACCGCAAAGGGGACAGGTACCTTTGTGGTGGTTTACCGCCGGATTGCGCCGCAACGACGCACAACTACAGCAGCACGTCGGCAAGCGGACGCTTGGGTACGTGGTGCACCTGCGCCTCATCGCGCCAATAATTGATGGAGCCGTCGGGGTTGGAATCAATTGCGTCGATCGCCTGTGTCTCGGCTGGCACGCCAAAAGCCATGATCAGCTTGAGCTCGTATTTGTCGTTATCGAGCCCCATGGCGTCGATCGCGCGGGGCGTAAAGGCCTTGAACATGCAGGCCGCCACCTCGGGCGTGGCGCTGCGGGCGGCGAGCATCATCGTCTGCGCGGCAATGCCCGTGTCGACCTCAGTAATGGGAGCGGCGGGCTTGCCCGGAACGGCGCGCTCGGCAAGAATCGCGATGTAGCCGGTCGGGCGCTCACCCTCGGCAGGACCCGGCCAGTCCTTAAGCGCGCCGGCCCATGCGAGCTCGTCAAATACACGCGCGCAATCCTCGGCACCGCTCACCACGTGAAAACGCAGACGCTGAGCATTGGCGCCGCAGGGAGCCAGGTGCGCCAGTTCCGCCAGCTCGAGCAAAAACTCGCGCGGCACGCGCATGGACTCGTCAAAGCGGCGGCACGTACGGGCACGACGGACCAGCGCGTCAAACGCTTCCAGACCGAGCTTTTCGCAACCTTGCTTTGCCATCGACTCCGCGCTCGACGGCGCCGCGGGAACTGTTTCGTTCATAGGGACCCCCAATTTCGGGCAATTGTTCTTAGGAAAATCTAACCTAAAACGTAGGCAATAGCGAACAGGGCTGCAATGTTCTACACCTGTTGAATAGAAAATCGCGACGTGGGGAACAACGGAAACAATTCGGGGCCTTTGGGTTACGTTTCGCCCTCCCCGACCCATACGCCAGCGCCTTTAGGCGATACTGGTTGTAACGATCAAGGCTTACGCCGCACGGAAAGGAGACATTATGGGCATCTTTAAGAACGATGACCAAAAATCGAGCCAGTTTGGATTTGACGAGAAAAGCATGGCGGGCAAAGCCGTCAAGGCCGTACGCTGGATCTACGCCATCACGGGCGTCTTAGCGCTCATTGCTGGTATCGCACTGCTTTTTGCACCCGCCAAGTCCCTCGTCTTTTTAACGACTGTCCTGGGTTTTTTACTTTGTAATCACTGCTGCCATCAGGCTGTTCACTGCCATTTTTGAGCCGCTGCTGCCCACCGGCTGGCGCGTGACGAGCATCATCTCCAACCTACTCATTATTCTGGGCGGCGTCATAATCCTGCGCAACCAGGCCTTCTCGACCGCGACGCTCACCACGATGGTGGTTATCGTGGCCGGCTTTGGCTGGATTGTCGAAGGTGTCATGTCCATTCTGGAGTCCGAGCTTTCGTCCAACCGTGCCCTCGCCATCCTGAGCGGCGCACTCTCCATCATCGCCGGCATGTTCGTGTTTATTTATCCGCTGTGGTCGGCCAAGATGCTCGTCATCTTTAGCGGCGCCGCGCTGCTGGTGTTTGGCGTAACGCTGATTGTTCGCGCTATTCAATTTGGCAAACTGGTGCACTAGATGCCGCGAACGCTCTTTATTGATGCCGACGCCTGCCCGGTCACGCGCGAGTCGATTGACTGCGCGCGGCGGGCGGGCGTCGCCGTTGTTATCGCCGGCAACAGCACGCAAAACTTGGAACGGCACATTCGCCGCGACGACCCGCGCGATGCCGAGCACGCGCGACGCGGCTTTTGGGTCACGACGCTCGATGTGAGCGTGGGCGCCGACAGCGCCGACTTTGCCATTGTCGAACGCCTGCAGGCGGGCGACGTAGTCGTGACGCAGGACATTGGCTTGGCGAGCATGGTGCTCGGCCGCGATGCCGCCGCAATCGGTGTGCGCGGGCGCGTCTACGACAAGGCGACCATCGACATGCAACTGTTTATTCGCCACGAGGAAAAGAAGGTGCGCCGCGCCGGCGGACGCACTCGCGGACCGGCGGCATTTACCAGCGAAGACCGCGCTCGCTTTAAGCGCAACCTCACCGAGCTGCTGCGCTAACCAAGGTAGATTTTTGGGACATGTCCGGAAATCTGCTTTTTTGCTTTGGGCGGTGTGAGCGCTCAAAATCCATGGCTCAACAAAAAAGGGGCTTCAAAATGCCATGCGTCGCCGCATTGTGCAGGCGCCGAGCATGGCTATTTTGAAGCCCGTTTTGTTAGGCCCACTTAGAGGCCGAAGGCGGATAGGATGAGACCCCAGCCGGCACCGATGACGTACATCATGATCAGGAACAGGACGTTTTCGCGGGCGCTGCGGTTGGTGCGGAACAGCACCAGATAGCCCACACCGGCAGAGATGAGCGTGCCGGCGAGCATCGGGGCCAGCTGCAGCGCGCCTTCCAGGTACAGTTGTGTGATGACGACGCTGGCCGAGCAGTTGGGGATCAGCCCAACAAGCGCCGAGCCCAGGACCGCAAGCGTCTCGTTGCCGCGCAGGAACTGCTCGATTGCGGACTCGCCGAAGGTCTCGAGTACGGCGACTAGGACCAGCGTCACCAGGAAAATAAAAATCGATACCTGCACGGTGTGCGAGATCGCGCTGCGGATAATCGACAGGACGGGCGCACCTTCGTGTGAGTGGGGGTGACCGTGGCCATGATGGTGTTCATGATCGCCCTCATGACCGTGATCGTGGCCATGTCCGTGTCCGTGTTCGTGCTCGTCCTCGTCTTCATCACAACCGCAATGGTCGCGCTCGCACAGCTCGTGGATGTGGTCGGCGCTCACGCCCGCCTCGGCCACCTCGTCGATGATGTCACCGCCAGTGTGGTCGTCGTGCGCGCAGTTCACGTGGGCCGGGTTGGCCGCGGTTCCCAGCACGGTACGGCGAATCGCCGCATGCGCGCGAGCGTTACGACGCAGGCCGCGAATGGCGGCGTCCACGATAAAGCCCGTGACCAGTGCGATCAGTGCCTTCGAAGCCAAAAGCATCGCCATAGTCTGCACGGGCACCTGCTCTGCGAGCAACAGCGGCAGCATCTCATCGGAGGTCGAAAGGAACACCGCCACCAACGTGCCCAAGGTCACGACGCGACCGGCATACAGCGTGGCCGCCATGGCCGAAAAGCCGCACTGCGGCACCATGCCCAGCAACGAGCCAACCGCGGGGCCCGCGGCACCGGCACGCTTGATGGCGCCGTTAACGCTGTCGCCCGCAACGTGCTCCAAGGTCTCGAGGGCCAGATACGTCACCAACAAAAACGGCACCAGCGACAGCGTGTCCTTGCCAGCGTCGAGCAAAATATCAATCAGCAAATCCATGAAGGATGGAACCTTTCGTGTCTTTCGGCAGCATTGTAAAAGTCCTAGCGGTCAACTAGGGTATTGTAGTTGTCCTAGGCGCGATGCCAATAGTTGCCCATGGCAAACTATCATCTCGCCATAACTCAATGCCACCGAGCCGCGCGACGCGGCCCGTCCAAGGAGCAGTCTATGAACGTTTCACAAGCACTCGAATACGAGCGCCAGCCGTTTATTCCCATGTTTATCTATGGCGATCACGGCGCCATGGAATCCGAACGTCAGAAAGGCGAAGAGGCCCTCAAGGTGCTCGAGACCGAGTACTTTACCGCCGAGGGCGACCCCGGCTTCGACTTTGCCACCGTGCGCGACCTTGCCGATCGCAACCGCGACCTGTGCGACCAGATTGGCGAGGCGCGCCTGCGCAACGTGACGCCCGCGACGCTTTCGCGCGGCCTGTCCGACGCCGACACCTGCGCCGCCATCGGCAAGATGCAAAAGCGCACTGCCGCGTCCGTCATGCGCGAGATCCGCGGCGACCGCGACGCGCTCGGCGTCGCCTACGCTCGCAAGCCCATCCAAGGCACGGTGCTGGGCATCGACATCGAGACCACCGGTCGCGCGCCCGAGCGCGGCTACATCATCAACGTGGGCTGGGAAATCATGGAGCTCACCAGCGACGCCGTGCCGCATGACGCCGAGGCACACTACTGCGGCCTGCCCGACATCTATCGCGGCGAGGACGTGCCGCTGTCGAATATCCACCACATCACCTGGGACGACATCGACGGCAAAACGCCCTTCCGCGAGAACAAGGAACTGCAGAAGCAGCTGCTCAAGCTTATGAAGAAGTACCCGTACATGGCGCATAACGCCGCGTTCGAGGACAGCTGGTTCAAAATTCATCTGGACGGTTACGCCGAGGCACGCCGCGCCGGCAAGATCATCGTCATCGACTCGCGCCAGATCTGCCGCAGCCTGGATGCCGACGTCCGCTCGCTCCCCCGCGAATCCGCCCCCGCCGCGCTCGAGAACTGGGCGCGCCGCCGTGGAACCCTCGCCGCCGACGCCAACGAGCAGCATCTGGGCCTGGACGACACCGACCTCATGCTCCGCACCGTCCAAGCCGAGTTCAACCTCAAGAACCTATTCGCCAAGTAGAAACGCCTGCGACAAACCCCGGCGTAGATCACGAGCGGCCTCGCAGCGGGAACCCCCCCCCGCAGCGAGGCCGCCCTACGTTCCACAAATAAATCTGCCATCACAAATTCTGAACCCTCATTTTGAACGATTTCGGCCAATTCCCGACACGTAATTCGTTATCGGATGGTGATGCATCACTATCAAATGTGCGGCAGTTGAGTAGTTATATGCTATAGCTAAGCTGCGAAAACTTTTATCTAGGGCATACCAACTCATAATTGCGTCAAGTTTTTGGACAGCATTTGGTTAGACCTCTAAAACGACTTTTTCACTCAGCGCCATCAACACGGCATTAGCTGACACGATATATACCATGAGTATCGTATTGTCACATACCACTGCAAAAGCGGTCTACCAGGCCGCGCATTCGGTGTCTGCGAAAGGCATCGATTCCTGTAACCCTGCCGCGATTTACGGATCATGTCCCACCGGAACGCTCCTTGACGCAGCCGCAGAATGGCTCACCAAACATGATGTTTCCCTCGACGCAAATGATTCCCTCGAGGTGATGGTGTTTCATCGCAGGAATGCGCGCTATGCAGTGAACTGTCAATGCCACGTTTCTTCAAAACGATTCTCAAACTCACGCTTTATAGAGATCAAAGATGGCATCTTCATTGTTGGCGTTGAGCTTTGCGCACTTCAGGCCGCCACCTATCTTTCTTTTCGCGAACTAGTGGAGTACTACTTTGAACTGTGCGGCGCTTATTCCCTTGGAACCGACTCTTCCACCTCCTATACCGAGCGTTTCGCGCTCACCTCGACCGAGAGGTTAAAGCAGTTCTTTAATTCCATTACCAGATGCGACGGTTTGGCTCTTGCCCGAAAGGCGATCCAATGTGTACGCGACGGATGCCGGTCTCCTATGGAAACAGCCTTTGTCATGATTCTAACGCTGCCCAAAAGCGAAGGAGGGCTTGGTATTAAGGGAATTGAGACCGATTACGAGGTACAGGTCACCGCTGCCGCAAAGAATCTCACGAGACGCAAAAAGTTCTTTATGGATGCGTATCTAAAGAAATCTCGCACAGACATTGAATACAACGGTTTTTATCATGACGCGGAAGAAGACCGCGCCATCGATGAGGAGCGCAAGAATGCACTTGCGTCCATGGGGTACGGAATCATCACCGTCAGTCGTTATTCCTTTATGCATGCCAGCTCTTTCGTTAGGGTCATGGAAGCAATCCAGCGGAAAGAGGGCGTACGCCCCTCGCGTCTGCCAAAAGACTTTCAAATCATGCAAGAGGACCTGAGACAGTTTGTGCTCAGAAGGTTTATAGAAGAGAAAAAGCGAATTCAGAAGCAGCTTCGCCAGGATTCCGAAGATCGTCAACGAATCGACCTCGAAAAAGCAATGCTCGAAGGCACTACGTTGGATGATCCAACGATTAACGAAGCGCCGGCAATCGATGACATGCAAACAGTCAAAATCGACAGCCCATCATTTGCTCAAACAAGCAGCCTCGCGCCCGAGGGCAGGATCTTCGGGGCCGGAAGCTAGACCGGCTAACAAGGTGGGTACCCTAGCGATGTGCAAAATTGCGAGTATTCAGCAGGGTCGGGTGTCTATCACCCTCGAGTGGATCCAAATGTGAAGCGAAATCACTCTTGCGTGAGAGCGTTAGGCAACATTTGAGGAAGAACTCATCGGATTAACACCCTAAGATAACTCTTGAACTGCATTATATGACCTGCAATAAATTAACAGACCCCCTATAGTTGCAGAATACTCCATTTTTTGCACGGCTCAGGGGCACCCACCCCGGCATCGGCTATCAAAACCGCTCAGTCCGGGATCTCGTCCACTATTCCCCATCATTTTGTGCAACGAATTACCTGAACGTCATTGACACATGAACATACACTCATATAATCGAAAGTAAATTATATGAGCGCATGTTCATATGAAAGGATATTGCAATGAGCATCCGCGTTGATGAAACGAAACCCGACATCGAGGCCACCGAACCCGCGATCCCCACCACCTGCTCGCCCGAGGACCTTCCCGACGAGGAGCTGCTGTACGACCTTGCCGACCTGTTCAAGGTCTTCAGCGACACCACGCGCATCAAGATCCTCTACGCCCTCATGGGCCGCGAGCTCTGCGTGGCCGACATCGCCGAGGCGACCGCGACCTCGCAGTCCGCGGTGTCGCACCAGCTGCGCACACTCAAGCAGTCGCACCTGGTTAAATTCCGGCGCGACGGGCGCAATATCCTCTACTCGCTCGCCGACGACCACGTCTACACCATGCTCAACCAGGGCATGAGCCACATCTGCGAATAGCAGCCAACCACGGTACCAGCGCGGCCTGCACCCAAGCCGCAAATACAGGGAAAGGAACCCACCATGAAAAAGCAGTTTAAGCTCGATGAGATCGACTGCGCCAACTGTGCGCGCGAGCTTCAGGACGAGCTGGCCAAGCTCGAGGGCGTCAAATCCGTGTCCGTCAACTTTATGACCCAGAAGTTGACGCTCGAGGCCGATGACGCCGAGTTCGACGAGGTCCTCGACCGCGTTGTGGAGTTCACCGCCGACGCCGAGCCGGACTGCGAGATTATTCTCTAGCCCAGGTTTACGCCAACCTGCAAGGCCGCGCTTGCTGCGGCCTTTGCTCGCGAAATTATATGAGCGAATGTTCATACATTCAAATGGGAGGATACGAGTCATGGCCACCGCCGACCCCAAAAAGAAAAAGAAGAAGCGCAAGAAAAAAGAATCACTCGAGCATAAGCGCAACCGCATCCTGGTAGCGCTGGGCATTTTTGCCATGGTGTACGCCCTCGATGAGTTCGGCACCCTTACCGCCGCATTCGGCACCCCGGGCGACATCTACGCCAGCTTTGTGCTGTTCCTCGTGCCGTTTTTGATTGCCGGCTACGACGTACTGCAAAAGGCATTCAATAACATCCGCCGCGGCAAGGCCTTCGACGAGAGCTTCCTCATGGCCGTCGCGACCATCGGCGCGTTTGCCATGGTGCTCTTCCCCGATACCGACCCGCACATGGCCGAAGGCGCCGCCGTCATGCTGTTCTACCAGGTCGGCGAGCTGTTTCAGGCGTACGCCGTGGGCAAGAGCCGCAAGTCGATCAGTGCCATGATGGACATCGCGCCCGACTACGCTAACGTCGAGCAGCCCGACGGCACACTCGAGCAGGTCTTCCCCGATGACATCGCCGTCGGCACCGTGATCGTGGTCAAGCCCGGTGAACGCGTGCCTATCGACGGCGTCATCGTCGAGGGCGAGACACAGCTCGATACCGCCGCCCTTACCGGAGAGTCGGTCCCCCGCCCGGCCAAAACTGGAGACGATATCATCAGCGGCTGCATCAACATGACGGGTCTCCTCCACGTGCGCACCACCAAGCCCTTTGGCGAGTCCACCGTCGCGCGCGTCCTGGAGCTCGTAGAAAACGCTAGTGAGAAGAAGGCACGCACCGAGAACTTCATCACGCGCTTCGCCCGCGTCTACACGCCCGCTGTCACCGGCGCGGCCGCGGTACTCGCGCTCGGCGGTGGCTTGGTCACCGGCGCCTGGTCCGACTGGATCCTGCGCGGCCTGACCTTCCTCGTCGTCAGTTGCCCATGCGCGCTCGTGATCAGCGTGCCGCTCAGCTTTTTTGGCGGCATCGGTGGCGCATCCAAGCTGGGCGTCCTCATCAAGGGCTCTAACTACCTCGAGACGCTCGCGGATGTGGACACCGTCGTCTTTGACAAGACCGGCACGCTCACCAACGGCACGTTTTCGGTCGTGGCGGTACACCCCGAGGCAGGCTATACCGAGCAGTCGCTGCTCGAAGTCGCGGCCCTTGCCGAGTCATTCTCCGACCATCCCATCGCGCAGTCGGTACGCACCGCCTTCCAGGGCGAGCTCGATCCCAAACGCGTAAGCGACTCCACCAATGACGCGGGCCATGGCGTGACGGCGATTATCGACGGCAAGCGCGTCATCGTCGGCAACGCAAAGATGCTTGCTGTGGCCGGTATCGAAGCGCCCAATTGCGAGATCGTCGGCACCATCCTCCACGTGCTGGTCGATGATACGTACGCCGGCCACATCGTAATTGCCGACACCATAAAGACCGATGCCGAGCAAACGATTCGCGACCTGCACGCCGCCGGCGTCAAGCGCACCGTCATGCTCACGGGCGACCGTGAGGAGGTTGCGGCGTCTGTAGCCAAGCAACTCGGTCTCGACGAGTTCCACGCGCAGCTGTTACCGGGTGATAAGGTCGAGCGTGTCGAGGCGCTGCTTGCAGCAGAATCGGGCAAGGGCAAGCTCGCCTTTGTAGGCGACGGTATCAACGACGCACCCGTGCTTACCCGCGCAGACGTTGGCATCGCCATGGGCGCTATGGGCTCGGACGCCGCAATTGAGGCGGCGGACGTCGTGCTCATGGATGACAAGCCGTCCAACATCTCCCGCGCGATCCGCGTGGCGCGCAAGACCATGTCGATTGTTTGGCAGAACATCATCTTTGCGCTGGGCATTAAGTTGCTGATTCTGGTGCTTGCGGCACTGGGCATCGCCAACATGTGGCTTGCTGTGTTCGGCGACGTGGGCGTGGCGATTATCGCCATCCTGAATGCCATGCGCGCGATGGGTGTCAAGAACCTGTAGCGTTCGTGGGCTGTCCGGCCGGGACCGGGCTTGGTTTTGAAAACGTCCTCGCGCATGAGGCCCGTCTTTCCTGCTCCTGCGGAGCAACGGAAAGGCGGGCCTCGCGCTGTGGAGTGTTTTCAAAACCAAACCCGGCCCCGGCCTGCGGTGACGTAGGTGGCAGTTCTTGGGCATCGCTTGCTGGCGGGGTTCCTTTGCTGAAATGGACTTGGCCGAAAGGACCGCTGGTCCCGGTCGCTGGTTCGCGCTTTGCGCGAACTCCGCGCTACTGGGGGTTCGTTAGGATTCCGCCGCTTGGCCCGTCGCCTCGCCCCGGTTCAGCATCGCCCTCAGTTTCTCGAAGCTTTCCTCGCTCAGGCAGTGCTCCATGTGGCAGCCCTCTTGCGACGCGACCTCAGCCGAAACACCCGCATCCTCCAGCAGCCCCACGAAAAAGCAGTGACGCTCCCACATTTGGCGAGCGACCTCCAGACCACGCTCCGTCAGATGAACGTCGCGCTTGCCCATTTCGACATAGCCGTTGCTTTCCAGCGTCGCCATGGCCTTGGAAACGCTCGCCTTGGTTACGCCGAGGTACTCCGCAACGTCGATCGAGCGCACGATGCCCTGGCGTTCCGACAGAACGTAGATCGATTCGAGATAGTCTTCTCCGGATTCACGTAGGGCCATGGGCCGCCTTTCGCGATGATTGCTAGTTAGCCTTTGGATACTTTCCACGGCTTACTTTACCGCAAAAGTTGCCCATGTCTTACTACTTTGCCTAAAAGTTAGCCGTGTTTCACAAAACGAGCGGGACGAAAACAAAATGGGAACACGCCCCGCAAGGAGTGTCCCCAAGTGCCGAGCCGCAACTATAGCAGTCCAAAGTACTTCGCGGCGTTGTAGATCCCATCGTCGTCCACGGCGGTCGTTACGTAGGTCGCTGCGGCCTTCACGGTCTCCTGCGCGTTGCCCATGGCCACACTTGTGCCCACGGCCGAGAACATCGACAGGTCGTTCTCGCCGTCGCCAAAGGCAATCGCCTCGCTCGCGTCGATGCCCAGGCGCTCCAGCGTCGCCGCCACGCCCAGGTCCTTGCCGCCGTTAGCCGGAATAATGTCACAGAACAGGTCGCACCAGCGCGTGGTGAGCGAATGCGACACGGCATCGGTCACGATATGCTCGTCGACCGGGTCCACAAAGGCGCAAAACTGGTAGACCGGCGCGTCAAAGGCGTGCTCAAACGGCTCCTCGTGGTAGACGATTCCAGCGTTGCTGCCAGCCGTCACCACGCGCTCGGACAGGCGGTTCACAAACGAGTTCTCGCCCTGCATGCACAGCGAGTCATAGCGCCCCTGCGCCACCTGGTCCACAATCACCGCGACGTCGTCCGAATCGATCGGGCAGCTGCGGTAGACGCCCTTGGCATCAAAACAGTGCTGGCCCGAAAGCGTAATGTACGCATCCCAGCCCAGGTCGAACAGCCAGTCCGGCATCTGGTAGGTCGGACGGCCCGTGGCGATCACGCACGCAATCCCCTGCTCGCGAAAGCTGTCGAGCACCTGCTGCGCCGACGCCGGAATCCGGTGGGTCTTAAAGCTCAGCAGCGTACCGTCGATATCGAAAAACGCGGCTTTGATCATTCTCGCCTACTCCTCGCCCTCGAGCTTTTCGCTCGCCTCGAGCCACGCCATCTCCAGCTCGTCCATGGCGGCGTGAGCCTCGTCGATCTTTGCCTGCTGCTCGCCGAGCGCCGTGTAGTTGGTGGGATCGACCTGGGCCATGGCGGCCTCGGCCTCCTCCACGCGGGCGCGCTGCGTCTCCATCTTGCGCTCGAGCGAGCTCACCTCACGGCGGAGCTTCTGACGCTCGGCGTTGGAAAGGCCGTTGGGCTGACCGCTCGACTTGGGCTTGTCGGCAGCAGCCGCCGCACCGGTGTCGAACGTGCCGGTCTTAGCGCTCGGCGCGCCCACGGGCTCGCCCTCGGCGGTAGCGTTGCACAGGCGCAGGTACTGGTCCACGCCGCCGGGCATATGCGTCAGATGGCCATCGAGCAGTGCCCACTGTTGGTCGGTCACGCGCTCCATCAAAAAGCGATCGTGTGTCACCAGGATCAGCGTGCCGGGCCAGCCGTCCAGCAGGTCCTCGACAATCGCGAGCATGTCGGTATCCAGGTCGTTGCCCGGCTCGTCCAGGATGAGCACGTTGGGCTCGTCCAGAATCGTCAGCAACAGCGACAGGCGACGGCGCTGGCCGCCCGAAAGATCGCCGATGCGGCTCCAGAGCTGCTGCGTCGTAAAGCCCAGACGTTCGCAGAGCTTCTCGGGCGAAGTCTCCTTGCCGTCGATGACGTAGTACTTCTTATAGTTGCCGAGCACCTCGCGGATCGTGTCGCCCATGTAGGGCTTGAGTTCCTCGAGCTGCTGCGACAGCACGCCAAAGCGCACTGTCTGGCCAATCTTCACGCGGCCGCGCGTGGGTTCAATCTTGCCCTGGATCACGTCGAGCAGCGTCGACTTACCGGCGCCGTTCTCGCCCAAAAGGCCATAGCGGTCGCCCGCACCAATGAGCCAGGTCACATCGGTGAGCACCTGCTTGGGCGCGCCGTCGGTATCGGCATAGCCGGCATCCACGTCGACCACATCGATAACCTGCTTGCCCAAGCGGCTCACGGCCAGGCGCTTGAGCTCCAGCTCGTCACGCACGGGCGGCACGTCGGCGATCAGCTCACGAGCGGCATCCACGCGAAACTTGGGCTTGGTGGAACGAGCCTGGGCACCGCGGCTCAGCCACGCGAGCTCCTTGCGCGCCATGTTGCGACGGCGCTCCTCGGTAACGGCGGCCATGCGGTCGCGCTCCACGCGCTGCAGGATATATGCGGAGTAGCCGCCCTCGAAGGGATCGACCTGGCCGTCGTGGACCTCCCACATGCTGGTGCAGACCTCGTCCAAGAACCAGCGATCGTGCGTGACCACGAGCATGGCGCCCTGACCGCGCTGCCAGCGAGCCTTAAGATGGCGTGCAAGCCAGTTGATGGTGCGCATGTCCAGATGGTTAGTGGGCTCGTCGAGCATGAGCACGTCGTAGTCGCCGATCAACAGGCGCGCGAGGTCCACGCGGCGGCGCTGGCCACCCGAAAGCTCGCCCACCGTGCCCTCCCAGGGCACATCGCTAATGAGACCGGCGAGGATCTGGCGCGTGCGGGGGCTCGACGCCCACTCATACTCGGGCGTGTCGCCCACGACGGCATGGTGCACGGTGTCGGTGTCGACAAGCTGGTCCTTTTGGCCGAGCAGGCCGATCGTGGTGCCGCGACGATGCGTCACGCGGCCGTCGTCGGGCTCCAGCGTGCCGGCGAGCACGCTCAGCAGCGTCGACTTGCCGTCGCCGTTTTTACCGACAATACCAATACGGTCGCCCTCGCCCACGCCGAGCGTCACGCTATCGAAAATATGCTTGGTGGGAAACTCTAGGCTGACGGAATCGCATCCCAAAAGAATCGCCATATGCCCTGCTCCTTCGTAGAAATTCAACGTTGTCCATAATAGCAGCGAAAAGGCGGGCCGCACACGACACAAAAAGGCGGGCCATCTCCCAAAAGAGATGACCCGCCTCTCCAATCAGTCCCGTGGCAACCGTGGCCGCCGCGGGCCTCAAGCATGTCCCGGACTAGGAGAACATGCCGGTGAGGTAATCATTCAGCCGCTTATCCTTGGGCCGTTGGAAAATCTCGTCAGTCTCGTCGTACTCGACCATATCGCCCATGTAGAAGAACGCCGTGCGGTTGGACACACGCGACGCCTGCTCCATGTTGTGCGTCACGATGACGATGGCGCGGTCGGCAACGATCGATGACATCAGGTCCTCGATCGCCAGCGTCGAGATGGGGTCGAGCGCCGAGCAGGGCTCGTCGAACAAGATCACGTCGGGGTTGAGCGCCAGCGTGCGCGCGATGCACAGGCGCTGCTGCTGACCGCCCGAAAGCGCATAGGCGCTCTTGTCGAGCTTGTCCTTGACCTCGTCCCACAGCGCCGCGCCGCGCAGGCTCTCCTCGACCATGCGGTCGAGTTCGTCGCGGTCGGTGATGCCGTGGCGCCTAGGCGCAAACGTGATGTTGTCGCGAATGGACTTGCGAAACGGGTTGGGCTGCTGGAACACCATGCCAATGGAGCGACGCAACTCGTAGGTGTTCTCGGTCTTGGTGTTCACGTTGCGCCCGCGATAGTTGATCTCGCCCTCCACGCGGCAGCCGCGAATCTCGCGATTCATGAGGTTGAGGCTACGCAAGAAGGTCGACTTACCGCAGCCCGAAGGCCCGATGAGCGCCGTGATCTCGCCCTTGTGAAAGTCGAGCGACGTATTGTGCAGTGCATGGTGGTCGCCATAGTACACGTTGACGTCCTTGGTGGAGAGCACGACCTCGTCGCTCACGGCCTTGCCGCTCGCGCGCACGCGCTTCTCGCTCTCCCCCACGCTCGACAAAAAGTCCTGGGTCTCGGACGATGCCGCCTCAGTTGCGGGCGTTGCATTTATCTCGCTCATTCGGCCGTCATCTTCCTTGCCAGTTGTTTGCCCACGATACGGGCGACTACGTTAAACAGCAGCACGCAAATCATCAGCAGCGCCGCGGTGCCCCAAACGATCTGCTGGGCCTCGGGGCTGCCCTCGCCATAGATCTTGTAGATGTGCACGGCGAGCGACTCACCGGGGCGGAACACGTTCCAGGCGCAGGTGGGGCTCGACAGGTTAAAGCTCAAGAAGTTCAGACGCACCGGCGAGCTCATGCCCGAGGTAAAGAGCAGCGCCGCGGCCTCGCCAAAGACGCGGCCGGCCGAAAGCACGATGCCGGTCACGATGGCGGGCATGGCCTCGGGAATCAGGATGTGCAGCGTGGCCTCCCAGCGGGTAAGGCCCATGGCCAGGCATGCATCGCGCTGGGCCTGTGGCACGTCCTCGAGCGCCTGCTGAATCACGCGCACCAGAATGGGGATATTGAACATGGTGAGCGCGACGGCGCCGGAGATGATGGAGTACTTCCAGCCCAGCTGCACCGAGAACACCAGGAAGCCAAACATGCCGACGACGATGGAAGGCAGCGAGGACAGCGTCTCGATGGCGGTAGAGGCGATGTCGCGGATAGGGCCGTTCGGCGCGTACTCAACCAGGAAGACCGCTCCGCCTAGGCTGATGGGCACCGAGATGATCAGAGTGATCAGCAGCAGGTAGAACGAGTCGAACAGCTGGTAGAGCACGCCGCCCTGCGTTCCGTTGGCGCGCGACGGCTCTGTGAGAAAGCCCGGCTGGAACAGCGTCGAGATGCCCTCGAACAGGATATAGGCCACCATGGAGATGACGATGAGCATGACGATGGCGACGATCGCCGTCAGCACGCCCGTGGCGATGCGATCCTGCTTTTGGACACGCCCGAGCCTCGCCTCGTCGATGTGGATGCGCGTGCTAGCCACGAGCCTTCGCCCCCTTGCGGCCAATGAGATGGATGATCAGGATGAAGATGAGGCTCATGCCCATCAGCAGCAGACCGAGTGCCCACAGGACGTCGTCCTGGGCCGAGCCCTCGGCGTAGACCGCCATGGACGTGGTGAGCGTGGTGGTGATGGTCGAAGCCGGCGACAGCAGCGACGTCGGCATGGCCTCGATGCCGCCGATGACCATGCGCACGGCGAGCGTCTCGCCAAAGGCGCGGGTCATGCCCAAGATAACCGCGGTCATGAGCGACGGCATGGCGGACTTGAGCACCACGTGCCAGATGGTCTGCCAGCGGGTGTAGCCCAGCGCGAGCGAGCCCTGTCGGTAGCCGTCGGGCACGGCGCGCAGGCCATCGACCGAAAGCGTGGTCATCGTCGGCAGAATCATGACCGCCAGCACGATGGCGCCGGGCAAGATGCCCAGGCCCGTGCTCACGTGGAAAACGCTCTTCATAAGACCGACGACCACGTGAAAACCGATCAGGCCAAAGACGACCGAGGGGATGCCGGTCAAAAGCTCAATGAGCGGCTGAAAGATCTTAGAGCCAAACTTAGGGCTAATCTCGACCGCAAAGATGGCAGAGCCGATGGCGATGGGCAGCGCGATAAGCGTGGAGAGTACCATGACCGCAAACGAGGTGACGATCAGGGGCAGGGCGCCGGTATAGGGCAGGCCGTTTTCGGCTGTGTTGGCCAGGTCCCACTTGGTGCCGGTGAAAAACTCGACGACCGAGACGCCGTCCTTGACAAAAGCCGAGAGGCCCTTTTGGGCGACCATAAAGATGAGCGCGGCAACGACAAGCGTCACGAGCGCTACGCACGCGCCCGTGACGCCCAGGCCCACGTTCTCAAGGTCGCGCTTTGGCAGCTGTTTTGCCATTGCAAACCTTTCCGGGGCGATTACTTATTTAGCAGAGACCTTGCCGCTGGCGTCCTTGACGACCTTCATGGCAGAGACGGGGATGAAGCCCTGCTCCTCGACGAGCTTGCCCTGGACGTCGTCGGAAAGCATGAACTCTAGGAAGGCCTTGGTGGCCTCGTCGGCGTCCTTGGAGCAGTACATGTGCTCGGTAGCCCAGATCTTGAAGGAGTCGTCGGTGACGTTTGCGCTCTTGGGCTCCACGCCCTCGACCTTGATGGCGTTGAACTTGGAGTCATCGAAGTGCGAGAAGTCGAGGTAGGAGATGGCATTGTCGGTGCTGCCCATCTGAGTCTGAACGTCGCCGGACTTGTCGAGCTCGGCGTCGCCCTTAAAGTCGACAGCCTCGTCGCCAAAGACGGCAGCCTCGAAGGTGGCGCGGGTACCGGAGCCGGCCTTGCGGTTGAGAACGACGATAGTAGCGTCGTCGCCGCCGACCTCCTTCCAGTTGGTGATCTGGCCAGAGAAGATGCCCTTGAGCTGCTCGAGGGACAGATCGTCGACCGTCACGTTCTTGGAAACGACGGGGCCCATGCCCACGACGGCGACCTCGTGGTCGACGAGGTTCTTGACCTGGTCGGCCTCGAGCTTGGTCTCGGCGAAGACGTCGGAGTTACCGATGGTGACGGTGCCGGCGGCGACAGCGGTCAGGCCCTTGCCCGAACCGTTACCCGAGCCGGAGACGGAGACATCGGGGTTGGCGTCCATGAACTTCTCGGCAGCGGCCTCGACGAGAGCCTGGAACGAAGAGGCACCGTCGTAGGTCACCTCGCCGGAGACGGACTCGGCAGCAGCGGCGCTACCCTTGTCGGCGGCATCGGATGCGCCGGAGCCGCCGCACCCAACGAGACCGAGACCGACGATGCTGGCAAGACCACCAGCGAGGCCGAGGAACTGACGACGAGAATAAGCCTGATCGAGCATGATCTTCCTTTCATACATGCGATTCGCGGGCACCCTGCCCGCTTTGCTGTTTGGAAAGATACGGCCTCGATCGGGCAGTGCCCGCGCCAACTGCGGTTTTTTACGGGCATCTGATAGACCCTTACCGCAAGCGCAGCACGGCCTTTACAAACGAATAACAATCCAGCGCCGAACATGGCGCACCTTTTACACCAGAGGAAGGTAGTTGTTGGGGACGTTCTTAAACGACTAGTCGTTGGGGACGTTCTTGTTTGACTAGTCATTTAAGAACGTCCCCAAGGACTACCTTGGAAACCCCACAGGTTGAGCATAAGTCAGACACTATGACCCAATCCAGGGGCACGGAAACGACAGGAGCCCCCGCTCGTGACCGCGGGTCGGGGCTGCGACAATGTTGTTGAAGTGCCAGAGG
>JAGZDZ010000032.1:0-25975 GCA_018368535.1 Collinsella sp. | reverse complement strand
GGGAAGGCATTTAATGGCGGTGCCGAACGGCAATATTCGGTTGGGTGGGCGGCGGTGCTGATTCGCAATATAGGTGGTGTCGAAAGGGCCTAGGACTCAGGTAAGCATCTTTATGCTCCTTAGAGATTTCGAAGCTTGAGAGAATCTTATTCTGAGATTCAGGCGACCAATAAATATGAAGTCTTTCTCGCGCCCTCGTTATTGCCGTATAAAACACACTGTGAGTAATGCGCTCCTCAACGTCCTTCGTAATAATCAGCTTTACGGATGAGTACTCTAGTCCTTGCGCTTTATGGACAGACACCGCATACGCCACCTGAAACGGCACGATACAGTCCTCGCCAACATCCTCACCGTCTCGATCCTTGGCTTTCTTAACTGAAAAGCGCAGATACGTCTCTCCATCACGAAAATCTAAATACTCCAACCCGTCGTAATGAAGAACGGAAAGCTCGGAGGCGATAATGGGAACAGCAACCGTAAATTGCATCTCGTCTTTGGAAATTGCTTCCATTCCCACAAGACGCCCTTTTAGATTGTTATATAACAACGGATAAAACCGCTCAGACTCATTGAACAAAATTGGGTCGCCGACTTTATACGTATGATAATTCCAGACAACGGCCTCGTTCTTATTTCCCGACTGCAAGATTTTGTTCATATTATTAATGCCATAGAGGCCATCATAGTTGAGACATAAGACAATCTCATCATCATTCATTCTGCTAATTACAGAGTCATCAAGATTCGACGTAAAATCGCAAGAAATAAGAATTTCAGCGATATCAGGACTCACATTCCTGACAGCATGCCATAGTTTTAGCAAATCATCATTCTTCGTGCGCCATGGTTTATCAAATTCATGGATGCACTTATCAGGCAAGAAGTCTCGAGCCAATGAAAACCAGTTTCCAAACTTAATGGACTCAATCTGTCTCACATCGCCAACAAGCAATAGCAGTTTAAACCGATTAGAATCAATAATAGATTTCATATCGCTATTGCAGACAGTGCTGCATTCGTCAACGATTAAGATGTCGCAATCTGGCACACGATTCAAATACTTCGCGACGGTCATAAATTCGCAATTCTTATCATTTATTTTTCTTCTAAGGCTATCTACGGCAGGATTTGTATTAGCGATAGCAAGTTTGCTTTCATTTTGCAGAAAAGCGCAAACGATGTTGACCATGGTTGTTTTTCCGGTACCAGCCGAACCGTAGATGAACGCGACGCTCGTTTCGGCAAACATGGACTTTAGAGCATCTATTTTTTCTGAATCATCCAACTTGCAGCTTGGATCTTTAAGCCATGATTCACATAAAGCAGTATAGCCTTTGACCCCGGCACCAGACAGTTTTAAAAGCCCGCGTATAATACAAGTGAGTTCGTCTTCGACTCCCTTAACAAATAGATGCCCGTTCTCATGCACGAGATCCCTTGAATGATGTCTAAAATACAAAGCGCTATTAAATGAGGCAATCAGTTCATCAACATCCGAGAAGGTTGTAATTTCGGTATCCCTAAGATACAGAGCATTAGAATCGATTGTCTCCGCGGTCACCCTACGAGCAAGAAAGTTATCTTCATACGGATCTGGATCAATACATTGATACAAATCCTCGACAGCGACTACATGCCCAATAAGACTCGTGCAATACGGCTGCCGATCAAAGGGGGCACAGCCGTTTTTCAAATAAAGGTCACCGAGACGGCTATTCGGACTTACAGTCAATTGTTCCTCTATAACCCTGTTACGAGGTTTAGACAAAAGATACTTTAGAACATTAGATCCATTTGAGCCAGCACTCAAAAACTCATGCGCAGAGCTAAGCAAGGTGTGTACCGGACAGGCATTTCCCGAAGATGCTATCTCCCCCATCACAGAAATAAACTCGTCATCAGGGAGTAGAGCAATGTCGCAAAGCGTCATCCCGGTATGGGTCATTAGGTTCATAAGTGATCTATAGCTAGTGTATTGGCCAGTAAGCCACACTGCATCAGGGCCTCTAAGTATCTTTATAAGATTATTCAACTCACAGGGGCGTACTGAAACCGCATATGCATCAACAATCGTAACAGGAAGAGTAAAGCCAAGACCGTCGATACTCGTGCGCTTAGTCGAAACCACCACTGAATAATTAGTGGGCATTCTGAAAGATGAATAAACAAGTATACGATCAAATTTGCTACAAGAATCGAATGCGGGGACAAGTGTCGCCTCATAATAGACAGAATCCCCAACAAAGAAAGGCTTAGCAGCTCTAACGTAAAAACGGTCCTTCTCAATTTCAACAGCATTGGCACTCATGAAATCATTGATTTTATGAGCTATCTCTTCATGGTATTTAGCCAAGCCGGGATCGGTGTCCAGAGGAATCTTACTCAAATTGGCAAGAATTGTAAGACCGAGTTTATCGAATGCATAACGTTTCAAGCACAGCAAATTTTCGTAATACTTCAACAAAAGGCGCTCTGCAGAATCTTCACTTGGAACATAGTGCGAAACGACCTTTTGTAAATAATGATGGAACTTAGCAATAAACCGAGTCTCGCTGTTCTTGCTCATATCTTTAATAGCAACCGAACATAATTTAAAGTAGTCGCCTTCGATGGGCCTGTTGCCATAAGTTGCATACATTGCAATGTGCTCAACAAGATGACGCAGATAACCCACAACGTCTCTTGAAACGGCTGACCTGCCCTCGAATTCAAGTCTATCAATTGAATGCTCTACAGCGTCGTTTGCATTGTAAAGCTCCTTAAGAGGGTTTCTCATAAGCCTCGCTCCTCCATCGTAATTTTCGACCCCCCAATATGGCTTAACGGCCAAGAAATCTTTACATCAATTAAGATGTCCATCCGATGTCCATCAATAATGATAGCCGCACCCAAACAACACTTCCGAGCCAAACGACGAAGCCGGGTAACGCATAATTACTTTCACAAATTGACAAACACATAGAGGAACACGGTCCACGCGTCGTCATATGATTTCAGGCGAGTAAACAACAAATCATCGACGAAAGGGGCGCGAGCCGAGTCCGCAAACATCGCATCGATCGACGATGGGTCGCTCGACGCGCTGCTCGACGAGGAGGCGTCCAAGCTTGTCGGGGCCGAGCGCTATGAGAGGACGGCGGGCCGGGAGGCCTACCGCGGCGGCCACTACGCGAGAAAGCTCGTCACGGGCGCCAGGGAAGTCGAGCTCAGCGTGTCGAAGCTCCGCGGGGCAGCCGCTAGGACGATGCGCGACGGGTTCGCCGAGACGCTTGCCTACACGGAATTCCCGCCGGATCGCTGGAGCCAGATTAGGACGAGCGACGGGATCGAGCGCATCAACCGCGAGATCAGGAGGAAGACGAGGGTCGTCGGGACCTTCCCGGACGGCAACTCGGCCCTCATGCTGGTGACGGCGAGGCTGAAGTACATAGTGGAGCACGAGCGGGGCAAGAGGAGGCACCTGGATATGTCGAATCTGGACGAGATGGACGAACTGAAAGGAAAGTAGGAGGGCTAGAAGAGGACGGGGCCGAGGACAGCAAAATCAATTTGCAAAAGAATCTTGACGGTACCCCTCCCCAACATTCCCCAGAAAGTTCGCTGATGTTGACTGGGGTTCTCGTAAAATAAACCCCAACAAAATATGTGCGGAGTGCTGGCCTGGAGCTGCCTCCGGACCCCATTGGCTGCTTACCGAGAGTCTCCGCTATGAAACGACCCCTTTACTACCTGCTCTGCGCGATCGCGTGCATGTCCATGGTCAGCTCCGCGATGCCTATGCCAGCCATCACGGAGGCCATCCAGCCTCAGGCAACCGCGAAGCAGCAGGCGCAGGCCGTAAACAACACAAACTGACGAACCAATTGCCGACATGAACGATTTCGTCCCTGCCGGCATTTAAGCAGGGAGAAAGATTTGGCAATATTGTCCATTATCTAACTGATTCAATAGCGGAATGAAGCCTGCAGCAGGGGCCAAATTCGGAAGTAAGCGGCAAATCCAAAACCTGCCAAGCACACCGGAATGCCACAACGCTTCTACCTGCGTTTTCTTTACGCAAAAACGGCGGTGTGCTCGAGGATTCTAGAATTTGCCGCATACTTCCGGCGGGCAATTCCGAAAGTGCGGTGAAAAACCGAGAACTGCCGACCAGACCCCTGTTTTAAGCTTCGACGACCTGCGGTTTTGTTACCGAAAAACGAGTTGCGCTCGGCGGTTTCCGATTTTTCCCCGCACTTCCGGAAAAACGCGGTAAAAGCGAGTGTCTGAAGCGGAAACACGACAATTGCTCCTCGGAAAACAGCCCACTAAACGCAAAAACCGCCTTTCGGCGGTTCCCACGGACCAAGCCGGACGTACCGTCGCTAGGCCTCATCAAGGGTTACTTTACGGAAGAGTCGGGCTGTGATCAATCATTTTTCAGGTTTGGGGACAAAGGTCGAGCTACATAGAAAAGCTGATCTGTGGCAGATAAAGCGGCCCCCATACCCCACCGGCAGCAACATTCTCAATGATGCCCTTTGCAAAGGAATACAGGTCTTGCATGCCGAAGCTAAGCGCCTCCCTATCAAATGCCTCATCGTCTAAATCAGACGGAGCACGATAGATACCGGACACGGATATTTCGGAACGATAATAGTGGCCCTCATCACTGGGAATGAGCTCTATGACAAGGTTGAGCTGCCGAAATCTAACTCCGTTTTCATCAAAGAAGGCACTCGTTATGTCATTTCTAACGTTAAACTCACCGTCTGACTTATTAACTCCCTCCTTCGGGGCCATTCCGCCATCAAATGAAAACCTATCGACTTTTTTAGACACGCATGTAATCGACGAAGACTCAATGCGCTGCTTCTTCAACGAGTCCATTTACATCTCCAATCGGAAGGAATTCTCATCAACCAAAGGATCAGAATCCCTATAAGCAGGGGCTTTTCCTCCTGGTATTACAGACAAAAGCGGCGAGCTAAGAGTTGCGGTCCTCTCATGGAGAGCCAAGCCCAGGTATTCGCGCGCCTCGGGAACATCGCGAATGAGCCTCATAAGGATATTGGCAGTAACAGTCTGCTGAGACGCTCCGTTCTCCCATCGAGATGACGTTGGTTTTGAAACTCCTAAAAGTGACTCAAATTCATGCTGAGTTAAGCCTAGATCTGAGCGCAAATGCTTTATTTCCGAGGGAGATAGAAGCTCATGAGCCTTGGCGTATTGCGCGGCAAGCGCATGGGCGAGTTTAGTCGCCTCCGCAGCGGTCATTTCATCATTGCCGCACTCACAAATATAATGCCCAATTCCTTCAACAGTAATTTTCTCGCCACGGTAAATTTCAGTCATTGGCGCCGTGGTAAATTGCATTTCCTTGCCACATTCCATGCAACGCATGACTCCTCCTTTAATGAATATATCCATCGATGTTCGCAGACAAGACGTTTAAATGCGCCTTGCCTTCAGAATCGATTGAAAACTTAACGTACCAATCCTCACATTCAAAATCCCGACAAACATAGACGTCTGCGTAAACATCGTGCAAAGGCCCATCCATATCGAGTGCGATGGATTTCCTGAAATCGCTGGGCTTTAGGTAATCAAATAGATCGGCGAGAAAACGATCAATATCCAAATAGCCATAGTGGTTGATCAGGTGCCTGCGCACCTTGCCGTTTACAACCATCTCTCCCGAGCAGGCCAAGGATTTGGCCTCGTCTAGAGAATATGTCGGCCGAAACTTGGTTCGGTTCATGAGCACCCCTTAGTTAGCATCATGCTAACTATATTCGTATAGTCGCCAATTGGCAACTACATTCAGCGCACCAACGTAAGCGATCGACCGGATGGCGTCTTAGGCCCGACAAATACAACTCTGACTGCATAATCGAAGAGCACAAGCGTACAGAGCTAGACCCAGAGCGTAGCCTTACAGACTATTTCTAGAAGGTGCCCGTGTCGAGTCTCGCGGCGCAAATCACAACGTCGACGACGGACCGCCGCCCCTCCCCTCCCCAACAATCCCCCAGAAAGTTCGCTGATGTTGACTGGGGTTCCCGTAAAATAATCCCCAACAAAATATGTGCGGAGTGCTGGCCTGGAGCTGCCTTCGAACCCTATTGGCTGCTCACCGAGAGGCTCCGCTCTGAAACGACCCCTTTACTACCTGCTCTGCGCAATCGCGTGCACGTCCATGGTCGGCGCGACGTTGCCCATGGCAGCCATTGCGGAGGCGATTCAGCCTCAAGAAAGCGCCGAGCAGCAGGCGCGATTCGACACCACGAACAGCGACGCAGGCAAGGCCGAAGACGGCACCAACACAAATGCGACAGCAGATACCGCAGAGGACGGCACCGCAACATCCACCGGCACCAGCGCAGCCAACACGGAAAGCGCTGACGGCGCCACCGCCACACCCGGCACCCCCACCCCATCCCTCCGCGCCCAAGCCACCCCCGCGCCCGCCGCAATCTCCACCACGTCACAAACCGGCTACGCCCACTCAGCAACGGCAACCCAAAACGGCGTCACCTTCACCGTCTCGTGGAACGACGCCCCCGCGGGCACCGCGACGACCTTCCACGTAACCCAGACCAACGGCTCGTCCCAGGCCAAGGCGCGCATGGACGTGCCCACCTATTGGGACGGCGGCAGCCAGGAAAGCGTCTGCGACCCGTCGCGCCCGGCATGGGCCAGCTACCACAGCCTGGGCACCGCGGGTCACGACTTTACCTTTGACTTCACGGCATCGGGCACGTACCGCATCTACTTCTACTTTATGGACAACGACAGAAACGACCCCCAAAACGACAAGGGGATCTACTACCTGCGCACCACGGCGGAAGTGGCCGTAAACGACGCCGCCCGCCCGAGCGTCACGCAGATCGTCAACAACGCCGTGGCCCAGTGCAGGCAAGAGACAGACGGCTCGGAATACGACATGGCGCTGTGGCTCCACGACTGGACGCTCGACCAGCTGGAGTACGACCACAACCTCAACTGGTGCTCGGCCGAAAGCGGCCTCACGCGCCACCAGGGCACCTGCGAGAGCTACCAGCGCATCTACTCCAAGCTCCTTGACGCCGCGGGTATCGCCAACGGCCGCATCACCGGCAACGGCCACACCTGGAACGCCGTAAAGATCGACGGCAAATGGTGCCAGATGGACCTAACCTGGGACGACACCAGCGACAACTGGTACGGGGACCTGGACCAGCGCCATCTGTACTTTGGCCTGACCGACGATCTCATGGCAATCGCCCACTCCGACCACACGGCAAACTACCAGAAGGACGGCTACGCCTACCGCTCGACCGGGTAGTGTCGCGATAGTTGGTGTAATGGACACTTTGCCCCCTGCATCCAGGATCCGGAATCTATCGATATCCTAGGCCGTCTCCACGCCGTCAGCAAGCTCCAGGCTGGATTCGACCATCTTCCTGTCGGTCTTTCCCAGCTCGGCCCAGTCATGACAGCCCAAGGCGCCCCTCCGGAGCTCCGCGTCGTGCATCTCGGCCATCTTCCTCTCCGAAAAGCAGCGTGAGCCGGCCCATGTCTCGGCCTGGTCGCACATGACGGCTCCCACGAGCCTGAGCAGCGAACTCTCCGACGGGAAAACCTGCACCACGCGCGAGTCGCGTTTGGTTTCCCTTTTGGCGCGCTCCCGCAAGTTGTTGGTGCGCAGGCGCTTCCAGTGCGACGGTGGGAAGTCCAGGTGCGCTAGCGCGTCAGGCTCCGCCTCCTCGAGCGCCCTTGCCGCCCCCCAGGCAGCACCCCACCAGCATCTCGCACGCCGCGTGGTACATGGCCACGGCGGTGGCGGCGTACCTGGCGCGAAAGACCGAAGAGAAGATGCTGGCCCACGCGGCGCCTCAGCTGCCAGGAGCCGGCCTCGCGCATGCAGTCGCGCATCGCTGCTAGGCCGCCCCCCTGGAAGACCTCGCCTATGGCCCTGACCAGGCCCCGGGGACATCGGATACGGACGAACTCGTTGCCGGAGGTGCCACGGTCGCGCGGCGCCTGCAGGAAGCCGAGCCACGAGTCATGCGACTCCGTGTCCACCACCGATACGCCGAGCACCTGCCTCCAGCCGGACTCGTCGCAGCCTATCGCCGTGACAGCCGCGGTCGAAGCCGCGCGGCCCCCGCAGCGGCACTTGAAGTAGGTCACGTCGAGCCAGATTAAGGGTATCGAGCGCACCTCGAACGTCCCTCCGCCAGGTCGGCTATCTCGGCGTCGAGGCTAACGGCGATTGTACCCACACGGCCCCTGCCGAGCCTCCCGATGCCCATCTTCTCGGCTACCCTCTGCACCTTCCTAGTGCTGGTGCCGGTAGCGCACATCTCGGCCACCGCCGCGACGAGCGCGCGGTCGACGCGCCGGTGGTGCTCGAGGACGTCCTCGGGGAAGAAGCCGCCCGTCCAGAGTTGAGGGACACCCAGGTTGAGCATACCCACGCATGTCACGAGGCGGCCTCTGTTGCCGTTCCTATTGTTGGCCCCATCGCCGCAGAGCTGGTCAACCTCGGCGTCCATGATGGCGGTAACCACCTGCACGGCAAGCGGCATGAACAGAGATTGGATGTCCACCACCCCGTCCGCCAACTTCAGCATCGCAACGGACGCGGCATCGCGTCTGACAGCATCACCATAGCGGTCACCGCTCTTTCCCAGAATCCGTATTATGGTATTCCGGATTCAAGAAAAGGGGCAGTTTTCCCCTTTTCGACGGCAGGCCGTCGGCGGATTTACATCAACATATCCGGTGCGATCGAAATCATAAGTCACATTAAAGCAGTGATTAACACTTATTTCTTCAATGCGCAGGACCACTGCATGAGACCAGCTCTAATCAACGCAAAATAATGGGAAGAGAATTTACGCGCAAGGTATATAGGCCATTTCCAATTATTATATGCAAGCTGAGCGGCCCCATTACCAACCACAAGCGCCCAGACGCCCATGCCAGTAAAGGAAATTAAGACATACGACAATACAAAACCTGCAATAGCCGAAACTATATAAGCCGGGAGATAGGGGATTTCATTCGTACTGATAATGTAATTACAACACAATGAATGATGGTTCCAAACCGCAAGATAAACAACCAAGGCGAAATAAAGAAGCCCGTCGGGGGAAAAACCTTTCTTAACTAGGAACAAGACTGGGAAGCCGACAAACCAGACACCGATCGTGCATACAACAATTAAAATCCAATATAGAGACAGACTTTTTTCAATAATTTTTCGTGCAGTCTGAACTTCGCCACCAGCATAAGCAGATTGAAACATTGGAATAAAAGATCGAACGTAGGCGCTGGCAAACCCGTAAATTGCACCGCCAACTTGAATAATTAATGAATACTGAGAGTTAACCTCCACACCAAGAAAATAGGAGCAGAGCAGCGAACTCAACTGAGTGGAAGCATAGCAGCAAAGTTGAACAACGCCGTCCCTCCACGCCAAATAAGCCACTGAAATAAACGTTTCTTTTATTTCAGAAATAGAAACACCCGTACAAGCATCGTTTGCTTTTTTTATCGCCTCTGAGTGAACCTCCAGAAAGCGACCGCAAAAAAATCTCAGCACAATGTCATTAAACAGATAACCGATGGCAGCGCCAATGATGCCAAAACCCATAAACAGCAAAAACGCAGAAACCACAAGCTGCCCAATGCGACCATAAGATTTTGCCCTGCTTTCAGCGGAAATATCCCCGAACCCTCTCAGGCAGGTCGTATAATGAAAAAAGAATAGATTAAAAAACACATCAAAACAAAAAATTAACCATGCGGTCCAACAAGAAAAGGGATCAATAGCACTTGAAATTGAAGAAATGTAGGCAGTTCCAACTGTAGCGGTAAGCATCAGGACAACGCAAGAAATTAACGCGTAAACAATCCGGGATGTTTTAATCAATTTGCCAAGCAGCTCATAGTCTACAGAATCACCAACTTGAGATGAATCGTAGCCGCTCTTGCTAATGCTACGCGCACCGCTAAGACAATAGACAATATTTCTCGCAAAAGTTGGTGTAAAGCCAAATTCAAATAACAGCGTTAAATTCCCAATGGCAACAAAAGTGTACCAGAGACCAAGTTCGGCGTTAGATAAGTAAGCAAGCAGAAACGGAAGAAGAAGGAAGCTGCTCCCCATTGAAAGAACAGTGCTTACATAGTTCCATATAATGTCTGACTTGGTAGTATTAATTTTTGCCATTATTTAGCCATCTCCACAACATCCTTTGATGGCACCCTGGATTGACAGGGCCCCTTATCTGAAAAGGCGGGCAGCGCCATAAGCATAAAGAAATTACATGCTGGATATAACATTCCGCATTCAACAAACCCCATTAGGGAATACAAGACCAGGCCCATGAATGTCACGTGGGCCGAAATACGCGCTTTATTTATCGCTACGCAATAGAAAGCAACAAACGCGGCAAATGGGATCAAACCGTATTGAATAAGTAGTCGACAATATGCATTGTCAAGCATGACTCTTGTTTGTATTAAATAACCACCCGTTGCAGACGGCAGCGAAACTATGGCCGTTAAGTCATTACCAAAAACAGTCAGAGGGTAGTTTTCAAAATAATAGGCGGAATAAAAAATCCGGTTGGTCATTAAATTATCAAGCTGAACAAGACATTTATTGGCACCATGGGACCACATAAAGGGCAGGGCTATACTAACAATCGCCAGAAAAAGCGGTAAAAAAGTAAATAGGGACCCATATGGTTTTGAACGGGGGCTTCTGAATGAAATAACCGAATACAAGGCCATTACGAAAATGCCTGCTGCAGAAGTTTTTGAATCAGCTACGAAAAAAGCAATTGCGAAACAGAAGATGCCCGCAAGACCGCTTCTGCCTTTCAGCTCAAAAATAGAAGCAGAATAAGCAATAAACAAAAGCTGTCCAAAATTATTAGGATGGGCAAAACCCATCGAATTTCGTACAAAATTGCTACCGCGCGACATTAATACAGAAGGAATGGCACCGACACTATTGAGACCAACAACCATCAATAGCATAAAGACGGACGATACAAGAATAGACCTTGAAATGTAGTATTCAGGGACGTCTTCAGCGCAAAGGCAAAACAGCGCCAACCAAATAATCTGAGGGGCTTTATTTGATTTCAGCGACCCGACGCAAATTAAAATCAGCAGCAAGCCAACTAGCACTTTCACATGAGAAGTCTTTTGTAGTAAAAGCTTCAGCAGTAGAAACGCTAAGGCAAACAACTCAAGGACCAGCGAAAGCACCGCAAGAGAAATCCCAAACACATTGGTAGCATTTACTGATCCAATATAATAGGAAACTGAAAATAAAGCCAAAGCAAAGCTGAACAGTACAGCCCCGGCATTTGCTCGTATAATCTCAGTCCATGATCTTTCCACATTAGTCAAATTCAATTAACGTACCCCATAAACAAACTTAGTAAAGCCAATTGCAGCCATAACACGCCTCGCAAGAAGAAGACGGATCGTAATGCGATTTTTCACTTCAGAGATAAATCGACGTGAATAGCGGTGAGAAGCAAAGCCTTCCATTAAATAGCTGAAATACGACTGGCAGACCATATTAGAGACAGGCTTAAAAAGCTGATTCGATTCCAAACGTGCACAATTACGAATCAAAGATAAGACTTCCCTGACTGCAGATTGCTTATATAGTTCGCTTAAATCCGGATTCACGTGACATAGCTCATATAGTTTTACCAGTAAATTATCAACACTCTCGATAGCCGAGATATCAGTATTTCTCGTTACTGAATCACTATTGTTGACATAGCAATAGACCGCCGAGTCCACTACTTTTACACTTTCAGCCAGACGATAAGCATCTACCATAAACAACGCGTCTTCACCGAAACGAATGCCATCTTCAAATTTAAGAAAACCATTCCGGAATAATGATTTCTTAAATATCTTTCCACAAACGCTTCGGAATACAACACCTTTAGTAAAGCTCGAAAACGGAACTTTATTAACATTATCCCAAAATGCAAGGCTAAGAGAGCATGCTGTTTTCCAGTCGATGCTTATAGCCTTGCCCGAATAATCGCCATGCTCATTCAGTAGAGCCCCGATAACCAAGCTACAGCCATCTGAGGATTCAAGCAACAGCCTAACTGCATTTATAGGCAGCATATCGTCAGCATCAACAAATGCCACCCAATCACCGGAGGCCTCATCGATACCCCTATTACGCGCCACGCATACACCACTATTGTTTTGACTAATCAGCTTAATCCGGTTGTCGCCCTCTGCAATAGCCATAACTAGCTCAGCGCCACGATCTGTCGACCCATCATCAACAATAATTATTTCAATGTTGCTCACACTCTGACGCTGAAGACTATTTAATGTCTTTTGAATCGTTTTTTCAGCGTTATACATCGGCACAATCACGCTCACGAGAGGATTGTCGACCAAGGAAGATTGACAGCAATTTACTTGCTTGCTTGTTGACGTCATAAACAGACACCCCCCCCCGCAAGCTTATTTGGACGACCCATAGAAATAATTGCGTCAATCCATTCGGCAACATTAAAGGAGCACTTTAAAAATTTATCAGAAATATCAGCCGCATCTGGAACGCCAAATGAACAGACACAAGGTAATCCGTTAAGCTGGGCTTCAATTGCGGCAACACCAAGTCCCTCAAACGTAGATGGAAATACAAAACAGTCAAATGAAGACAGAATGTCTTTAATATCTTTTCTTTCGCCTGCAAACAAGACACTAGATGAGATACCCAGCTTAGCCGCAGATTCCTGAAGACTCTTGTGTAGGGGGCCATCGCCAACAATCATTAATTTACAGTTGGATTTAACTGTTAGCAGTTCCTTCATTATCTTTAAAAGAAAAATATGATTCTTTTGACTAGTCAAACGTCCAACAGTACCAATAAGAAAATCTTTTGACGAAAGGCCGAACTCTTCCCTAATTACTACCCTGCTGACAGGATCGTACTCCATGTCATTAAAATTTAAGGCATTTGGAAGCACCTGAAAATTATCGCCCCAGAAGAATGAACCCGCTTCTTTTGAACACGCAAGCCTAACATTAGAATTACGTAACGCCGCACGGCGATTAAAACGGCTTATAACTTGAGTCGGCAAACCGCCCAAAAAACGAGAATTGTGAGAATGAGCAATGCGGACAGAGACATTCGCCCGTTGAGCTGCTCGCAAGACATCCGCATATAAAAGATGATTAAAGTTACACCAAACCGCCTGGTAACGATTTGGTTCATCTTGAAATAGATGGTCTAGATACTCAAAGCGCTTAATAGGCCTATCAATATCCGGGCAAATGTGGATTTCGGAGTTCATCTCATGAACGAATGCAACATCTGATAAATCAGACGTTGCAAGAAATTCAAACGTAGCATATGAGCTAAGGGCCTTTATATACCTACCAACAACGATTTCGGTTCCACCCAGCCCATTTGAAAGGCCAGATACTAAAACCCTAGGCTTATTGTGGTCTAAGGCAGACGAAACCATTAAAAAGCCTTCCTTCCAAATCTAAGTACCGATAGAACAGAGGAGATGAACCAAGACAGCTTGGGCCCAATTACTGGCGCAAGCTTTTTCCGCATTTCAACACGGAACTTCTTAGCGGGTGACAACCAGGTGCCTGAATAATGGTGAATAGAATATGTATCATCAGTAATTTCAAACTTGCCACTATGACTGTCTAGGGGATCAAAATAAGTAGCAGGGTATGCAGTGAAACCATTTAACTGCTGAAATGAACCATCTCTCTTAAGAGCACAACTCACTTCCAGGTAATCAGTTAGTACCCTCGGAGAGGTATCCATAGAGTTGCGGCCTTTTCGCATCTCAAATCTCATAGATTCATATAATTTTGCGACATCGCTCATGACATGGCTTCCGGCCTCAGAACCCATGATGAGGCCGGGATTCAAGAAGAAATTATTCTTCATGAATCCCGCAAAAGCCTCATTATCTAAAAGCTCGTCCAGAGGCTTCAGGACTTCGACATCTGTATCGAGAAGGATTCCACCCTCTGAATACAGTATTCTGTAGCGCGCATAATCGCTGACAAACGCCCATTTTTTTGAGGCATATGCCTCACGACAAAATTCACATTGATTTATATCGAAATTGCTTTCGTCCCATCTACGAATTTCCCAATCAGGCATGATCTTCGACCAAGACTCAATGCATTTTCTTTCAAGTTCAGGAAGCTCACTTCCACCGAACCAGATGTAGTGCAGAACTTTAGGAATCATCAATTCCCTTTCGAACAATAGGCTACTTCTTTATGATTTTTTTAACCAGACGCTTCATCGGGTCATAAATTCCAAGCTTTTCGCATGTATGCCTAGCAAAGCGCTCGGCTTTTACTTTTCCGGAATCGGGGAACCACTTATTCATAAGCTCCTCACCATCCAGATTCGCCACATCGGCCATGAATTCATCGCGACGCGGATTCGGCTTCACGGACTTAGTAAGTTCACGAACACCTTCTACTGCAGCCTCAACATCAATCTCCTTCATACGGGCATAGCTTGAGGCTCGATCAAGCAATTCTTGTCCCTCATCGCTTTGGATGAGAACTCGAGTGACGCCTCGATTGTCGTCGAACTCTTTCGAGAGTCGATAAACATCGAAGAAATCCCAGCAAGTCAAATCAGTAACGCGATAACGCTTTTTAAACGGGCATTCGTAACAAATGGGTCGATCTGAAAGATCAGCAAAAAAGGCCCTTAGGTAAGGATCTGTTTCGACACCTTCACTGTACAGCCGTTCACCATACAGAGTCTCGCCTTCGAGCTCGCACATATTTGAATAGCGATAGCCAAACCGTGATTTATCTCTAAAAAGAACGGTCTCACCTTTTACGCCAACCTTTGCGTCAAGCCATTCGACCTGCCGCGCGAACACAGCGCGAGCGGGGTTCGCGCGGCAGACGAAGTCTGCCACGCGTAAATTTGCCGGCTTGCCGCCCAAAAATCGAAGCAGGCCTTCGCATTGACAAGGGGTACCAATAAAGAGAACTTCACGTCCAGTTTTTAGTTGTTGTTTGACCTCGGGATACGCAGGGCCAACAACGCTCTGAACATATTTACTGTTGCGGAAGCGCCAAAGTTCATCAACGCTTTCCACAGAAAAATGTCCGACCTTAAGTCGCCCAGGGGCTCCTTCGGCTCGCACAAGCTGTTCACCGCGCAAATAACCTGCACCAAACACAATACCGCCGTTGGCAATCACGGCCTGAGCAAGGGCAGTGAAGGCTCCACCAGAAGTGCTTTCAGCAAGCACCTTTTGATCATTATGCTGGACTAGAAAGGCTCGTTGGGACTTAGGCTCGTCCTTATCAACATTAAGCACTGGGCAAGCCTTTTCGCATAATCCGCAATCAATACACTGGTCAGCATTGACTACGGGGTACTCGCAGCCCTCGGCGTCATATTCCATTGATATGCACTGCTTGGGACATTTTTGAGCACAGGCAGCGCAACCGCAGCATTTACTTTTGTCCGTGATGGAGATCATACTGTTCCCTACAACTCAAGAGCTGATTTAAGCCAATTGGCCGATTCATTCCTATACACATTAAGTCGTTGACGTACTGACACAAAGTCGATTTCATTTGCCATTGCGGCACGGAAAGCATCCTTCGATTCGCAAATACGATCGGAGTTTCCAAGGACACGCAACAATGTATCAATACGTGAGTTCGTAGACTGAGCACCCATATTCTCGTGGCGACGGAACGAGAAGAAGGGCACCTCAAAAATATTTGAGAAAACGCTTCCGTGGAAAGAGTCAGTACAGACATACGAAGCATGGGCAATCAAGTTGACCCACTCAGCCGGACCGGCTTCCCAAGGATAATAATCCGCGTAATCGTCATCAGCCTTAACATACTCATCGGGATGAGCAATGGCGACGATCTTCAAATTATGCTGCTTGGCAAGCTCTTGGGCACATTCACGATTCCATGCATTCTTACCCATGAAATAGCAGAAAACATAGGGCTCGTCAGGAACGTCAATCGAAGAGGAACAAGCAAGGCTTGCCCACTGATCTCTAGCCAGCAGCATCGTAGGGTCGCATACAACAGAGCATCGGACGCCCGTAGCTTTCTCTACCAAATCCGCTCCCGTATCCTCGCGAACAGAAATGGCCGAAAAATCGGAAAGAAAATCTTTTGTTTTACGAAGATATTTTTCAGAAAGGGAAGATACTCCAAAACTAGTGGAATAAGACACCTTGCGGACAGGAGGCTGCACGAAAGATAGTGTAAAGTACCTACCAGCAATGTTAACAGGCAGCCAAAGCTGATCGCTGCCAACAACAACGCTGTCATAATCAGCCACAAGCGCCCCAAGTTCTTCAAACGAAGCGGCTTGAGGAGTAAAACTAAAATGTGTTGACTCGAAAGATGAAAATGCACTTTTCCTCTTTGCCATTTTCTTTCCAAAGCCAGCATCAAGCTTCTGCTTGATGCGATGCTTTACAAAACCCAGCTTTGCACGATAAAGATCTACATCAAATAGATGCTCAAGATAGTAATCATTGCGTCCTTCAGAAATAGCATGACCCAGGCCACGTTTATCAATAGTATTGACTTCAAGTCCCAGCTCCTCAAGGGCACGCTGGGTCGCGTACGCCTGAAGAACGCTGCCAAAGTTGATTTTGTCATGACACGACGCGACTGCGACTCGCTTAGAACATGTAATAGTCAAGCTATCCCCTTAATCAACAGAACCTAAATAGGTCATATAACAATCCAATAACACTCTGGCCGCAGCATTAATTTCAAATACCTGCAAACCGGCATCGTCGCCAGGCGCGAAGACCTCTGTGCTCAACTCAATAAGTCTTTCGGCCCACTTTATACAGGAGCTAGAAAGTGATTCAAATTGCATCATGGATGTAACAGCGGTCTCAGAGGTAACGGTATCAGACGCAAGAATGGGTGTATGCGATGCCTGGCATTCAACTCCGACCATTGGGAGGCCTTCATACAGGCTCGGCAGGCAGAAAACATCAAATGCTCGATATAAAGATGCTGCGTCGCTTCTAGTGCCCAAAAACCGAACAGAATGGCTAATCCCCAGACAATCAGCTTGGTCCTTTATCTGTTCAACCAACGGACCAGAACCAACCAAAACTAAAACTGCATCATTACGAATCTTTAAAACCTGATCGAATATATTAAGCAAATATGAGTGATTCTTCTGCTCTGTAAAACGACCAATGTGCCCAATTAGAAGCTGTCCATCAGCAACACCAAGCGATCGCCGCGTCCTTAGGCGATCCTCATCATCTGGCGCGAAAACAGACAAGTCGACAGCATTACGCATGACTACAAATTGAGAACTCGATCCAAATAACCATTCACCAGCGAATTTACTACATGCAAAACGGTGAGTCGGATACCGGTTTGATTGCGTTTTCAGCACGGCCTTCAGGGCATTCTTGACATACTCACCCCTACCACTCGTAGAGTGGCTATGGGCGATACGCACGGGGACACCCGCCTTCTTCGCAGCACGAAGAGGAAAGACCGAAAGCGCGTTGATGTGACTATGGACAATCTTCCAGCCCTCTTGCTTAAAGAGACGCTGAAGCTCTCGCTGGTATTCAGCTACATGCTGATAGGGCGGTATCTCAAAGACCCTGCCACCGAGCGATTCGATCTCGTCACGGGGAACAAGCGTCGAATCGGAATCAACAAGAAAGTCAAACTGCACTTTACCGCGATCGATGTGACGATAGTAATTCATAACGACAGCTTCGACGCCGCCACCAACCATCTTGCCAACAACCTGAGCCACCCTAACCGGTTCAGTCATTTAGCAAGCACCTCCACCGGTAAAGACCTCAACGACCGTGAGGAGAACAATCTTCAAGTCCGTGATGGGGCCGCGCTTGGCGATGTACTCCAAATCATGGCGGACCATGCCGTCGAAGTCGGTATCGTTGCGGTCAGTCACCTGCCACCAGCCGGTAATGCCCGGCTTCACAGCCAAGCGCTGCAGGTCGTACTCGGTATACTCCGCGACCTCGTTGGGCAGCGGCGGGCGCGGGCCGACGACGGACATCTGACCCATGAACACGTTCAGGAACTGCGGGAACTCGTCGATGGAGTGCTTGCGGATGAACTTTCCAATCTTGGTGACACGCGGGTCATTCTTCATCTTGAACATGGCGCCGGCGATCTCGTTCTGCTCCCTGAGCTCGGCGAGGCGCTCGTCGGCGTCCTTGTACATGGAGCGGAACTTCCACATGCGGAAGGTAGTCAAACTACCGTCGGGACGGGTGCGGCCAACGCGGATCTGACTATAGAAGGGGCTACCCTCGCTCTCCAGTCGGATGGCCGCGGCCAGCACCAGGCTGGGCACAGCGATGACGACGAGCACGGCACCGCTGAACACGATGTCGAATGCGCGCTTCACTGCCCTATATGCCAAGCGCGAGCGGTCCCAGTCAATGATGGATTGCATGGCCTTGTAACGGCCGGCGCCCTCGCGCCGGTCCATGGCCTGGGCAATCAGTGCCGCCCCCGCAGGCGCACAGCTCTTTGTTACTTCTTTAGCAGCCATAGTCAAACTTACGTCCCCGTTGTCCAGGGATCCCTCAATCGGTAAATTCAAAAATTGCGAACGAACAGCTAGTACAACGTCTCCCCTACGTTTTGCTGGGAACGTAGAGCGGCAGCAGCTCCCTAAATGCGGAGTCACCTTCGCCCACGTCCACTAGGCACCAGCGTTTATGACGGTCGATCTTGTGCACGCGGGCCTCTTGCCCCACCAAGGGACCCTGCTCTATGTGCAACACGCCGTCTTCTATGCGCGCTACGCTGTTGCGCACCACGCCGTCGTCGTCCAGCACGCTGCGGTACCAGTCCTGCGCATCGTCCGGCATGGGCATGTACGCCCGCTCCCTACTGCCAGCGATACGGCAGCCAAAGCTCAACTGGGCCAGGGCCCTATCGAGCGCGGCGGCATCGTGCGTGGCGACGAAGAAGTATTCCTTGTACATGGGTTTGGTTTGGAGCGACCAAGCGCCATCCCGCTTAAACCAGAACTCCTTTTGCATCACAAAAGCTTCCTGCATCAACTCGTGCGGGATAATACGGCGAACCTTTTCGCAGGTCTCGCGCTCTTTTCCATGGGGGGTGTGAACCAGATACCAGCGAACGCGGCCGTGCTGGCTGCTGGTGGTGGCGCCGTTAAAAGCGCCTGGCAGCTGCTCTTGGCGCCGTGCCGTCTGTTCCATGTTCTCGTCCCCTCTTTTGGCTTTGCGATGCACGCAAATGCAGGGGCGTTTAGAACAGGCTTCTCGCTCGCAGCTAGGCGCAGTCGCAAAAGTACAGGCTTTTGTATCTTTCGGCTGACGACATTGTACAAGCAATTAATCAGCGTTTGCCCAGATTACGCAAAATGTACTGCTAGTAGGTATTTCTCCATACCCCTCTATAAAAACCTGTACCTTTTTGTGCAACAAAAAAGCCGCTCAACCAGCGGCTTTTCTTATTTCGGCATGAAAAAGGCGACCGCCCTTTGTGGACGGTCGCCTATGTTAATTGTTGTGAAGTTTGCCTTAGGCGCGAGTCTTGATCTCCTCGAGAACCTTGGCAACAAACTCATCAACGGTCATCTGAACGGTCTCGTTGGAGCGATCGCGGACGGAGATGTTGCCGGCCTCGACCTCCTTCTCTCCCAGGATGAGCATGTAGGGCACGCGGTCGATGCTGCGGGCCTCGCGGATCTTGTAGCCGATCTTCTCGTCGCGGTCGTCGCAGACCACGCGAATGCCGGCCTCCTCCAGCTTGGCGCACACCTCGTGGGCATAGTCGCGGCTCTTCTCAGAGACGGGAAGCGCCTTGACCTGTACGGGAGCCAGCCAGGTGGGGAACTTACCCGCAAAGTGCTCAATCAGAATACCGATGAAGCGCTCGATGGAGCCAAAGCACACGCGGTGCAGCATGATGGGGCGCTTCTTGGTGCCATCGGCGTCCACATACTCCAGGTCAAAGTTGAGCGGCATCTGGAAGTCGAGCTGGACGGTACCGCACTGCCAGGTGCGGCCGAGCGAGTCCTCCAGGTGGAAGTCGATCTTGGGGCCGTAGAAGGCGCCGTCGCCCTCGTTGACCTCGTAGTCCATGCCCAGTTTCTCCAGAGCGGTGCGCAGGCCCTCCTCAGCGCGTGCCCAGTCCTCGTCCGAACCCATGGAGTCCTCAGGGCGGGTGGAAAGCTCAACGTGGTACTTAAAGCCAAACTTCTGGTACACGGAGTCGATGAGGTTGACCACACCCACGATCTCGTCGGTCAGCTGGTCGGGACGCACAAACAGGTGGGCGTCGTCCTGGTTAAAGCAGCGCACGCGGAACAGGCCGTGCAGGGCGCCGCGCAGCTCGTGGCGGTGCACCAGGCCAATCTCGCCGGCGCGGATGGGCAGCTCACGATAGGAGTGCGGCTTGGAGGCGTACACCAGCACGCCACCCGGACAGTTCATGGGCTTAATGCAGTACTCTTCGTCGTCGATGACGGTGGAGTACATGTTGTCCTTGTAGTGGTCCCAGTGACCCGAGGTCTTCCACAGCTGCTTGTTCATGATGAGCGGCGTGGAGATCTCCACGTAGCCGGCCTTGTGATGAATCTCGCGCCAGTAGTCCAGCAGCGTGTTCTTAAGGATCATGCCGTTGGGCAGGAAGAATGGGAAGCCGGGGGCCTCGTCGCGCATCATAAAGAGGTCCATCTCGCGGCCGATCTTGCGGTGGTCGCGCTTCTTGGCCTCCTCCAGCATGTGCATGTGCTCGTCGAGCTCTTCCTTGGTGGCAAAGGCGACGCCGTTGATGCGGGTGAGCATCTTGTTGTCCTTGTCACCCTTCCAGTAGGCGCCCGAGACGCCGGTAAGCTTAAAGGCCTTCAGCGCCTTGGTATAGCAGATGTGGGGACCAACGCACATGTCGATATAGTCGCCCTGCTGGTAGAAGGTGATGCGGGCGTCGTCGTCCAGGTCGCCGATGTGCTCGACCTTATACTTCTCGCCGCGCTCCTCCATAAGGGCGATGGCCTCGGCGCGGGGCTTCTCGTACACGGTGAACTTGAGGTTCTCCTTGACGATCTTCTTCATCTCGGCCTCGATCGCGGGGAAATCGTCCTCGCTGATCTTGACGCCCTCGGGCAGGTCGACGTCGTAGTAGAAGCCGTTGTCGGTCGCGGGACCGTAGGCAAAGTCGGCCTCGGGGTACAGGCGCTTGATGGCCTGCGCCATGATGTGCGCGGCGGAGTGGCGGATGACGTGCGTGACCTCGTCCTGCGGGAGCTCGGCCACCGAACCGTCATTGTAGAGTGCCTTCATGGGTATGTTTTCTCCTCTCGGATGCCTGATGCAAGTGCGTGCGATGCGCTCGGCGTTTTTGACTTGCATCATTATAGGCAGGTTGCCTTGGTATACAAGCGCCCGCCGCACCTTAATGGCACGACGGGCGATTTTCTACGCATGCTTCATCGTGTGGGGCGGGGTGCGGGGTGCGCGTGGCTTGCGGCGTGCCCGTGGCTTGCGGCCGGCCCGACGATGGATGCGTTACTGGATGCGAGTTCGGCAGTAGGGGCAGACCTTCCAGTGCGCATCGAGCGGGCGATGGCAGCTGGGGCAGACGTTGCGAACCTGGGTATCGCACACCGGGCAGACCACAAAGTCCTTCTCGATGGGCGCGCCGCACTGCGGGCAGGTGCCGTACTGGGCAAGCTGGCGCTCGCGCAAGGCCATGTCCAGCTCCTGCTCCTCGCGGTCGGACGCGTAGGAGTGCGGGCGCAGAACCAGGTAGGCGATGAGGCCTACAAACGGGATGAGGGCGATGATGCCCCATGCCACGTAGGCGCTGGCGCCGCGGCGGCGAGCGTCGATGAACACATAGACGACCGACAGCACATACAGGGCGATGATAAAGCCAACGAAGGCATAGACGACGCCCATAAGCTGCGGCGACATGAGCTCGGAGATGTACTTGGACATTGGGGTGTACCTTTCGGATTATTTACAGTCCGGTCAAGTTTACCACGGGGTTTGTTTATATGGGACCACGGCTAGGGGCGGGGCTGGCGCGGACACAAACATCTCAATCTGTAACAGGTGGGAGCGGAATCCGGGTCTAGATGTTACAGATTGAGACAAACGGATGACCCGCCAGACTAACGTCTCAATCTGTAACATCTGGGACCCAAATCCTCGTCTAACTGTTACAGATCGAGACAAACGGTTGCCGTAGTTGTCGGCAGACGAAGTTGTCGACGTTACCGGGTCTCCCCTCGTCTGCCGTTGGCGGGTGTTGCGGGGCTGTTCGCCGCATTGCCGCTGCGCTGGGGGTGTGCAGACCGTAGGATAGTCCTATTGACGGCCTGTCAACTTGACTGGGAGGCACTGTGACGGAAACCTTTGATATCGCGATTGTGGGCGCGGGCATCACGGGGTGCGCCATCGCGCGGCAACTCGCGCGCTATGACCTGTCCATTTGCGTGGTCGAGGCAACCAACGACATCGCGCTGGGCGCGTCGAAGGCCAACGGCGGCCTGGTGCACGCCGGCTACGACCCTGCGCCGGGCACCGTAAAGGCGCAGGTCAACGCCCGTGGTTGCGAGCTATATGGCACATGGGCCCAGGAGCTCGGCTTTTTGTTCCGCCGCACCGGGTCGATGGTGTTGGGATTTAACGACGAGGACCGTGCGCATCTGGAGCAGCTACGGTGCAACGGACTGGCCAACGGCGTGCCCGAGTTGTCGGTCGTCGGACCCGACCGCATCCACGAATTAGAGCCGCGCGCCAGTGCCGATGCAACGTGCGCGTTGTGGTGCCCCTCGACTGGGTTTGTCGACCCGTTTGAGGTTGCCATCGCCGCGCTGGAGAATGCCGTGGCCAACGGGGTGACTTTTATACGGTCCGCGCCAGTGGAAGCGATTGAGGTTGCTGGCGGCGAGGTGACCGACGGGGCTGTGCGCTTTACGCTGGCGACCCCCGCTGGCAACGTCCGCTGCCGTTACCTGATCAACGCCGCAGGCAACGGAGCCGCGAACATCTCGCATATGGCCGGCGCCGAGGAGTTCCAGATGGTCTGGCGTCAGGGCAACATCGTGGTGCTGGACAGGGAGCCGCGCACGCTTATGCCGCTCTACCCCGTACCGACGCCGATATCGAAGGGCGTTATCGTGACGGGCACCGTGCATGGCAACACCGTGATAACCGCCACGGCCGCCGTGCGCGAGGCAGGCGATACGCAGACCTATGCGAGCGATGTGAACGCGCTGCTGACCGGCGCGCGAAAGCTGGTGCCCGATCTGGATACGCGCCGAGTAGTACGCGCATTTGCCGGCGGGCGTCCGGTCATTCAGGGAACGAACGACTTCTTTATTGGACAGTCGGCCGTGGTGCCAGGGCTTTTCCAGGCGGCGGGCATTCAGTCGCCGGGCGTGGCAAGCGCGCCGGCCATTGCCGAGCGCATGGAGCGTGTGATGCGTGAGGCGGGCGTGGAACTGCACGAGCGGGCGGACTGGAACCCAATTCGCCGCGCGCCGGACGACTTTGACCGCGCACCACTGGCGCGCAAGGAGGAGCTGATCGAGTCCGATCCCGCGTGGGGACAGATTGTCTGCCGCTGCGAGACGGTGCCCGAGGCCGAGATTGTGGCCGCGATCCGACGCCAGCCGGGCGCGGTTTCGGTCGAAGGCGTCAAGCGCCGCTGTCGCGCCGGCATGGGTCGGTGCCAAAGTGGCTTTTGCCAGAGCCGCGTGGTGGCGATCCTGGCGCGCGAGTTGGGCTGCGACCCCAGCGAGGTATTGTTGGAGGATGCCGGATCTTGGCTGGTTGAGGGACCACTGAAGGGGGTGCGCTAGGATGGCGGAATTCAAATCGAGTGCGATTGATTGCGGCGTAGTAGAAGCCGTACAAACGCAAGCCTTCGACGTGGTCGTTATCGGCGGCGGACCTGCCGGCATGGCGGCCGCGATGGCCGCGCATAAGGCAGGCGCACGCGTGGCCATCGTGGAACGCGAGCGGCACCTGGGAGGAATCCTCCGCCAGTGCATCCACCCCGGCTTTGGCCTGTCGCACTTTAAGCAGGAGCTCACCGGTCCCGAGTACGCGCAGCGCTTTATCGACCAGGTGCACGCAACCGACATTGCGCTGTTCCTGAACAGCATGGTGCTTGGGATCGATTCAGGCGAGGGCGCGGAAGCCGCCGCGTTCCATACCGTCACGCTCATGAGCCGTGCCGGCATGCTGCAGCTCACCGGACGTGCGGTCGTCCTTGCAATGGGATGCCGCGAGCGCACCCGCAGCGAGATCAAGATCCCTGGCAGCCGCCCCGCCGGCGTGTTTACGGCAGGTTTGGCGCAGCGATACATCAATATCGAAAATCTCAAGCCCGGTTCGCGTGCCGTCATTTTGGGCTCGGGCGACATCGGGCTGATCATGGCACGCCGCTGCACGCTCGAGGGGATTTCCGTCGAGGGCGTGTACGAGCTCATGCCGTACGCCAACGGCCTTCGCCGCAACGTCAAGAACTGCCTGGACGACTTTGGCATTCCGCTGCACCTGTCCACCACAGTCACACGCGTGATCGGGCACGACCGCGTGGAGGCCGTCGAGGTGAGCCAGGTCGACGAGCACCTCGCGCCCATTCCGGGGACCGAGCGCGTTGTTCCGTGTGACACACTGCTGCTTTCGGTGGGCTTGATTCCCGAAAACGAGCTTTCGGTTGCCGCGGGCGTAGAGCTTGACCCGCGCACGCGCGGCGCCGTGGTGGATCAGAGCCTGCAGACAGGCGTGCCGGGCATCTTTGCCTGCGGCAACGTGCTGCACGTGCACGACCTGGCCGACAACGTGACGACCGAGTCCGAGCGCGCCGGTGCGGCTGCGGCGGCGTGGGCGTTGGACGGCGCCGAGGCGTGCGCTGCGGGCACAGGCTGCGAGCTCACGGTCTCCCCCGCCGACATCGCGGGCTACGCGCTGCCGGGACGCATTACGGCCGTGGCGCTCACCAAGCTCAACTTCCGCGTGCGCCGACCCGTCGACGCCGCCCGCGTGAAGATCTTGGCCGACGGCGAGGAACTGTTCGCCGGCAAGGTCCGCGCGTTTAAGCCGAGCGTTATGGAAAGCTTCCCACTGCCGGCAAAGGTGATTCAGCACGCACTCGACCTGGGCGCCAGCGAGATTGTCCTATCCGTCGATCCCGTTGAGGAGGCATAAACCATGAGCAAGAACGCGATCGAAACGCTGCAGTTCAACTGCACGACCTGCCCATCCGAATGCCTTCTGACCGTTGAAGTCGAGCGCAACGCCGATGGCCACGTTGCGGCGGTACGCTCCGTGACCGGCAATAGCTGCCCGCGCGGCGATAAGTTCGCGCATCAGGAGCTCACCCGCCCCATGCGCGTGCTCACCACCACCGTGGCCGTATCCGGCGGCGACGAAGCCCTGCTCCCCGTGCGCACCGCCGAAGCCATCCCGCTAGAACTCCACGCCCAAGCCGTGGCCCTCATCCGCGGCCTGGTCGTCAACGCCCCCATACGCATGGGCGACATCGTGCTGAAGAACCTCCTAGACACCAACATCAACCTAATCGCCAGCATGGACATCGACCGAGCCCAAGTGGCTAATTAGGGACGAGACTCTTTTAGCTACCCCGCCATCCACCCCGCCCCTCCTCAATTGCGGTGAAATAGTTCCTGATTTCCGCCAAAACCCCGACATCCAGGAACTATTCCACCGCAACTATCCTTGGAATCGGTATTTAGCCTGTGTCTACTTTAGTGTCATTTCAAAACTATGCCGGATTACGGGGCCGATTCGTAGACCCCCATCCATACCGGCAATTTTCGATTTTTGATAAGCCGTCTACCTGCACTGATAATTGTTCTCGGGGGAAGCGGGCACTGCGGGGCGCGGCAACGGCGCGCGATTTCCGCGTCGCAGCGCTACCCTGATGCTGAACGCCG
>JAGZDZ010000031.1:0-26214 GCA_018368535.1 Collinsella sp. | reverse complement strand
CGGCGCCCCCGGACCCCAGAAGGGGCCGCGGGGGCGTTCGGCTAACTGCGGGAATGGCCTATTTGCTCAATGTGTTCGGCTGAGATCGGAAATCAACCTCGGCCCGCCAGCGGCCACATCGAGCAGATGGGCGTGCTTCGATCCCGAGCCTAGCCTAGGATGCGGGCCATGCGCGCCTTGAACTCGGACAGAAAGCGCGGGGCATCCACGGTGAGCGCCACGAGCGCGCTCTTATCCGGGTCGGACAGTCGGTGTTCGTCGCAGATAGTGCGGCCGCGATACTCGCCCAGCAGATCCACGCGCAGATTGCAGCCGAGCGCGCCCACGAGCGTTGGATCAATCGCCACGGCAACCGCCAGCGGATCGTGCAGCGCGCAGCCGCCCAGGTAGGGGGCGTTCATCTCGTACGAACCAATGTAGTGCTCGACCATGCTCGCAAATGCGCAGCCCGCCATGGTGCCCGAGCCCGTCCAGCCGGCAATGTCGCGGCGTGTGAGCACCACGCGATGCGTCACGTCCAGACCCACCATGGTGAGCTTACGACCTGAACGCAGCACCGCGTCGGCTGCCTCGGGGTCGCTCGCCATGTTGGCCTCGGCACCCGCGCTCACGTTGCCGGGCACGGTAAGAGCGCCGCCCATCACGACCACGCGGCCGATGGACATCATCGCCGCCGCATCGCGCTCCAGGGCGAGCGCCAGGTTGGAGAGCGGGCCGGTCGCCACGTAGATCAGATCGGAACCATAGGTGCGCGCGGCATCGATCAGATAATCGACCGCCGCGTTACCGTCGGCCGACGTCGCCCCCACCGGCTCGTACGGCGACGCGGGCACGCTCGCCCCGCCAATGCCGTTCTTGCCGTGGATGAGCGTGGTGGACGCCGGCGGTGTATAGGGCTCAGTCGCCTTAATGGGACGATCGGCGCCCAGGTACACCGGAATCTCGGGGCGACCCAGCAGATCGAGCACCGCCAGGCAGTTATGCGCCGATTGCTCGACGCGCACGTTGCCAAAGCACGTGGTAATGCCCACGAGCTCCACCTCGGGGCTCGCGATGGCATAGGCCAGCGCCATCGCATCGTCCACACCCATATCCAGATCAAGGATCAGCTTCTTGATTGCCATTGTTCTACTCCGCTTCTCCGTCTTGTACTAAATCGTCTAAATCAAACACGCGCTCAACTTCGGCGCGCGTGGGAATCGACTGTTGCGCGCCCAAGCGCGACACCGTCACCGCCGAGGAGCGTGCACCCGCCGCCATGCACTCAAAGAGCGGCAAGCCCTCTAGACGAGCCGCCGCCAACGCGCCGATAAACGTATCGCCGGCGGCCGTGGTATCGACTACCGTGTTCGAAAGTGCCGGCATGCGTAGCAGCTCGCCGTCATCGCCGAGCGTAACCGAGCCGGCGCCGCCCAGTGTGATGACCGCAGCTCCGGCACCCTTGGCGAGCAGGGCATTGAGCGCCGCGACGTAGCTCGCATCATCCGCGGGCAAGATGCCCGTCAGCACCTGGCACTCTGTCTCGTTGGGGCAAACCAGGTCGACCGCAGGCCAGACCTCCGCAGGCAACTCGCAGGCAGGCGCTGGATTAAAGACCGTATAGAATCCCAGCTCGTGAGCGCAAACAAGCGCCTCGGCAGTCGCTGCAAGATCACATTCGCCCTGGGCGATAAAGACGCTTCCGGCAGCCGGGGCGATCTCGTTGGCGTCGCCGTCGAGCTCATCGGCCACCAGACGTCTCAGCGCGCAGGCCACATCCTCACCCGTAAGCGCGTGGTTGGCGCCCGGCGACAGCACGATGCGGTTGTCGCTCTCGCAGCGAATGATAGTCGCGGTACCGGTCTCCACGTCATCGCGACGCGCCACGAACTCAACGTCCACGCCGGCATCCTGAAGCCCCGCCACGAGCGCATCGCCAAACGCATCGCGCCCGACCGCGCCAATCATGCACGTGCGCGCACCCATGCGCGCGGCGGCGACGGCCTGGTTAGCGCCCTTGCCACCGGCGTTGGTGATAAAACCGCTGCCACCAACGGTCTCGCCCGCGCGTGGCATGCGCTCGCACGCCACCGAAAGGTCCATGTTCATGCTGCCGAACACCGCAACGATGCCGCGATCTGCCATGGAAACCTCCTCATCCGCGGGCCTTATGCCCACCGTCGGCCGTCAATCGTGCGCCCTCGCACCTCTATAACTTTAGTTCACTTTGATGTTAACGCGCCCTTGAGGTTGCGCCAGCAGCAAGCATTCACAGGAGCAGGCAGCTACAATGAATATGTGCTGATTATTCTCGTCATTGGATGATGTTTTATGGAGCAATTCCCACAATCGAGCCCACGCGGCCCGCGCCGCGCGCCCGATAACCAGGCGCCGCACGAACGCCCGCGCGCCGAACGCCGCACCGGCGAGTCGCGACGCGGCCCAAGCCCGCATCGAACGCCCACCAACAAGGGCGCCCACACCAACAGCGCCGCAAAAGAACAGGCGCCCGCTCGTCCCAAGTCCCGCTACATTCCTGCGCTCGACGGCCTGCGCACGCTTGCCGTCGTCGCGGTGGTGCTCTATCACCTCAACCTCACGTGGGCTCAGGGCGGCCTGCTCGGCGTCACGATCTTCTTTGTGCTTTCGGGCTATCTGATCACGCGCTTGCTGCTCAACGAAGTCGCTAAGACCGGTCGCATCGACCTTAAGAGTTTCTGGACTCGCCGCATCCGTCGCCTGGTCCCTGCCGTGGTAACGGTAGTGTTCGTGACCTGCGCGCTGTGCACTATCTTTAACCACGTGATGCTCACCAAGATGCGCCCCGACATCCTGCCGTCGCTGCTGTTCTTCAACAACTGGTGGCAGATTGCCCAAAACGTCTCGTACTTCAATGCTCTGGGCGACCCCTCGCCGCTCACGCACTTTTGGTCGCTTGCCATCGAGGAGCAATTCTACCTGATTTGGCCGCCACTGCTGTTTGCCATGGTATCCATGCATGTGAGCAAGCCCAACACGCGCCGCGTGGTTCTGGGCCTTGCCGCGGTATCTGCCCTCGCCATGATGGTGCTTTACAACCCTGCCGCCGATCCCAGCCGCGTGTACTACGGCACCGACACCCGCGTGTTCTCGCTGCTGCTGGGTGCCTGGATGGCCTTTATCCCCGATCGCGACCTGACGCCGGTGCGTCTTGCTCATCGTTTGGAACTCAATCGCCTGGCTGGCGCCGCCAAGCACGGCAAGAACGCCGAGGGCAAGTCTGGCGAGAAGGCCGACGAATCAGCCGAGACCGCCCCGGCACAGCCGAGCGCCCTCGTACGCTTTTGGTCCTCGCCCGCATCCATCGATGTGTTGGGCGTCGTGGGCCTGGTTGGCCTTGCCGCCATGGTCGCGCTCACCAACGGCTACACCGCGTTCCAGTATCGCGGCGGCACGCTTTTATGCTCCATCCTCACGCTCATGGTCATCGCGGCCTGCGTGCAGCCCCAGGGAATGGTTGCCCGTGCGCTGTCCGCCGAGCCGCTCGTGTGGATTGGCAAACGCTCGTACAGCATCTACCTGTGGCACTATCCGCTGCTGTTGCTCATGAACCCGGTCGCTAACATCAACGATACGCCCTGGTGGCAGTACATCTTGCAGGTACTTGTGGTGGTCGCCGTAGCCGAGTGCTCCTATCGCTTTATCGAAACGCCGTTTAGGAAGGGCGCCTTCGGCCGCACCGTCGCCGAGTTCCGCGATGGCACCACCACGCCCGCCAACTGGGCACGCGCGCACGTCCCTGCCTGCGCAGCCTGCGCTGTCGTGTTGGTCGTTGCACTGGGCGGCCTGGTCTTTGTGCCCGAGACGTCTGCGCTGAGCGGCGAGGGCGCCGAGGTTCTGAACAAGGAAGCCAAAAACACCGCGCCCACCGACCAGCAGGCGGCCGACGACACCGACAGGAACAACGACGGCTTCCCCGATGGCTCCTACGACCTGTTGATGATCGGCGACTCCGTGTCGCTGCGCGCCGTTGATTCCTTTGACGGCGTGTTCCCGCACAGCCATATCGATGCCGAAAAGGGCCGCCAGTTTGATGCGGGCCGCGCGACATTTGAGGGCTATATCCAGCAGAACCTTGCCGGCAAGATCGTGGTCTTTGCCCTGGGCACCAACGGTTTGGTAACGGACGCCCAGGTCGACGCGATCATGGCCGACGCCGGCGAGCAGCGTATTGTCGTGTTTGTAAACACGCGTAGCCCGCAGCCGTGGGTCGGGTCCACGAACCAGGCCATCGCCAACGCCGCCACGCGCTACAAGAATGTACGCGTTATCGACTGGTACGGGTACAGCACCAACCGCAACGACCTGTTCGATGGCGACGGCACGCACCTGTCGACTACCGGCGTGACCGAATTCCTCAACCTGATCCACGATGCGGTCAAGAAAGACCTGCCCGTGCACCCCGAGGACCACGTCAACGATCCGCAACCGGCAGCCGTCAAGTCCGCCGCCGACGCACTCGTCAATGCCCTCGCCTACAAGCCACACAAGCTCGGTGACGACAAGTAACGCGCAGCCAAATCTGCTTACACCCGCAGGGGGCGTCGGCCGTGGCCGACGCCCCCTGCGGCAGTTAGGGATGCTCCCTTTGTACCAGCACCTGGAAGCACTCCTGGCGCAACCAATGAAGACCTCTACGGTTGAATTCCAAGCCGCTCCGCCCCTCCAGACATCGTTTCCGTGCCTCGCGCCTGCCCCAAACAATCAAAACAAGCCCTTTTCGCCGCGACCTCAAAGGTCTGTGGGCAAAAAAGGGCAAATATGAGTACTGTTACCATTTTAGTAGCAGGCAAAACCACCCAAAATGACGTTCGGGCGACCCCTACAGCCCCCTAGAGCAGCCAACCTGACTGGTTTAAGGCATATTGGAGCCAATTTTAATGAACATACTATAGGTTCTGTTCATTATCTTTTTGGATGTAAATGCTGTTCACTTAGCAACAGTACTCATATTTGGCATTTTTTGCCCACCGCCATATAACTAACGCCCTATAGCAAACGAAAAACAGGCCGCAGCCCATCGCTGCGGCCTGTTCGGAAGCAAAAGTGGGCGTTAAGCGCTGTAGCCCATCGCTTGCAGCACAAACATGACGACCGTCAGCACCGTAATCACGCCGATAGTCGCCCAAGTGAGCACGTTCCATACGCGGCCGTTGCGGTTGGCGCCCATAATGTGGCGATCCGCCGCAATAACCACCTGGAATACCAAGACTACGGGCAGCAGCACGCCGTTGATGACCTGCGAGGTCATCATAATCTGGAACAAATCGACGCCAGGCATGAGCACCAACACGGCAGAAATGCCGATGATGGCCGTAATGATGCCGCGGTAAACCGGAGCCTCGTCCCAGCTGCGATCGGCGCCGCGCTCCCAACCAAAAGCCTCGCAGATGGCACTCGACGTAACGCCCGGCAGCACGCAGGCAGCCAAGAAGCTCGCCGCGACCAGGCCCGAGGCAAACAGCACCGTGGACCACTGGCCCGCGATGGGCTCCAGCGCGCGGGCGGCATCGGCGGCATCGCTAATCTGAATACCCGCCGGGAACAGCACCGTACCGGTCGTGATGATAATAAAGCCCGCAATGATATCAGCAGCGATCGAACCGCTCACGGTATCAATACGCTGCAGCACGATGTCGTCCTCGCCCGCATTCTTATCGACCACGTTGTTCTGAGCCAAGAAGATCATCCACGGTGCGATGGTGGTACCGATCGTTGCGACCACGAGCGACACGTAGCTGGGGTCGTTTTGAATATTGGGGACGACCAAGTCGACCGCGACCTCGCCCCAGTTGGGGCCGGCCATAAACGCGGCGACGATGTAGGTCACGAACACGCAGCTTACCAGCAGCAGAATCTTCTCGATGCGCTGGAAACTGCCCGACATGGTAAGCATCCACACCAGCAGCGCCACGAGCGGCACCGAGATGCTCGCCGGAACGCCAAACAGAGCAAGGCCGCTCGCGATACCCGCGAACTCCGAGATGGTCACCGCCGTGTTGGCGATCAACAGTGCCGCCATGGCCAGCACGCTCTTGCGCACGCCAAAGCGCTCGCGAATGAGCGACGCCAGGCCCTTACCCGTGACGCATCCGCAGCGCGCCGCGGTCTCCTGCGTCACGATAAGCAGCACGGTCATGACGGGAAGCATCCAGAGCATCTTGTAGCCATAGCTGGCGCCCGCGCTGGAATACGTGGCGATGCCGCCGGCGTCATTGCCCGAAAGCGCCGCCAGAAGACCGGGGCCCATGGCGCCAAAGATAGCCGCGATGGTCAGCTTTTGCTTGGTGCTCGGCTTTTGCTTCGTATTTTGCACGCGACCACCTACCCCATGACCGACATGGTGAGCAGCACCGCAGCAGCGCAGTACGCCACACACGAGATCATGACGGCGATGACGTTCATGGCGGTACCCGACGTATTGAGGTCGTGCTCATCGCGCCAGAACAGCACCATCAGGTAAATCACGGCGCTCATGTTGCCCACCAGGCAGATGATGGCCGCGATGTTAAAGCAGCCGGTAAAGAGCTGCTCTTCAAACATGGGCGCGTCGGGGAATGCGGCGGTGCGCACCAGTTGGGCGCACAGGTAGGTCACGAGCGACAGGATCAGGCCCATGCCCGTGCTCTGGAAGAAGAATCCCAGGTACGGTTTGGGCTCGTCGTCGTGACCGTCGTACTCCAAGAAGTAGTTCTTGACGAACGACACCATGCGCGAGGCAGCAAGCAGCACGAGCGGCATGGCGCACATGGGGAACACCACCAGATGCGCGGAGCCCAGCGCCGTCCCCAACACCGTCGCCATAATGCACGAGGCGATGCCCCACACGACGACCCAGTACTGACGATGCACGAACCAGCTGAGCACGTTCGTCGAGTCGTCCGACGCGCTATCGCCCGAGCCGACACCAGCGATCTGCAGGTCCTCCTGATGCTCCTCGGCGATAACGTCCATGGCGTCGTCGAAGGTCACGATACCCAGGATATGACGGTTCTCGTCGCAGACAGGGATGGCAACCAGGTCGTACTTGGTCATCTCGTCCGTCACGTCTTCCTGGTCCTCGTCGGGCGACACATAGACCAGGTCGCGATAGGCGAGCTGGCCCAGCGTGGCGTCGCGATCGGCCACGATCAGCGTACGCAGCGAAAGCACGCCGGTGAGCATGCCGCTCGGATCCTCGGTATAGACGTAATAGACGCTCTCAAAGTCCTCGTCGAGTTTGCGAATCGCCTCGATGGCATCGCCGACCGTCGCCGTGGCGGGCAGCGAGACAAACTCCGAGGTCATGATACGGCCGGCGGTGTTGTCCTCATAGCCCAGCAGGTTACGAATCGCCTTCTCCTCCTTGACGCCCATCAGGCGCAGGAGCTTCTCGGCCTTCTCATAATCGAGCTCGTCGATCAGGTCGGCAGCGTCGTCCGGGTCCATCATGGCCAGCATCGACGATGCGTCGGTATCGGACAGGCCCTCGAGCATCTCGGTCATGAGCTCGTCGTCATCGAACTCCGAGATGGCCTCGGCGGCCTGGGCGGTGTCGAGCTGCGCGAACACCTGCGCACGCAGGCGCGGGTCGAGCTGCTCGATAATGTCGGCAATGTCGGCAGGATGCAGCTCGCCAAGCGTCTTGTGCGACACCGAGAGCTGGATGTTCTTAGTCGAGCGATCGAGCAGGTCCATGTAAGACCAGGCGATAATGTCCTCGCTGAGCGGCTTGCCCAGATGCTTCATAAAGCCCTCGACAACATGCTCAAGTGTGGGGCTGATCGCGCGCAGCAGACCGCGGGCGCCGACCTCGGCACCCAGCAGGCGCAGCTGATTTTCGCCCGACATGGAAAACTTGATGTCGTTTACGCGCACGACCTTCATGCCCTGCGTGTCAACAATCTGCTTGTTAAGCACGTCGCGGGCAAGCAAGAGTTCGGTCGGCTGCAAGTACGAAAAACGGATTTCGGTGGCCGACGTCTTAAGGTGTACGCCCGTCTCGTCGATACGGTCGACCCATTTGCGCCAGCTGATCATAAACGGCGTCTTGCCGGGACCACGGAACGCGAGCGACGTCACGTGCGGAAAAACTTCGCCGGTTGCAATGCCAAAATCGTTAACCACGCCGAGCTTTTCGCCGTCGACGTCCAAGACCGGCAATTTGAGCATCTCACTCAGATAATTCAATGGTGCTCCCCATCATTATTCCTGCGGACCGCGCGACCATGCCGGCACGCAATCCGTGGACTTTTAGATATGTATACGCATGCGCGGGCGGCACGCCGCTCGGCGCTCACACCCCGTGCACGCGCAGAAAGCACCTGCATGGGGTCATCGACTGTATGGTCGAGGTTTGGATTTCACCTGTAACCTTTCTCTTGACCCTCATTAACCGCAGTAACTATAGCATCAGCATCGCGCTGCGGCACCGAATTTATGCGCTGCACATTGCAGGCATACCAAACGCTGACGTATCCGTGACATAGAGCCGGATGAGCACAGTGGGACAAAGCGATTAAGACCGCCCTAAACGACCAGTCGTTTAAGCACGTCCCCAATGACTACTCTGTGGTGTCGTCGTCCTCGGGGAGTTGGGGGAACACGGCGTTTTTGGGCATGGAAACCTTGGTGAGCGAGGTGAGCTTTTTGCTCAATGCCGTGTCTGTCTTGACCAGCTCGCTGAGCGTCACGATCTTGTAGTCGTCGGCGACAAGACCATCGATAATCTGCGGCAGCGCCTCGAGCGTCTGCTCGGCGCACTCATCGCTATCGGTAAGCAGCACGATATTGCCCGGCGTCATCGAGTCGAGCACGGTCGATACTTGCTCGTCAGCGCCGTTGAGCAGCCAGTCGCCCGAATCGATATTCCACGAAACCACGGCGGATACCAGGTCCATCGAGTCGATCCAGTTTTGCTCGTCAAACGCGGCGTAGGGGGCACGCAGCAGCATCGTCTCGACGCCGGTCGCCGACTTAATCGACTCGGTGCCCTTCGTGATCTGCTTGCGCACCGTCTCGCGATCCTCGCCCTTGAGAGAATCATCGCTGTAGCTGTTGGAACCAATCTCGCACCCGGCATCGACAATCGCTTTGGCAGTAGCGGGCGAGGCTTCCGCGGCATCGCCCGAAAGGAAGAACGTCGCCGTGACGCCCTTTTCCTTGAGCACCTGCAAGATCTGCTTGGTCGCGCCGCTCGGACCCTCGTCAAATGTCAGGGCCACGTACTTTTCGTTGCCCTTGGGCGCTACGCTTGCGCACTCGACTACGCAGTCGGTGGCGGGCACGACCTCGCCGCGGTCCTGCGTCTTGCCCGACTGCTCGCCGACCCATACCTCGGAGCGGCCCTGAACGCCCCAGGTTTTGACATACTCAATGGCACCCGTGCCCTCGACCTTAAGCTTTGGCTCGATGGTCGTGGCCTGGACCTCGTGCTTTTCGTACACGTTGCGGCCGTCCTTGACCGTCACCTTCTCGCCACCCGTAAGCTCGCGGCTATCCCATTTGCCTTGCTTCACGCGTTTGCCGTCGACCTTCACCGACAGCTTTTCGCCGCCATGGCGCTTGAGCACGCTGTCGTCGACGGCCAGCAGATCGCCGGCGTCGTACGTTTCGGTCAGGCTTTGATCGTCGATAAGATTCTGCAACGTAGAGCCCACGCGCACCGCGGTCTTTTGCCCGTTGAGTTCCACGTCCACACTGCGGTTGACGTAGCCCACGACGGCAGCGATAAACAGCACGAGCGCGCAACCCACGGCGATGAGCGCATAGGGCAGGCGGGACGGTCGGCGCGGCGAGCGCCCGTTGCCGATGCGCGCGCTGCGATCGCTAAACCCACGGCTATGGTTGAGGTACATCGCGCCGGGCTTACGGCGACGTCGACGCTGGCCGCTGGGCAGCTGCCCCAGGTCGCGGCGCGCCGTCGGACGCGCACCCGAGCGCCCGTTTAAGTTAGATCCGTTTTGGCGCATGTGCCCTCCCCCATAAACACAGCGAGCCGGAGCAACATGTCTCCGGCTCGCTTCCCATCATTTGGTACGTCGCTATTTGCTAGCTTTTGACGAGCCCCCGCTCGCCTTTTGATATTCGTCCTTAAAGGCCTTGAACATACCGCGCGTCTTGCCGAGCTGCTTGCCCAGTGCGCGGCTGCCCTTGTCCACGGCGACCGATCCCTTGTCATCGAGCACCTTGGCGCCCTTCTTGACCTTATCGCCCACCACGACGCTGGCCTCGGCAGCCTTGGCGGCCGCGCCGCCCGAATACCCGAGCGCCTTGACCTCGTCCGAGACAATCATCGCGCCGTTCTCGTAGCCGCGCAGCATCGTCGGCGGCACCTGCGTGTCGCCCACCAACATGCTCGATGCGGCGCTGGCGGTCACATAGAACGTCTGCACAATGCCCGAACGCGGCTTGAACTCAACGTCCGAGCAGTAGCCCACGGCATCGCCCGATTCCGTGCGCACGTCCATGCCAACCCAGATGATGCAATCGTCCAGGTTGATATCGAGGCGCTTGGCCGCGGCGGCATCGTAGGTGCCCTTGACGTCGTCGACCGCGACAGCGCCCTCATAGACGCCGATGGCATCGAGCGCCACAAACCGGTCGGGGCGCTCGATCATACCCGCGATATCGGACTGGCGGACCATAAAGCCCACCACGCGCGTACCGCCCGGGGTAAAGACGGGAAAGTGAATCTTGCCGAGCTTTTTTGGGCTGCGCGGCGTGCCGTCCTTTTTGGTGCGCTTGTCTTCGGCGGGCTTACGATAAACCTTGACGCCGACAAAATCCCCTGCGCGCATTATGCCTCGGTCGAGGGCTCCGTGGCCTCGGTGCCGGCCTCGGTGACGTTCTCGACCACGACGTCGGCAGCGGGCGTCACGTTGCCGCCCGAGATGGCGTCGTTGAGCTGCTCGCGAAGCTGGTCCATGCGCTCGCGGGCCAGGTCGACCTTGGCGCGCAGGTCATCGGTCTTGGCGTCGACCATCGGACCAAAGTCGTTGACCGCGGCACGGGCCTCCTCGGCACTGTGCTCGTAGGTGTCACGCATGTTGTCCCAGGCATCGTTGGCGATATCGGCGGCCATGGCGCGGGTCTCGGCACCCGAGCGCGGGGCCAGAGCAACGCCGATGATAGCGCCGGCAGCAGCACCAAAGAGCGCACCGGAGACAAAGCTGAAAGTCTTTCCCATGATCATTCCTCTCCTGCGGGCACCTCGATGCCCACCGTTTGAATGCTGTCCATTATACCCGCAGCGCAACACTTGCCGTCGCGCTCATCTGCGTACGGTAAAAGCGCAGGTACATGATGGTGATAAGCGAGTAAACCTACTCCTGCGGCATGGCAGGCATGGCCACCGTGGCGGCCGGGTCCTCGCCGGCGCCATCGACGAGCGGCAAGTTGCCCTCGTGCGCCGAGCCGGACGGAGCCGTTGCCGCACCACCAAAGACGGCCGCGGGGGCCTCGTGGTTCTCGGCAACCGCACCCTCGGTATCGATTGGCATCTGCGGCTCGTCGTCAAAGCTCGGGACGCCTTGGGGCTCCGCAGGCTCAGACGCAGCAGGCGCCTCGGCAACGGGCTCAGTGTCGGCGTCGGCAGGAGCGTCGCCCTCGGGCACATCCTCGGCCACGTCCTCGCCGTTCGCAGCGGCAACGGCCTCGTGCGGGTCCTTGCCCTCGGCCTCGGCACGCATGCCCAGCACCAGGTTGCGCAGGCCCGCGACCGTGCCTTCCACGTCGGGGGCCGGCTGGTCGGCGTGCAGGTACGCCCAGTCCATCATAAAGGTCGCCGACGACAGCGCGCCAATGGCCAACGCGTCATCGGGACACGAAAGCTCAACCTCAAAGACACGCTCGTCGTGCTCGCTCACGCGAGTGCGGCCGCACGAAATGCTGCCCGCAAGACCGGTCTCGTTCATGAGCTCGACCGTCACGTGCTCCAGCAGGTGGCAAAGCTCGGTCTGGCCCATGCAGTCCTGGAACTCGCGACCCGAATCGCCCAGGCACAGGTGCTTGGCAATCGCCGGCACCAGGTAGTACACGCGCGCCGTGGCCTCGATATCCTCCGAGGTCATGAGCGGCATGCCGGGGTTCACCAGCACGTGCGCGCAAATCTTGTCCTCGCTGACGGTGACCTTAAGGATGTTGAACAGGCCTGCCATAACTCTCCCCTACTCTTCCTTGCCCTACTCGTCGCCATCGTGCGGATCCGCAGAGCCCGCGCCCGACGCCGCCGGCTTCTCTGCCGAGGACTCGGAATCCTTCTTATCGGTTTCGGCCGGAGCGATCACGCGAATGAGCGAGATGCGCTGGCCACGCATCGACTGTACCTTGAATTTGTACCCTGCGACCTCAAACACCTCTCCGATATCGGGCACCGAGTCACAAAGCTCCAAAATCCAGCCGGCGATGGTCTCATAATCATCGCTTTCCTCGAGCGGCCAACCAAGCTCAATCGCGTCATCGCACGAAAAACGCCCATCAACGAGCCACTCGCGGCGCGAAAGGCGCGTGAGATACTTGTTGTCGGGGTCGAACTCGTCCTCGATCTCGCCCACGATCTCCTCGACGATGTCCTCGATGGTGATGATGCCGGCCGTGCCGCCGTACTCGTCCACGACGACCACGATCTGGTCGTGCGAGGTCTGCATCTCGGACAGCAGCGGCAGGATGTCCTTGGTATCGGGCACAAAGGTGGCGTCGCGCAGGTAATCGGCGATGGGCTGGTCGCCCTTGCCGTCGAGCGCGGGCTGAATCAGGTCCTTGATGTGCGCGATGCCCGCGACGTTGTCGGGATCCTCGTGATACACCGGGATGCGGCTGAAGCCGGTCTGGCGCATGGTGGACAGCACGTCGGCGACCGTCTCGTCGTCCTCGCACATGGTGGTGTCCACGCGCGGAACCATGACCTCGCGAGCCACGGTGTCGCCCAGGTCGAAGATCTCGTGGATCATGCGCTTTTCCTCGTCGAGCAGGTCGTCCTGCTCCGAGACCATGTACTTGATCTCTTCCTCCGAAACGTTCTGGCGGTCGTCGGCGCTCTTGATGCGCAGGATGCGGGCCAGACCATCGGAGCAAGCGCCGGTCAGCCACACGAGCGGACGGGCGATCTTTTGGAACACGGAAAGCGGTCCCACGACCTGCTTGGATACGCCCTCGGCGTTAGCGAGGCCGATGCGCTTGGGCACGAGTTCGCCAATCACGATGGACACAAAGGCGACGGCGACGGTGATGATGACCGGCGCCAGGCCGCGCGCGATGGCGGAAAGCGGCGCGATGCCAAAGCTCATGAGCCACGTGGCAAGCGGGTCGGACAGGCTCGTCGAGGCGACGGCGGACGAGGCAAAGCCCACGAGCGTGATGGCAACCTGGATGGTGGCCAGCAGCTGGTCGGAGTCGGCGGCCAGCTTAATGGCGTGCTCGGCGCGCTTGTCGCCTTCCTCTGCCTCGTGTTCCAACACGGCGCGCTTGGCCGTGGTGAGCGCCATCTCGGACATAGAGAAGTAGCCGTTGATGAGGGTCAGGACGAGCGTGGTAATAAGGGAGATGGTTATGTCCATCGGGAGTTTCTCGAACCTCCAAGATTCGGGACGTCAGGGTAAAACGTTGATGGCGGATACGGCAATTGCACCAGTCGCCCGTGCGAGCGGGGCCGTGGGCGTGGTCCTAGATTACGAAGAGGATCACCGCCATGAACTGGAAGATGCTGCCGGCGAGCACCCACAAGTGGAAAACACTGTGCAGATAGCGCACGTTTTTGGCGATATAGAACGGCACGCCCACGGTGTAGCACACGCCGCCGACGGCGAGCAGGGCAAGTGCCACGGGGTTGAGCAGCGCCACAAGTTCGGGCAGCTTAAAGACAACGAGCCAGCCCATCAGCAGGTAGACCAGGCCGCTTACCCAGTGCGGCTGGCGCTCGCGCATAAAGCACTCGAGGGCGATGCCGATGATGGCGATGGCCCATACGGCAAAGAACAGCACAGCGCCGCCGTCGTTTGCGAGCGTGATGAGGCAAAACGGCGTATAGCTGCCGGCTATGAGCAGGTAGATGCAGCTGTGGTCGATGATGCGAAACACGCGCTTGGCGCGCGCGGGCTGAATCGCGTGGTAGAGCGTGGAGGCTAGGTATTCGAGGATAATGCTGACGCCATAGACAATTGCCGCGGCCATGTGGGCCGGGCCTCCGCCGCGCAGGGCAGCGAATACGATCAGGAGCACCAGGCCCGCGATACCCAGCAGGCAGCCGACACCATGGGTGACGGAGTTCATGATCTCCTCGCCCACCGTGTAGTGTGGAACGGCCGCGGTCTTGGGCCGCGGCTTAGAACTGTCGCTCGAATCGGACATGCCGGTTACATCCTCCAACGTAAAGAGTTCTCAACACTATATCAAAGCGTCTAGGTACGTGCGAAATTTGCACCATACGTGATCCTTTGTTTACCCATTCTTTGCCTGTTGACGCATCAACGGCGAACGTCCATAATGCGCTTGCATTAAATGTTGATGTATTAACATCTTATAGGAAAGCTTCTTATGTCTCAAAACGCACGTTCCCATCGAAAGCTCAAGATAGCCGGCGTCGTTGCGCTGGTGGTTGTCGTTGCGCTGCTCGGATTTGCCGGCAACTTTCTGTTTGACTTCGCGCTGAATCCCCAAGCGCCGTACACCATGAAGATGATGCAGGATAGCAAGAACGACAAAGAAGGTGAGCAGCCGGATGCCGAGGAAACCGAGGCGCGGGCGTGGTTTAAAGAAAACCGCAAGAGCAGCAGCCTCACCGCAGATGACGGAACCGAGCTCGCCGCTTGGTATTTTGCCGCCTCGGAGAACACCCACGATTACGCCGTCTGCCTGCATGGATATACCAACGAGCCCATCGGCATGGCCCGATACGCCAAGCGCTTCCACGACCGCGGCATGAACGTGCTCGCGCCTGCCGCCCGCGCCCACGAGCGCTCCGGCGGCGACTATATCGGCATGGGCTGGCCCGAGCGGCTCGATGTCGTTGCATGGATTGGGCGGATCGTTCAGGCTGACCCCGAGGCGCGCATCCTGGTCTTTGGCGAGTCGATGGGTGCAGCAACTGCCATGAACGTCGCGGGGGAATCTCTACCCGCAAACGTAAAATGCATTATCGAGGACTGTGGTTATACGAGTGTTTGGGACGAGTTTTCCCTGCAACTCAAGGACGTGTTCGGCCTGCCCAGCTTTCCCTTGCTCGATGTAGCAAACTTGGTGTGCAACGTGCGCGCGGGCTACGACTTTCATAAGGCGAGCAGTGTGGAGCAACTCAAACACGCGACGGTTCCCATGCTGTTTATCCACGGCGACCAGGACACCTTTGTGCCGTACAGCATGCTCGACCAAAACTATGACGCGTGCGCCAGCAAGGTCAAGCAAAAGCTCACCATCCATGGCGCCACCCACGCCAAGAGTGCGCAAGTTGACCCCGAGCTCTACTGGAACACAGTCAACAACTTCCTCGACGAGTATTTTTAGGCGAATAGCAACGTCTGAGGCTTTATCTGACCCCCTATTTTCGGAAGTATGCGGCAAAATCTGGAACTGCCGACCAGACCGCAGTTTTACCAACAATTTATCAGGGGTTTTGTTGCCAAAAAACGTCGCGTGCTCGGCGGTCTCGAAATTTGCCGCATACTTCCGGAAAGCCGCCCGTGGGCACTGTGCTCACGGGCGGCTTTTGCTAACGTTGCGCCACAAAAGCGCTTGATATGTCCAATAGACAGGTGCTACTTGACCTCGATGAGCTCGTACTTGCTCGTGCCCAGGCCGATCTTTTCGGCGTGCGCGATGCACGCGCGCCAGTCGGTGTCGGGATGCGTGATGCAGAAGGGGTCCTTGGCCTGCTCGCCCTCCAGATGCTCGTGGTTATGCTCCATCTTGGCCGCGCTATCGGTGAGCTCGGTGTTGGGCAGCGGCTCGGATGCCATGACGGCATCGGCGCAGGCCTGGTCGATGGCGACCGGGTCGAAGCTCGCAAACATACCGATATCGTTGACGATAGGCGTGTCGTTTTCGGGATGGCAATCGCAGTTGGGGCTGATATCCATGGCAAGCGAGATATGGAAGCTCGGGCGGCCGTCGACAACGGCCTTGGTGTACTCGGCGATCTTGCAGTTGAGCACGTCGGCCGCGGCGTCATAGCCGGGCTTGATGCAGTCCTGGTTGCATGCCGCAATGCAGCGCCCGCAGCCCACGCAGCGATTGTGGTCGATAGCGGCGACGTGCACCGTGCGGGTGTTGCCGTTGGCAAGCTCGCGCTCGCGGGTGTCGTCGAACGAGATAGCGTTGTGCGCGCAGATCTTTTCGCAGGCATGGCAGCCAACGCAGTGCTCGGTCGCGACGTTCGGCTTGCCGGCGGCATGCTGCTCCATCTTGCCGGCGCGGCTGCCGCCTCCCATACCCAGGTTCTTCATGGCGCCGCCAAAGCCGGCCTGCTCATGGCCCTTAAAGTGGGTGAGGCTGATCACGATATCGGCGTCCATGAGTGCCTGACCGATCTTGGCTTCGTGCACGTACTCGCCGCCCTCGACCGGGACGAGCGCCTCGTCGGTGCCCTTGAGGCCGTCGGCGATGATGATCTGGCAACCCGTGGCATACGGGGTAAAGCCGTTCTGATAAGCGGTGTCAATGTGCTCGAGCGCGTTTTTGCGGCTACCGACATAGAGCGTGTTGCAATCGGTGAGGAAGGGCTTGCCGCCCAGCTCCTTCACGACATCCGCGACGGCGCGGGCGTAGTTGGGGCGCAAAAAGCTCAGGTTGCCCAGCTCGCCAAAGTGAATCTTGATAGCGACGAACTTGTTCTCAAAGTCGATCTGCTCAATTCCGGCGTGACGGATGAGGCGCTTGAGTTTGTCGAGCTGGCTCTCGCGAGCATGCGTGCGCAGGTTGGTGAAGTACACCTTAGCGGGTGCCGCGGGTGCAGTTGCGGTCATAGATCTATCCCCTCGGTCTATATGGCGTTACAGACATAGGAGATGGTACCAGTTAAAGCAGAGTTAAAGTCAAGTACGGCACCTAGTCATTGGGGACAGACTTAAATGACTGAAACCACTCATTGGGGACGGACTTAAATGAGTGCCTCGCCACCTGGCAGCTAGGGACGTTCCTTTCCCGCCGGCAGTTGGGGACAGTCCTTGTCAGCCCGGCCGACGAGCCGGCGAATCGGCAAAGACCGTCCCCGATGACTAGTCGTTTAAGAACGTCCCCGATGACTACTCTTGGACTTTGAGGGCTTCGGCCAGGCTGACGCGCTTGATGGAGCGCGTGTGTAGCAGCGCCACGACCAGGTAGGTCGCAAAGCCAATGCCGACGCATGCAGCCAAGGACCAAGCGGGCACGTAGATCTCGATATTGCCGTTGTAGGCGAGCAGCATCGAGCGGAAGATGGCCGTGAGCGAGCCAATAATGACCGGCAGGCTCAGCACGAGCGACGCCGCCACGCACAGTGTGATCGAGCGGATGTACAGGTGCGAGATCTCGCTATCGCGATAGCCAAAGACCTTCATGTAGCTAATCGACCGGGCGCTATGGTCGATAACGGCCTTGGTCAGCAGGTACATAAACAGCAGGAAGATAAATACCGCGAGCCCGATCATCATGCCGATCATTTTGCTCATCATGCCGATGAACTGGTCGCCCACGGCGCGCATGTCGTCGGGCGTGGTGTCGCCGGCAAAGTAACGGGCATCGAGGTCGAGCTTCTCGTCGCTCACATAGCCGTTAAAGTAGGCGGCGTCGTTGTCGAACAGCTCATTAAAGTCGTCGATACTCATATAGATATTCATATCCGACTTGGAGCCCCAGGCACAGTCCTTGCCCGCGTACTCAAGGGAATAATGCTCACCCTCGTACTTGTCGCTGAGTGTGACCTTCTGGCCCTCACTCCAGCCAAACTTATCGAGCAGACCGCCGCCAAAGACGACGCGCCCATCGCCGACGTCCAGCCCTTTCCAGTAGCGCGAATCGGACGAGATGCCGTAGATGGAAATCGTCTCCTCGCCATTTCCGTCGCCGCGGTCGTATTGCAGCTGGTAGACGGCGTATTTCTCGGCCTGTGCGATTGCGTCCGCACCGTTGTCGGTCGTATTGACCGGGTGAATGTCATCGTTGTCGGTGTCGATCTTAGAGGCCTTGTCGATCAGGCCTATGGCCTCATCGCGGTCGCAGCCGAGGGCATCGGCAAGATCGTCAAGGCGCGCGTAGAGCGCATCCTTCTTGTCCTGGACCTTGGCGAGCGCGTCCTGCGCCGCGGCCAGGCTCTCGGCAGACGGAGATGCGCTCGCGGTATCGGCTGCCGTCTGCGCTGCATCGGCCGCGTCGTCAAGCTCGTCATCGGCATCCCGGGCGGCAGAAAGCAGCGCGCCGTCAACCGACTGCAAGCGCTCGAGTGCCGACCACTGCTCGCGCTCCTCGGTAGTGCCCTCGAGCTCCAGCGGCGCCTTGAGCGTGTACTGGTGCTCGGCGACCAGGCTTGTCTCGAGGTTGTCGGCGTAGTGCGTCATCGTGGGCAGAATCGCCAGGCCAAAGAGCAGCAGCAGCGACGCAAACGCAATGCCCACGAAGAGCGTGGCAAAGTTGCCCAGGTTGCGCAGGAAGATACGCAGGCGGAAGCGGGAAACAAAACCCATGCGCTCCGGCAGCTGCAAGCCGCGCTTGGTGCCTGATTTGCCGCTCGCCTCGTGACGAAGGAACTGCAACGGCGTCTTGCCCATTTTGCGAAGCAGGCCCACCAGCGTGATGAGGATGAGCGCGGCGGCGGGAACCACGGCGCACTTCACAAAGATCTCCCAGCTCCAGTACACCTGGAAGGGCGGCAGGCTGTACGACCCGTAATAGAGGCTGCGCATGGGCTCGGTAAAGAACACAACGCCGAGCGCAGTGCCCAAAAGCGCCGCGACCACGCCCAAGATGGCGGGAAGCGCAAGGTAGTGCAGCACGATCTCGCGTCGACGATAGCCGCTGGCGAGCAGCGTGCCGATGATGGCGCTCTCCTCCTCGATGGTGGCGTCGGTAAGGACCACAAAGACGAACGCCATGATCACGATAATAATGTCGAGCAGCGTCATCCACATCATGGAGTCGCCGTCCACGTCGTCGCGGGCGTAGCCAATGCCCTGGTTGGAATCGGCGTCGATGAGCTCATCTACGCGTGCATCGGCATCGGTCAGCGCCTCCACCATATCCTGCTCCGCATCGATGCGGTCTGCGGTGGAGAGATCGCGATCGGTAAAGGTGAAGGAGTAGGTGTAGGCGGGTGCGCCGCCGGCATCCTCGAGCGCGGCAAAGCCGCCATCGGTGACCTCGGCCACGCCATAGGTGATGGTGTTCACCGTAAAGTCCGAATTGTTGAGGAACAGCGCCTGACTATCGGGCTGGGTCATGATGCCGCAGATGGTGTAGGTGCGGCCCTCAAGCTCAACCTTATCGCCCACGGCGAGGTCGTTGTTGGTGGCGAAGACACGGTCGATGGCTACCTCATCGTCCGTCTTGGGCTCCTTGCCCTCACAGTAGGACGCGATATCGACCTTGGTGCGGTGCGCATAGGTGCGCAGCGTGCGCTTGGTGCCGTCGTCGCCGGCGGTCTTTTTGATGATGGCGTCGATGGAGAAATTCTTGTAGAGCGTAACGCCGCCGACGTCGCCGGCTGCATCCTCGGCCGCCTTGAGCTGGTCTTTGGTGGCCTCGAAGGAGGTGGTCACGCGGCCGTCCTCAATCGTGTACGCATCGCGCATGTCGTCGATAAGGCAGCCGATGGAATGCGCTGCGAGTAAAAAGCCCGAGGTGAGAGCGATGCTTCCGCACATAAGCAAAAAGATGCCCAGGTACTTGCCGATATTGCGGCGCAGCTCGCGCGGGAGACGTTTTGCGAGAGGTGTCATGGCGCCGCCTACCAATCGAGCTCGGCGGCCGCAACGGGCGACTCGTTGAGCTCATCCTCGACGATGTGCCCGTCGCGCAGGCGCAGCACGCGATTGGCCATGCGCGCGATGGCGGCATTGTGGGTGACAATGATGATGGTGCAGCCGTAGGTGCGGTTGACATCCTCCATGAGCTGCAAGATTTCCTTGGACGTCTTGTAGTCAAGCGCGCCCGTGGGCTCGTCGCACAGCAGCAGGCCTGGGTTTTTGACGAGCGCACGGCCGATGGCGCAGCGCTGCTGTTGGCCGCCCGAAACCTGGCGCGGGAACTTGTTGCGGTGCTCGTAGAGGCCCAGCGAGCGTAGCAGGTCGTCGACATTGAGCGGGTTTTTGGACAGGTGTGCCGTGACCTCGATGTTCTCCTTGATGGTGAGGTCGGGCACCAGGTTGTAGAACTGGAAGACAAAGCCCAGCTCACGGCGGCGATACTCGCCCAGGTCGGCAGGCTAGAGCACCGTGAGGTCGCAGCCGTCCACCATGATGGAGCCGCCGTCGGCATCCTCCAGGCCGCCGATCAGGTTGAGAAAGGTCGACTTGCCCGAGCCCGAGGGCCCCAGCATGACGCAGATCTCGCCGCGGTTGATGGACGTGTCGATGCCATCGAGTACCGTCAGGCGCGCATCACCGTCGCCGTAGTGCTTTTTGAGATCCTTAACCTGGACGTAGGCTTCCTGCGTTGCCATGGTATCCCCCATTGTTAGCCTCGTACTACTTTATGAACGTAATAGTAAACCTTGGCGAACTATTTTGGGGCGAGGCCTAGGATTTATTTCAGACTAGGCGCGGGATTTGGCGCGTGAGAGGGCCAGGCCTACGGCGGCAATGGCGGCGGCGAAGAGCACGGTGACGCCCAGGTCGCAGGCGATGTCACCCAACACGGTGGACGTCAGATCCGAAGCGAGCGCCTTGCCAATCGCGTCGTTCACCCAATACGTCGGCACAAAGTGCGCCACCGTCTGCACGGCCGGGCCCATCAGCGACAGGGGCATCCAGGCACCGCCCAAAAACGTCATGAGCATGCCGAGTAAGTTGCCCACGCCGTTGAGCAGCTCCTCGCGTGCGCCCAAGCTCGACAGCGTAAAGCCAACGGCCAGCGGCGTGCACGCCAGGGCAAACGTCGCCGCCAGCGCCAGACACACACGACCCACGCCGACCTCGGCGACCGCACCGGCAAAGCCCACGACGCCCATCATGCTCGATACAAACCAGATGCAGACGGTGAGCACGGCGGCGGCCGCAAACACGGCAAGCGAACGCTGGCGCTCGGAGACCGGGCCGGCCTCCATGCGGCGCACGCGCTCGGGCTCGTTCATGCCCGAGAACACCAATCCCACCGACACGATGACCGACGAGATAATCGCGTACGCGCCAAAGTTGAAATACGACTCGAGCGTGGCGGCGGCTGTCGAGTCAACCTTGACCTGCTCGATCTCGACCTTGGCGCGCTTCGCGGCCGCATGCTCGGCCGCCTTGGCAACATCGCCGTTGGGGGCAGCGGGCTCAAGTGCCGCCGCAGCGCCCGCGAGCGAGATCCAGCGCGAGGCCTCGGCAGACGAAAGCGCCGCCGCCATGGTGCCGGCACCGTAGGTCACATCGAGCTTGGGCAGAGACTCCCCCGCTCGGGCGGCTGCAACGAGGTCGTCCTCAAACCCCTCCGGGATAAAGAACACGCAGTCGGCGCTACCCTTGGCGCTGTTGCTCTTGGAGAGCGCGTCCGCAAGGTCGTAGGTGTCGTCGCCGACGCCCGTGACCAGCTCAAAACGAGAACCCAGATGCTTGGTAAGCGCACGCGAAAGGTCGCTGTCATCGCGGTCGACCACGATCACGTTGGTGTCGTAGGGCTTGTACTCGGTAAGCTGCGACGAGTTCCAGCTCACCGAGGCCGCGATGAATACGCCCATGAGCGAGATGAACACCGTATAGATGAGCAGGTAGAACGGGTGCGCCAGCGCCATGCGAAGCGCGGTCTTAAAGGTGCTCATAACGGCTCCTTCCAAAGATCAGCGTAGCGGCGGCGACAAACACCAGGGCTATCAGGACGAGCGCGCCGGCGCGGACGGCAAAGGGCCCCAGGTCCTCAAAGAAATACAGGCGATTGAACATGTCGCAGATGAGCTTGACGGGGTTGAGCCAGCACTCGGCCGGGCAGGCGCGGGCGACGTCGTCGGCAAGCGCCATCGCCGGCTCGCCGTAGAGGCCGGCGAACAGGGCGCACGTGGTGGCAAAGCCCGTGAGGATGCCCGACTTGGACGCCTTGCCACCCTTAACAGGAAGCGTGCCCACAAAGAGCCCCAGGCCCGTGGCGGCAAGCGCGGATGCAGCACCGCCCAGCAGGCACAGCCCCTCGCGCCCGCCAAAGTCGACGCCAACGACTAGGCGCACGTAGCTAATCGCGACCGCCATCGAGGCAAAGGAAACCAACCACGAGCCGACAAAGATGCCGGCTAGCGACGCCGTCTTGGAAAGACCGCCCACACAGCGACGCGCACCAAGGCCCGACAGATTGGGCTGCAGATCGACGACGCTCAAGGCGGCAAACTCGGCAGACATCATCGCGACCAGGCCAAAGAGCGCGTAGTAGTAGATGACCGTACCATCGGGCGTGGTGCGTGTCAGACTTACGCGGCGGGTGCCACCCTCGAGCGACAGGGCGCGCGCAACCGCCTCCGGGTCGGCGAGCGCCGCCGGGTTGTCTTGGGCAATCTGGGACATGAGCTCGGCATTTTGTGTATACGAGCTTGCCACCGTCTCCAGAATGCTGCGGTCGGTGAGCACCGACGACGCACGTGAGTTGTCATAGCTCGAAAGCAGCGTGAGCCTGGGTGTGCCCGCGTCGTCGACCGTATAGATGCCCGCGACCTCGCCGGCCTTGAGCGCACGGCTCGCATCGGCTGCGTCGTCGCACTCGTGGATCTCGAGCAGCTGGTCGTCGCTCTCCTTGGCAAGCGACGTCGCCACGTCCTTAAAGGTCGAAGCGTCCCAGACCTTGTCCGCCACGACGGCAACCGGCACCGGGTCGACCGTGCCGTCGGAGCTCAGGTTCGCAAACATAAACATGAACATCGTGGAAAGCGCGATGGGAAAGAGGGCGCCCCAGACCCACGTGCTCGGCCGGCGCAGCAGCGTTTTGACCGTGATGATAATGGTGTTGAACATGGCTGCCCCCTAGTCGCGCAGCTCGCGGCCGGTGATCTCGAGGAACACGTCGTTGAGGGTCGGCGGCTCGCTCCACACGCGGCCGAGCGCCACATCGGCGGCGCGCAGCGTGTCGAGGATGTCGACCAAATTGTGCGGGCTCGCTTCGCAGGTGCAGACGAGCTCGCCGCCGGACAACTCAACCGAAAGCACGTGCTCGAGGGCGCGCAGCCGCTCGACCGTGGCGGTCTCTACGGCGCTGACCTCGACAGTCACGCGCTCGCCCATTTGAATCATGCGTTTGAGCTCGTCATTGGTGCCCTGCGCCAGCACACGTCCGCCGTCCATGATCATGATGCGGCTGCAAATCTGCTCGACTTCCTCCATGTAATGGCTGGTATACACCACCGTGGCGCCCTCGTCGCGCAGGCGGCAGATGCCCTCCAGGATGGCGTTGCGGCTCTGCGGGTCGACCGCCACCGTGGGCTCGTCAAAGAAGATGAGCTCGGGCTTGTGCGCGATACCGCAGGCGATGTTGAGGCGACGCGCCAGGCCGCCCGAGAGCTTGCCGGGGCGAAACTTGGTAAAGTCGCCCAGCCCGACAAAGTCGATCGCCTCGTCCACCAGCGCGCGGCGGCGCTTGCGGTCGTTGACGTAAAGGCTGCAGAAATAGTCGATGTTCTCGCGCACCGTAAGCTCGTCAAACACCGCCACCTGCTGCGGCACCACACCGATGCGGCGCTTGAGGTCGTAGCGGGCGGGCGTCATGGGCTCGCCGAACAGCTCGATGGTGCCTTTGTCGTAGGCGAGCAGCTGCAGAATGCAGTTGATGGACGTGGTCTTGCCCGAGCCGTTGGGGCCCAGCAGGCCAAAGATCTCGCCGGGGGCGATGCTCAGGCTAAAGTGGTCGAGCGCGATAAGGTCGTCGTAGCGCTTGACGAGGTTTTCGACGTGGACGATGTCTGTCATGAGGCGGCCCTTCTGTTGATTGCGGCCCGGTACGATTGCATCATCGCAGGAGCGAGCGGCGCGCACCAGTGAGCTTTGTCACGAGTGCGGAGCTTGGCCGTGCGGCCTGCCGACGTCCCCGCTTTGCCGCGTGGGAGGAATGTCACGGTTGCGCAGGCGGTCCCTCCACCACGCGCGGCTTCGCGTACAATACCCGTATGAACAGGCTTTTCGACAAATCGATCGTGCTGGCGTGCTGTATTGCGGCCGCCATGGGTCTTGCTGTGGACGCTCGCCTGGTCGCGGCGTTTTGCCTTGGCGTTATTGCCACCTCGCTGGCCGAGGTCGTACAGGGAAACCGCGCCCGCCGTGTGAGCGAGGCCGCGAGCTACGCCTGCATCATCGCGGCTGTCTTCGTGCCGCCGTTTGTGCCGTTTGCGCCTCTCGCTCTCTATGACATCGCGCGACGCGTTCGCCGTGAACGAATCTGGCCCGCGCTGGCGATTGGCGCCGTGTTTGTCTGCGCGCTTGTCGCGGACCTTCGTGGTGGCGTGCTCACCACCCGAACGCTGCTGTTAACCGCCATCCTTTCGGTTGCCGCCACCTTGCTATCGCTACGCACCGCCCAGTTGGAGCGCGAGCAGCGGCGCATGCGCCGCACCCGCGACGAGCTGCAGGAACGAGTCCTCGCGCTCGAGGCGCGCAACCGCGATCTTGCCGATCGCCAGGACTACGAAGTCGAGCTCGCGACGCTCGCCGAACGCGCCCGCATCGCGCGCGAGATCCACGATAACGTCGGGCACCAGCTCACGCGCGCCTCACTGCAGGCCGAAGCCCTACGCGTGGTCCACGCCGACGAGCCTGGCGTCGCCGCCGATTTCGCCGACGTTAAACGCACGGTTGACGAGGCGCTCCAGCTTGTGCGCACCAGCGTCCACGCGCTCAACGACAACGCCGTCGACCTTTCCGTGCAGCTCGAACGCATTGTCGAAGGCACACGCTCGGACGGCGGCCCGCAGATTGAGCTTGAAGTTATGGCCGAACATGCGCCCGCAAACGTCGCCAACTGCTTTGCAGCGGTCCTGCGCGAAGCGCTCTCCAATACCATGCGCCACGCTTGCGCCCAGACCGTCACCGTACGGTGCATGGAGCATCCGTCGTTTTACCAGCTCATTGTTACCGACGATGGCGTGGGTGAGGTCCAAGCAAGCGGCCGCGGCACCGCAGAGGGCATGGGGCTCGCCTCCATGCGCGAGCGCATCGAGGCGCTTGGCGGCACCTTCACCGCCGGCCCGCGTGCCGGCGCCGGCGGCTGGCGTGTGTTTGCCACCGTTCCCAAACAGCAAGGAGATGAGGGCCGATGAGGCTCATCGTTGTCGACGACGACCGCTTGGTGGTCGATTCGCTCAAGATTATCTTGGGCGCCCAGCCGCAGATCGAAGTGGTGGGCACCGGTGCCAACGGCAACGATGCGGTGGCGCTCTACGCCGAGCACGCACCCGATATTGCGCTGCTCGACATCCAGATGCCGGGACGCGACGGCCTTTCGGCCGCGCGCGAGATCCTTGAGCACGACCCTGCGGCGCGCGTGGTGTTTCTGACGACGTTCTCGGATGACGAGTACATTGTGTCGGCGCTCAAGCTGGGCGCCCGCGGCTACCTGATCAAGACCGATGTCGCTGCCATTCCGCCGGCGTTGGCGCAGGTCATGGACGGCAAACGCGTGCTCGAGGGCAAGGCGATCGAGGACATCGATTTTGACGGAACGGACGTCGAGGCGGGCACGCCCCGCCGGCCCGCAGCCTTCGCCAGCCTGACCGACCGCGAGTTCGAAGTCGCCGAACTCATCGCCCGCGGCCTCGACAACAAAGAGATCGCCGCCACCGCCTACATGGGCGAAGGCACCGTGCGCAACCACATCAGCTCAATCCTGGCAAAGATGGGCCTGCGCAACCGCACCCAAATCGCCATCGCCTATCTACGAGGCTAGCCGCTGGCTGCCGCCAATTTGATGCCATTTCAAAACTATGCCGGTTTACGGGGCTAAAGTCGGGGCCCTCATCCATACCTTCATTTTTTGAAAAACGGCAAGCTATCTACCTGCACTGATAATTGTTCTCGGGGGAAGCGGGCACTGCGGGGCGCGGCAACGGCGCGCGATTTCCGCGTCGCAGCGCTACCCTGATGCTGAATG
>JAGZDZ010000030.1:0-31391 GCA_018368535.1 Collinsella sp. | reverse complement strand
CCCGTTCTTCGATGGTTATCGTCCTCAGTTCTACTTCCGTACCACCGACGTTACCGGTACGGTCAAGCTCCCCGAGGGCACCGAGATGGCTATGCCTGGTGACCACATCACCATCGAGGGCGACCTCATTCACCCGATCGCCATGGAGGAGGGCCTGCGCTTTGCTATCCGCGAGGGTGGCCACACCGTCGGTTCGGGCATCGTCTCCACGATTATTGAGTAAATTAGCTCTTTGATATAGCTGACTTAGAGAGAACCCGGCACTTATAGGGTGCCGGGTTCTTTTCTACGCGGGACTTATTCCCCGCCGATTACGCTTCGCTCGCCCTTAAGCCGAGCGTGAGGGATCGATTAGATCTCGCTGGCTTCATTGATGTGTTCCAAATATGAATGGATTCAGCGAGAACCAATTGATTCGAGGTTTTCATTGACAGCACTTACATAGAGCTGATAAAGTACCATCTTGTGCCCGTACGGGGCGGATATGAAAGGTTCAGGATACATGCGTACTCTAGTTACTCTTGCGTGCACTGAGTGCAAGCGCCGCAACTATACGACCACCAAGAACAAGGCGAACATGCCTGATCGTATGGAGATCAAGAAGTATTGCCCCTGGTGCCGTCACCACACGCTGCACAAAGAGACTCGCTAGTCTCTAGTCACATACGCCAGTAGTTCAATTGGTAGAGCATCGGTCTCCAAAACCGAGTGTTGAGGGTTCGAGTCCTTCCTGGCGTGCCAGTCATTATTCCGTAAGCTCCCAATTGGGGGCTTACGGTTTACTCATGTATAAGCGCATTGCGCGGAGGTAACCCAAATGGCCAACAAGAAGAACAAGAAGAAGGCTCAGCAGCCGGCACCTGCCAACAACGCTGCCGCCAACTCCAAGGTTGAGGCCAAGAAGGCCGTTGCCAAGAAGAACGAGAAGGCTGCGAAGTCCAAGAAGAACGAGAAGCCTGGTTTCTTCGCCCGCACCAAGAAGTATTTCGCTTCGGTCAAGTCCGAGATGAAGCGTGTCACGTGGCCCGATAAGAAGGAGCTCGTGAACTACTCGGTCGTCGTTTGCGCTTCTCTGATTGTCGTCGGCGTCGTCATCGCTCTGCTCGATGCTGGCTTTGGCGAGGCTCTTGCTCTGTTCTCTGGATTGAGGGGCTAAACCATGTCTAAGCGTTGGTACGTCGTTCACACTTACTCTGGATACGAGAACCGCGTTAAGTCCGATCTCGAGCATCGCATCGAGACTATGGGCATGCAGGACCGTATCTTTGATATCGAGATTCCTATGGAGCGCGTCACCGAGATTAAAGAGGGTGGCAAGCGTGAGACCAAGGATTCCAAGATCTTCCCGGGTTATGTCCTGGTCCGCATGGAGATGGATGACGATGCATGGACGTGTGTTCGCAACACGCCCGGCGTCACCGGTTTCCTGGGCGGCAACGGCAAGCCCGCTCCGCTTTCCCGCGACGAGTACAATAAGATGACTCGTCGTCCCGGTAAGGGCGATTCGCCCAAGCGCACCTCGGTTGATATTGAGGTCGGCACGTCCGTCCGCGTCACCGATGGCCCGCTTACCGACTTTGATGGCAAGGTCTCCGAGGTTAACACCGAGGCAGGCAAGCTCAAGGTCACGCTGATGATCTTTGGCCGCGAGACGCCGGTAGAGCTCGACTTTAACCAGGTCGCTGTCATCGCTTAAGTTTTCGTCCGTTCGCGCGAGCGTGCTTCTTCTGTGACTGCTCATCTCAGGAGTGCTTCTAACACGTGCGTGCTTACGATATAGCAAGTACTTCACACTCGTGATTCGAAAGGAATGACCATGGCTGAGAAGAAGGTTGCCAACGTCATTAAGCTCCAGATTCCTGCTGGTGCAGCTAACCCCGCTCCTCCCGTCGGCCCCGCCCTGGGCGCTGCTGGTGTGAACATCATGCAGTTCTGCCAGGCCTTTAACGCCGAGACGCAGGACAAGAAGGGCGACATCATCCCCGTTGAGATTTCTGTCTACGAGGACAAGTCCTTCTCCTTCATCACCAAGACCCCGCCGGCGGCTCACCTCATCAAGAAGGAGCTGAACCTCAAGTCTGGTTCCGCTAAGCCCCAGGCCGACAAGGTCGGTCAGCTCTCCCAGGAGCAGCTCACCAAGATCGCCGAGATCAAGATGCCGGACCTCAATGCCAACGACATTGACGCCGCCAAGAAGATCATCGCCGGTACCGCCCGCTCCATGGGCGTCACCATCGCTGAGTAGCGATTTCTTTAGGTAATGACGGGTGCTCCAACCGGGGCGCCCGTTAAATGTGTGCAATATGGCACACGATACGATGTGGGAGGGCTCACGCCCGTTTAACCACAGGAGGTAATGCACATGGCTAAGCATGGTAAGAGCTATAACGCCGCTGCCGAGAAGATCGACCGCGCCACGCTCTACACCCCCCTTCAGGCTGCCAAGCTCATCAAGGAGCTCGACACCGCCAAGTTCGACGAGACCGTCGAGGCCCACTTCCGTCTGGGCGTCGATACTCGTAAGGCTGACCAGAACATTCGTGGTTCCATCTCCCTGCCCCACGGCACCGGCAAGACCATTCGTGTTGCCGTCTTCGCCGAGGGCGAGAAGGCTCGCGAGGCCGAGTCTGCCGGCGCCGACATCATCGGTTCCGACGAGCTCGTCGCCCAGATTCAGAAGGGCGAGATCAACTTCGACGCCGCTATCGCTACGCCGAACATGATGGCCAAGGTTGGCCGCATCGGTAAGATCCTTGGTCCCCGTGGCCTCATGCCGAACCCCAAGCTCGGCACCGTGACCATGGACGTCGCCAAGATGGTCTCCGAGCTCAAGGCCGGCCGCGTTGAGTATCGCGCCGACCGCTACGGCATCTGCCACGTGCCCCTGGGCAAGAAGTCCTTCTCCGAGAAGCAGCTCGTCGAGAACTACGCCGCCCTGTACACCGAGATCCTGCGCGTCAAGCCCTCTTCTGCTAAGGGCAAGTACGTCAAGTCCATCTCCGTGTCTTCCACCATGGGCCCTGGCGTCAAGGTCGATCCCGCTGTCCAGCGTGACTTCCTGGCTGAGTAACTGCTAGTTACTGCCTGAGTACAGCAAGCATTGCTAAAGAAACCCGGTTCTGCCTTGTGCAGGACCGGGTTTCTTGCTATCTCGGGTCAAAACCACCACAAAGGGGACAGGCACCTTTGTGGTGGTTTTGGCACTTTGGCGTCAATGTTATGGCATCGCAGCGAGCCGGTTCCAAGTGCCCCAGGTCGCCCCGAAAGAGGAGCGACGCGTACTTTGGTACGCGAGCGACGGTTTGAGGGGCGAGATGGGGTGCTTGGGGCCGGCGCAGCGTCAAGCCTTAAAGGTGGTTACCAGGGCGTTCTTGCGGTTGAGGACTCGATGGCTTCGTGGCGTTTGAGCTCGCGGCGCATGGTTTGTGAGTTGAGCCAGGCTGCTTGCCAGCCGCGGATGGGGTAGTGCGTCTGGTCGAGCTCAAACTGCGTATGGCCGCAGGCGTTGATGATCGTCGTTCCACACACATGCTGACGCTCGCGCTGAAAATCGCAACCGTAGCTTTGGTGCACATGTCCGTGCACCATGTAGTCGGCCCCCCAGGACTCAAGCGCCGTGTTAAAGCACTCAAACCCTCGATGCGGCAGATCGTCCAGATCACCCATACCGGCGGCGGGTGCATGGGTAAGCAGAATGTCGCACCCGCCGACCATCCTAACCTTACGCGACAGCTTACGCATGCGCTTGGACATCTCGCGTTCGGTGTACATGTTGGCGCCGTCGCGATAACGCATGGACCCGCCAAGGCCCGCAATGCGAATCCCTCGGTACGTGTACACGCTGTCTTCTACGCAGATACATCCGCCCGGTGCATGACGTGCGTAGCGGTCATCGTGATTGCCACGCACGTAGATGAGCGGTTTGTTGATGACCGTAACCAAAAACTCAAGATAGTCCGGGTCCAGATCGCCGGCGGACAAAATCAGGTCGACTCCCTCAAAGCGTTCCTTGCGAAAGCACTCCCAAAGGCATCGTTCTTCGGTATCGGCTATGGCAAGGATTTTCATAGGGCAGGGACTTTCGGCTCATCGTCGAGCTGCGGAATGGTGCCTACCACGTTATCCGCCAGCCAATTCATCTCGACAATCTGCGTGCTCGGCAGCGGAGGGAAGCCTTCGATCTGTACCACGCCGTTCTGGCTGTGGAGCTCGCCGCCAAAGGGGTTGATGGATCCCTCGACAATGCCGTTACGGAGCAACTGCACGAGTTTGCGCGTCTGGTAGGGTAGGCCCGGAGCGTAACGGATGTCGATAACGCCGGAGCTCATGCCGTACCAGTAGTTGACGGCGCGCACTTGGTTGTCATCGCTGGTCTCGTCCCACGTGCCGTGCAGAAGGCTGCGAACGATGAGCTCGTAGTAACGGCCCCAGTTCCATACCGGCATGGCGATGCCGGAAACCTTGCCATCGACCAGGCGGTGGAGTCCGTAGGCCGTGGGGTCTTCGAGCGACTTTGACATATCAGCGCCGGTCATGACGCTCACGCCTTCGCGGCACATGGCCTCGGCAAGACCGCCGGCGGGCACATCGCCCCAAGTCAGGATAATTTGCGCACGGGGGTCGAGCAGCGAGGCGCCAATCGCAAAGGCGTTGATCTCGCTGAGCGCGCCCGAGGCGAAGACCGACGCGTGGTAGCCGATGCGGTGGTTGTCCGCCATGCTGGCGGCAAGGGCGCCCAGGAGGAACTTGGCCTCGTACATCTTGCCAAAGTACGAACGGACGCTTTGATGGGGAAGGCCGATAGAGCAGTTGAGGAACCGAACCTGGGGATACTCAACGGCAGCCCTGAGCGTGTATTCCATCAGGCGGTGCGAGGTCGAGAAGATGACGTTTGCCCCATGTTTGACAGCCGTTTCCACGGCGGCGTAGAACACATCCGGATCGTGACAGTCCTCGAACGCCTCGGTGCGCACGATACCGTCAAAGTGCTCATCGAGATACTGACGTCCTTGGTCGTGCAGACTGTCCCAGCTCGACGCCGCACAGGGGAACTCATGGATAAAGGCGATACGCAGGGGGTTGGCCGCCGAATAGACAGTCTTGCCCATAAAGAAGTTGAGCACGCCGGAGGTGGACTTGGCGGGCGACTCCTCCTCATCGACGCTCGGCGCTTCGACAAGATCGACCTTGTCCTCGTCATTTTTGCCGGCAATGACCAGCTCGCGCCAAATCTTGCACAGGCGGTTTACGACGATATCCGTCGGCGTATCCAGTAGGCGGTCCTGGTTGTACACATTGAGGTAGACGAGCATGGCGTCGGCGGGCGTAATGTCCAGGTGGTCGCCGCCTGCGCGAAGGTAGGCGCGCTTAAAGAGCAGGAAGGTGTGGCGCAGGTAGTCGACCTTTTTCTGCGGCCATTTTTCGATAAGGTTCTGACCGAGCATCTTGGCGAGCGTCTCGTAGCTTCCCTCACGCGAGAACTCGATCTCGTATAGGGGGCAGACGCGCCAAAACGCGCAGAATTCACCGTACAGGCGGCTTTCGACGGAATCCCATGTGCCGGGGTAGAGACGGGTGACCCTGGCCGAAACCGTTGGAGCGTCCAGGAATTTGAGGACACTGACGCGTTTGTTGCCTTCCTGGACATAGAACCGATGCATGAACTCGGTGACGATGATGGGGTCGCGATAGCCCTCGGTTACCTGGATGTCGTAGAGGTTGGACCACTTGCGGGCGAACTCGGTGTTAAACGGCAGCAGGGGCATAAAGTTGCATGAAAAGGCGGACTGACGGCCTTTGGTGACCGTGCCGACGACCATTTCGAGCGGAATATCCCGCAGGCCGACGCTCACTCGCTGACCTAAGGGGAGCTGAGCAACCAAGCTATCGAGGTCCGTAAGGTATGGATGCTCGCTTTGGCTAATGGCGCGACGGCGTCCCTGCTCGCCGCGCTTGCGTGCTTGACGATAGGCCTCTTCCATGGTGTCTACTCCCTTAGTCGTTTAAACAACGATATGAACCATGGTACCACGAATGAAAACCACTACAAAGATGCCTGTCCCCTTTGCGGTGGTTTAGGCGATGATGGGGGCGATGGCGCGGATGCAGGCGTCGGCTGCCGTGAAAGTAGTGCTGTCGTCGCTGACGATAAAGATGATCTTTCCTTTGATGCCAAAGTCGCCGATTTCGCTAAAGAGTACGTAGGGCTCCTTGTCAAAGCCCGAGATGGGCGAGACGGCCGTTTTGGTTGCGCTCGTGAGCTCGTCTGCCAGCACGTCAAGGGAAGCCCACTTAGACGTGTCCTTTACGGCAACGGGCACGGCCACGCGCCCAAAGGGCATCAAATGCACGAGCGTGTTCTTGGAGATGTTGGAATTGGGCACAATGATGGTCTGTCCACAGGCATCCTCAATCGTTGTATGGCGCCAAGTGATGTCTTGGACAACGCCGGATACGCCGCCGACCTCGATATTGTCGCCGGGTTTGATGATGCCCATAAAGGTCACCTGCATGCCGCCGATAAGGTTTGATAACGTGTCCTGAAAGCCGAGCGAGATGGCGATGCCGCCGACGCCAAGAGCGGCGACGAGCGCGTTTGCGTTAATGCCAAAACAGTTGTCGAGGATAAAGCTGCCGCCAATCATCCAGATGACGGCGCGCGCGATGTTGATGAAGATACTCGATGCCGGAAGCGGGTTATCGTCTCGGTTAAGCAGATGGTTCAGGGTCTTGGATACGACCTTGGCGGCGACGGCGGTGCCTATCGCCAAGATGACGGCCCAGATGATGTTGTGGACCCACCGTTGCTCAAAGAAATGAAGAATCGGCTCAAACAATTCCATGTAGGGAAAACCTCCTAATGATCGTTCAACCATGATACCCACCAAGAAGCCCGTCCGATCAAATTCGGACGGGCTTCTGTGCTCGATATAAGGTTTACGCGGCGGGGCTGTAAGGCCCGGCGGTGTAGCTTAGCGTCGACGCTTCCAGATAATACCGAGCATGATGACGATGATGCCGCCGATAAGGCACGCGCCAACTACTGCCAGCGTGCGGTCTCCCGTTGCGGCGAGCTTACCGGTCGTCTTCTTGGTGATGACCTTCGTGGTCGTCGTGTCCGTCTTAGGCGAGGGCTTAGGCGTCGGGGCCGGTGTGGGCGTGGGGTCCACGGCTGCGGAGCCGAAGCCGATGGTGCCGGCGAGCCCGGCCATCTTGCTCTCCCAGCCGTTCTGCCCAATCAGCGCCCTCAGCGCCGCCTCGCACGTGCCCCACTCGGTGTACTTGGTGGCGTGTGCAAAGGTGGGAAAGTCGGTCGTGTGGGTATGATGTAGTTGTTGGTGGCGACGGTATAGGTCTTGGCGGGGTCGAGCGTACTGCCGTCCTTGGTGAGTGTGGCACTCACAATGCGCTTGCCTTCGGGCTGCGTCCAATCAATCGTCACGTTGATGCCGCCAAAGGAGAGAATGCTGCCAGAGTCATCGCGCCACTTGTACTTGTCTTGCGCCTCCTGCTCGGTATGGCCGGCTGCCACGTAGGCTTGCTGAAGCTCGTAGCTGTGATTGCACTCGTCGCTGATCTGCAGTGAGTGCTCGAGCGCTGCCAGGAAGTCCGCGCCGGTCATGGTCCAGGTCTCCACGGTGTTGCCGTAAGGCGAGATAGCGATGACGTTGCCGGCGGTCACGTTGCCCGCCGCGATGCCGCCGCGGATGCCGCCAGCGTTTTCGATAGCGAAGTCCGCGCCCGTCAGGGCAAGATAGGAGCCGCAAATCACGTGGCCGATGGTCTGGGCCTTGGTGGTGTCGCCCTCCTTGCCGGGGCGGAAATCGGTGGTGCGCACCATTTCCCAACCATGCGTGCCTGCGGCGTCCTCGCCGTAGAAATAGTTGGTGGTGGATGTGCCGAGCACCTTGTTCGATTCGTTTTCAAAGTCCTCGTCGAGCGGCTTGATCTTGTTGCGGACGGCTTCAAGGCGGCTTTGGTAGTCGGAGCCCTTGTCGGGGTCTGTCAAAAGGTCGTTGACGTTCTTGGCGGTGTAGAGCTTCTCGTCGCTGCCGTCTGCAGGGACCGTGACCGTGTCATCGTCGGTCGTCTCGGTGCCATTCGTGTCGTATTTGTACGGAATGGAAAGCAGCCCCACCTCGGCAAAGGCGCTGCCTGCCTCGACAACGTGGATCGTCTTGCCGTCGGCTCCCGTCACCTTCTCGTTAAGGTTGATGTGCTCGTGGCCTGCGATAAGGGCATCGACGCCACGGAGCCGCGTGGCAAAGGTCTTTGCGTCGAGCGTGTGCGCGATACACACAACAACATCGCAGCCCTCCTTGCGCAGCTGCTCTGCCTCGGCATTGATGGCGTTCGCGGCACTCGAGAAGCTGGTGCCCGCGACCAGGTCCGCGCGCAGCGAGGAACCTAGCGACTCATCCATGGCTCCGACGACGCCGACCTTGATTTTGTAGTCGAATGTGGAGTGATCCTCGCTATCCTCCCAGGTGCGATCGAGCGTCTTCGTGATGCTCGAGCTCCATGCGCCGTTCGAGGACGTTGCATTCGCGCAGAGCATGGCGAAGGGCGTGCCGGTGGTGCTGTAGCCGGTCATGGTGCGGAGTTTGTCCGCGCCGTAGCTCCAGTCGTGGTTGCCTGGCGTGGTTGCGTCGTAGCCGTCGGCGTAGAAGGTGTCCATGAGCTCGGCGATGCTCTTGCCCTCGCTCATGGTGGCGAAGGACTGTCCGTGGAAGGTGTCGCCCGCATCGAGTAAAAGATCGGGGGCGCTGCTTTGGGCGCTATAGAGAACCGCCAGTCCGTCAAAGCCCACAGTGCCGGTGCCCTTGCTTGCGTTGTAGCTGTACTTGTAGCTGCCGTGGATATCGTTGGTGTGCATGACGGCCACGGAGCCGTCAATAGCGGCGGGCAGGTTTCCCGCGAAAGCGAGGCTTGGGATGCCTGCGAGCGCGCCGGCAAAAAACGCGGCGGCCAACGCAAAGCGGGGGAGTCTTTTCATGGCAGTTTCCTTAGTCCTTAGCCAGAATGTCTGGTTGAATATCGGATTATCGACATAATATGCGAAAACCGCCGCAAGGGCCTCTGTCCCTTTGCGGCGGTTTTGGCGTTTGCGCAGATAAAACCTACCAAAATAAACCTGTCCCTTTTCGGCAGGTTTTAGCTCAGCAGCATGCGGTCGTTGGCGAGCTCGCCGCCCGAGACCTCCTCGAACTTCTGCAGTAGGTCGGCGACGGTGAGCGACTTTTTCTCATCGCCTGCCACATCGTAGATCACGTGGCCCTCGTGCATCATGATCAGACGGTTGCCCAGACGGATGGCGTCGTTCATGTTGTGTGTGACCATGAGTGTGGTCAAGTGGTTCTCGTCGACGATCTCCTCGGTCAGGTTGAGTACCTTCGATGCCGTCTTGGGGTCGAGGGCCGCCGTGTGCTCGTCGAGCAGCAGCAGGCGCGGCCTGGTGAGCGTGGCCATCAGCAGGGTGAGTGCCTGGCGCTGGCCACCCGAGAGCAGGCCGACCTTGGCGTTGAGACGCGTGTCCAGACCAAGGTCCAGGCGCTTGAGCAGCTCAACGTACTCATCTTTCTCGGCCTTGGTGACGCCCCACGAAAGGCCGCGACGCTGGCCGCGACGCTTGGCGAGGGCCAAGTTCTCGGCAATCTGCATGTCGGCAGCGGTACCGCGCATGGGGTCCTGAAACACGCGGCCCAGGTACTTGGCGCGCTGCGACTCGCTCAGGCGCGAGATGTCGGTGCCGTCGAGCTCGATAACGCCCGAATCGAGCGGGTACACGCCGGCGATCATGTTGAGCAGCGTGGACTTGCCGGCGCCGTTGCCGCCGATCACGGTTACAAAGTCGCCGTCATTCAGGGTGAGGTCGACGCCGGTGAGCGCGCGCTTCTCGGTGACGGTGCCCTTGTTAAAGGTCTTCTTGACATGCGAGAGCTTAAGCATCTGCCTCATCTCCCTTCGTGTAGGAGCTGCGGAGCTTATAGCGCTCCCAAACCACGGGCACGCACAGGGCCACAGCGACAATTACGGCGGAGAGCAGCTTCATGTCGTTGGCGTCCATGCCCAACTGCAGCACGATGGCGCGGATAAGGAAGTACACCACGGAGCCAAAGACGGCGGAGGCAAGACGGACGCTAAACTGCGTGAGGCCGCCGGGCAGCAGACGGCCGAGCACCTCGCCGATAACAATGGCGGCAAGACCGATAACGATGGCACCGGTGCCCATACCAATGTCGGCATACTTTTGGCTCTGGCAGATGAGCGCGCCCGAAAGGCCGATGAGGGCGTTGGAGAGCACGAGGGCGATCATCTTGGTGGAGTTGGTGTTGACGCCCAGAGCGCGGATCATGTACTCGTTGTTGCCGGTGGCTCGCAGCGCCGAGCCGATCTCGGTGCCAAAGAACCAATACAGGATGGCAACGATAGCCACGGCGAGCAGGATGCCCAAGATGATGGCAACGGTGGACTGCGGCAGACCGGTCATATTGCTGACGGCGGAGAACACGGTGCCCTTGGCAAGAATTGGCGTATTGGACTTGCCCATGATGCGCAGGTTGATGGACCACAGGCTGATCTGGGTGAGGATTCCGGCGAGGATCGCGGGAATCTCGAAGACGGTGGTCAAAATGCCCGTGACGGCACCCGCGATGGCGCCGGCGCACATACCGGCCAGCACGGCGAGCAGCGGGTCGACGTTGTTATTGACGATGAGCACAGCGCAGACGCAGCCGCCGAGGGCAAAGCTGCCGTCGCAGGTCATATCGGGAATGTCGAGCAGGCGGAACGTGATAAACACGCCAAGCACCATAATGCCCCAGAGGACGCCCTGCGAAACGGCGCCCTGCAATGCAATGAGCATGCTTCATACCTCCTAGGATAGGGTGGACACGTGATTCACCATAATAGCGGTAACAATGCATAGAAGAGCTGCGGACAGACGTTTTGTTTTACCTGAAACAAGCAGGGCGGACGCCGGTCTACAGCGCCCGCCCCTGTGGCTCAGATATTGAATAACGCAGCTAAAGCGCGAGCACGGGCTCTAGACGCATGCCGCGTATAGCATTACGCGTCCAGAGCGGAAAGGTCGATGCCCAGGGCCTCGGCCATCTCGTCGTTCTTGACGACGACCAGGTCCTTGCTCGAGAGGTGCTTGATAGGCATGTCTTCGGGCTTGGCCTCGCCCTTCAGAATCTTGACGGCCATCTCGCCCGCGGCGTAGCCCAGATCCTCGTAATTGATGGAGAGGGTGAACAGGCCGCCGGCCATGCACATACCCTCCTCGCCAGTCACGAAGGGAAGCTTGTTTTCCTTGCAGATCTGGCCGACCTGCGAGGCACCCGCGGCGATGGTGTTGTCGGTGGGGGAGTACAGCGCGTCGACCTTGCCCACGGCAGACTCGACGACGGACTGAATCTCGTTGGAGCTCGAGACGGTGAAGTCAGTGTACTCGAGGCCCAGCTTGTCGAGCTCCTTCTTGGCGGCCTTGATCTGGACGTCGGAGTTGGACTCGGCGGTGCAGTAGAGCAGGCCGACCTTTTTAACGTCGGGCAGGACCTTCTGCATCATCTCGAGCTGCTCGGCGACCGGGGTGAGGTCGGAAGCGCCCGTGACGTTGGTGCCGGGCTTGTCGTTGTCCTGGACCAGGCCGGAGGCGGCGTAGTCGGTGATGGCGCAGCCCACGATGGGGATATCGGCCGTGGCACCGGCGGCAGCCTGCGCGGCGGGCGTGGCGATGGCATAAATCAGGTTGACGTTGTCGCCCACAAACTTGTCGGCAATGGACTTACACGTGGACTGGTCGTTCTGGGCGTTCTTCTGGTCGATCTTGACCTTAAGGCCGCTCTCCTTGATGGCCTTGACAAAGCCGTCGTTGGCGGCATCGAGTGCGGAGTGCTCGGTGAGCTGCAGAACGCCGATGGTGTAGTCGGAACCGGCGGCAGCAGAGCCGGAGCCAGAGTTGCCGCCGCATCCGGCGAGCGGGGCGAGCGCGAGCAGGCCGGCGGAGACCAGAAGGCTCCTGCGGCTGATGGTGATGTCCTTCATATCATTACCCCCAGTATAAAAATGGCTGGAAACACTGCACTGGGACAAAGTGCAAGTGGAACTATAGTAGCGCTGATGTCCATTTTTACAACAGCCTGGCGGGTTTTTTAATACAGAATCGGATGGGCGGTACGGGTAGTCGAATGGGCGGCGGAGGGTCTTATGCGGCGGAGGAGGCGTCGTCCTCGTCTAGGGCGGCGAAGAGCTTCTTGCCGTCGAGGAGACGTGTGGTGACGTTTCTCATTCGGCCAATCTCTACGGTACGCAACGTGTCATCGGCGCCTCGGGCGTCGTAGACCGTTCCCAGCAGATACGAGATGCCATCGCGCTGCCTGATGGCAAAGGGACGGAGTGTCATCCGTGCTGCTTCGGTTTCGCCACGCGTCGTGACGCTCGAAATATCAAAACTCACCGTGGTTCCGTGGTCGATGGCCTGCTCGACGAGCTCGCACGTGTCGATGCGCTTGATGGGCGTGCGTGTTGCCTTGGTAGCCTTGCTGCCTGCGCTTGGAGCAGGTTCGGGTGTATCGAGATAGCCGCGAACGTCGGCACTCGCCATGGCAACTAAGTGCTGCGCCATGCTCTTGCGGATGGCGATAGGCGTGGAGCGGTTGCGCATGACCATGCCGTGAAGCCGGATGATCTCCTCGTCGGTGAGTGGACGGGTCAAGAGCCGATACCCCACGCCGCGCTTGTATTCAATCTCATATCCGGCATGGCGAAGTGCGGAGATGGCGGTGTAGATGCTGCGCCGCGCCGCCGAGATGGGCATGCGGGCGGGGTCGTCGGGATGGGCGAGGCGCCGGATCAGCTCATCGGAAAGCATGGCCTTGTCTTCGCCGGTGTTTTCGCTCAAGAGCTGCAGGATACGAACGGCGCGATAGGCTGCCATCGAGGCGGCGCCCCTCGTCGTGGTGTCGTAGGTTTCAACAGCGGTTTCGGTCATGGTGCCCACGTCCTTTCCGTTTTGGGTGGCGACGGCATGGAGCCTAGGACGTGGGACTTTCCCAGGGACGCAGGGCGCTCTGGGCGGTCGGTAGCCGTCGGCAAACGGTGGTTCGAGTTTTCAACAGCCCTGCTCAACTGACCAAAAACTTGCCAAAAGCTTGACGGATGCTGTTGAAAAAAAGCGTCTCTCGACCGATGCCGAGAGACGCTTGTGCGATGAGCGTTGGCGTGTGGCGACGCGAGCTAGCGTCCGACGATTAGAAGTCGGCGTTGCCCACGGTGCGCGGGTGCGGCAGGACGTCGCGGATGTTGCCCACGCCGGTGAGGTACATCACCAAGCGCTCGAAGCCCAGACCGTAGCCGGCGTGCTTGCAGGAACCGTAGCGGCGCAGGTCCAGATAGTACTTGTACTGCTCGGGTGCCATGCCCAGGTCCTTGATGCGGGCCTCGAGCAGATCCAGGCGCTCCTCGCGCTGGGAGCCGCCGATAATCTCGCCAATACCGGGAACCAGGCAGTCGGCGGCGGCGACGGTCTTGCCGTCCTCGTTCATGCGCATGTAGAACGCCTTGATCTCGGCCGGGTAGTCGGTCACAAAAGTCGGTCGCTTAAAGTGCTCCTCGGTCAGGAAGCGCTCGTGCTCGGTCTGCAGGTCGATGCCCCAGCTCACGGGATAGTCAAACTTATGACCGGCGGCGACGGCCTGCTCCAGGATTTCGACGGCCTCGGTATAGGTGACGCGGGCGAAGTCGGAGTTGGCGACATGGTCCAGGCGCTCGAGCAGACCCTTGTCCACAAACTTGTTGAGCATATTGAGCTCGTCGGGGCAGGTGGCCATAACGTCCTTAAGGACGTACTTGAGCATGGCCTCGGCGTTGTCCATGTAGTCGTTGAGGTCGGCGAAGGCCATCTCGGGCTCGATCATCCAAAACTCGGCGGCGTGGCGCGTGGTGTTGGAGTTCTCGGCACGGAAGGTGGGGCCAAAGGTGTACACGTCGCCAAAGGCCATGGCAAAGTTCTCGGCGTTGAGCTGGCCGGACACGGTGAGGCTTGCATGCTTGCCAAAGAAGTCCTGGCTCCAGTCGACCTCTCCGGACTCGGTGAGAGGCGGATTTTTGGGGTCGAGCGTGGTCACGCGGAACATCTCGCCGGCGCCCTCGCAGTCACTCGTGGTGATGATGGGGGTGTTGACGTAGACAAATCCTTGCTCCTGGAAGAAGCGGTGGATGGCGGCAGCCGCGACAGAGCGGATGCGGAACACGGCGCGGAACAGGTTGGTGCGCGGGCGCAGGTGCTGCTGGGTGCGCAGGAACTCGACGGTTGCGCGCTTCTTCTGCAGCGGGTAATCCGGGGCGCTGACGCCCTCGACCTCGATGGAGGTGGCAGAAAGCTCGAAAGGCTGGGGCGCATCGGGGGTCAGCTTGACGGTGCCGGTGCAAATGAGTGCGGCCGAGACGTTTTGGTGGGCGATCTCGTCGTAGTTGTCGAGTGCCTCGCGGTTCATGACGACCTGCAGGTCGCGGAAGCAGCTGCCGTCGTTGAGCGTAACAAAGCCAAAGTTCTTCATGTCGCGGACGGACTTGACCCAGCCGGCGACGGTGACGGTCTGGCCGCCGAGCGACTCGGCGTCGGCGTAGAGCTGCGCGATTTTGGTGCGGTTCACGTATCCTCCCATAACGGTTGAATGATAGTTATCCATACAGTTCGATATTCTAGCAGCTCGGTTCATTTGGGCTATACAGATAAGGCATTGGCGGGATGGTTTTTCAAACGAAAAGCGCCCGCGGCCAAATGGTCGCGGGCGCTTGACGAGGTGCCTTTTGGCTGTGCGGCGTGCGGCTCGACTACTTGGTCTTGGCCACCAGCAGCGGGTCGCCAAGCTTGACGAGCGGGTTGCCGCCGATAAGCGTTCCAGACTCGCCGACATGGTCGATGCTCTTAAGACGATCGAGCTCGGAGACGATGACGGTCACGATGTCCTCGTGACCGGCGGCCTTGATGGCCTCGCGGTCGAAGCTGATGAGCGGCTGACCTGCCTTGACCACATCGCCCATCTCGACAAAGCGGGCAAAACCCTTGCCGTTCATTTCCACGGTGCCCAGGCCGACATGGATGAACACGCGCAGGCCGTCTTCGGTAATCATGCCGATGGAGTGGTTGGTGACGGTGGTGGCACCGATGCGGCCGTTGGCGGGCGCATAGATGGTGCCGGTAATGGGCTCGATGCCATAGCCCTGGCCAAGCATGCCCGAGGCGATCGTCTCGTCAGGGACCTCGTCCAGGTTGACGAGCACGCCGTTGACGGGGGCATAGATGACGCCTTCGCGGGTGGCGAAGCTTGCTGCGGGCGGAACGGACGCCTCGCCCGTCGAGGTGAAGGTGGACTTAAACGAATCGAGCAGACCCATAGTTGCCTCCAACTTAAATAGGCGCATATCGCGCGTTTGGTTTGCCGGAAACGTTTCACATGTGTTTCGCGGCTTAGTCAACGCCCCTATTCTACGCTGCTCAACGATACCTCTGAACTGGGATTATGTGATATATCAGTTGAAGGGAAACTTATTGCCGGAGTGTTTCTGCGCCACGGGTTCAAGTGGGGTACGCTTGAAGGCGAAAAACAAGGGCGCATAATTTGCGCGAAGGGAGCACATATGATTGTCGAGAACCATGCGCTGTGGGGCGAGGAGCCGACCGAGGATTATCCGGCGACGTTTACGTATTTGGGTGCCGAGCCGTTGCCCGATAAACCGAATGGCCGCCGCCCCGCGGTGATTATCTGTGGCGGAGGTGCGTTTACGCATATCGCTCCGCATGAGCAGGATCCTGTGGCGTTTGCGTTTTTGGATCACGGTTACCAGGCCTTTGTGCTCAACTATGTCACGAGTTCTACGGGTGACGTGAGCTTTCCGCATCCCCAGGCAGATCTTGCCAAGATGGTCGCCACGGTGCGCGCCAACGCCGACGAGTGGCATGTCGATCCTAAGCGCGTGTGCGTCGTGGGCTTTTCTGCTGGCGGCATGATTTGCGCCTCGCTGGCAACACAGTGGAAGACCGGCCCCTTTGCGGCACTTGCCGGGGCGCGTCCGGACGACATTCGTCCCGATGCCGTGGTGCTGGGCTATCCATTGCTCGACTTTGCCTATGTGCGCGACATGCAGACGCGCGATCCGCGCATTGACTTGCGTGTGCCCAAGACGGGTGGCAAGACGGGGCGCGATTTGCTCAACGACTACCTGTCGATGGTGACGGGCGGCGAGGCAACTGACGAGCATCTGGCCGACATCTGCCCCACCACGCATGTTTCGCGTCAGATGCCACCGACCTTTGTGTGGGGCGTGTCCGACGACAAGACGGCGCCGATCGCGCAGGTCTACCCGTTTGCGCAGCGCATGGCCGAGGGGGGCGTTGCATGCGAGATGCACGTCTTCGACCAGGGTGGTCATGGCCTTTCGCTCGGCAACGCCAACACCGCGGTCGACAACGAGGACAAGCAGGTTTCCGTCCGTCCCTGGATCCGCCTGGCCTTCCGCTTCCTCGAGCGCCATCTGTAAGAGTCCCGGCATCCAAGCTCTTCAATAACTTGCGGTGAAATAGTTCCTATCTGGGGCATCAACCAGCCCATCCAGGAACTATTCCACCGCAACTTCGTTTTTGATGCCCCGTCCGGAAACTGCGCCCCAGTTTTGCCTTTCAAGGTGGGACGCAGTTTCCCATAGGGCCTCGACTGGGAAAGCGCGTCCCGTTTCGAGCGGGGATTCCGGGATGCATTTTCCGTAAGAGGCCTGTTTGGGAAACCATATCCCGTTTCGAGCCGGAATTCTGGGATGTAGTTTCCCCGAGAGGCCTCATCGGGAAACTATGGCCCTGAACTCTCCTGCCTGTCCCCATTGCGCCAATTTGCTGATTGAACATCGTTGTGTGTTCGCGCTATCATGCATGGTTAAATTGGTTAGCCGTGGCAAACGGTTAGCCAAGGTGAACATAAATGCAACGCCCTGTGGGCGCCGGGGGAGGAACACGGACGTGAAGCTCGATACGCTCGAGATTGGAAAGGACGCCGTTGTCGCATCGGTGGCATCGGACGACCAGGCACTCCGACAGCATATTTTGGACATGGGCCTAACGCCGGGCACCGAAGTCACCATGATGAAGTACGCCCCCATGGGCGACCCGCTCGAGATTCGCCTGCGTGGCTACGAGTTGACGCTGCGCAAGGATGATGCCGCACGCATTGAGCTCGTGGATGTGCACGACACCGATACCGGTCCGCGCGCCAACGCCGCAATCGGAACGACGGAGCATCCGGCACTCGGCGAGGGGATGTATTCGCCCCGTGCGGCAAAAACGGCCGTGCCCGAGGGCGCACCGCTGCATTTTGCCCTCGCCGGCAACCAAAACTGCGGTAAGACCACGCTGTTCAACCAGCTTACGGGCTCCAACCAGCACGTCGGTAACTTTCCTGGCGTGACGGTCGACCGCAAGGACGGCACCATCCGTAACCATCCCGAGACAAGCGTTACCGATCTGCCCGGCATTTACTCCCTGTCGCCGTACACGGGCGAAGAGATCGTCAGCCGCCAATTCATCTTGGACGAAAACCCCGACGCCATCATCGACATCATCGACGCCACCAACATCGAACGTAACCTGTACCTGACGCTGCAGCTTATGGAGCTCGACCGCCCCATGGTCATCGCGCTCAACATGATGGACGAGGTGACCGCCAACGGCGGCGCCGTGGACGTCAACCTGCTCGAGAGCCTGTTGGGCGTGCCCGTTGTTCCCATTAGCGCTGCCCGCAACGAGGGTATCGGCGAGTTGGTGGACCACGCCCTGCACGTGGCGCGGTTCCGCGAGCGCCCTGGTCGCCTGGACTTTTGTGCGCCCGACGGCCCGGACGGCGGCGCACTGCATCGCTGCATCCACGGTATTGCTAACCTGATCGAGGACCATGCCGTGACGGCGCACATCCCGGTGCGCTTTGCGGCGACCAAGCTGGTCGAGGGCGATGAGCTGGTAACCGAGGCGCTTCACCTGGATCGCAATGAGCTCGACGCTATCGAGCACATCATTACCCAGATGGAAGGCGAGGCCGGCACCGACCGCCTATCTGCGCTGGCCGATATGCGTTTTAGCTTTATCGGCGACGTGTGCGGGCGCTGCGTCGTTAAGCCGCACGAGAGCCGCGAGCACGTGCGCTCCGTCAAGATCGACCGCATCCTGACGGGTCGCTACACGGCCATCCCGGCGTTCCTGGTGATCATGGGCCTCGTTTTTTGGCTGACGTTTGGCGTGATCGGCGCGGCGTTGCAGGGACTCATGGAGGACGGTATCGCTGCCATCATCGCCTCGGCCGATGCGGGCCTCAAGGCGTTCGGCACCAACGACGTGGTGCGCTCGCTGGCTGTCGACGGCGTGCTTACGGGTGTGGGCAGCGTGCTGACCTTCCTGCCGATTATCGTCGTGCTCTTCTTGTTCCTCTCCATTCTGGAAGACTCCGGCTACATGGCGCGCGTGGCCTTTGTCATGGATAAGGTGTTGCGTCGCTTTGGCCTGTCGGGCCGCAGCTTTGTGCCCATGCTCGTCGGTTTTGGCTGCACCGTGCCGGCTATCATGTCGACCCGTACGCTCCCATCCGAGCACGACCGCAAGATGACGGTCATGCTCACGCCGTTCATGAGCTGTTCGGCCAAGTTGCCGGTCTACGGCCTGCTGTACGGGGCGTTTTTCCCGCAGGCGACGGTTCCCGCCATGGTCTCGCTCTATCTGATTGGCATTGCGGTCGGTTGCATCGCGGCTTTGGTGCTCAACCGCACGGCATTTAAGGGCGACCCGGTGCCGTTTATCATGGAGCTGCCCAATTACCGCCTGCCGAGCGTCAAGACGACGGTGATGCTGGCATGGGATAAGGCCAAGGATTTTATTACCAAGGCCTTTACCATTATCTTTGCCGCTACGGTGGTCATCTGGTTCCTTCAGACGTTCGATATCCGCTTTAATGTGGTCGCCGATCAGTCGCAAAGCCTGCTTGCGGGCCTCGGCAGCATCATCGCGCCGGCGCTGGCGCCGCTTGGCTTTGGCGATTGGCGCGCATCCACGGCGCTCGTCACCGGACTTATCGCCAAGGAGAGTGTCATCTCGACCCTCACGGTGCTTTTGGGCGCGACCTCGCCCGCGGCACTGTCGACCATGTTTTCGCCGTTTACCGCTTACGTGTTCCTGGTCTTTACGTTGCTGTACCCGCCCTGCGTGGCGGCCATCGGCGCCGTCAGGAGCGAGTTGGGCGCGCGCTATGCCGTTGCCGTGTTCGCGTTTCAAGTGACGGTCGCCTGGATCGTGGCGTTTGTCGTGCATTCGGCGGGCATATTGCTGGGGTTGGCTTAGTTATTTATTGACGGCGCAACCTCTGTGTATCGAATTGTTTTCGGCCCCGCATCTGTTGCTGACGGATGCGGGGCCGTTGCTATATAATCGCCTCCGCTCAAAATGATTGGAGACGTTATATATGAGTCAGGCAAGGCAAGACGGCATCACGCTCAAGCAGTGGCTCCCGCTCATCGGGCTCACCTGCTGCGCGTTCGTGTTCAACACGTCGGAGTTTATGCCCATCGGCCTGCTGACCGACATCGCCGCATCGTTTTCGCTCACCGAGGCCCAAGCTGGCATCATGATCTCGGTCTATGCCTGGGGCGTCATGCTGCTATCGTTGCCGCTCATGGTGTTTGCCTCGCGTTTTGAGTTCAAGCGGATGCTGCTGGGCGTGCTTGCCGTGTTCTCGCTGGGCCAGTTCCTGTCCGCCGTGGCGCCCACCTATCCCATCCTGGTCTGCGCACGCCTGGTGGTTGCCTGCGCGCATGCCGTGTTCTGGTCGGTCGCCTCGATCATGGCGTCGCGTCTGGTTGACACGCGCCATGGGGCGCTCGCCATCAGCATGATCGCTACGGGCTCGTCCATCGCGCAGATCTTTGGCCTGCCTCTCGGTCGCGCCATTGGCCTGGCCGTGGGCTGGCGTATGACGTTTGCCGTGGTCGGGGGCCTCTCAGCCATCGCGGCCGTCTACCAGGCAGCGGTGTTCCCGGCCATGCCGGCGGGCGAGCGCTTTACCGTCAAGCAACTGCCCGAGCTGCTCAAGAACCCGTTACTGATCGCGCTCTATGCGGTCACGGTGTTCATGGCAACTGGCTATTACACGGGCTATAGCTATATCGAGCCTTTCCTGGCTCAGGTCGCGCATGTCGACGCAAGCGCCATCACTATGACGCTGACGGCGTTCGGCTGCTCTGGTCTGCTCGGAAGCTGGCTGTTCGGCCGCCTGTTCGACGGGCACCGTTTTCCGTTCCTTGCGATCACGCTCTCCGGAGTGCCGGTCGCCTTGCTGCTTATGGGTCCTGCCGCGTTGTCGCTCGCCGCGGTTCTTGGTGTTTGTGCGCTATGGGGCTGCTGCGCCACGGCCTTTAACGTGGCGTTTCAGGCCGAGCTCATCAAGTACACGCCGACGGACTCGTCGGCCGTCGCCATGTCGATCTTCTCGGGCCTGTTCAATCTGGGTATCGGCACGGGTACTGCGATCGGCGGAGCCGTGGTTTCGGGTCCCGGTATCGCCTGGATCGGCTTCGCGGGCGGGGTGATTGCCGCCATGGGCGTCATCCTCGCTATCACGGTGATGTTCCCGGCCATTCGCCGCGCCAAGCCTGTCGCCTGATCACGTTTCCTCATCAGTTGCGGTGGAATAGTTCCTGTTTAAGGCCTCTGAAGGCCCAAGCAGGAACTATTCCACCGCAACTTATTTTGGGGAAGAGGATACAAGCCGGGCATACAATGGATGTCGTTGTGTTGAGCTTACCGGGAGGTTGCTATGTGGGCATACGAGACGACGTTCTATCAGATCTATCCGCTGGGCTTTTGTGGAGCTCCGCGCGAAAACGCCGCGCCCGTTGCCGAGGATGAACTCTCCCAAGCTGCCGGCACTGCACCCAACCCCGATGCCCCCATCATGAAAATCGCCCAATGGGCCGATTACCTGCAGGAACTCGGTATTGGCGCTGTGCTCATCAACCCGCCGCTCGAGTCTGATAGCCACGGCTACGATACGCGCAGCCTGCGCCATCTCGACCGTCTCCTGGGTGGGGACGCCGACTTTGCCGCCGTGTGTGAGACGCTGCATGCCCACGGCATCCGTGTGGTGCTCGATGCCGTCTTCAACCACGTCGGTCGCGGCTTTTGGGCCTTCCGTGATGTGCAGGAGCACAAGTGGGACTCGCCCTACAAGGATTGGTTCCACATCAGCTTTGACGGTGACTCGTGCTACGGCGACGGCTTTTGGTACGAGGGCTGGGAGGGCCATTTTGAGCTTGTGAAGCTTAACCTGCAAAATCCCGCTGTGGTCGATTACCTGCTCGAGTCTGTGCGCCGTTGGGCCGACGTCTTTGGCGTCGACGGCCTGCGCCTGGACGTTGCCTATATGCTCGACCGCGACTTTATGCGCCGCCTACACTCCTTTGTCCGTGAGCTCAAGCCCGACTTCGTGCTGATCGGCGAGACACTCCACGGCGACTACAACCAGATCGTCAACGACGAGATGCTCGACTCCTGCACCAACTACGAGTGCTACAAGGGCCTGTACTCCAGCTTTAACTCGGTCAACATGTTCGAGATTGCCCACTCGCTGCATCGCCAGTTTGGCGGTGACCCGTGGTGCATTTATCGCGGCAAGCATCTGCTGTCGTTTGTCGACAACCACGATGTGCCGCGCCTGGCGAGCATCCTGACGGACAAGTCCTGCCTACGCCCCGCCTACGGCATGCTCTTTGGTATGCCGGGCATTCCGTGCGTCTACTACGGCAGCGAGTGGGGGATTGCCGGCGAAAAGGGCGGCCCCGATGGCGATTGGGCGCTGCGTCCTGCGCTCGATGAGCCTGCGCCCAACGAGCTGACGGCCTTCATCAAGCAGCTCGCGCACCTGCGCTCGGCAAACGATGCGGCGGCCCGTGCCCTCAACTACGGTGTCTATCGCAACGTGGTGATTCAGAACAAGCAGCTGCTGTTCGAGCGCGCCTGCGACGACGCGACGGTGCTCGTGGCGGTCAATGCCGTGAACGAGCCCTACACCTTTGGAGCCGGCGAACTCAGCGGCTCCTTCGTCGACCTGCTTGCCGACGATGCGCCCACGGTCGAGCTGCCGGGCTCCCTTGAACTTGCGCCCTACGAAGTGCGCTATCTGTTGAGGGCCTAGCCCATGGCCGCGTCTGACGAGGGCTATCAACATATTGAGCATGGGTTTGAGCCCGTGTTTGACGAGCGCTCGCGCGTTTTGGTACTGGGGTCGTTTCCCTCGGTGCTCTCGCGTGCCAATGCCTTCTACTATGGCAATCCGCAGAACCGCTTTTGGCGCGTGATGGCCGCGTGCCTTGGTGCGCCCGTGCCACCCAGCGAGGGCGATCCTTTGGCAAGCGGTGAGCCCGCGACGCTCGATGCCTCCATTGCCGCCAAGCGATCCATGCTGTTGAACGGTGGCGTGGCCCTGTGGGATGTGATCGAGAGCTGTGACATCAAGGGCTCAAGCGACGCGAGCATCAAAAACGTCGTTCCGGCGCATGTCGAGCGCATTACCGGTGCAGCTCCTATTGAGGTCGTTGTCTGTAACGGCGGCACGGCAGGACGACTCTACAAGCGCTACCTGCAAGAGCGCACCGGGTTGTCTGCCGTCATTCTGCCCTCGACAAGCCCCGCCAATGCGGCGTGGCGCCTAGAGCGCCTTGTTGGGCGCTGGCGCGAGGCCGTTGACTGGCGGGCTTCTTCGATTTAGCTGTTTGAGTGCTTGGCAAGGTGCTTCATAGACGCGCGCCAGATCGACGCGGGCAGCTCAGGCTTGGCGTAAATCATGCCATCGGTGTCGACGCCACCCGCTGCGGCGCCACCGAGTCGCTGTGCACGCTCAACGGAACACCCCATGCGAACGGCGCCCACGAGCTTGTCCACGGCCTCCGAAAACGGTCGGCGCAAAAGTCCCATGCGCGGAGAATGACGAAGCGCCGCGAAGCCGCTGCCGGCACAGATGACAACGCCGCCACACCACAATTGGTTATGGCGCTCGCATGCCTTGCGAAGACGCTTGACGACCTCGTGTGCCGGCTCGGGGCTCTCACAGGTGGCCTGGATAACCACGTAGACACGCGTTTCCGTACCGCCAAAACGATCGAGCGCCCGCTCGATAGCCGTTAATGACTCATCGTCAGCCATGTCTTTAGCGGCCAGTACGATACCATCGACGGCGGCATTGGCATCATCTGCCTTCAGGTCAACCGGGCGAGGGAACACGGTGCCGGAAAGCCGGGCATACGCCGCGATGGCATCCTGCAGGTCCCAAAGCAAAAACTCCAGATCGGCGCTATCGGGAATACTGATATACGCAATGGTCTGCAGCGTTTTGGGCTTATCGCCGCGCGCGGTCGTCTCCATGCCGCCTCCTTTCCGGTTGGTTTCCGTTTAGGTTACACCGTCCGGCGGCGTTCCGCCGCGCTATCCTAGTGCAACCCTTACGAAAGGAACGCCATGCGTCTGCCCATGAATACCTCGCTTGCCACGCTCAAGCCCTCCGGCATCCGCCGAATCAACGCGCTCGCCGCTCAGCATCCGGGATGCATTGCGCTTGCGCTCGGCGAGCCCGATTTTCCCACGCCCGATGTGATTAGCGCCGAGGTGACTGCTTCGTTGGACCGCGGCGACACGCACTATCCGCCCAACAACGGTCGCCCTGCCCTGCGCGAGGCGTTGTCTGCCTACATGGGGGACGCGGGCCTTACGTTTTCGGCCGACGAGGTCATCCTGACCGACGGCGCGACCGAGGCCCTGTCGGCTACGTTTATGGCCATGCTCAACCCCGGCGACGAGGTCATCATCCCCACGCCGGCTTTTGGTTTGTACGAGAGCATCGTCGTGGCCAATCACGCCAAAGCGGTCTTTTTGGATACGGAGCCTGCGCAATTTCAGATTGACGAGGACGCGCTTCGTGCTTGCGTGACGCCGGCGACCAAGGCCATCGTCATCTGCTCGCCCAACAATCCCACGGGCTGCATTCTCAACGCGGCATCGCTCGACGCCGTGGCGCGCGTAGCGGAGCAGGCGGGCATCTACGTAGTCTGCGACGACGTATACAACCGTCTGGTCTATGTGGATGGCTACGAGCGCTTCGCCCAGCGACACCCGGAGCTGCGCGAGCAGACGGTCGTCATCGAGAGCTTCTCCAAGCCCTGGGCAATGACCGGCTGGCGCTTGGGCTGGCTCGCAGCCGCAGCCCCCGTCATCGCCGAGATCGCAAAGGCCCACCAATATTTAGTATCGAGTGCCGTCTCCTTCGAAATGGACGCCGCAGCGCGAGCCCTGACCGTCGACCCAACCCCCATGCTCAAAGTCTACCGAGCCCGCCGCAAACGCGTACTCGCAGCCTTAGACGCCATGGATCTCGACGTAGTGGAACCAGCCGGCGCCTTCTACGCCTTCCCCAGCATTAAACAGTACGGCCTAACCAGCGAAGACTTCTGCATTAAAGCCATCGAAGAGGCCAACGTAGCCCTAGTCCCAGGCGACTGTTTCGGCACCGAAGGTCATATCCGCCTAAGCTACTGCGTCTCCGACAAAGACCTAGACGAAGGCCTCCACCGCCTGTCCACCTTCATTTCAACCTTTTAGCCCTCAGGGATGCAACGCATCAGCCCACCGACCCAAGCATTATGAGTGGGGCACGTCGCTCAACGGACACGAGGATTTGCATCAAAGTTACCGCAGCTCCGGTCCGAGGGGCCGGGTTGAGATTTTCGTAGATTCCGCACGAGCCGAAGAGCACTTAATGTGCTCTTCGTGCGAGCCAGGACTTGACCGAGCGAAAATCTCAACCCGGCCCCTCGGACCGGAGCGTATGCAGGGTTTGTGTACGAATCCTCGCGCCCGTTGACCGACGCCGGGGTCCCCGCCATAATACTTTCGGTTCACGCACGAATCCGCTGCCAGAGACAGCCGGTGCAAACGGGCATCGCTCGCGAGCTTAATGGGATATCCCGCCAGCCGAGGTGGTCGAGTAGATATGTCTTCTCGCCCCCGTCGCTCATGCAGCGCGGGGGCTTTCTTTTTGGACATGCCCCCGTCACGTCCTTGTGGCGGACCGTGCCCGGAAAGAATTCGAGGAGGTGTAATTCATGCCCCAGCAGTACAAAATCGACAAGGTTGCAGAGATCGAGTCCCGTATCGCCGAGAACGCTGGTCTGTTCGTCGTCAACTACAACGGTCTGACGGTTAAGCAGGCTCAGGAGCTGCGTCATCAGCTTCGCGAGTGCGGCGCCGAGATGAAGGTCTACAAGAACAACCTGGTCAAGATCGCCCTCAAGAACCAGGAGCAGCCCGAGATCGACGAGATTCTCGCCGGCCCCGTCGCTTATGTGTTCTACGAGACCGAGCCGGTCGAGGCCGCTAAGGCCCTTAAGGACTTCTCCGCTAAGTCCAAGGGCGTCCTTGAGATCAAGGGCGGTATCTCCGACGGCAAGGCCGTTTCCGCTGATGATGTTAAGGCTATCGCCGAGCTGCCCACCAAGGATCAGCTTCTCGGCCAGATCGCCGGTCTCATCTCCGGTTTCGCTCGCGACATCGCTGTCTGCGTCAACGGCGTTTCCTCTGGTCTCGCTCGTTCGATTCAGCAGGTCTCCGAGCAGAAGGCAGCCTAGTTGCTGTTTTCACCCGCGGCGGCAACGCCGCATCCCTGGCGCATTCGCGCCGTGTTTTAACTGATCTCCGTGCACAGACACGGAAACCGAAAGGACTTAGAAATGGCTAAGCTTACCACCGATGAGATCATCGATGCTCTTAAGGAAATGACCCTTCTCGAGGCTTCCGAGCTCGTCAAGGCTATCGAGGACACCTTCGGCGTTTCCGCCGCTGCTCCTGCCGCTGTTGTCGCCGCTCCCGCTGCTGGCGCTGCTGAGGCCGAGGAGAAGACCGAGTTTGACGTCGTGCTCGAGGGCTTCGGCGACAACAAGATCCAGGTCATCAAGGCCGTCCGTGAGCTCACCAACCTTGGCCTGAAGGAGGCCAAGGAGGTCGTCGAGGGCGCTCCCAAGGCTGTTCTCGAGGGTGCCAAGAAGGAGGACGCCGAGGCTGCCAAGGAGAAGCTCGAGGCTGCTGGCGCTGCTGTCACCCTCAAGTAATCAGGCTCTCTCGCCAGATTTCTTTGCAGACGGGGCTCGCTATGCGAGCCCCGTCTTTTTTGTTTTGGCTCCTCATTCCCATTGCTCGGCACGCAGAACACTGCCGTCTTCGCCGTGCCAATCCCGTTACCGCTGGGGCGTAAAATTGCACCATTCGAGCAATAATTTGCGTTGACCTGCTGAAGAATTACGTTTGCCTTACGGCGACGTATGTCTCCGGCGGTAAGATACTTCGGTATCGCAATTTGGTCTGCGGCCGCCGTGCCGCACGCATAGGCGCATTCTGCGCCTGTGAAAGGATCCTTGAATAACATGAAGGCAATCATCCCCGCCGCCGGTCTTGGCACGCGTTTTCTGCCTGGCACTAAGTGCACGCCCAAAGAGATGCTGCCGGTGCTCGACAAGCCGGTCATCCAGTATGTCGTTGAGGAGGCGCTCGACCCCGAGGAGGTCGACGACGCCATCATCGTTACCTCGCCCGGTAAGCCCGAGCTGCTGAGCTACTTCCAGCCCGATCGCTCGCTCGAGAATCTGCTGCGCGAGCGCGGTAAGGATGCTTACGCCGATGCTGTCGCCCACGCGGGCGGCATGCCGGTCGACTTCCGTTATCAGTACGAGCCCAAGGGCCTCGGTCATGCTATCCGCTCTGCTGCTGACGCCGTGGCAGGGGAGAACTTCCTGGTTCTTCTGGGCGACTACGTTGTGCCTAACCGCGACATCTGCGACAAGATGCTCGCCGTTTCCAAAGAGCACGGTGGCGCTTCGGTTATCGCCGTCGCTGCTTGCTCCCCCGAGGAAGTCAGCCGCTACGGCGTTATCGCCGGCGAGCGCGTCGGTTCGCTCGAGGGCGCCGAGGGCGTTGCCGATGCCGAGCCGGGCGCTGTCTGGCGCATCGGCGGTCTGGTCGAGAAGCCTGCTCCCGAGGCGGCTCCTTCCAACCTGTACATCGTCGGTCGCTACCTGCTGAGTCCGCTGGTCATGGACCTGCTCGCCGATCAGCAGGCCGGCAAGGGCGGCGAGATTCAGCTCACCGACGCCATGGCCCGCTCGCTCGACCGCGAGGCCATGTACGCTGTCGTTATCGACCCGCTGTCGGGCTACGACACCGGCACCCCGTCTGGCTGGATGGCCACCAACGCCCTCATGGTTGCAAGCGACCCTCGCTTTGCCGACGCCTTCTGGGACGCCATCGACGAGCACGGCGGTTTGATGCGCAAGTAAGCCTTCGGGCATCGACATTTACGGGCGCGGACCTTGGTCCGCGCCCGTTTTTTATAAGAGCTGCGATTGCCGGCTCTCTGTTCACAGAAAATATATGAACATATGTTCGATACACATACATCTACCTGCGTGTTTTCTGTCGAAAAACTTTGCTACTCCAAAAACTCAATCGCGTCAAGGCTTTTCTTGCCCAACGGTCGCTACCTGATAAACTATTAGGTTGCGATAACTGGCGAAGCTATGCCTCGCCAACCCACCGAGCATTTCCGTGAAGGAGGAAAAACCTGGTGACCTACGCATACACTGCCACTGAGCGCAAGCGCGTCAGCTTCGGGAAAATCCCGGAGGCCATGGAGCTCCCCAACCTTATCTCTGTTCAAAGGGAATCCTTTGAGCGTTTTAAGGACGAGGGCCTTCGTGAGGCGTTCAAGGAATCCAGCCCCATCCAGAGCCAGAACCATGTTCTCGAGGTTACCTTCGGCGAGCATCAGTTCGGCGACCCCGCGCACACCGTCGAGGAGTGCCGCGAGAAGGATATGACCTATCAGGCTCCGCTTCTGACCGACGTCCGTCTCACCAACAAGGAGACCGGCGAGATCAAGGAGCAGCTCGTCTTCATGGGCGACTTCCCCATGATGACCGATCAGGGCACCTTCATCATCAACGGTACCGAGCGTATCGTCGTCTCGCAGCTCGTCCGCTCCCCGGGCGTGTACTACAGCTCCGAGATGGATTCGGGCAAGCAGATCTACAAGGCCCAGATCATCCCGTCCCGCGGTGCCTGGCTTGAGTTTGAGGTCGACAAGCGCGACCAGCTCATGGTCTCCATCGACCGTAAGCGCAAGCAGAGCGCCACGATGTTCCTGCGCGCCCTTGGCATCGCCGTCACCAACGACGACATCATCGAGCTGCTCGGCAACTCCGATGTGATCAAGCGTACCCTGGAGCGCGACACCGCCCTCACTCGCGAGGACGCCCTCATCGAGATCTACCGTCGCCTGCGCCCGGGCGAGCCTCCCACCGTGGACGCTTCCCGCAGCCTGCTCGAGGGTCTGCTCTTCAACCCGCAGCGCTACGACCTGGCCCGCGTCGGTCGTTACAAGGTCAACAAGAAGCTCAACCTCACCACCGAGGAAGAGGTCACGGTGCTCACCGACGAGGATATCGTCGCGACGCTGCGCTACCTCCTGTCCCTCGCTGCCGGCGAGCAGGGCTTCAAGGTCGACGACATCGACCACTTCGGCAACCGCCGCATCCGTACCGTCGGCGAGCTTGTCGCCAACCAGTTCCGTATCGGCATGAGCCGTATGGAGCGCGTCGTCCGTGAGCGCATGAGCTCCCAGGACATCGACGAGATCACCCCGCAGTCGCTCATCAACATCCGCCCGATCGTGGCCTCCATCAAGGAGTTCTTCGGTTCCTCGCAGCTCTCGCAGTTCATGGACCAGGCGAACCCCCTGACGGGTTTGACCCACAAGCGCCGTCTGTCCGCACTCGGCCCTGGTGGTCTTGCCGGCCACAAGTCGGGCTCCAGCCGCCGCACCAACGTGCCGACGGCCGTCCGCGACGTTCACAACTCGCACTACAGCCGCATGTGCCCGATCGAGACCCCCGAAGGCCCCAACATCGGCCTGATCGGCTCGCTCGCCCTCTACGCCCGCGTCAACGAGTACGGCTTCATCGAGGCCCCGTTCCGTCGCGTCGAGAACGGCGTTGCCACCGACCAGATCGACTGGATGACCGCTGACGAGGAAGAGAAGCACGTCATCGCGCCGGCCAACACGCCGCTCGATCCCAAGACCAACGAGTTCATCACGACCGATGCCGAGGGCAAGCTTGTCCGCCCGCACACCGTGATCGCCCGTACCCGCGACTTCGACGGCTCCTTCGGCGCTCCCGCCGACGTGCCCGTCGAGGACGTCGACTACATGGACGTCTCGCCGCGTCAGATGCTCTCCGTCGCAGCCACGCTGATTCCGTTCCTGGAGCACGACGACGCCAAGCGTACGCTCATGGGCGCTAACATGCAGCGTCAGGCCGTGCCGCTGGTTCACCCCGCCGCTCCCTATGTCGGTACCGGCATGGAGCGTCGCGCCGCTCTGGACTCCGGCGAGGTCACCCTGGCCAAGAACGCCGGCGAGGTCATCTTTGCCGACGCCGCCAAGATCATCGTCAAGCATGCCGGCGGCATGGACGAGTATCACCTGGCCAAGTACCAGCGCTCCAACCAGTCCACCTGCATCAACCACCGTCCGCTCGTGCGCGTCGGTGACACCGTTGAGCAGGGCGAGCCCCTGGCCGACGGTCCTTCGACCGATCGCGGCGAGCTCGCACTGGGTCAGAACCTCACCGTGGCCTACATGCCGTGGGAAGGCTTTAACTACGAGGACGGTATCGTCGTGTCCGAGCGCCTGGTGGCCGAGGACCTGCTGACGACCATCAACATCACCCGTCACGAGATCGATGCCCGCGACACCAAGCTCGGCCCCGAGGAGATCACCCGCGAGATCCCGAACCTCTCCGAGGACATGCTTGCCAACCTCGACGAGGACGGCATCATCCGCATCGGCGCCGAGGTCGGCCCTGGTGACATCCTGGTCGGCAAGGTCACGCCTAAGGGCGAGAGCGCTCTGACCGCTGAGGAGCGCCTGCTGCGCGCCATCTTCGGTGCCAAGGCTCACGACGTTCGCGACACCTCCCTTAAGATGCCTCACGGCGCTTACGGTCGCGTCATCGACGTCGTCCGCTTTAGCCGCGAGAACGGCGACGATCTGGCTCCCGGCGTCAACGAGCAGGTGCGCGTCTACGTTGCCCAGCGTCGTAAGATCCAGCAGGGCGATAAGATCGCCGGTCGCCACGGCAACAAGGGTGTTATCTGTAACGTTCTGCCGGTCGAGGACATGCCCTACATGGCTGACGGTACCCCGATCGACGTTATCCTCAACCCGCTGGGCGTTCCTTCGCGTATGAACGTCGGCCAGCTGCTCGAGTGCCACCTTGGCTGGGCTGCCGCCTGCGGTTGGGATACCGAGAATGCCGACTCCGACAAGTATGTCCCCGGTCCGTTCTTTACCGCGACGCCCGTCTTCGACGGCGCCAAGGAGGACGAGATCGCCGAGGTCATCCGTCGCGCCAACAAGAACATGCTCAACAAGGCCACCGCTGCCTTTGGCGATCACATGCGCCCCGAGTTTGTCACCCAGCTTGACGAGCGCGGCAAGACCCGCCTGTTCGACGGGCGCACCGGCGAGGAGTTCCGCGAGCCCATTACCGTGGGTACGTCCTACATCCTCAAGCTCGGCCACATGGTCGACGACAAGATCCACGCCCGTTCGACCGGCCCTTACAGCCTGGTTACCCAGCAGCCGCTGGGCGGCAAGGCTCAGTTCGGCGGCCAGCGCTTCGGCGAGATGGAAGTTTGGGCACTGTACGCATACGGTGCTTCCAACGTCCTGCAGGAGATCCTGACCGTCAAGTCCGACGATACCGTGGGCCGCGTCAAGACCTACGAGTCCATCGTCAAGGGCGAGAACGTTCCTGTCCCGGGTATCCCCGAGTCCTTCAAGGTTCTCGTCAAGGAGATCCGTTCCCTCGCGCTGGACATCGAGCCCATGCACGATGCCGACGAGGACGCCTCCGCCCCCGTGACCGCCGAGGAGACCTCTGCCCTCGATGACCTGGCTGCGCTCGCCGGCGTTGACGCCGACGTCGAGGCCCAGGATGCCGAGACCGCCGAGGCACCCGAGGCTGTCGCCGCCACGACCACTGATAAGGAGTAGTTGACTGTGGCAGATTTCGAAGCTACTGATTTTGACTCGGTAAAGATCTCCCTTGCCTCCGCCGACCAGATCCGTTCCTGGTCGCACGGTGAGGTCAAGAAGCCGGAGACCATCAATTACCGTACCCTCAAGCCCGAGAAGGACGGCCTGTTCTGCGAGAAGATCTTCGGTCCCGCCAAGGACTGGGAGTGCTCCTGCGGCAAG
>JAGZDZ010000029.1:0-31461 GCA_018368535.1 Collinsella sp. | reverse complement strand
GAGAGGTGATTCCATGAGAATCGATAAGCTAGCAATGACGTCGCGCGAGGCGCTGCAGACCGCCATGAGCACGGCTGCCGACGCGCAGGCCGGCGCGGTGGAGCCGATTCACCTGCTGTCTGCCCTGCTCGGTGCCGGCGAGCGCAATATCTCCGTGATCATCGAGCGCATCGGTGCCGACCCGGCTCAGCTCGCACGCTCCACGCAGGATGTCATCGACCACGCGCCCAAGGTTTCGGGCGAGGGCCAGCAGATGGGCCTGTCCAACGAGCTTGTCCGCGTCATCGAGAAGGCCGAGAAAAAGGCCACCAAGATGGGAGACAGCTTTGTGGTGACCGAGCATCTGCTGATGGCGCTTGCCGAGGACAAGGGCGAGGCCGGTCGTGTGCTGCGCGACGCCGGCGTCACCAAGGAGCGCATCGAGCAGGTCTACGAGGAACTGCGCGGCGATGACCGCGTGACGTCTGCCGAGGACAAGACCCAGTTTGAGGCGCTGGAACAGTACGGCCGCAACATCTGCGACCTTGCCCGCGCCGGCAAGCTCGACCCTGTCATCGGCCGTACGGACGAGATCCGTCGTACCATCCAGGTCCTGTCCCGTCGCACCAAGAACAACCCCGTGCTCATCGGTGAGCCGGGCGTCGGTAAAACGGCTATCGTCGAGGGCATCGCCCAGCGTATCGTGGCCGGCGACGTGCCGAGCACCCTGCGCGACCGCGACCTCATCGAGCTCGACATGAGCGCGCTGGTCGCCGGCGCCAAGTATCGCGGCGAGTTCGAGGACCGCTTGAAGGCCGTGCTCAAAGAAGTGCAAAAGTCCGAGGGCAAGGTCATCCTGTTCATCGATGAGCTCCACACCATCGTGGGCGCGGGTGCCACCGAGGGTTCTATGGACGCCGGCAATATCCTCAAGCCGGCGCTCGCCCGTGGCGACCTGCATGCGATTGGCGCGACCACGCTCGACGAGTACCGCAAGTACATCGAGAAGGACGCGGCGCTCGCGCGTCGTTTCCAGACCGTGATGGTCTCCGAGCCCACCGTCGAGGACACTATCTCGATCCTGCGTGGCCTCAAGGAGAAGTACGAGATCTTCCACGGCGTACACATCACCGATAGCGCGCTCGTGGCAGCTGCCGACCTCTCCGATCGCTACATCGCCGACCGCTTCCTGCCCGACAAGGCCATCGACTTGGTCGATGAGGCCGCAAGCCGCCTGCGCATGGAGCTCGACAGCATGCCGGTCGAGATCGATGCCACCACGCGTCAGCTCACCCAGCTGCAGATCGAGGAACAGGCGCTCATGAAGGAGACCGATGACGCCTCCAAGGAGCGTTTGGAGGCTCTGCGCCAAGAGATTGCCGAGGTCCAAGAAAAGCTCAACGTGCAAAAGGCCGGCTGGCTCAACCAGAAGAACGCCATCGACCACGTGCAGGAGCTCAAGGGACAGCTTGACGAGGCCAAGAGCGAAGAGGAGCGTGCGACGCGCAACGGCGACCTGGGGCGTGCGTCCGAGCTGCGCTACTCCGTGATTCCTGGTCTGCAGCAGCAGATTCAGGATTCCGAGGCTGCGCTCGAGGCGCAAAAGCAGCAGGACGGCGAGGGCCTCAACGAGCAAGTGACCTCCGATGAGATCGCCGAGGTCGTGAGCGCTTGGACCGGCGTGCCCGTCTCCAAGATGATGCAGGGCGAGCTCGACAAGCTCAAGGGCCTGGAGGGCGAGCTGCATAAGCGCGTCATCGGCCAGGACGAGGCCGTCTCAGCCGTCGCCGCAGCTGTGCGCCGCAGCCGTGCGGGCCTCTCCGATCCGGACAAGCCCATCGGAAGCTTCTTCTTCCTGGGCCCCACCGGCGTGGGCAAGACCGAGCTCGCCAAGGCGCTTGCCGAGTGCCTGTTCGATGACGAGCGCGCGCTCGTGCGTATCGACATGTCCGAGTACATGGAGAAGTTCAGCGTCCAGCGTCTGATCGGTGCGCCCCCGGGATACGTGGGCTACGACGAGGGCGGCCAGCTCACCGAGGCCGTGCGCCGTCGTCCGTACTCCGTGATCTTGCTCGACGAGATGGAGAAGGCCCATCCGGATGTCTTTAACGTGCTACTACAGGTGCTTGACGACGGCCGTCTGACCGACGGTCAGGGTCGCCAGGTGTCCTTCAAGAACACGATCATTATCATGACGTCTAATGTGGGCTCCAAGGCTATCGCCGAGCTTTCCGGCAAGGACGAGGAGGAGATGCGCCATCAGGTCGACGCGGCCATGGCTCAGACCTTCCGCCCCGAGTTCCTCAACCGTATCGACGATATCGTGGTGTTCCATCCGCTCGGCATGGCGCAGATCGAGAAGATCGTCGACATTCAGCTCGCCGACGTCCGCGCGCGTCTGGCCAAGGAGCGCATGACGCTTGCCATCACCCCGGCGGCCAAGCAGATGCTCGCCGTGGGCGGCCTGGACCCGGTCTTTGGCGCCCGTCCGCTCAAGCGTCTGGTCCAGCGCGAGGTCGTGGATGCCATCGCCGCCGCTATCATCGACGGCACGGTGCGCGAGGGCGATCAGGTGACGGTCGATGTCGACAAGGACGGCGGCTTTACCGTCGTGTGCGACAATACGCCGGCGGCCACCTACGAGGTCCCCGACGCCGAGTAGATTTTGGGCCATGCCTTAAAATCTGCCTTTTGAGCCGAACGCCAAGGGCGGCGGATCCGATTGGGTCCGCCGCCCTTTTTCGTGCGACAATCGATGGTGTTGAACGTGAGCACATGGCAAGGAGCTATGCAGATGAAAGACGAGAACAAGACGAACGCACCGGTGGCTGAGGCGGCGCCCGCCGCACCGAAGACTCCGTCTAAACCGGCACCCAAGCCGCGCGACCCCTACATCCGTGCCGAGAACGAGGACGATGACGGCTACGATCCCTACAGCGATCGCCGCCCCGAGCGCGAGCCAATGTTCGAAGCCGACCCCTGGCGTTGAGTGCCACCAAAAAGGCCACCAAAAAGTTGCGGTGAAATAGGGACTGTTTTGCGGTTTGACCAGCAAAAACAGTCCCTATTTCACCGCAACTGCGTTAGGGATTTTTCTGCAGGGGGAGGGTAGTCAAAAAAGCCCCGTCCCAAATTGACTGCCAAATTGGCTGCTCGGGGAGTCGCATTCGAGCTCGGTTGTCCTCTTAGCCACTCGATATCCTTCGGAGCAATAATAGTGAAAAACTTGCTTAAGTGTTAATCAAGCTACACACAATCTTGCTCTCTAATTAATCAAAAATCAGTATAATTTTGATTAGCTAGAGAGCAAGATTGGAGAATCATGGCATTCAACGACTTGATCGCCCAGAAAATAAAGGACTTTGAACAGCAGGGGGTTCCGCAGGTCTTTGAGCGAGACCTTGATCTAGGAAACCCACAGGAGCCAAAGCGCGACAACATCGTAAATGTGATTGTGGGGGCCCGCCGTTGTGGAAAGACGTATCGCCTGTATCAGGAGATGCGGCGGCTTCAGAGCCGGGGCGTCGAGCTTGACCGGATGCTTTACTTCAATTTTGAGGATGAGCGCTTGCGCCCGTATGAGCCATCGCTGCTGGCGGACGTGCTCGACACGTTCTATGCGCTGTATCCTGTTGCTCGAATCGAGGGCGCTTACATTTTCTTTGACGAGATCCAGGAAATCCCCGAATGGGGTGCGTTTCTGCGGCGTGTAGTCGATACGGAGAAAGCGACCGTCTATGTGACGGGATCTTCTTCTAAGATGCTGTCCTCAGAACTTAAGAGCGAGTTCAGGGGTCGTTCCCTTGTGCGAGAGCTTTTTCCGTTGAGTTTTTCGGAATACGTTCGATATAAGACGGGGAGCGTTCCCGAGCCAGATGCGACCTTTTCCCCGAGCGATGCAGCGCTGCTTCGACATCATCTGATCGGGTATCTTGAACAAGGGGGATTCATCGCGACACTTGAGCAGACGCCTGCAGACGCGATTCAGCTGCTACAGGAATATGCTTCGCGAACGGTCGCCATGGACGTCGTTGAACGTTACGACGTCAAGAACCCTCGCCTGGCATCGCTGTTCTTGACGCGGTGTATGGCATCTTCGGGACGAGAGCTGTCAGTGAACAAAGTGTACAACGAGTTCAAGAGCAGACAGATACCCGTCAGTCGTAATTCGCTCAGCGATTTACTTGAGTATTATGAGGATGCCTACCTGTTATTTTCTGTGCCGGAGTTCACGCGTTCATTGGCAAGTAACATGCGGTCTGCGTCTAAGGTCTACGCTGTCGACCCTGCGATGTTTGGAGCATTCTCTCCCGCATCAGCATTGGACCAGGGCCAGAGGCTCGAGACCGCAGTGTTCAATGCGCTAAGAAGAAGGACTCCCGCGGTGAGGACCGGCTCGGTCTGCCGCCTGCTGATCAAAGAGAAGAGCAAAAGCCATGAGGTGGACTTTGTGGCTGGGGACGCACTTCTCATGCGGGCTTATAGCCTGATTCAGGTGAGTGTGGATATGGCAAGTGAGAAAACGCGCGAGCGCGAAATTGCCGCGCTTGATGCCTCGATGGCCCAGTTCGATCTTGGCGAGTCGGCAATCGTTACCATGGATGAGCAGGCCGATATTCCATGCGAGCACGGTGCGGTACACGTTGTGCCCGCATGGAAGTGGCTCCTTGCCTAATCATCTATGGACCTGTGGGATCAGGACCTCCTGGCTCCTTCATCACGGTTGGGGAGCACCTTGCTGCGCCAGGCTAGTCCTGGGCTTTGATGCTCGGCAGGAGAATCTGGGCGAGGTAGTCGGTCTCGAGTTTGGTCGCGGTGTCTGCCTTGCCGTCTTTGCCGACCAACACGTTCTTGATCTGGCTATACGTATAGCGGTTGCCGGTCGTAAGCTCGACAAGCTCAATGGCCGTGTCCATGGGGTAGGTTGACACGGGGTTCTGCGTCCGTCCGTTGATGGTCTGGGGCACCACGTACGGATAGACGGGGCCGCTGGCGTAGACGGTATAACCGTTGCCTAGATTGGCCGCACCCAAAACCGTATCGCCTTCATCGGGCGTAAAGCTCTCGCCCTCGCGCACCGCGACGAGCGTCACGAGCGGCGTATTGGCGTCGTCGCCCAGATAGATGCATAGCGTGCTTCCGTTTTGCCAAGTTGCGACCTTGCCGTACCACTCGACGGGAATATCGAGCTGGTAGAGGTCGGTTGTCTTGTGGCGAGCGTCAGCATCACGGGACGCCTGTGCCTTTTGCGCGCTCACGGCATTGACGGCGGCGTCGCGCCGCGCGGTTGCTGCCTGCTGGAGCACTTTGGCAGCCGCGGCGGAGCTCGCACCGCCCTCCTCGGCGTACTTGGCGGCGGCATCGATCTGGTCGTCGGTCACCGTGTCGGCTGAGGGCACCTTAAGCTTAAAGGTGGCTTGAGCGCGCAGATCCTGCCCGTCATTCTTGACCGTAACCTGGGCCTTGGTGGTCGGGACGGTGTAGATGGTGCCGTCGGCCGCGATGGGGGAGGCGGCGATGGAGAACGTGTAATCGCCGGGCAGCAGCTTGATGCCGCGACCGTGCTCGTCAACGTAGAGCGTTTCGCTCACGGAAGAACCGTCGGAATCCTGACCGCTCACCTGCACGGGAATCTTGGAGCCAGTTGAGCGGTCGAGCCCCGCGGCATGTACGCCAATTTGCACCGACATCATGGTATGGGCGTTTGCGGCAACCACGGCGGCCTGCTCTTGCCGGTATCCATTCCAAGCGGCATAGCCTGCGCCGCCGGCGACAAGCGCGACGGCTACGACGCCTGCCACCATCAGGTTGCGGCGCTTGGGCGACATCTTACGGTGACGAACCTCGGCTTCGCGTGCCGAAGGAACGGACGGTAGGGGAATATCGCCCATGGCGATGGTCTCGTCCACGGCAGGCGCAGAGCCTAAGCCAGGGAGCTCGCGGGTCAGCGAATCTTCGGCCGGCAAGTTGTCGAGCAAGATGGTTTCCTCGCTCGTGTCGGATCCGGGCTGGTCGTCGGCCTCGCTTTCGGTGTCTTCGTGATCTGCCTCATCCTCGGCAGGCTCAACGTCGCCTGTATCCTGATCATCGGGCTGCGCCTCGATTTCCGGCTCATCCTGCACATCAACGCTCGAATCGTCAAACGCAACATCGTCAAGCGAAATCCGGTCTAGGCTCTCCAGGGCCTCGGCACACGCTTCTGCATCTTGGGCCGCATCCTCTTGGCCCATCGTCTCATCATTCATACATCCCCCAAGCTCAATATCGGGACAACACTGTACCCAAAAACGGGACCCCATAGAGCCGCCTCATGATTTGAAATCCGATTTTATATATGCGCATGTTTTTGAATAGATGAATAGAGACGCAACGACAAAAGCCCCCGAAAAGCGAGCGAAACGCTTTCCGGGGGCTCTGCGAGGCATTGGATGAAAAACCTGGCGGGCGGGCCTATGCCCAGGCGCCAACAGCGACCAACATGTTACTCGGCGTGAGCGTAATCGACCTTGGCGCGACGAGCGGTGGCCTTCTCCCAATCGCTGGTGCCCTCAAAGACATCCTGCTTGTAGGGATTGCGACCGAGCTTCTTGGCGCGGTAGGCGATGTAGATGATCGCGGCGACGTTGGCGACCAGTGCGGCGATCGAGACCGCGGTAGCGGCGCCGGGGTCGAGCGTGGAGTGGGTCACAAAGATGGACTCCTCCTGGAAGTACGGGAACACCTGGGCAAACATGCACCAAATGGCCAGCGTAAAGGCGCGGTTCTGGATCCAGCCGCCCTTGTTCCAGATAAAGGCGGCGACGGTGGGCGCCAGCAGCAGCGCAAAGCCGCAGAACCAGGAGTGGGTGGGCAGGCAGTTGTAGGTGTAGCAGAAGTTCCAGATATCGTAGGCGATGATGTAGACCCAGGTCATATCGGGCCACAGCATATCGGTCTGATCCTCGGAGGCGTAGACGCTCCACCAACCGGTCATGCAGAAGATGTTGATGATACCGGCGATGCCGTTGAACACGTTGTTCCAGCCGGCCAGCTGCGTAGCACCTTCGGAGGTGACCCAGGTGGACTCGCCCAGGACAAAGAAGTGATAGGCGCTCTCGAAGTCGGATACGACGGCAATCATGATGTTGATGGCGACGATCACAAACGGCCATGCGCGGAACCAATGTGCCTTGCCGATCTTGCCCCACTGGTACTTAATGGCAATGAAGCCCCAGCAGCCGGCCAGCGCCGCGTATACCTTGGCGTAGTGGAACCAGCTGTTCTGGTACACATGGGTGGGGTTGGTGAGCGCCCACTCGGCACCCTGCGAGACGCCGATGGCGATGGCGACGCAGTAGATGGTCATGGCCAGCGGAGCCACGCCAAAGATGATTGCCGCGCCCAGCTTGGTGCGGCGGCCGACTTCGTTGAGCACGATCAGGCCAATAAAGACCATGGCCCAGCCGGCCCAGTGGATAAGGGTATCGCTACCCCAAACATCGAACAGCATGCTGCTCTCCTTTCACACGCCCGCGGCCCCTCTTCTGATCGCGGGCAGTTTGGCCAAATGTCGTCAGTTCTGGGGCTTGCGCTCCGGATACTTGGCGGTATAGCCCTCGATGTGGAGTGTCGAGGCGATGATTTCCTTGACCGTTTCGTCGGGCACATCGGGGTGCGTGCGGATATACATCAAAAGGCCCATGATGAGGGTGTAGAACGTCTCGTAGACATGGTCGATGCGTAGCTCATGATGGGCGACAAAATCCACTACGGTGGTGTCGCAGATATACTGCGCCACGCGCTGGACCACGTTGTGCAAAAAGCCGCCGTAGAGCGCGCCGCTGCTCGAGGTAAGCGTGCTCGGCAGCTCGTGGCCGCTGGCGACCAGGCGCTTAAAGAGCGGGGCGACGGTGTCGAGCGCGCCCTCGATATCACCGACGGTGCGGTCGGCGTTCCACCGCTCGAGTTCGGAGATAAAGCCGTCGATCGCCTCGTCCATAACAGCGGTGACGGCGGCGTCCATGTCGGCGAAGTAGTGGTAGAACAATGAACGCGTGCAGCCGGCTCGCTTGGTCACGGCCGATACCGATAGGTGGGACACGCCCAGCTCGGAGCTTACGGTGCGCACGGCATCGAGGATCTCGCGACGGCGTTCGTCGCCCGTCAGGCGCTTTGCCGCGCTATCGGATGCGGGGACGGCATCGACCACAGAGGTACCTGCTGTGTTGTTGCCCATGTTTTGCCGCCTTTCATCCTCTTTTGCCTGACCGTTCGCCTAACAGTCTTGAATATTGTTGACGGTTCGTCAATACTATTTTTGACACAATGTCAACAATGGCGGGTGAACGGCATGGGGGCATGCCCGGCCTGCAAAAAAAAAGAGGGGCGCTGCGTGCCTGCCAGGTTGCGGCAAGAGAAGGGACGACTATGATTCTCAACGGACCGGGGATTAGCTACACCGAGCCCGATATCGGTGCGGAGTTTGTGCCGCCGCTGCCGGAGCATCCGCGCGAGGCCATCGTCAAACTGTGCGAGCACTGCACTAACCGCCTGCTGCATCGCGACGAGCTGCTGGGCTACGAGTACTGGTCGTTTGCCGAGGCCGCGACTGACGAGCAGGCCGAGGTACTCTGCAAGATGAAGATGCGCCGTCCCTACACGCTGCCCGAGATGGTCAAGCTCACCGGCATGCCCGAGGCCCAGATCGAGAAGATGCTCGACGATATGAGCTACACGGGCCTGCTCGAGTACAACTGGGAAAATCCCGAGCGCGCCAAGCAATGGGTGTTGCCCATGCTGGTGCCGGGTTCCGCCGAGTTTCTCAACATGCGCGTGAGCCAGCTCGAGGAGCACCCGGTCTACGCCAAGTTCTTTGAACAGGCATCCAAGGGCCCGCTGTCCAAGGCCACGCCGATGGTGCCGCCCGGAGGTGCCGGTATCGGCATGCACGTCATTCCGGTCGAGAAGGCCATCGATGCCGCAAGCACCTCGGTGCCGATTGAGCATATTGAGCACTGGCTCGACAAATACGAGGGTAAGTATGCCGCCAGCACCTGCAGCTGTCGCGCGAGCCGTCGCGTGATGGGTGAGGGCTGCGCCGACGACCCGGCCGATTGGTGCATCGCCGTGGGCGATATGGCCGACTACGTGGTCGAGACCGATCGTGGCCATTACGTGACCCGCGACGAGGTTTACGACATCCTGCGCCAGGCCGAGGACAACGGCTTTGTGCACCAGATCACCAACATCGACGGCGAGAACAAGATCTTCGCCATCTGCAACTGTAACGTCAACGTGTGCTACGCCCTGCGCACCTCGCAGCTATTCAACACGCCCAACCTGTCGCGCTCGGCCTATGTCGCCAAGGTCGAGAAGGACAAGTGCGTTGCCTGCGGTCGCTGCGTTGAGGTGTGTCCGGCCGGCGCCGCCAAGCTGGGCCAGAAGCTCTGCAGCAAAAAGGCGGGCGGACGGGTCCCCGAGTATCCGCGCCAGGAGCTGCCCGATGCCACCAAGTGGGACCACACCAAGTGGTCGCCCAACTACCGCAACGACAACCGCATCGAGACGCATGAGTCCGGCACCGCTCCCTGCAAGACGGCCTGCCCCGCGCATGTCGCCGTTCAGGGCTATTTGAAGCTTGCGGCTCAGGGTCGCTATGACGAGGCTCTGGCACTCATTAAGCGCGAGAACCCGCTGCCCGCTATCTGCGGCCGTGTGTGCAACCGCCGCTGTGAGGATGCCTGCACTCGCGGTCGCGTGGACGCCGCCGTGGCTATCGACGAGGTCAAGAAGTTCATCGCCCAGCGCGATCTGGATGCCGCGACCCGCTATGTCCCACCCGTGGTGACCCCGACGCGTGCCGGCGGCTTCGACCAGAAGATCGCCATTATCGGTGCCGGCCCGGCCGGTCTGTCCTGCGCTTTCTATCTGGCCGAGAAGGGCTACAAGCCCGTCGTGTTCGAGAAGAACGAGCGCCCGGGCGGCATGCTCACCTACGGTATTCCCAGCTTTAAGCTGCAGAAGGACGTCATCGAGGCCGAGGTCGAGGTTATTCGCCTGATGGGTGCCGAGTTCCGCTATGGCGTGGAGGTCGGTCGCGATGTGACGCTCGACGAGCTGCGCGAGCAGGGCTTTAAGGCCTTCTACGTGGCTATTGGCTGCCAGGGCGGCCGCCTTGCCGGTATTCCGGGCGAGGATGCCGAGGATGTGACCGTAGCCGTCGACTTCTTGCGCGAGGTCAACAGTGGCAAGATCGATGCGCTGCCCGGCCGCACCATCGTGGTGGGCGGCGGCAACGTGGCTATCGATGTCGCGCGTAACGCCTGCCGCCTGGGCTCCGAGCACGTTGAGATGTTCTGCCTGGAGAGCGAGGCCCAGATGCCCGCCAGCGAGGAGGAGCGTCGCGAGGCCATCGAGGACGGCGCGCACATCAGCTGCGGCTGGGGTCCCAAGGAGGTTCACCTGGACGAGTCCGGCCGTGTGTGCGGTATCACCTTCAAGCGCTGCACGCGTGTCTTTGACGACGAGGGCCGGTTTGCGCCCGAGTACGACGAGAACGATCTGCGCCGTGTCGATGCCGATCGCGTGGTCATGTCCATCGGCCAGTCCATTGTGTGGGGCGACCTGCTGGCTGGCTCCAAGGTGGAGCTTGGCCGCGGCCAGGGTGCCCTTGCCGATCCCCAGACCTACCAGACCGCCGAGCCCGACATCTTTGTGGGCGGCGACGTCTACACCGGTCCGAGCTTTGCTATCGACGCCATCGCTGCCGGTCACGAGGCCGCTGTCTCCATCCACCGCTTTGTGCAGCCGGGCTCCACGCTCACCATCGGCCGCAACCAGCGCCGCTACACCGCGCTCGACCGCGACGACGTTGTGCTCGAGGGCTACGACAACGCGAGCCGCGAGGTTGCCCACGTTGACCGCGAGCGCGAGAAGGCCGCGCCGTTTAGCGAGTACGTCGAGACCTTTACCGAAGAGCAGGTGCGCGCCGAGACCGCCCGTTGTCTGGGCTGCGGTGCCTCGATCGTCGACCCCAACAAGTGCATCGGCTGCGGCCTGTGCACCACCAAGTGCGCGTTCGACGCCATCCATCTGGATCGCGACCGCCCCGAGTGCTCCACGATGGTCAAATACGAGCAAAAGCTCCCAAGCCTCGGCAAGTATGCTTTGAAGCGTGCAATTAAAATCAAATTTGGGAAGAAGTAAGAGACCTAACAAGTAAGTGAACGGCGCAGAGGGCGGTTGGACAGCGAGCGGGTCCCAGGCGTGGCGAGGTGCCTTGAAAGAGGAGGGCATAAGGCTTTTGCCCATGCCCGACGATTGAAAGGCAGATCGCCCGTCTGGGACTCGCGCAGCGTCAAGCCGACCGCCGTTCGTTAGAACGGCGGAAGGAATTAAAAGTGCACGAGCTCGGAATCGTCTATCACATTATTCGCGATGTCGAGAACGTGGCGCGCGCCAATGGCGTGAGTCGCGTTTCGAGCGTCACGCTGCTGCTGGGCGAGGTCTCGGGCGTCGTTCCCGACTTGCTGCTCGACGCTTGGCGCTGGGCGGCAGATAAAAAGCCTATCACGCAGGGCGCGGAGCTTGTCGTGGAGCCTGTCGAGGCCGTGACGCATTGCGAGGCGTGCGGCCGCGACTATGCGACAGTCGAGCACGGCAAGACCTGCCCCCATTGCGGCAGTGGCGAAACATACCTGCTGCAGGGCCAGGAGGTCATGATCAAGCAGATTGAGACCCCCGACAAGGATCCGGCAGACGCTGCCTCCGCCAGTCCTTCCGACGCTCCCGACGCCGTCGACGCCGCAAACCCCCTCCGCATCGCCTAGGATTCCCTATAAGTTGCGGTGAAATAGTTCCTCAATCCAGCCTTCTGGCTCTTAAACAAGAACTATTCCACCGCAACTTTTTCGAGTGGTTTCGTAAACCATAAGTCACGAAATTAGTCAAGCCATGTCCGTTTAAACAAAATAGTGGCAGTACGAGCGCATTCGCACTTGTTTAAAACCGATATTAATGAACAGCCTGTTTGTATCTGTAAAATGCATGGCTTGATGTGCGACGCCTTGGCGTGTAATGAGTTAAAAAGCAGTAAAGTAATCAACTTGTAACAAACCTAGACGTTTAAACAAATAAACCAACCTTTTGCGAATTTAGCTATAATTCCACAAACCAAACAGGTATACTTCCTTAATGTCGTGTAGGAAATACGTAGACAAAAAGGAGGTTATGTGATGGTAAGTATTGTTCTTGCTAGCCACGGGGACTTGGCTGCTGGAATCAAGCAGACGGGCTCGATGGTCTTTGGCGATCAGCCGTCTGTAGCCGTGGTCTCGCTCGAGCCGAGCATGGGCCCCGACGACTTCCGTGCCAAGGTCGAGGAAGCAATCGCTTCCTTCGAGGACCAGGAGCAGGTGCTCTTCCTCGTTGATCTGTGGGGCGGCACGCCGTTCAACCAGATCAGCGGGCTCATCGAGGGCCACGATTCCTGGGCTATCGTCACCGGTGTCAACCTGCCTATGCTCATCGAGGCATATTCGCAGCGCTTTGACGCAAAGAACACTGCACATGCGATTGCAAAACATCTCGTGACTGAGGCTAAGGCTGGCGTGCGCGTCAAGCCCGAGTCTCTGGAGCCCGAGGAGAAGAAGCCGGCTGCGGCCGCTGCTGCTCCTGCAGGCGCCATCCCTCCGGGAACGGTCATCGGCGACGGGCACATCAAGATTGCCCACGTCCGTATCGACACCCGTCTGCTCCATGGTCAGGTGGCCACCACGTGGACCAAGCAGATCAACCCCAACCGCATCATCGTGGTTTCCGACGGCGTTGCTCACGACGAGCTCCGCAAGACCATGATCGAGCAGGCTGCCCCTCCGGGAGTCCATGCCAACGTCGTTCCCATCAAGAAGATGGCCGAGGTCGTCAAGGACACGCGCTTTGGTGACACCAAGGCCATGTTGCTCTTCGAGAACCCGCAGGATCTGCTCAAGGCCATCGAGGCCGGCGTCGACATCAAGGAAGTCAACATCGGTTCCATGGCTCACTCCAAGGGCAAGGTCGTCGTCACCAACGCCGTCGCTATGGGCGATGACGACGTCAAGACTCTCGAGGCCCTCAAGGCCAAGGGCGTCAAGTTCGAGGTCCGCAAGGTTCCTTCGGATTCCTCCGAGGATCTCGACGCCATGTTGAAGAAAGCTAAGGCCGAACTGGCCGCTCAAGCATAGTAAAGGAGGGTCCGATACATGTCTGCAATCACTATTCTGCTTGTTGCGATTGTCGCGTTGCTTGCCGGTATGGAAGGCATTCTGGATGAGTTCCAGTTCCATCAGCCGCTCGTGGCATGCACGCTTATCGGTCTCGTAACCGGTCACCTTCAGGAGGGCATCCTCCTGGGCGGTTCGCTCCAGATGATGGCCCTTGGCTGGGCTAACGTCGGCGCCGCCGTCGCGCCTGACGCCGCTCTGGCCTCGGTCGCCTCTTCGATCATCATGGTGCTCGCCCTCAACGGCGGCGCTACCGATCCGTCGAAGGCCGTTACCGCCGCTATCGCCGTCGCCGTCCCGCTGTCGGTCGCTGGTCTGTTCCTGACCATGATCTGCCGTACCCTGGCTACCGCTATCGCTCACGCCATGGACGGCTGCGCCGAGAAGGGCGACTTCGCCGGCATCGAGCGTTGGCAGTACATTGCCATCCTTATGCAGGGCCTTCGTATTGCCATCCCGGCAGTGCTTCTGTGCATCATCCCGGCCGAGGCAGTTACCAACGCGCTTAACGCTATGCCCGACTGGCTGTCCGGCGGCATGGCTGTCGGCGGCGGCATGGTCGCTTCCGTCGGTTACGCCATGGTCATCAACATGATGGCCACCAAGGAGACCTGGCCGTTCTTCATCCTCGGCTTTGTCCTTGCTGCCATCCCTCAGCTCACGCTGATCGCCCTTGGCCTCATCGGCATCTCCCTTGCCCTCATCTACCTTGGCCTTAAGGATCTGGCTAAGCAGGGTGGCGGCATGGGCGGTGGCTCCGGTGACCCGCTCGGCGACATTCTGAACGATTACGAGTAGGAGGGGAGTGATACATATGGCAGAGAACAAGATTCAGCTCACCAAGGCTGACCGCAAGAAGGTTTGCTTCCGTCATCAGTTCCTTCAGGGCTCGTGGAACTACGAGCGTATGCAGAACGGCGGCTGGTGCTTCGCAATGATCCCTGCGATCAAGAAGCTCTACACCAGCAAGGATGACCAGATTGCCGCTCTTAAGCGCCACCTGGAGTTCTATAACACCCACCCTTATGTTTCCGCCCCCGTCATTGGCGTTACCCTCGCTCTCGAGGAGGAGCGCGCCAACGGTGCTCCGATTGACGACGTCGCCATTCAGGGCGTCAAGGTCGGTATGATGGGCCCGCTCGCCGGCGTCGGCGACCCGGCCTTCTGGTTCACCCTTCGCCCGATTCTGGGTGCTCTGGGCGCTTCCCTGGCCCTGTCCGGCAGCATCGCCGGTCCGCTGCTGTTCTTCTTCGCGTGGAACATCATCCGTTACGCCTTCCTGTGGTACACGCAGGAGTTTGGCTACAAGGTCGGCTCCTCCATCGCCAAGGACCTCTCCGGCGGTCTGATGGGCAAGGTCACCGAGGGTGCTTCCATCCTGGGTATGTTCATCATCGGCGCCCTGGTCGAGCGCTGGGTGTCCATCTCCTTCACCCCGGTCGTCTCCAAGGTCACGCAGTCTGCTGGCGCCTTTATCGACTGGGCTAACCTGCCCTCCGGTTCTGAGGGTGTCAAGGAAGCACTGACGATGTATAACTCCATCGGTGCTAACGCCCTTGATCAAGTGAAGGTCACCACGCTTCAGGCCAACCTCGATCAGCTCATCCCCGGCCTTGCCGCCGTGTGCCTGACCCTGCTGGTCTGCAAGCTCCTCAAGAAGAAGGTCAGCCCGATCGTCATCATCCTGGCTCTCTTCGCCATCGGCATCATCGGTCGCGTCTGCGGCTTCATGTAAGCACGCTTCGGCTTAAGACCGAGAATTGCTAGGCAAGGGCTTTTGAGCCATTGAAACGGACCGCACCCGGTGGGTACACTGGATGCGGTCCGATTGTTTTATTTGGAGGGCGAGGCGCGCATGGCGCAATCTCAGAACAGCACGGTCGATCTGGCAACGCCGGCAACCTGCCTGATGGGGCTTACCAGCCACGGTAACGTGATGGTGGGCAATAAGGCGTTTGAGTACTATAACGAGCGCAATCCCGAGGATTATATTCAAATCCCGTGGGACGAGGTCGACTATATTGCCGCCGAGGTTTTGCGCGGCACCAAGAAGATTACGCGTTTTGCCATCTTCACCAAGGACAACGGTCACTTTACGTTTTCGACGCGCGACGACAAAGAGACGCTTCGCGCGGTCCGCAAATACGTCGACGAGGATAAGCTCGTGCGTTCGCCCGACTTTATCGATGTGACGGCCAAGGGCGCCAAGAGCATCCCCTCCGTTATCAAAAACCTTTTCCACAAAGGCAACTAGCTCCTCATAAGTTGCGGTGAAATAGTTCCTAAATACGGCTTTAGATGCTTCAGACAGGAACTATTCCACCGCAACTTCGAAGTCTAGTCATGCGACGTATTGCGATGCAGTAAATCTGCTACACTAGTATAACATGCCTCCGTAGCTCAGGGGATAGAGCACCGCTCTCCTAAAGCGGGTGTCGACGGTTCGAATCCGCCCGGGGGCACCAGAAGATTATGACGGCGTCGCGAGAGCGGCGCCGTTTCTGGTTTGTGGGAGCTGCCGGCGGATTCGAGCCGTCGACACCCGCGTCACCAATTTCCCTGCGGGGGAGTTTTCGAATCCGCCCGGGGGCACCAGAGGAATATCGAGCCCGGTACCGCTACGGTGCCGGGCTCTTCTGGTTTAAGGCATGTCGTAGTATTCGCTGCTTCAGATAAAGAAAGCGCCCGCTTGCTGGGGGAGCAAGCGGGCGCCTGTGAGCGAATATGTTTGCGGCGAAAGCCGTGATGAGCGGTGGGGTGGCGACTAGTTGGTCGTACCGGAATCGTCGCCCGTGCCCGAGCCAGAGCCCGAACCCGAGCCAGAGCCCGAACCCGAGCCAGAAAGTGCGACTGTTAGCGTGATCGTGCTGTCGGTGGACTGCTTGCCGGTGGGGGAGACGCCCGTAACGGTGGCATCCTCGTTACCGCTCACGGGATTGCCGTTCTGGTCACAGAAGCCGATGTTATAGAAACCGGCGTTGTTGAGCGCGGTAACGGCGGCGGAAATGCTCTTGCCGTACAGGTTGCCCGGGACGGTGGCCTTGCCGGACTTCTTGGCAATGACGACGGTAATCGTGGCGCCGGGCTTCTGCTTGCCGCTGGGGTTCCAGCTGATCACGGTGCCCTCGGTAACCGAGTCGTTCTCCTGGTAGCTCACGTCGACGCCAAAGCCTGCCATATCGAGGGCGTTGCGCGCCTGGGCCTCGGTCATGTCGGTCAGGTCGGGGACGGACGTGGTATCCGGGCCGCTCGAGACCTTGTACGAGATGGTCGTGCCCTTCGCGACTTCCTTACCGGCATCGGTGCCCTGCTCAAAGACCTGGCCCTCATCGGCCTCGTTGGCCTCCTCGGAGGCGTTGCCCTTCAGGCCAACGCTTGCCAGCGCGGCCTCGGCCTGGTCCTTGGTCAGGCCGACAAGCTGGGGAACCTCAACCTTCTCGGAGGGCTTGGGGCCCTTGGAGATTACCAGATTCACCTTAGTGCCCTTGGCCTTCTTGGTGTTGCCGTTGGGCGTCTGCTCGGCGACCTTGCCCTCGTCGACATCGTCGTTGTAGCTTTGGTCGATGGTGCCGACCTCGAGGCCGGCTTCCTTGATCAGCTCGACGGCAGTCTGCTGGTCCTTGCCCAGTACATCGGGAACGGTGACCTGCTCGCCGCCAAAGAGTCCTGTGGCAAAGGCCACCACGATGCCGATGACGGCAACGGCTGCCACCACGGCGGCGATGATCTTGTTCTTGTTGGATTTGGGCTCTTCGACCTCGTAGGAGCCGGTGGAGCCCGAAACCGAGCTACGGGTGGTATTCTGGCCGCTCACGCCCGAGACGGGACGCACCATGGCGCGCGTCTGATCGGAAAGCTCGCGAGTCTTGGTGGCGCCCAGCTCACCGGGGGCACCGATGATGCGCGTGGGCTCCGAGACGTTGACGGCACGGCCCGACAGGTAGCTGTTGAGCATCTGACGCAGCTCGTCGGCGGTCTGGAAGCGGTTTGCCGGGTCTTTCTCCATGCACTTGAGGATGATGCGCTCAAGGTCGGCGTCGACACCGGAGTTGATCTGGCTCGGCGGAATAGGCAGCTCGTTGACCTGCTTGAGTGCGACCGAGATAGCGTCGTCACCGTCAAAGGGAACGCGGCCGGTGGCGCACTCGTACATCACGACGCCCAGCGAGTAGATATCCGAGGTGGGGCCGAGGTCCTGACCGCGGGTCTGCTCGGGGCTGACGTAGTGGGCGGTTCCCAGCACGTTGTTGTCTTGCGTGAGGTGGCTGTTCTTGGCGCGCGCAATGCCAAAGTCCATCACCTTGATGTTGCCGTCGGGCAGCACCATGATGTTCTGTGGCTTAATGTCGCGGTGGATGATCTCGTGCTTGTGGGCGACCGAAAGCGCGGAGCTGATCTGCGAGCCGATCTGGGCGACCTTCTTGGGGTCGAGGGCGCCGTGGCTCTTGATGCCGCTCTTAAGGTCGGTGCCGCGCAGGTACTCCATGACGATGTAATAGGTGTCGCCGTCCTTGCCCCAATCGTAGACGCCCACGATATAGGGTGAGGAGAGACCGGCTGCTGCCTGGGCCTCCTGCTTAAAGCGTGCGGCGAAGGTTGCATCGCCAGCATACTGCGGCAGCATAATCTTGACGGCTACCGTGCGGTCGAGGACCTGGTCCTGTGCACGGTAGACGGTCGCCATGCCGCCTGTTCCCACCTTATCCTTGAGGAGGTATCTTCCCCCGAGGACCCTCTGTTCCATTCCTGCTCCTAACATAACTATTCGCTCAACGATGTGTGTAGTACCTACGATGTGGCCGCTGGGGCCGTGTGACGCGTTGCCGCTAACCCTTAGGCCGCGGCGCGCCTCGGGTGTCCGATTCGATCATGGGCATCACGCTCCCTGTGCGGCAAGCGCCGCGGTTAGGACGATACCGGCGATCTTGGCGGCCTCGACGTCATGCTTGTCGTAATCCTCTAAGGCCACCGAGATGGCGACCGTGGGTGAATCGTAAGGTGCAAAGCCAACGAACATCGAGTTGACGTTGGTGCCGCCAGTCTCGGCCGAGCCGGTCTTGCCGGCGACCTTGACGCCGGGGATCTGGGCATCGGTGCCGGTGCCGGACTGGACGACGGCAAGCATGGCCTGCTTGACCTGGTCGGCCGTGGCGGAGCTGACGGCCTGACCCAGCGAGCGGGACTGCGCGGTCTTGACTACGGTTCCGTCCGGGGCGAGTACCTGGGCTACAAAGTACGGGTCCATGACCACGCCGCTGTTAGCGATGGCGGCGGCAATCACGGCGTTTTGCATGATGGTGGTCTGCGGGCCGGGCGTGTGGTCCATGCCGACAGGCTGGCCGGCGCCGGCCCAGGCGGTCTCCCACTCGGTCATGAGCGACGGGTCGGCCATGATGGAGGCCGCGGAGGTCAGGTCCTGGCCGAGCTTTTGGCCGTAGCCAAAGGCGTTGGCAAACTGCACGAGCGTGTTTGCGCCAACTTCGTTTGCCACCTGGCCAAAGACGACGTTGGAGGACACGGCAAAGGCCTGCTGCAGGCTGATGGTACCGTAGCTCTCGTTGGCAGAGTTGGTGACCGGTGCGTTGCCGATGTCCATGGAGCCGGGCGCCTGGTAGGTGCTGGTAAGGCTGGCGGTACCGGTCTCGAGTGCCGCGGAAAGCGTAACGACCTTAAACGTTGAGCCCGGCGTGTACAGCGCGTCCATGGCGCGATTGTACATGGAGCCGTCCTCGCCGCCGCCCGTCTGCAGCAGAGCATCGATGTTGGTGTTGTCGTAGGTGGGCGAGCTGGCACATGCGAGCACCGCGCCGGTACGCGGGTCGATGACCACTACAGCGCCCTTAAAGCCCTTGAGCGCCTGCTCGGCAGCCGTCTGGATGCGCGAGTCGATGGTGAGCTTGGCGGTGTTGCCCGGCTGGGTCTGGCCCGCGAGCGACGCGATGGCGTTGTTCCAGCTGGAGTAATCCTTGGAGCCGGTGAGCGTGTCGTTCATGACGGCCTCGATGCCGGCGGTGCCGTACTGCTGGCTTACGTAGCCCACCACGTGCGCGGCCATGTTGCCGTTGGGGTAGGAGCGGGCGTAGGTGCCGTCCTCCTGCTGCAGAGACTCGGCCAGCGTCACGCCATCGGACGTGATGATGGAGCCGCGCTGGATGTACTTGGAGCGGGCGATGGTGTGGTTGTTGGTTGGCATGTCCTGATAGTCCTTGGCCTTGATGACCTGGACATAGGTGAGGTTGCCGATAAGGATGGCGAACAGCGCCGTAAAGGCGAGCACCGCGCGGGTCAGGCGGTTGGCGAGCGCCACGCGGCCGAGCACGCCGGATTCGGGCGTGTCGAGCAGACGACGGCGCATGCGCGAGCCGGCGGAGTGGCTGCTGCGGCCATACGAGGACGAAGCGGCAAAGCGCGTGCCCGTCGGGGCGGCGGCAGATGCGACCTGATCATCGGTGATGGCGGCCATGGTGCCGGTGCCGGTAAGCTCGGCCTCGCGTCCGGTCGCCTCGTCACCGGCGCGCAGCAGGAGCGCGACGATGATAAAGCTCGCCAGCAGAGAGGAGCCGCCCTGGCTCATAAAGGGCAGGGTGACGCCGGTCAGCGGGATCAGGCGGGTTACGCCGCCAACGATCAAGAAGGCCTGGAAGCTGATGGCGGCCGTAAGGCCCGTGGCGCTAAAGGCAGCGAGGTCGGATTTAGCGCGGGCAGCCGTGGTCAGGCCGCGAACGGCAAAGAGCATAAAAAGGATGAGCACGGCGCCGCCGCCCAAAAGGCCCATCTCTTCGCCGATAGCCGAGAAGATAAAGTCGGACTCGACGACAGGGATGTTGTTGGCCATGCCGTTGCCGATGCCAACACCGACCAGGCCGCCATCGGCAAGCGAGAAGAGCGACTGGACGATCTGGTAGCCCTGCCCCTGGGCGTCCTTAAACGGATCGACCCAAACTTGGAAGCGCACCTGAACGTGAGACAGGAACTTGTAGGCGCCCACGGCTCCGACGGCTAAGAGCGCAAGGCCGATAACGACATACGAAAAGCGCCCCGTGGCAACGTAGAGCATCAGCAAGAAGATGGTGTAGAACAGCACGGCCGAACCCAGATCGCGTTCGAAGACGACGACGAGCAGGCACACACCCCACACGGCAAACAGCGGCAGCAGCAGTCGCAGGCGAGGGATCTTAAAGCCCAGGATCTTGCGGTTGGAGATGGAGAGCAGCTCGCGGTTCTCGGCCAGGTACCCGGCCAGGAACAGCACGATAAAGACCTTGGCGAACTCGCCAGGCTGGATGGTAAAGCCCGCGATGCGAATCCACAGTTTGGAGCCCGAGATCGTGGTGCCGATAAAGATGGGCAGCATCAGCAGGATGATGCCGATAATGCCAAAGGTGTACTTGTAGCGCATGACCACGTCGAGGTTTTTGACCAGTGCGAGCGTTCCCACCATCAGGGCCACCGAGACAAACAGGATGATGAGCTGTGAGATGGCGAGAGCGGGGGCGAGACGCGTCACGAACGTGATGCCGATGCCCGAAAGCACAAAGACAATGGGCAGGATGGCGGGGTCGGCACCGGGCGCCAAGATGCGCACGGCAATGTGGGCCGCGGCAAAGGCGGCAAAGAGGCCGATCGGCACGGCGAGCGTCTCAAAGGAGATGGCGGCGCCCGCGGTGAGCACGTACATCGCATACAGCAGGATGACGGGGAACGCCGAGGCGATGAGCAAGAGCAGCTCGGTGTTGCGGCGACTCATAAGCGGCACTCCCTTTCTAATTCTTATCGGAGGCTTCGGCCTCGGCGGACTGTTCGGCGGTTTTCTCGGAATCTGATTCGGAGGTCGATCCCTGATTGGTGTTGTCGCGAATCGTTTGCGCGTCGATCACCTGGCGGGTCTGCTCCTCGTCGATCTGGTGGCGGTACTTGGATATCGTGTCCTGCGCATCGTCGACACTTGTTTGCGGAATGCCCGCCTTGAGGCGGTTTTGCGTGTCTTCGGGCAGGTCGGACAGCTTGATGCTGGTTTCGCTTTCGAGCCAGTGGAGCTTGAGTCCGAGTGGCTTGCCGGGCAGGCCGCGCCAGACGGCGACATTGCCCTGGTGGGTACCCAGGTAGTACGAGCCGGTGACACCCGTGTAGGCCCAGATGCCAGCTGCCAGCACAAAGACGAGGGCCAGGATGGCGGCGATAGTAACGTTGCGGCGACGCACGCGTTGCGCCTCGCGCATAACGCCATCGTCAACCAGGTCAACGACTACTACGGTTACGTTGTCGTGGCCGCCGGCGGCAAGCGCCGCGTCCACTAGGTTGTCGACGCAGATTTGCGCGGTTGAGGACTGCGTGGCGATGTTCTCGATATCGCTATCGGGAATCATGCTCGAAAGGCCGTCGGAGCACAGGATCAGACGGTCGCCTTCCTCGATATGCAGAGTGAAGTGGTCGGCATACATGGCGGGGTCCGAGCCCAGCGCACGGGTGATGACCGAACGGTTGGGGTGGACGCGAGCCTCGTCTGCTGTGATCTCGCCGGCGTCCACGAGCTCCTCCACGTAGGAGTGGTCGCGGGTCACGCGGATGAGCGTGCCCTCGTGGAGCAGATAGGCGCGAGAGTCGCCCACGTGGGCGATGGCGAGCGTGTCGTTTTCGATATAGGCGCAAGTGGCTGTGCAGCCCATGCCGGGCTTGCCCAGGCCGTTCAAGGCGGCCTCGATTACGGCGGCGTTAGCGGCCTCGACGGCTGCGGCCAAGCGTGCTGCGTCGGCGGACTGCGGGGCCGTTTTGGCAATAGTCTCGACGGCGATAGAAGAGGCTACCTCGCCGGCGGCGTGACCGCCCATGCCGTCGCATACGCAAAAGAGCGGCGACTGCACCAGGTAGGAATCCTCATTGTGCGGACGCACGCAGCCAACGTCGGAGCGGGCGCCCCACATGAGTTGCGTGGTGGTGCCGGCATCATAGGTCGAGTCGGTCTCGATGCGCTCCTCGGTCAGGGGCTCAAAGCTCATGGTCGAGCCGGGGTCTTTGAGCTTGGCCTCAACGGCGGCAACGTCGATCTCGGCGGTGTCACCGGGAGAGACGGTGTCGGTCTCGGCGTTTGATTCGGAATCGCCGGTGTCCGGGGAGTCGGGCTCCTCGGAAACGCGGGCGGTCGACTCGTCGTCTTGCGGGCTGACGTCTATAGGCTCGGGCGCCGGCGTAGACGCGGGCGCAACCTCGGATGCCGGGGCTATGGGAAACGCCGGCGCGGCGGGCTCGGGTGCCGCAAACGCCGCAGCGCTCTCGTTGATTGCCGCGGCGACGGGCTCTGCAAAGTGAGCTGGCGCCGGGGTTGCTTCGGGCGCTGTGGGCTGTTCCGCAGCATGTGCGCCGATGGGCGCCGCTGCGGCATCATCTTCGTCCTCGTTATCGGCGAGATCCGAAATATCATGCGTTACATGCGAAAGAGGCAGGGAGAACACGGTGTCCTCGGGTTCCACGGGTGCGGAGCCTGCCGGAGCGGCGTGGGCCGGCGCAGCTGTGGTGGCGGCCGGTGCCTCGGTCATAGTTGCGGACTTGTTCTCCTCGTCGATCATCGACGGTTCACCTTCATGACCACGTCGCCAATCTGGACTTCGTCGCCCTCGCGCAGCGTTGCGGGCTCCACGAGCTGGCGGCCGTTGACGAGCGTGCCGTTAAGCGAGTTGAGGTCCTCGATGATGAGCGCCGGGCCCTGCAGCGAAAAGCGCGCATGCGAGGCCGAGACGAACGGTTCGTTGATGCAGATGTCCGAAGATGGCGAGCGACCGACGATGACGGGGCCGAGCATGTCTACGTGGATGCCGCGGATACCGCGCGGACCCTTGTCCACATCGATCGTCCAGATAGCCGAGTCGCGGCGCTGCCCGCGCACAAGTCCCACGCCGGTCTTCATGACGGCGAACAAGAAGATATAGAGCAGGGCGACCAGGACGATGCGGCCTGCAAAAAGGACGATATCGATGTTCATAAGCGACTATCCCCTAAATTCAAAGGTGCTCAGGCCAAACGTCAGCAGATCGCCGTTGCGCAGCGGGCAGCGCGTAATGCGGCGGTTGTTGACGAGTGTGCCGTTGGTGGAATTGAGGTCCTCGATCGACCAATCCGAGCCCGTAAAGGTGAGCTGGGCGTGGCGGCGCGACACGTTGGGGTCGCGCAGGGCAATGTCGGAAACTGAGCGCTCGCGACCGATGGTCACCTGTGCGGAGGTGATGCTATGGCTCTCGCCGCTCACGACGTCGACGAGCTGGGCGAGCGGGCGCTGCGGGGCGCGAGTGCTCGCCATGTTGGAGGCGATGCCGGCTGCGGCGCCTAGGCCCACGGCGGCACCGGTCGCGGCGGCTCCGCCCATGCCGGCAAGCGCGTCGCGCGAGATGGTCTGCGGCACCGGGATGGGTGCGGCGGCGGGGTCGGGGACGCTAGGCGCGAAGGGGTCTGCCGTGGCAAGCGGGTCGGGAGCGGCGGCGCGAGGCGTCGGCTGCTGCTGGGGCATGGCGGCGGGGCGCTGCTGCTGCGGGGCAGCAAACTGCTGCTGGCCGGCGCGCGGGGCGCTGGCGGCACGGCTTGCCGCGGAGTTGTTCTGGCCCAGGCCGTTTTGATAGGCGCGCTCTTCTTCGTACAGGCGGCCGAGCGTGGGGGCATCGACGTTCTCGGCAAAGACCGAGAACTTGCCGGCGCGCAGCTGCGGATCGATCATAAAGCGCACGAGGGGCTCGCCGACAAAGACATAGCGGCGCTTTTCGGCCTGCGCCTTCACAAACTCGCGGACCTCGCGCGAAAGCTCGGGGTAGAACGGGGCGAGCATGGGATCGTCGTCGGCGGCGATCAGGATGGTATAGAGTGCCGGCGCCGTGTTGACGCCGTTAATCACCAGAGTCTGATCCTCCATGTCGCGAGCGGCCTGCTTGGCAAGCTTCTTAAAGGAGAACGGGGCACGGGTGGCACCGAAGATGCCGGCCACGTGGTCCTCGAAGATGTTCAGGAAGTTCACGAAAGATCACTCTCCGTATAGGTTCTTTGGTATCCGAGCAAATATAGGCATATCCCAACGATTATAGAGGATAGGGTTCCCGCAACTGCCGCCTTGGCGGCGACCGCGGCTGTAAGGCTGGCAATTTCCATATGGTGTGCAAGACAGGATGCCGCTGCGCAGCCGATGCCGGTGACGGCGATGGCGGCGATTGCGGCAAGGTTTGAGCCCTGGTCGGCACGCTTGGCATGGGCATTGAGCAGCGCAGATGACGCTGCGGCAGTTGTCGCGACCAGCACAAAGGCAGCCCAAAGGAGCGGGTCTTCCAGCGCTGCGGCAACGTTACCGAGCCCCAGCACGCCTCCGGCTGAAAGCGCGACCGTCGCCAGACGGGCAAAAAGCACGCCCATGCCCGTTGCCGCGGCGGCGCTTGCCGGGCCGAGCCAAAATGACGCGACGCCGGCGGCGACCCCAGCTGCCAGGAAGGTATTGCCAGTCAGACAGCCAAGCGCGAGTGCACAGGTGAGAGCGGCGCTCGCGGCAGCCTCGGTGCGACCCCAGGCGATCCACCAACCGGACATGGCGGCGGCAAAGATCACCGCGACGGGCAACATCGACAGGATGCCCTGCGCCTGCATGGTGGCGTTGGCCATGAGCACCAAAAAGCCCACAGCCGAGATGGCCGAGCCGATCTGGGGGGCCAGGCCAGCCGCCGCTCCGATCGCGATAGCCGCAATGACCAGGCCGGGAAGCGCCGCGACCCCGGCCGTTTGCATCAGCAAAAAGCTAAAGGCGCCGCACGTTAGCGCCGAGATAGCGTGCATGGTGCAGTCGCGCGCATGGCTCCAGCGCGTGCCCGCCCAGCCGAGCGCGGGGTCGACCTCGATGGCGTCGTCCTCGTAGTACGACGGCTCGATACCGTCGAGCTCCTGCTCGTCATCCGAAAGCTCGCCAACCATTTGCTCCAGACTGCGACGGCCCTCGCGCACGCTGCCCAGACCGGCAAGGAGTTGGTCGCAAAATGCCTCGATGCTGTTGGGGCGGTCCTGCGGCATGGGGGAGAGCGCGCTCATGAGCGCGGCCTCGGCTCCCGGGGGAAAGTGTGGTATCAGCTCGCTGGGATAGGTGGCGCCGCCGATGATGCGGTCGAGCGAGTCGGCGGGCGTGGCCGCCATAAAGGGAGCGCTGCCGCACAAGCCCTCATAGATAACGCAGGCAAGGGCAAAGACATCGGCGCGTTCGTCGACCGTGCCGGTCTCGATATCGAGCTGCTCGGGCGGCATGTAGCCGATGGTGCCGCCGCGCGAGCCGCCAAAGCCACCGGCGGACGACAGTCGCGCCATGCCAAAGTCGGTGAGCTTTACATTGCCCGAGTGGTCGATGAGCACGTTGGCGGGCTTAATGTCCAGGTGGAGTACGCCATTGCTATGGGCGAAGGTGAGCGCCTGGCCCAGGGCATCGGCAATGGCCGCGGCCTCGTCAAAGGTGAGCGAGTGGCCGTCCACACGATGCAAAAACTCGGCCAGCGACATACCGTCGACATACTCCATGACCAGGTAGGCATAGGCGGTGTCATGCGTAAAGTCGATGACCTGCACGATATTGGGATGTTGAAGCATGGCGGCAGTGTGCGCCTCGCGCAGGACATCCATGATGTCGCTGGCGGGCATGCCGGCGCCGTTGATAAGGGGGATGCGCTTAATGGCGACGCGGCGGCGCAGGTGCGTGTCGCGGCAAATCTCGATGGAGCCAAAACCGCCGGTCGCAAGTGTCTCGAGCGGCTGGTACCGCTTGAGCAGCTCGCGAGAGCTGGTGCCCTCCAAAGGAACGTCCGGCGAGAACCGGGCGGTATGTTGCGAGAAAAGCGGCATGGCCAACCCTCGTGCGTTTAAAGTTCGTTTGCGAGTGGCGGGCGCGGAGCCGAGCCGTTCGCGGTGGCATAGATGCTGCTAGTGTAGCACGCTCAGGCGGATGGCGAGGATAACGGGATGTGAGGCTGCCTGTCTGGCTTGGCCTTAGTGCTTCTTCTTGTTCTTCTTCTGCTTGCGCTGCTTGCCCTTGGTCTTCTGGGGCTTGTCGCCCTGCTTGGCCTCGGCGGCGGCCTTCTCGGCCTTCATTTTCTTCTTCTTGGTCTCGATGCGGAGTTTTTTGTTGATGCGGGCCTTGAGGAAGGGACCGAACTGCTCGGCATCGCCACGGACGAAGGTGTCCTTGGGGATCGTCACGCCCTGGTCGGCGAACATGGCCACAAAGATGCGCTCGCCGTCGAGTACGTGGTCGAGCTTGTCAAACGGGAAGAACTGCGACTTGCCGCTCTTGCCCCAAACCATCAGGCCGTCCTCGTTGGCGGCGACGCGGCGATAGCGGCCACCCATGGACTCGTCGGCCTCGACGGCGTCGATAAAGTCGCGGGCGAGGGTGTGGTGCAGGTTTTTGCTCCACCAGGCCAAAAAGGCGCCGAATACGATCAGGACGACGCCAAACTTGATCCAGTTGCCGCCGGCCACCAGCATGCCGATGCCGATGAGCGCGGCAATTGCCGCGGCGACATACAGCGAGCCGCGACGCCTGGGCGAGGCGACCAGGCGGGCGAAGTCGGTGACCAGGTCGTTTTCGTACTGGTACTCGTTGAGGTACAGGATGCCGTCGTCGGCTGCTTCGGAGGGAACGAGGTTGCTCTCTGCGTCTGCCATGCTCTTTGGACTCCTATCGCGGCGGGCTCGCCGTACGGGTTATTATGGAATGCAGTATGCCGTGCGACCGCATGGCCGCCGCGGCAACAAGACTCAGTATACCCGGGGGAGCACCCATGGAATCGTTGTACCGAAAGTATCGCCCGCTCACCTTTGACTCCGTGGTGGGCCAGCAGCATATCGTCTCGACGCTCGAGCACGCCATCACCGAGGGGCGCCTGTCCCACGCCTACCTGTTCTGCGGACCGCGCGGCACGGGCAAGACCACCATGGCGCGCATTCTGGCCAAGGCGCTGCTGTGCCGCAATGCCGAGGCGGCACGCGCCGAGGGTGCAAGCGGCTGCATGCCCGACGGTACTTGCGAGGAGTGCGAGCTCATCGCCGAGGGCAACCACCCGGATGTCTACGAGCTCGATGCCGCAAGCCGTACCGGCGTGGACAACGTGCGCGAGGAGATCATCAACTCCGTCAACTTTGCCCCGGTGCGCGGCAAGTACAAGATCTATATCATCGACGAGGTCCACATGCTCACGACGGCGGCGTTCAACGCGCTGCTCAAGACGCTTGAGGAGCCGCCGGCGCACGTGATCTTTGTGCTGTGCACCACCGACCCGCAAAAGATTCTGGAGACCATCCTCTCGCGCTGCCAGCGTTTCGATTTCCATCGCATCGGCAACGAGGATATTGAGCATCGCCTGGCATACGTGTGCGAGCAGGAGGGCTTCGATTACGACGACGAGGCGCTGGCTATCGTGGCGCGCCATGCCAAGGGCGGCATGCGCGACGCGTTGTCCACGCTGGAACAACTGAGCGTCTTTGGCAACGGTTCTGTGCATGCGGACGACGCCCGCTCGCTTTTGGGCGAGGTTTCGGACCAGATCCTGGGCGAGTTTGCCCGCGCCATTGCCGAGCGTGATGTCGCCGAGCTATATGGACTGATTCGTGCGCAGGTCGAGGAAGGAAACGACCTGCTGGAGCTGACGCGCGACCTGGTGGCGCACGTGCGCGACGTATATGTTGCCTGCGTTGCCGGTGCCCGTGCCGAGTTGTTTGAGGGCGGTGCCGAGCAGGCCGAGGCGCTTGCTGCCGAGGCCGCTGCCTTTGGCGAGCATCCTGCCGACCGCCTGGCCCGTGTGCTGACGGTGCTCGACGATGCCGCACTGGAGATGAGGGGCGCGAGCGACGTGCGCCTGGTGCTCGAGATCGCCTGCACGCGCCTGGCACGTCCCGAGGCCGATTTAACGATTGAGGCATTGGCCGAGCGCGTGGCACGCCTGGAGGCCATGGTTGCCAACGGCGCCGTGCCGGCGAGCGTGGCTGCTGCTCAGGCCGCCGCGCCTGCAGCATCCGTACCCGCTGCTGCCCAACAGCCGACGCTAATTTCGGGCGCTCGTGCTGCCGCTCCGGCGGCATCCGCTGCCCCCGCTGCTACGTCCGCGCGCCAGGGCGGTATGCCTTGGGACCGTGGTGCTGCTGTTCCGGCTGCCCAGCCTGCGCCCCGTTCTGCGTCCGTGTCAGTTTCCAAGCCTGCAGCGCCTGCACCTCAGCCTGCGCCGGCTCCGACGTCTCAGCCCGTTGCGGCCCCCGCGCCTGTCACCGCTCCGGCATCTAAGCCCCAGTCCAACAATGCCGCCCAGGTTGCCGCCGCCGGCGCCGCCGAGACCCCCGCGGTTGAGGATGCCGGCGAGCTCCAGCGCAAATGGGCCGAGGTTGTCGAGCGTGTCAAGGCGCGTCAGGCTTCCTACGCAGGGCTTTTGCTCAACGCCCGCGCCACGGCCGACGACGGCTCCCAGCTCACTGTCTCGTTCCCTGCGGGCTCGACCTTTGCCATCAAGATGCTCGGTCGCGCCGATACACAGTCGGTGGTTCTGCCGACGGTCTGCGCAGTCTTCGGTCGTCGTACCGTCGACTATGTCCTGGATGGGGGTGGCACGCCGGCTCCTCAACATGAGGAGCATTCTCCATCTGCACGGGCTGCGGCATCTGCGGACCCGCAACCCGTGTCCTCGGCGGCCCCTGCATTCTCGAGCGCCAGCGCGTCGCAGCAGCAAACGGCACCGGTAGCGGCATCGACCCCGTCGGCGCCTAAGCCCGCGGCGCCCAAACCGGCTGCTCCGACACCCGCGCCCAAGCCCGCCTCGCCCGCGCCCAAGTCGTCTGACCTGGGCAAAGCCCCCTGGCTACGCTCCGACAACCCCGCCGGCGCTCCTGCCACGGGTAAGCTCCCGACTGAGCCCGCACCCCGTGCGCCCGAGCGCTCTGCCGCTCCCAAATCTCAGCCTGCCGCGCCGTCTGCGCCATGGGAATCCGAGCAGGTTCCCTACGACGATGCCATGGTCGGCGGTTTTGCTGCCGATGCTGGTGGGGACGATCTGCCTCCGTTCGACGTGCCGGGTGCGGCGTCCGCGCCCAAGTCCGCTGCAACTGCCCCCAAAGAGGAGGACGCTCCTGCAGCTCCCTGGGAGTCCAGCCCCGGCGCCGGCAGCCCCTTCGGCCACCAGGGCGCAGCCCCGAGCATCCCGCAGACCGAGGACGAGGCCAAAGACCTCATCCGCAGCGTCTTCGGTCAGGCCACCATCTTCAAGCCGGTGGAGTAACCGTGCGGGCGGGTATACTGCTCAAGAAGAGAACCCCTTGCCCGGGCGCATTTGTATTTCGGACATGTGTAGTGTGGTGCCGCGTATATCGCATTCGAGCAAACAGGTGCGCGACGGCCGGCCTAGGATGCTGAGGTCGATACGATACGCCGCATAGCTGTCCGTGTTCTCGACTTGCTCGGCGTTGAGGGTTGCTCCGATTGTCAAGAAAGCGCCTGGTTCGGCATTGACAATCTTGGAGTCCTTTATCTTGACCTTGAACTCTTGGTAGAGGGACGGGCTGTTGTAGTAAATGGTTCGGGTTCCATCGGTGCACTCATCGGTCGCTTCCCATTTGACGGTGGGCTGGTCCGAGTTGGCTATCAGCAGTTCTGCTCCAAAGGCTATAGCATGGGTGATGACAACCAGCAATGCCCAGCCGACAAAGAGATAGAGAACCACATATGCGACGGGGTGTTTTGAGCGGATGTTTTGGAGCGCGTCGGGGGCATTCATGGGGCACCTCCAAATTGCTATCTATGGCAATCAAATTATACCCTGCCGCCATGTGCGCCGCCTCGAGTAGTGGCTCGGCATTTAGCCATTTAGTGGTACGCATTAAATGTCGGATTCCGGCTCTAATATTATGCAGATGCGAATTATTCAACTTTGCATAATCTTGGGGGCGCATCACGCTCCAGGACATGTATATCGACTGAGGTAGCGTGTCCGCCCCGCTCGCTGGCCTCGCGCCGTGGTACGATTTTTGAGTTTGAAAGTCCCGCCGTGCTCCGGCTGCCCTTGCAGCTCGGCGTGCGGCCGCACGTAAAGGAGCCATCATGGCCGGTATGAACATGCAGCAGATGATGAAGCAGGCCCGCAAGATGCAGGAGCAGCTTGCCGCCGCGCAGGAGAACCTCAAGTCCCAGACCGTCGACGCCTCTGCCGGCGGCGGCATGGTCAAGGTGACCGTTAACGGCGAGATGGAGCTCGTCAACCTCACCATCGATCCCGATGCCCTCGATCCCGAGGACGTCGATATGCTGCAGGACATGATTATGGCTGCCGTCAACGAGGCCGTCCGCGGCGTCAACGAGCTCGCCAACAAGCAGATGGGCGCCATCACCGGCGGCCTCAACATCCCGGGCATGCCGTTCTAAGACACGCATATATATGAGTGCAAATCACAGTCTGCAAAAACTGCTCGATGAGCTGGGCCGTCTGCCGGGCATTGGTCCCAAGTCGGCCCAGCGCATCGCCTATTACCTGTTGGAGGCCGACGCCGAGGAGGCCCGCCGCCTGGCCGAGGCCATCCTGGAGGTCAAGCAGGAGGTCCACTTTTGCAGCCGTTGCTTTAACTACGCCACGGCCGACGAGTGCTCCATCTGTCAGGATTCGATGCGCGACACCACTCGCATTTGCGTGGTGGGCGAGCCGCGCGATGTCCAGGCGATCGAGCGCACGGGCAGCTACCACGGTCTCTACCACGTATTGGGCGGCGTGATCAGTCCCATGGACAAGATTGGCCCCGAGCAGCTGCACATTCGCGAGCTGCTGGCACGCTTGGGCCACGAGGACATCCACGAGGTCATCATCGCCACCAACCCCAATATTGAGGGCGAGACCACGGCGAGCTATCTGGCCCGCACTATCAAGCCGCTGGGCGTCGAGGTATCGCGTCTGGCGAGCGGCCTGCCCGTGGGCGGCGACCTGGAGTATGCCGACGAGCTTACGCTTGGCCGCGCTATCGAGGCCCGCCGCGCGATCTAAGCGGCGTCAGCTCCGCGGCATGTCCCGTCGGCCTGCCGCACGGGGCGCTCATAATTGGGTGCGCGTTCATACATTTGTTGTGCAACAAACCTGCTTTTCATCCGCTTATCGCGTGGATGGGTCCGGTCGGTTGATTTCCGATCTCAGCCGAACACATTGAGCAAATAGGCCATTCCCGCAGTTAGCCGAACGCCCCCGCGGCCCCTTCTGGGGTCCGGGGGCGCCGT
>JAGZDZ010000028.1:0-32953 GCA_018368535.1 Collinsella sp. | reverse complement strand
AACGAGGCGACGATCGCCAAGTACATCAGGGAGCAGGAGTCCCACGACATCGCGCTGGACAAGCTGAGCGTGAAGGAGTACGAGGACCCCTTCAAGAGGGGGTGATCCTGCCGGTTCGACCGGCGCGCCACGGGTCAAGATGCACTAGGCCTGGACGAAGTCCGGGCCCGCGCCTTTAGGCGCGAGCCCGGGGCCCGTGGGTTATACCCTAAGAGCAAACCACCCTTTTTAAGGGTGGTTCTGATTTCACGTCACCTTGTCACAAATGCGACCCGCTCGCTGGCGTTGCTAAAACATCGGCGTTGCCGGAGTAGTCATTGGGGATGTTCTTGTTTGACTAGTCGTTTAAGAACGTCCAATGACTAGTCAGAAATGAGCGTGGATAATCTCCCGTTTTTGGCCCCCGTGTGGACTCAAAGTGGGAGATTATCCACGCTCGTTAGATAGACGTCCAATAATCCACGCTCGTCGCTACTTGAGCCCCGGGAGGCGGGTGTAGGGGAACGAGCGCTCCAGGAACTCGGAGCAGCGGGCGTAGTCTTTGGCGAAGTAGCTGCTGTAGAGCGAATCGAGCACGTATTGCACGGCGATGTGGCTCGCGAACTGCGTGATGCGATGCGTCATGCTCTCGTGGTCACTCACCGTAAGGTAGGCAGCAAAGCCGGGATGAATGCGCGCGCAATAAGGCGTACCGATAACGATGACCGGGACATGCCGGCTGCTGAGGATCGGCAAGATGTCCTTGAGATTGGGGGCAAGGCCGCTGTAGGAGATGACGATTGCCGCATGGTCGGGACCCGAGGCGAGTGCCGTGCGCACCTGGGCCTCGACACCGTCGTGGCACGTCGCGCTTTTACCGGCGGAGAGCAGGCGGTCGCGGAACATTCCCGCTGGATAGAGGTTGTGCGAGCCCGTGTAGATGTCGACCTGTCGGGCGTTCGCGATGAGCTTGGCGGCGTGGTCAAGCTGCGTGGGGTCGAGCAGCTCCTGCGTTTCGGCCAGCGTGGTCTGGTAGAGCCCCTCCATGCGCTCCATAACCTGCGCGGGGCTGGACGTAGCATCAAAGGGAAAGTTGATGTCCACGTTGCGCCGATTGCCCGCCTCGGTTGCCAAGCGAATAAGCTCGACCTTGAGATCCTTGAAGCCCTCGAGACCGAGCTTTTTGCAAAAACGGTGTACGCTCGCGACCGAAACGTTGGTTTGCGCGGCAAATTCCTTAATAGAAAGTCCGCGGATGTCCTGACCGATGGCAAGGGCTGCAATGCCGAGCTGTTGCTCGGTGGGGGTGAGGCCCTGCGCTTCGGTGATCTTGCGTTTGATATCCATGCGAACTCCCACACTCGCCAAACCTGCCAAAAAGGGACAGGTTTATTTTGGCAGGTTTTGCCCGCAAAGGGTAACGGGGCCGAGGATGCCGCTGGGGGCGACGGGCTCGGTGAGACCGAAGATGTCGGGGATTGCATGGTCGAGCGTGTTGATGACGTCGATCGCGAGCTCATGCGCACCGGCGGAAAGTGAGCCGGCGGCAAAACGATAGGGCGGGCAGATGCGTGTGCCGAGCGAGCGTCCATCGAGCGTGAGCGTTGCGGTTTCGCAGACGTCTCCCAGGCCGATCGTGGCGTCGGTGCAATCGTTGGCCAGCTCAAACGACGCATGATATCGGTAGGTGCCGCAGGTGCCGGTGAACAGATCGGCCGTAAGGTCGCCCAGGTGTTTGAGCTCTTGTGCTTCACCAAAGGCGCCATTGCTGCCGGCAGGGGAGAGGGCAACGGTCCATGGGCCTTCGATGCGCAGGCCGAGCGATGTATCAGCGTCGATTACGCCGTCTCCGGGCGCATCCTCGTTGCTCGCTTGCAAAACAACGATGCAGCTCTCGAAGGGTGCGAGCTCCAGCGCACCGTCAAACGCAACGGGCTCGGCACCGTTTAGCAGGTCGAGCCGCGTGCCGCAAAGGCGCTCGCCTGTCGCAAGTGCAACCGTGCAGTCGATGTGCTCGCGTGGGTGCTCGTTGACGAGCATAACGTAGGTCTCGCCTGCTCGCTCGTAGCGAAGTGCGCGTAGCCAGGGTTGCGGTGTGTCAGGCACAACGGTCTGCAGTCCCGCGCTTGCAAGCGCGCGGGCGACATCGGCGAGCGGCGTTGCGACGAGTCCTCCCAGCTCGACCGCGCCATCGGAATCGTAGAATGCGCCGGGCACCTCGTCGACGGCAAGCACCATAACGCCTGCATCCGTCATGTATCTCGCCGCCTTTGCCGTCTCCGCGCCAATAAACGTAGCACCGGGCATAACAAATGCCTGGTAGTGGCAGTTGTTAACACCAAGCAATCCATCGGCAATCGAAACCTTGTAGCGGCTCTTGTCCTCAAAAGCCTCGGCGGGCACAAAATCAAAGTCGATCTGCGCGCGCGTGAGCTCTGCCGCCACGCGCTCGATAGGCATGGCGCTACCGGCCCATTCGGCATCGGCATGGTACAGGATGGCGACGGGGCGCGTGGCACAGCCTTCCGAAAGCAGCGTTGCCGTACGGTTCATATAGCTCATGAGCTGGCCAAAGTGCGGCCACTGCGGGTTATTGCCGTGCGCGTAAAAGTGCGGCGGGCAGTCCCAATCGGGGAAGGGCGCCATGCTAAACGCGTGCGGCGTAAACCAATTGACGCCGCGGACGAGCATGTGGTCGGCAATCCATTTCATCTCGCGCAAGCCCTCGTGCCAGCCAAAGGCGCCAAAGACCTCGGCCATGCAGCGCCCTTGCTTTTTGGGGTCGAGGCGCGCGGCCGAAGAGCCCAGTTTGGCAAGCGCGTAGGTAAAGAACTCCATGTTCCATGCGCCATGGAAGTAGCTGTAAGGGCCGTGGTCGATGCCGGGGGCGAGCTGGTTAATAACCACATCGATGCCCGCCATGTCCTGACCGGCGACAGCGCGGAAGTAGTGCCCAGCGCCCTGGCCCAAGCGTGTGTGGCAGCTCTTGTCCTCGATTACATGGCCAATGTGCATAACGCCGCGCTCGCGGCACCAGTCACCAATCTGCTCGTCAAAGCACGCACGGTAGAGTTGCGTGGCGATGTCCATGTAGGTGTGGCGGACCCGAGCGCCGGCGGGGTCGCGCGTCCAAAGCCCGCGGAGCTCACTCAGCCAATTTGTGCCCAGTGCCTCGTGCAGGCGTCGCGCAAGTTCGTCCGACCATGGCAGCGCCATGTCACCGCGTCCGATAAAGCTGCTGGTAGAAGCGTCTTCGAGGGTCGCACCCTTCTCGTTCATAAAGCCAGGCTCATCGGTAAAGAACCCCAGAATGGTCTTGCCGAACTCGTCGCCCAGATGCGTGAATGTGGGTTCGTAGACGGCGTTGATGAGCATGCGGCACGAATCGGCGTCGACCATGTTGATGTATTCATCGCGAAAGCCGGTCTTTTGGCTGGTGACGTAGAGCTCGAGGGTGGTGACGCCGGCGGGAGCGTCAAAGCGCAGGCAGGCGGGAGTGCCGCCCTCGGTTTGCTCAACGGCGAGCTCAAGGTCGAGCGATGCGCCGGCAGCGTCAAAACCCGCCGCGCCCACAAAGTGCTCCGTGGGATCCATGAGGTTGCCGAGCTTGATGGTCGTGGACGGCTGGGGTCCAACGACCGTTACCGTGTGATGCTTAAGCACAGTCTTCTTGAGCGCGGGGTCTACATCCTCGCCTGCAAGCGCGCCGTTGGCGTAGCCCGTGGGAAAGTGGGCATCATCGAGCAGCCAGATCTTAAGGCCCAGGCGCTTGCACTCGCCAATGATAAAACGCAGGTCGGACCACCAGCCGTCGCGGCAAAATTCGGGATGCGTGCGCGACTCAAGGCAGACCTCATGGATGTCTGCGCCGGCAATCTGCTCTAAGTATTCGGTAATCGTCTCGCGTTCTTCGCCCTTGAGCCACAAGAACGGAAGCACATGGTTGCCGTATGCTGCCATATCCACTCCTCTAAAACCAACCTTTTAAATCGATTGAAGTCAGGGTACGTCGTCCGCGCTGCCCTGCTAATATCAAAACCACGGCAGAATATGACTAAATCAACGATGGTGGAGCTATGGATATCGCACGTTTAGACAATCTTTTGCTCGAGCTGACCGATAGCGAGCGCGCATACCGCGCGGGTGCCCGCTATGACTGGTGCGATGCGTTCGACTGGGATTTTCAGCCGGAAATCGACGATAATCACGTCCATAAGATCGGCAATCGAATGCGCGCTCTGCATCAAAAAGGTATGCCCGAGGGCCTGTCAATTGTGCGCAACTCGCGTTTCAATCCCGTACCGGAGCACGTGCACGACTATGTCGAAATCAGCTATGTCTATTGCGGAAACGCGCCGCAGATTGTCAACGGCGCACAACTCACACTCGCCCAAAATGAGGTGCTCCTGCTCGATGCGGCATGTCCGCACGCCATAGGCGAGCTGGGTGAGCATGACATTATGCTGAGCATTGTCATCTCGCGGCCGATGTTGCGCCGCAGCCTGGATCAGAGCCTTTCGTCCGCAGGTACTGTCTCGCGATTTCTACTCAACGCCCTCAATGACGAAACCGACCACCGCGGTCACGTGCATTTCCGCACGGGTGGCAGCCGTCGCGTGCGCCGGTACATGCAGGAGATGCTCTGCGAACTCCTGGAGCCGACAGCGGCGAGTCCTCAGATTGCCTCGAGGCTGTTCGAGCTGCTGCTGGTCGAGCTTATGCAAAGCTACGAGGCCGCGCTGCTGCAAACGGACGCGCCCGCACTTCCCTCGGCGCAGGTTGCGGCGGCGATGAGCTACATCGAGCGGCATGCTTGCGATTGCACACTCGACGACTTAGCCCACCACCTGCACCTGAGTCCCAACTACGCGAGCGCGCTGCTCAAGCGGCAGACGGGCCGCACGTTTATGCAGCTCGTGCAGGAGAGCCGCCTGACACGCGCGGCGGCTCTACTCGACACCGGTGCTACTGCAGAGGCCGCAGCGCGCGAGGTGGGCTATGCCAATATGAGCTTCTTCTACAAAAAATTTGCCGAGCGCTATGGCTGCACGCCGGCCGCCTACCGCCGGCGTTTGCCCAGATAAAACCTTCCAAAATAAACCTGTCCCTTTGTTGGTCGGTATCAGGAAGTGTCAGGGACGGGGCGGCGGCGGTCCGTGGGCGCGAAAAGAAGTGTCGGGTTTGGCGCGCCCGCTTCTGCCCGTCCCGTGCGCAGGCGATACTCGGATTATCGACCCGCGATGCAAAGGAGATGCTCATGGCAAACATCAAGTTCCCCAAGGGTTTCTATTGGGGTGGCGCCACCGCCGCCAACCAGTTTGAGGGCGCTTGGAACGTGGACGGCCGCGGTCCTTCCGTCGACGACCATTTCTTGGGCGGCAGCTACAAGGAGCCACGTCAGATTACGATCGACATCGACCCCAACCGCTTCTACCCCAATCATGATGGTATCGATTTCTACCATCACTACGAGGAGGACATCGCGCTGTTCGCCGAGATGGGCTTCAATATGTTCCGCATGTCCATCTCCTGGAGCCGTATCTTCCCCAACGGCGACGACGCTGAGCCCAATGAGGCCGGTCTCGCCTTCTACGACCGCGTCTTCGACTGCCTGCGCGCCCACAATATCGAGCCGCTCGTGACCCTCTCGCACTACGAGATGCCCTATCACCTGGTCGAGAAATACAACGGCTGGGCGAGCCGCGAGCTCATCAGCTTCTTTGAGAAGTACTGCCAGACCGTCTTCGACCGCTATCAGGACAAGGTCAAGTTCTGGCTCACCTTCAACGAGATCAACTGCGGTACTCAGGACATGGGCAACCTCTTTGAGACCAGCATGATTCAGGGCTTTGAGGGTCCGGCATCGGCGGTCCATACCACGCCGCAGGCTCGTATGCAGGCGCTGCATCACCAGTTTGTCGCCAGCGGCCGCGTCGTGCGCTATGCCCACGAGCATTACCCGCAGTTTAAGATGGGCAACATGGACTGCTTCATCCTCTCCTATGCCGCCACGTGCGATCCGGCCGACGTGTTCGCCACGCAGCAGGAGATGAACACCATGAACTGGTATTGCTCCGACGTACAGGTGCGCGGCAAGTACCCGTTCTATGCCAAGCGCTTCTGGGCCGAGAACGATGTTGAGCTCGTGATGGAGGACGGCGACCTGCAGGATATCGCCGACGGCAAGGTTGATTTCTACACCTTTAGCTACTACATGTCCGGCACCGTGGGCACCCACAAGGACCACGAGATGACCGAGGGCAACATGACCTTTGGCGGCAAGAATCCCTATCTGGAGTCCACCGACTGGGGCTGGCAGATCGATCCGCTGGGCCTGCGCATCGCCCTCAACGAGATTTACGCCCGCTACGAGATTCCGCTGATGGTGGTCGAGAACGGCATGGGTGCCTACGACGAGGTCGAGGAGGACGGCTCCATCCACGACCCGTACCGCATCGCCTATCTGCAGAGCCACATCAAGGCTATGGGCGAGGCCATCGCCGACGGCGTTGACCTGATCGCCTACACCTGGTGGGGTCCCATCGACCTGGTTTCCGCCGGCACTGGCGAGATGCGCAAGCGCTACGGCTTCATCCACGTCGATAAGTACGACGACGGCACCGGTACCTACGAGCGCCGCCGCAAGGACAGCTTCTTCGCATATCAGAAGATCATCAAGTCCAACGGCACCGAGGGCTTGGAGTAATCGACAATATGAGTGCCACTGGTAAAAGGTTTTGGGAAGGGCTTGGAAGGGCTTGCGATTCGAGCCCTCACCTTAGCAATTTGATCATTTGGCACTATAATCACCATAGGCATGCGCATAACGTTGCGCTTAATCAAGAGGAGAAAACGTATGGGTCTGTTTGACATGTTCAAGAAGAAGGCTGAGCCCGCGGCTGCCGCTGCTCCTGCCTCCATCTCTACTTCTGCCGGCGCCGACGTGCTGTGCTCGCCCGTCAAGGGCAAGGTCATCAAGATGGCCGACGTGCCCGATCCCGTCTTTAGCGGCGAGGTGCTGGGCAAGGGCTGCGCCGTGTGGCCCGAGGACGAACTGGTCTACGCTCCCTGCGACGGCAAGGTGACCGTCACCATGGGTCACGCCGTGGGCCTGCAGTCCGATAGCGGCATCGAGGTTTTGGTGCACGTTGGCGTCGATACCGTCAACATGAACGGCGACGGCTTCGAGGGCTTCGTCAAGGCTGACGATGTCGTTAAGGCTGGCCAGCCCATGCTCAAGATCGACCGCGCCAAGATCGCCGCTGCCGGCTACAAGGACTGCGTCGTCGTGGCTGTGTCCAACACCGCCGAGTTCGCCGACGTCGAGCTCGCCGTCGAGGCCGAGTCTGCCGTCGCCGCCGGTGACGCCATCGTTAAGGTCGTCCGCAAGTAGTCTGCGGCATCCAGAAGATGCACAAGGGTGGTCGGGTTATCCGGCCACCCTTTTTTAATAGGCTAAGCAGGTGCATTTTATTGCAGGGGGCTTGCTTTAAGGGCCATTCGTTCGTCAAATTGAGCCGCCTGCGCTTTTGCGACGCAGGGGGTTGGGCCGGGCCGCTAATATGGACTTACTGTCACGACGTGCGCTGCGTAGGGAGCGCGGCGCCGCTTGTTTGGAGGAATGTCATGAAAAAGAAGCTGCTGCTTGCGCCCCTGATGGCTGCCCTGGTCGCGTGCGTGGTTTTGCTTTCCGGCTGCGGAGGGCCTTCGGTGGAGGAGCTCATCACCAATGACCTTACGAGTCAGTTTGACGAGATCAAGAACGGCGGCGATGACTTCCTCTCCGGCCTGGAAGAGGCTTCGGGCGACGAGTTTGAGCAGCTGGGCATCGATCCCAAGGAGTATGCCAAGAGCTATCTCGAGGGCTTTGACTACAAGATCGGCGATGTGACGGTCGACGAGGACAAGGGCACCGCGACCGCCGAGGTCACCATAACCTGCAAGTCCATGAACAAGATTGTCGAAGATTTTGCTACTCAGTATCAGGAGAAGGTCGCAGCGCTCGACGAGCTGCCGTCCGAGGACGACCTGTACAAGATGGCCGGCCAGGTCATGGTCGACGTGACCAAGGCCGCTAAGACCAAGGACACCAAGGTCACCTTTAAGTATTCCGCCAACGAGGATAACGAGTGGTCCGCCGACGATTCCGCAACCACCGAGATGATGAATGCGATGATGAGCTAGTTCGTTGCGGCGTTTTACCAAACGCCGCAACTGCTCGACGCTGCAAGCCCGCCAGAGCGGCAATCTGCCTTTCAACTTCGGCGGCATGACCAGAAGGTCAATGCCGCCTCGTTTCAAGGCGCCTTGCTCGCTCTGGCGGGCTTTCGCTGTCGTTGCCAAAACAACGGCGTTCCCTTGGCTGGCTTAAAGTGGCACTTGTGCCTGTGGCGTTGCCATCGCTGTCGAAGGCGGCACTTGGGGACGTTCCTTTTCTGCCGGCAGTCGGGGACATTTCTTTGTTGCGGGGGCAGCTAAAAGAGTCCCGTCCCACATTAGCTACCCGTGGAAGGGATGAGTGGTTACTCGCCCAGCACCAGCGCCGCGAGCTCTGCTTGGGTGTCCACCACGTAGTCGGCGCCGGCGGCTTCCAGCTCTGCGCGGCCGCGGAAGCCCCAGCTGACGCCCGCGCTCTTAAGGCCGGCGTTGTGGCCGGTCAGGATATCGACATTGGAATCGCCCACATAGAGTGTGGTTGCCGGATCGGCACCCAGCTCCTCCATCACATGCAGCGTGACGGGTGCTTCGGGCTTGGGTGGAAACGCATCGACACGGCCCTGTACCAGCGCAAAGCGCTCGGAACCAAAATACTTCTCGATAAGCGGAGCCGCCGAGACGTGGTCCTTGTTAGTGAGCACGGCAAGCTGCACACCCGCGGCGCGCAGGCGGTCGAGCATCTCGATCGTGCCGGCATAGGGGGCAGTGTGGTCCTCCTTGTGCTCGCCATAGTAAGCCCTAAACTCGGCAAGCGTCTGCTCAAACATACGGCTGTCTCCCGCGTACTCGGCGGGCATAAAGCGTTCAACCAGCTTGAGCATGCCGTTTCCCACCTTGTAGCGGTACTCGTCTACGGCAAACGTGGGCCAGCCGTGCGTCTCGCAGGTATGGTTGCCGGCGGCCGCCAGGTCCTCGAGCGTGTTGAGGATGGTGCCGTCCAGATCAAAGATCACATGGGAAAAAGCTGCTGCCATGAAAGCTCCCGTCATTGGCTTTAAAAACGCACCTCATAATACTGGGCTTCCGCGTTGGGCGAGCTTGGAATCTGAACATCTCCAGGGATATCAAGTCGCATCGCGCCGGCCGCAAGCTTTTGCCGTTAGCAAATCCTCGGCAGCTGCTCTCCCACGAGCATGTCGAGGATACGAGTCGAGCCCCAGCCGGTGCGCACGCGCACGGCGGGACGGGCGCCTGACTCAAGCGGCAGCACGCGACCGATGATGGCGGCATTCTCGCCGTAGCGGGCGGCGCGCATGGCGCTCAGCGCGGCATCGGCTTGCTCGGCAGGCACGACGGCAACCATCTTGCCCTCGTTTGCCACCTGCAGTACATCGTAGCCGAGCATTTCGCAGGCGGCCTGCACGCCGGGACGCACGGGCACGGCATCTTCGTCGACCTCCATGGCAACACCGCTGGCCTGGGCAAACTCGTTGAGTGTGGACGCCAGGCCACCGCGCGTGGGGTCGCGGAAGCAGCGTGTGTCGGGTGCTGCGGAAAGCACATCGGCAATCAGGTGGTTGAGCGGCGCGGCGTCGCTTTCGATGGTGCTCGAAAACGCCAGACCCTCGCGCTGACTCATGATGGCGATGCCGTGGTCGCCCAGTGTGCCCGACACCAGGATGACGTCGCCGGGCCGGCAGTTTGCGCCACTGAGCGCCACGCCCGCGGGTACCTCGCCCACACCGGCGGTATTGATATAGACGCCGTCGGCCCCGCCGCGCTCGACCACCTTAGTGTCGCCCGTGATTATGGACACGCCCGCTTCGTGCGCCGTTTCGGCCATCGTCTGCACAATCTGGTGGAGCTTATCCATGGGATAGCCCTCTTCGAGGATGAAGCCGCACGATAGGTAGCGCACGTTGGCGCCCGAGGTCGCGACGTCGTTGACGGTTCCGCACACGGCGAGGCGGCCGATGTTGCCACCGGGGAAGAACTGCGGCGAGACTACAAAGCTGTCGGTCGACATGGCGATGCGCCCGCTCGCGGGCAGCGTGGCGACGCCGGCGTCGTTGCCTTCGAGCAGCTCGGGCGACCCAAAGGCATCCAAAAAGACCTCATCGATGATGCGTTTCATCATCTGGCCGCCGGAGCCGTGGCCCAGCAGGACGGTGCTATCGGTAACGCTATGGGCCATATCGAAAACTCCAATCGTGGGTGGTGCCGGTGTGCGGGTGTGTCCGGGCTAGTTGCGGTAGCGGTAGTACGCCGCGCAGCTGCCCTCGGAGCTCACCATGCACGGGCCGACGGGGTGCTCGGGCGTGCAGGTGCGGCCAAAGAGCGGGCAGTCGCTCGGCGTAATGGCCCCGCGCAGCACGTCGCCGCAGCGGCACCCGCGCGGCTCGACTGTCGCCTCAACGGGCACATCAAAGCGGGTACGGGCATCAAAGCGCGAGAATTCGGGACGAATGGCGAGTCCCGAAGCCGCAATCGGCCCCAGCCCGCGCCACGTGGTGTCGCATGGTTCAAACACCTGCTCGACCAGCTGGCGCGCCACGGGATTGCCGTCTGCGTTGACGCCACGGCGGTAGGCGTTGTCAATCGCCGGCCTGTCCTCGACAACTATCTGGACCAGCATGCAGATGCCCTGCAGGATATCGACCGGTTCAAATCCCGTGACCACGCCCGGGGTATTAAATTCGTCGACCAAAAAGCTAAAGGGCGCCAAGCCCGTGATGGTGGCGACGTGGCCCGGCAGGATAAAGCCGTCGATGGTGGTCTCGGGGTCGTTGGCGATGGCGCGCAACGCCGGCGGCGTGGTCTTGTGGGCGCAATAGACCGAGAAGTTCAAAAGCCCGCGCGCCTCGGCCTCCAAGATGGCGGCGGCGATGGTGGGCGTCGTAGTCTCAAAGCCCACGCCCATAAAAATGACCGGGCGATCAGGGTTTTGCTCGGCAATGTCGAGCGCGTCGAGCGGGGAATAGACGATGCGGATATCGCGCCCCGCCGCCTTTTGCGCAGCGAGCGAGGTGGATGATCCGGGCACGCGCATCATGTCGCCAAAGGTGGTGATGATGGCGCCGTCTATGTTGGCGAGCGCGATTGCGTGGTCGATGTCGCGGTTGGCGGTGACGCAGACGGGGCAGCCCGGGCCGCTCAGCAGCTTGAGCCCGGCCGGCATAATGGAGCGAAAGCCATAGCGCCCGATGCTCACGGTATGCGTGCCGCAGACTTCCATAAGGTTGATGGTGCGGTCGCCGACAAGCTCATGAATGCGCTCGATGAGCTCGCGAGCCAGCTTGGGATCGCGGAATGCCGAGAAATCGATACCGGAGCGCGCCGGCTGCTCGGGCGCCACTAGTAAGCCTCCGCCGGGTTGGTGGCCAGCTGGTCTTCTTCGACCAGCTCGGACATGGCATTAACAAGCTCGAGCGTTTCCTGTGCTTCCTGCTCGTCGACAATCTGGATGCCAAAGCCGGCGTGTACGAGAATATAGTCGCCAACCTGCGCCGTCGGCACGAGTCGCAGCGACACGGGGCGCTCGATGCCCATCATGTCGACGGTGGCCTTGAGGTCGTCGTCGCGTTTGACTACTTTACCGGGAACGGCAAGGCACATATTGTTCCCCTTTTATACGCTTTGCGCTGGACGGGCGCTCAATAATCCATCAGTTGATGGTAGCGCTCGCGGGCGCTGCGGGCAAACGCGCTACACCTGTGAGACGGTGGCTTGTGGGCTGGCCGAACAGCCTATTGCGGTGCGACCTGTGCGAGGCGGGTGCGTGCGACTGCCGCCTGACCGTAGGCGATGCAGCCGTCGTTGACGGGTACGGAGTGAGGAACCAAGACAGTGAGACCCATGCTTTTGAGCTCGCGGGTGAGGAGCTGGAGCAAAAGTCGGTTCATGAACACGCCACCCGAGAGCGCGACGGTATCGATGCCCTCGTGCACGCAGATTTCGCTGGCGATGCGCGCCGAGGAGCGCGCGACGGCGACATGGAAGTCGAGTGCGAGCCTGTCGGCGGACGCTCCGGCTTCAATTCCTCCCAAAAGTGCCTCAAAGAGTGCTTTCTGGTCCAGAACATAGGGGCCGTCCAGCCACGATGGGCCAGATGCGAAATAACCGGCGTTGTCGTCGGGAAAACGGGCGATTTCGTTGTCGAGCGCGCGCCAGGCGGCGGCTTCGAGTTCTATGGCGGGTTCGCCCTCGTAGGTTGCCTTGTCGCAGATGCCCAGAATCGCTGCCGCGGCATCAAAGAGACGCCCCATGCTGCTGGTACGCGGGCTGTTGATGCCGTGCTCGATCATGGTGGCTGTCACGCTGCGCGTTTGCTCGTCGAGGCTGTCCAAAAGCCGAGCGGTACCTGGGTGCTCGAGCAGACCGAGCTCACTGAGCAGGGCAAAGGCGTTGCGGCGGGCGTCGCGCACGGAGGCCGCCCCGCCGGGGAGCGCCCAGGTGCGCAAATGCGCGGCGCGCTCAAAGCCGCCAAGGCCGGTGACAAGAAACTCGCCGCCCCAAATGGTCCCATCGGTGCCGGCGCCGGTGCCGTCAAAGGCGATGCCAAGGACGCGCGCGTCGGTTGTAAGCTGGCCCGCGGCGATGGCCTCGGCCATTACGCTCGCGATATGCGCATGATGGTGCTGCACCTCGACGAGCGGCAGATTGCATTTTCGCGCCTGCTCGCGCGCCCACTGGCCCGATAGATAGCTGGGGTGTAAATCGCAGGCCAAGGCGGCGGGCGCCAAGTCAAAGAGATCTTCCAAGCGCGTGCGCGCGGCGTTCCAGGCATCGAAGGTCCCGCCGTTTTCAACATCGCCGATATGCTGCGACACAAAACAGGTTGCCTCGCCGTTCGTCCCTTCGCGCGTGAGCGCAATCGTGGCCTTTTGTTGTGGCCCGCAGGCGAGCACGCAGGACGGAGCGCCGTCGAGCGCCGGCAACGGCAGCGGCTGGGGTGCATATCCGCGAGCGCGGCGCACGGGCATAACGGCGCCGTCGACCACGCGCACTACAGAGTCGTCGTAGCGCGAGAGGATCGCGCGGTCGTTACCGAGCAACGCGTCGGCGATGCCGGCGGCAACGAGGTGTTCCCAGGCAAGATCGTCATCGGTCTCGATGGGCTCTTCGCTCAGGTTACCGCTGGTCATGACGAGCGCGTGCATACCGCAGGCTTCTGCCGCGGCAAGCAACAGATGTTGAAGCGGCGTATAGGGGAGCATGACGCCGAGCTCGGGCAAGTCGTGCGCGACAGATGGCGCGAGGGCGAGGATGTCGGGGGAACCGCCGTTGCCCTCGCCAGCAGTGCGCTGGCGCAGCAGCACAATGGGGCGGATACTGCCGGCGAGAAGCTCGCGCTCAGCGTCGTCGATATGGCACAGGCGCCCGGCATCGGCAAGACTGCGCACCATGACGGCAAGCGGCTTATTGCTGCGACGCTTGCGACGGCGCAACTCGGCCACCGCCTGCTCGTTGGCAGCGTCACAGGCTAGATGGAATCCGCCCAGGCCCTTGATGGCGACGATGCCACCGCTGGCCAGCAGCTCAACACAGCGCTCGATGATAGCGTCGCTGGCCTCGCATGTGGTGCCGACGGCCGGTGTCGCGGACGAATTCCCGCACGCATCGCCGTTCACAGCCTCGCGCCACGTAATATGCGGTCCGCAATCAAAGCAGGCATCGGGCTGTGCGTGAAAGCGACGGTCGAGTGGATCGGCATACTCTGCGGCGCAGGCGGGGCACATGGGGAAACGGTCCATCGAGGTAGCCGCTCGGTCATAAGGCAGCGATCGGATGATGGTAAAGCGCGGCCCGCAGTTGGTGCAGTTGATAAAGGGGTAGTGGTAGCGTCGGTCGGCGGGATCGAACAACTCGCACAGGCAATCGTCGCAGGTGGCGATATCGGGCGAGACGAGCGTCGTGTGCGCGGTCTGGTCCTGCGAGGCTACGATGCGAAAACCCTGTTCATTGGCGGCATCCCAACCGTTGGCTGCCAAGTCCACAACCTCGACATGCTCTACGCGAGCCGCCGCGGGCACATGCTCAGAAAGTGCAGCGACAAATCCGTCAACCGCCTCGGCACAAGCGTGCGCCTCGATATGCACGCCGTCGCCCGCGTTGAGCACCCATCCGCAAATGCCATGCGCTATGGCCTCGCGATACACAAACGGTCGCATGCCAACGCCCTGCACAATGCCCGTCACATGAATATGCACATGCCGCATGCGACACCCCTCATCAAAACCGACCAAAAAGGGACAGGTTTATTTTGGTAGGTAAAACTTCTAAACCTGCCAAAATAAACCTGTCCCTTTTTGGCAGGTGCGCTGCGGGAAATCCAGCTACAGCCCCAGGCTCTGCTTGGTGGCGGCGCACGTGAGCTCGCCGTGCTTAACGCCGCGCAGGCCCAGCAGGCGGTCAGCTAGTTCGTAGACACGCTCGCCGCGACCCTTGAGCGCCAGGATCTCCAAGCAGTTGTGGTGATCCAGATGCACGTGCATGGTCGATACGATCTCGTCGGTGTAGTCGTGCTGCACTTCGTCCAGACGGCGCGTCAGGTCGCCGGTATGGTGGTCGTAGATCATGGTGAGCGACCCGATAACATGCTCATCGGGCGTGCGCATCTGCTCCTTGGCAATCGAGGCGCGAATCAGGTCGCGCACGGCCTCGGAGCGGTTGGCCACGTCGCCGCGGCGCGCGATCTGTTCGTCAAAACGGCGCAGCAGGTCGTCCGGTGCGGTAACCGAAAAGCGAACCAGCTCGGAGCCGGAGCCACTACAGTGGCAGCCTGCGTCACCGTCCGCCCCGTGCGGATGCTCGTGCTCGTACCCGCAGCCGTGCTCGTGTTCGGCCACTTTACACCAGCTTCACGGAGCCGACAGAGTTGTGGTCGGCCTCGATGGCCTCTTCGTAGCCCTCGAGTGCGTCGTGGGCCTCGTGCAGCGCGGCCATGGCGGCCTCGAGCTTGGCGCCGATGCGCTCCATGTCAAAATTCTCGGTCGCATGCAGCAACTGATGGCTCCATTCGTGAGCGAGCTCGATGGTGTCGTCGACCTGCTTGACGCTCATGGCAAGCTGGCTCATGTTCATTCCAACATCATGCATGGAAAATCTCCTTTTGTATGGGGCAGTTCAGTGGTTCAGATTTTACTACGCCCGCTCTGCGCGCGGCTGCATAAGAAAACGGGTACGAGTCTGTGCGACCCGCACCCGTTCACTGGGGGCTGTTTGTGACTACCATACTATCCGTGGTTGCACTCGGTACATCCAGAAGTCCGGCGAGCGGTGCAAAAGCGCTCATGGACGGCAGACAGACGGCAACATGTAACAAGCGTATTACAGATGCTTCTCCAGCAGCGCCTGCAGCCTCGCCTTGGGCAGGGCGCCAACCGAGCGGTCAATCTCCTCGCCGTTCTTAAACACAATCAGCGTGGGGATGCTCATGACGCCATACTTCATGGCCAGGTCCTGGTTGTCATCGACGTTGCATTTGGCAACGGCAAGCTTGCCCGCCAGCTCATCGGCAACCTCGTCAACGATGGGCGAGAGGGATCGACAGGGCCCGCACCACGGTGCCCAAAAATCGACCAGCACGGGCAGGCTGTCGTTAACGATGGAATCGAAGTTCTCGGGGGTAATCTGATTAATGTCAGCCATGGTGACCTCCATAATGCGACGCGGTTCGGCCGCGTAAAACTCAGTACGACCGTGCTTATACCCAGCCGCCCGCAAAGCAACCACTCGCGGGCGGCTCTTTTATATAATGGTGGGCACGCAAACGATTGGAGAGCGCATGCCCACGTCACAAAGCCAGAAAAAAGAAGCCATCGCCCAGGCGACCGAGCAGGAGCTCGCATCGCTCGCGGGTCGTGGCGTGCGTATCGCGGGCAACGCGTGCTCGCCGATCGTGCTGGTCAAAGGCGATCTGGACGAGGCCGAGCGTTCGGGTGGCGAGCTTGCCGCCGGCCCGGATGGCGCGGCGTTGCGCAAGGCGCTTGGGGCCATCGGCTACGCGCCCGAGGATTTTTGCGTGCTGGCAAGCGTCGCTGGCGTGGGTGACGGAGCGGCCGCGGTGGGCGAGACTCTACCGTGCGAGCTGTTCCGCGAGGCGCTTGAGGCCTTGGACCCCGAGGCGGTGCTACTGCTCGACAACAACGCGGCCGATGTCATGCGCGAGACCTACGCCGACATGCTCGTGGCAATCGATGACTTCGACACCGCCATGCTCAAGCCCGGCTTGGTCGCCCATGTGCAGGGCCGCCGCGTACTCGCGCTCGATGGCTTTGAGGCGGCACTCACCGACAAGGCCGCTAAGCAGCGCATGTGGGCCTACATCAAGCAGCTGACTCCGGCGGCCGCTCCGCTGTAGCGGATTGGCACCGGTGAGCGATTGCCTGGCGGGCAAGACACGCCGCGAGATCGGCGCCGCACTTCTACATCACAGCGCGCAGCTCAAACCGATCGCCGTTAATGCGGAACTGACAGTTGCCGTTCATGCGCTCCACGGCGAGTTTGATGCTTCTGGTGCCAAAGCCGTGGCCCGCATGCCGGGTCACGGGCATGCCGTCGACCATGCGCGGCGCGCGGTCAAACGTATTGGAAACTAACAGCAGCAGCTGGCTGTCCTCTAATCGCAGGTCAAGGTCGACGAATCGCTTTCCTTGGGGTGCGGCGCTTGCGGCGGTGATAGCGTTTTCCAAGGCATTTGAGAGCACGCTAAACAGGTCGGCGTCGCCTACGTGGATGGTTTCGGGTACGGCGGCGCGCAGGTTGGCGGTAATGCCGTTTCTATTGATATCCGAGTTAAATGACGAAAGCGCGATGTTTACGGTCTCGTTGGCGCAGAAGCGGCGTACGGCGGTGCGATCGCCGGCTTCGCAGAGTTCATCGATGCGTTTGAGCGCCTCGTCGGTGTGGCCCTCTTCAATTAAAGCGGCCAGGCCGCGTAGGAAGTGGCGCATGTCGTGGCGCAGAATCGACAGCTCGCGCCCAGATTGACGCCAAGCCTCGAGCTCTTTGATGGCGGCGCTGTCGCGGGTCTCGAGCATCCAACGCTCTCGCTCGGCGGTTTCCTTTTCTTCGTATTCGCGCAGGTAAACGGCAAGAAACATAAGATAGAAGGCACAGAGCGCAAATGCCAAAAACTCAACCGTCACCACCGAGCCCGAGTGGAACAGCGTGGTGTAGACGTTGGTGGCATAGTCAAAGACGTAATAGACGAGCGGCAGGATTAAAAGGATGCCCAGCTCGGTGGTGCTTTTAATCGCCAAGCGCGGACCGATGTCGCCGGCCCAATGCAACAGGACGGCAAAGACGGCGAGTGTGGTCGCGATACGCGCCAGATAGTACGCAATCTGCGAATCGGTTGCGGCAAAGGCGGCGATGCCCATCCAATTGCTGAACTGGCAGCTCAGATAGGCACTCGTAATGCCGAGCGCGGCAAGCAGCGGGCTCAGGCGGTAGCGCGCACACAAATAGATGATGAGCGGCAGATGCACGACGAGCGGATATACCTGGCGGGCGAAAAGCTCGCCGCCGACGGCATTGGCGAGGCCAAATGCGCATCCGGTTACGGCACCGACCAGCACCAGTTCAAGCGCATGACGCCGGTTGATCTCGATACCGCACAGCGCCGCCGAGGCAAAGACGCCAAAGAGTAGCGTCGTGGCGTGGTGGATTGCCCAAAGGATCATTTCGACCGAGGAGACCATCAGCGCCTCCCGCCCTCAAAGCGCACCGCAAAGTAGGCGTCTTGGAATCCCTGCTTGCAGCTGCGCGAAAGCGGGATGCACGCGCCGGAGCGCATGACGATGTCCGTGCGATCGAAGTGGTCGATGTTGCGCAAGTTGACCTGGTAACTACGGTGGCATTTAAAGAAGGTGGCATTTTGCGCCAAACGGTCCTCGACGCTGCGGAACGACTCGAGTGCCTCGATGTCGCGTCCGTCGCGCAGGTGGAAGACCACGTGCTTGTTGCGCGCCTCGGCATATTCGATGTCGGACAGGCGCAAGGCGTGGTAGCCAAAGGAAGTTTTGATCACGAGCTCGTCGGTTGCCGCCGGGCGCATGCTCGAAAGCTCGTCGAGTAATCGCGCCAGGCGTTCGTAAGTCACGGGCTTGAGCAGATAGTCGAAGGCGCGGACCTCGTAGGATTCCAGCGCGAACTCGGGCGACGAGGTGAGGAACACCAGGCGCACGGCGGTGTCGGCCTGGCGCAGTTCGCGTGCGGTGTCCATGCCGTTGACGAGCGGCATGATCATATCGAGCAAGATGATGTCGGCGCGCGATGCGGCATGGCGGGCCAGCAGGTCCTCGCCGCGCGTGACGAGCGCAACATCGACCGCCGTGCCCGTCTCGGTCGACCAACGGTCGATCATCCGGTGCAGTCTATCTAGAAAAGCGACATCATCGTCGCAGGCAATAATCTTGAGCATTCGGCCCCCTTAAGTAGTTCGATTTTGCCACATCGGGCACGCGCCGCTTGCGGGGGTGCGCCCCGTTTGCGCCCCACGGTGCGCAACTCGCGCCGAGTGGTATTGCGGTGGCGAAAGGTGCTTCCTGCGCTATCGAGAGCTCGACTATCCTCAGCTTGCCAGTTCGAAAATGGACCTGCCGCATGATTGAATCTTTATTTCAACTTTACACCTAGGTTTACAGCTGTCTTGTCAGCTGTAAACCTAGGTGTCATACTAAAGCCCCAAGATTCGCCAAAAGAGAGGGGCCTTGATGGCACAGAGCGCGAACATGGATGCGTCGGAGCTTGCGCGCGATATCGCGGCCGGCCTGGCATCGGCAACGACGGCAACGGAGCGCGCGGCATTGGTGTCCGCAGAGCTCGTCGAGGCCATTCAGCAACTAAAAACCCAACGTGACGCGGTGATCTTGGCGCACTATTATGTGGCGCCCGAGGTCCAAGCCGTTGCCGATTTCGTCGGCGACAGCTTCTACCTGGCAAAGCTCGCCAAAAGCCTGCCGCAGCAGACCATCGTGCTGTGCGGCGTGGAGTTTATGGGCGAGAGCGCCAAGCTGCTCAATCCCACCAAGACCGTGCTGTTGCCCGAGCCGGGCGCGGACTGCCCCATGGCTCACATGGTCAAGCGCGAGACAGTCGATGCAGCGCGCGCCGAGTACGGCGACGACCTTGCCGTGGTCTGCTACGTCAACTCGACGGTCGAGATCAAGAGTTGGAGCGACGTGTGTGTCACCAGCTCCAACGCCGTCAAGATCGTGTCCGAGCTGCCGCAGCAACACGTCCTGTTCATCCCCGATCAAAACCTGGGCCGCTTCGTAGCCGAGCAGGTGCCGCAAAAGCACGTCATGCTTAACAAGGGCTACTGCCCGCGCCACCACATCATCACCGTCGAGCAGATTGTCGATGCGCAGGAGGCGCATCCCAACGCGCTCGTACTGGCGCACCCCGAATGCAAGGCCGACGTCCTTGCCGAGGCCGACTACATCGGCTCCACCGCCGGCATCATCAAGTATGCCGAGGAGTCGGACGCCAACGAGTTCATCATCGTGACGGTCCGCGGCGTGCTCTACGAGCTCGAGCGCCGCTGCGAGGGCACCGGCAAAAAGTTCTACTTCCCTGCGGTGCAGCCCACCTGCGTCAACATGGATCTCATCACGCTCGAAAAGCTCGTGCGCTGCCTGGAGACGGGCGAGGGCGAGGTGCAGATTGGCGTGTCGGACGAGGCAGCCGATCAGGCCAAGCTCACGCTCGACCGCATGCTCGAGTACGCGGCGCGCTAAGCCAATGTGGCATGAAGGACAGCCCCTTACGCCACATTACAAGGGAGAGGATTCCTGTGGAAACCAAGCAATACCCCGACATGGAGTGCGACGTCGTCATTGCCGGCTGCGGCGTGGCGGGCCTATACGCGGCCCTCAATCTGCCGACGAGCACGCGCGTGATCATGCTCTCCAAGGGCACTGTCGACGAGTGCGATTCGATGCTCGCGCAGGGCGGCATCTGCGTGCTGCCCGAAGGCTCAGACTACGATGCCTTCTTTGAGGACACCATGCACGCCGGTCACTACGAGAACCGCCGCGAGAGCGTCGACATCATGATCCGCTCGAGCCGTTCGGTCATCAACGACCTGCTAGCGATGGGCGTGGATTTCGAGCGCAAGGCCGACGGCAGCCTCGACTTTACCCGCGAGGGCGCGCACAGCCGCCCGCGCATTGCCTTCCATGCCGATATTACGGGTAAGGAGATAACGACCAAGCTGCTCCAGGCCGTTCGCAAGCTGGATAACGTGCAGATTCTTGAGCACGTGGCCATGACCGACATCCTGACGGGCGAGCGCGATGGGGCCACGGTGTGCACCGGCGTCGTCGCCGTTCCCGTGGACGAGGACAACTCGGTTCGTCCCGCCGACGAGCTGACAAATACCGCCGAGGGTGAGCATGCCGGCAAGCCGTTTAAGATCCATGCCAGCCACACGCTGTGGGCGACGGGCGGTATCGGCGGCGTATACGACCATTCGACCAACTACCCGCAGCTCACGGGCGATGCCTGCTACATCGCTCAGGAGCATGGCATTAAGATGGAGCACCTGGACTACGTACAGATTCACCCCACGGGGCTGTTCTCGCCGCAGCCGGGCCGCACCTTCCTGATCAGCGAGAGCTGCCGCGGCGAGGGCGCGATTCTGCTCAACGCCGCTGGCGAGCGCTTTACCGACGAGCTGCAGCCGCGTGACGTGGTCGCCGCCGCCATTCGCGAGCAGATGAAGCAGGACGGCACCGAGCACGAATGGCTGAGCTTTGCCCCCGTCGAGCGCGATGTGGTGACCGGGCACTTTACCAACATCCGCGCGCGCTGCCTGGAGGACGGCCGCGATATCTTGGGCGAGCCCATTCCCGTTACGCCCACGCAGCACTACTTTATGGGCGGCGTGTGGGTCGACAAGGACGGCCGTACCTCGATGCCCGAGCTCTACGCCGCGGGCGAGACGGCTTGCAACGGCGTTCACGGCAAGAATCGCCTCGCATCAAACAGCCTGCTCGAAGCGCTGGTCTGGGGTCGTCGCGCCGCGTGGTATATGCGTACCGGCGAGTCGCTGGCCGTGGAGCAGGCGGGCGATCCCGCGCTCGATGGCCGTCATCGCGCCCTGAGCGCCGATCCCCTGGCAATCGATGATTTGGCCCGTGCCGCCGGCACGCAGGCCGTGGAGGAGTAGACCATGAATCCCATTACCATGAAGCTCGTCGTCGATGATCTGATTCTGCAGGCTCTGCGCGAGGACATTACCTTTGAGGACGTGAGCACGGCGAGCGTGTGCCCCACGGCGCGTCCCGCCACGGTGGAGCTTATCGCCAAAGCCGATGGCATCATCGCCGGCCTGGATGTGTTCGCTCGCACCTTTGAGCTGCTGGATTCGCAGAGCTCGGTGCTGTTTGATGTCGTCGATGGCGATGAGGTGCACGCCGGCGACCATGTGGGTCAGGTGCGCGGCGACGCGCGCGTGCTGCTTTCGGGTGAGCGCGTGGCACTCAACTACCTGCAGCGCATGAGCGGCATCGCTACCTACACGCACAGCATGGCCGCGGCGCTCGAGGGCACCAAGACCGTGCTTGTCGACACGCGTAAGACCACGCCGGGCATGCGCGTGTTTGAGAAGGCGGCGGTCGAGATCGGCGGCGGCAGCAACCACCGCTACAACCTGTCGACGGCCGTCATGCTCAAGGACAACCACGTCGATGCCGCCGGTGGCGTGACGCGCGCGATCGAGATGGCGCGCGCCCATGCGTCGTTTACCACGACGGTCGAGATTGAGTGCGAGAACCTGGACATGGTACGCGAAGCCGTGGAGGCCGGTGCCGATATCATCATGTTCGACAACATGACCCACGACGACATGGCTGCCGCGATTGAGCTTATCGCCGGCCGTGCCAAGACCGAGTGCTCGGGCAACGTGGACGCCAGCAATATCCGCGCGCTCGCCGACCTGGGCGTTGACTTTATTAGCTCGGGGGCGTTAACGCACTCTGCGCCGATTCTCGATCTCTCGCTTAAGCACCTGCGTCTGCTGGACGGTAAATAATGGACGGCCGCGAGCGTCGCCGTGCCATCATGGGCGTACTCGAGGGGGCCACGGAGCCCGTATCGGGCAGCGCGCTTGCCCGCGAGGTTGGCGTGAGCCGTCAGGTCGTGGTTCAGGATATTGCCCTGTTACGTGCCGATGGGCACGATATCGTGGCAACCAACCGTGGTTATGTGCTGCAGGAGGCCCCCAGCAGCCCCGCCGTGCCCACGCGCTTGGTCAAGGTTCGCCACAGCGTGGAGCAGGCAGGCGATGAGCTCACGAGTATCGTCGACGCCGGAGGTGCCGTGCTCAACGTGATCGTCAATCACCGCGTATACGGTAAGATCACGGCCGACTTGGACATTCGCAATCGTCGCGATGTTGAGCGCTACCTGCACGATATCGAGAGCGGCAAGAGTTTTCCGCTGCTGACGGTGACAAGTGGCTATCACTTCCACCGCATCGCGGCGGAAGACGAGCAAACCCTTGACGAGATCGAGGCCATGCTCAAGGAAAAGGGCTATCTGGCAGATCTGATGCCCTACGAAGATGACCTGTCCTAGTAACGACGAATGCAAAAGGAGGCCTCCGCGGCGATGCGGAGGCCTCCTTTTTTGTGCACGGTGTACTTTTGAGTGTGCAAGTGGGGGAGTTATTACTCCTCGACGATCTCGGTGATCGCGCCAGCGGGGCAAGCGTCCTGGCAAGCGCCACAGGCGACGCAGGAATCCTCGTCAGCGACGGTGGCGACGTCCTGGAGCTCCAGAACGCCAGCGGGGCAGGAGTCGACGCAAACGCCACAAGCGATGCACTCGTCGGCATCAATTACGGGATGAGCCATGGTAGTTTCCTCTCTGTTGACCGACGCTACAGACGATGCGCGCCGGTTTGATTCGGGCAAAAACATACCACGGGAGCGACCGTTTGCAATACCCTCTGGCCGGCATCTTCATACCGTTCGCCGAGTATGCCAAGGTTTACTAAAAAACGCGCAGGTGGGGCCGTTGAGCTGCGCAAATGTTAGCTAAAGGTGACTTGAAATATTGAGCTATTGAGCGCGCCTGCGGAAAGGGCATCCCGTTATTTGGCCGAAAACCGGGTTACAGTTTCCGGTTGGGCCCGCTAGCGGAAACTGCGACCCGGTATCAGCTCTCAAAACGGGCCGCGGTTTCCGGTTGAGCCTTCAGACGGAAACCGCGGCCCGGAATCCACGCTCAAAACGGGACGAGCTTTCCGCAAGGCAGCCCCAGGCACCCTCGGACCCAAGCCTCAGCCATCTCTACATAGATCTCGATAGATTTGCCTAGAACTCAAACAGCGCATCTACCTGCGCATTTAAGAACCTAAACTCTCGGCAATAAGAAATCTTATATGAATTGACTTAGATTTTGTATATTCCGGCCCATAAGGGGATACACTACATCCTGAAAGACAAGCCGAAACACCGCTCGGCAGACCGCCGAGTCGGTGCAAACGCACAAGAGAGAGGGAATTTCTAATGGGCAAGATTCTTGGTATCGACCTTGGTACTACTAACTCCGCAATGGCCGTTCTCGAGGGCGGTTCTCCGACCATTATCGTGAACGCCGAGGGCGACCGCACCACCCCGTCCGTCGTGGGCTTCCGTGCCGACGGCGACCGCGTCGTGGGTAAGGCCGCTAAGAACCAGGCTGTCACCAACCCCAAGAACACCGTGTTCTCCATCAAGCGCTTCATGGGCCGCAAGTACTCCGAGTGCACCTCCGAGATCAAGACCGTGCCGTATGAGGTCAAGGAGGGCCAGGGTGGCCGTGCCGTCGTTGACATCGAGGGCAAGGATTACACCGCTGAGCAGGTGAGCGCCATGACGCTCGCAAAGATGAAGGCTGACGCCGAGAAGTATCTGGGCGAGACCGTCACTGACGCCGTCATCACCGTCCCGGCCTACTTCAACGACGCCCAGCGTCAGGCCACCAAGGACGCCGGTAAGATCGCCGGCCTCAACGTCAAGCGTATCGTCAACGAGCCGACCGCTGCTGCTCTGGCCTATGGCCTGGACAAGCAGGGCACCGACCAGCGTATTCTGGTCTTTGACCTGGGCGGCGGTACCTTCGACGTCTCCATCCTCGACCTCGCCGACGGCGTGTTTGAGGTTCTGTCCACCTCGGGCGATAACCACCTGGGCGGCGACGACTGGGATCAGCGCGTCATCGACTGGATGGCCGATAAGTTCCAGCAGGAGAACGGTGTCGACCTGCGTCAGGACCCCATGGCCCTGCAGCGTCTGAAGGAGGCCGCCGAGAACGCCAAGAAGGAGCTCTCCGCCGCCCAGCAGACCACCATCAACCTGCCGTTCATTACCATGAACCAGTCCGGCCCGCTGCACCTCAACTACACGCTGACCCGCGCCGAGTTCGAGAAGATCACCCGCGACCTGCTCGAGCGCTGCAAGCAGCCTGTCACCAATGCCCTGCGCGACGCCAAGCTTAAGCTCTCCGATCTGACCGAGGTCATCCTCGTCGGCGGCTCCACCCGTATGCCCGCCGTCCAGGATCTGGTCAAGACCATGACCGGAAAGCAGCCCAACATGTCCGTGAACCCCGACGAGGTCGTTGCCGACGGCGCAGCCGTCCAGGGCGGCGTGCTTACCGGCGACGTCGAGGGCATCCTGCTGCTCGACGTTACCCCGCTGTCGCTGGGCGTCGAGACCATGGGCGGCATCATGACCAAGATGATCGACCGCAACACCACGATCCCGACCTCCAAGACCGAGGTCTACTCCACCGCTGCCGACAACCAGACCAGCGTCGAGATCAACGTGCTCCAGGGCGAGCGCGAGCTTGCCCGCGATAACAAGTCGCTCGGTAAGTTCCAGCTGACCGGCATCCCGGCTGCCCGCCGCGGCGTGCCGCAGATCGAGGTCACCTTCGACATCGACGCCAACGGCATCGTCAAGGTCTCCGCTAAGGACAAGGGCACCGGCAAGGAGCAGCAGATCACCATCTCCGGCTCTACCGCGCTTTCCGACGACGAAGTCGATCGTATGGTCAAGGACGCCGAGGCTCATGCCGAGGAGGACAAGAAGCAGAAGGAAGAGGTCGAGGTCCGCAACCAGACCGACAGCCTGTGCTACTCCACCGAGCAGACCCTCAACGAGCTCGGTGACAAGGTTTCCGCCGACGTGAAGTCCAAGGCAGAGGCCGCTATCGCCGACGCCAAGAAGGCGCTCGAGGGCTCTGACGTCGAGGCCATCAAGGCCGCCGGCGAGTCCCTGCAGTCCGTGGCCTACGAGCTGGCTCAGGTTGTCTACGCCGACGCTCAGCAGCAGACCGACGGTGCCGCCGGCGCCCAGCCTGCCGACGATGACGTCGTCGATGCCGACTACGAGGTTGTGGACGACGAGGACAAGTAATCATGTCCGCCCGTAAAGCTCGCACGGAGGCGGCTGCCACTGGCGCCGCCCCCGTTGACTCTGAGGAGAAGGACGTGAAGATTCCCGTAGAGGCCGTCGACGATACCGAGGTCAATGAGACCGAGGCCGTCGAGGCTGCCGAGAACCAGGTAGAGGATTCCAACAAGGAGGCGACGATGACCGAGGACGAGATGGTGGAAGCTGCTATCCGCGCCGGTGAGGAAGCCGCCGACAACGACTTTAAGCTCAAGTTCGAGCAGGCCCAAAAGGAGCTTGCCGACGTGCGCAGCGAGCTCGATGCTGCGGCAGAGGCTCAGAAGGCCGCCGAGGACAAGGCAAAGGACGCCACCGAGCGCACCGCCCGTCTGCAGGCCGACTGGGAGAACTTCCGTCGCCGCACCGCCAACGAGCGCATCGCCGAGCGCGAGCGCGCGACCGAGAAGCTCGTCACTGCGCTGCTGCCGGTGGTTGACGATATCGAGCGTGCAATTGACCATGCCCGTGGCCAGGAGCTTTCCGACGACTTTAAGCAGTTCGTCGATGGCGTTGACGCGGTGCATGCCAAGCTGCTCGATGTGTTTGCGCACGAGGGCGTTGAGCCCATAGACCCCAAGGGCGAGGCGTTTGATCCGCTCGAGCACCAGGCTGTGGGGCGTGTCGAGGACGCATCGCAGTACGACGAGACCGTCAACGATGTGTACCAGAAGGGCTACCGCATGGCGGATCGCATCCTGCGTTCCGCCATGGTGACGGTGACCTACGGTGGCGAGAAGCGCCCCGCACCGGAGCCCGAAGCGGCGCCCGAGGATGCTACGGCCGATACGGCCGAGAGCACCGAGGAGTAATTGAGAAGGGCCCCGGGGCAACACCCGGGGCCCTTTCTGGCCAAGTGCCATGTGACAGCATGAGCCGCCGTCCGCAGGGACGGCGGATGTAACAGGAGAGGAGCTACGATGGCTGCAGGCAAAACCTTCTATGACATCCTGGGCGTATCCAAGAGCGCCTCCGACAAAGAGATCAAGAGCGCGTTTCGCAAGCTCGCGCAAAAATATCACCCCGATGCCGGCGGCGACGAGGCCAAGTTCAAGGAGATCAGCGAGGCCTACGAGACGCTTTCGGACGAGAAGAAGCGCAAAGAGTACGACCAGATGCTCATGTTTGGCGGCATGCCGGGCGCGGGCGGCGCGTATGGCGGCGGCTACGGTGCCGGCGCGGGCGCCAGTGGCTGGGGCGATATCTTCGACAGCATCTTTAGCGGCAACGGCGCTTGGGGCAGCGATTGGGGCTCGGGCTTTGCCGGGGCTGCGGGCGCTGCCGGTGCCGGCGCGGGTCGCAGCCGCGCTCGCAAGGGCGGCGACCTGTCGCTGACCGTTGATGTGACGGCCGAGGACGCGTTTCGCGGTGTGACGCACAAGGTCACCTACCGTATTCCCTCGACGGGCGAGCAGCAGACCATTACGGTCTCGGTGCCTGCAGGCGCGGTCGACGGCGGCAAGCTGCGTTATAAACGTCGCGGCGAGTACGGCGTTGCCGGCGGCGAGCGCGGCGACCTGGTCGTGACCACGCACGTGGAGGAGCATCCGCTGTTTAAGCGCAAAGGTGCCGACGTGACCATGGAGGTACCGGTCTCGGTCTACGAGGCGGCGCTCGGCTGCACGGTGGACGTGCCCACGCCCGGCGGTGCGACGGTCCGTTTGAAGGTGCCCGCGGGTACCCAGACGGGCAAGAAGTTCCGCTTTAAGGAGATGGGCGCACCCGACGTCAAGCACCGTGGCCGCACAGGCGCGCTGCTCGTCGAGATTAAGGTGCAGGTTCCCACGAACCTGTCCGATGACGAGCGCGATGCCATGACCAAGCTGCGCGAGGCCGACACGCGCGACTACCGCGAGAAGGTCAACCGTTACAAGGCGACGTACTAGGGCGGTCATGGCGCACGCCCGCGCCCGCGGGCTTATGATGGACGATAACGAGACGAAAAGGGGTCAGGTAGCATGGCCGAGGACAATAGGAACAAACCGCTGTACATGATCAGCGTGGCGGCCGAGCTGACCGGCATGCATCCGCAGACCCTGCGCGTCTACGAGTCCAAGGGCCTGGTGAACCCCCAGCGCTCGGGCGGCAACACGCGCCTGTATTCGCGTGCCGATATCGAGCGCCTGGAGCTCATCAACCAGCTGACCGACGAGGGCATCAACCTTGCCGGCGTGGTGCGCATCCTCGATATGAAGGAGCGTGCCGAGGAGCGCGAGCGCGAGAACGAGAAGCTCCGCGCCCGCGTGCGCCAGCTCGAGGACGAGCTGCACGAGTACAAGATGCAGAAGAAGATCACTGCCCTGGCCCCGCGCGATGGCTCGGTTAACCCTGAACAGGTCATGCGCAAGCTGCTGGGCGCGGGGACCGATTTGTAGTTACGCGGGCCGCATTCGGACAATCTGGCATTCAACTTCATGATCCCTTGGGGACGGAGGAAAACGGATCACTGGGTCAGGCCGACCCCCTCAGTGATCCGTTTTCCTCCGTCCCCAAGGGATCATTTTGCCGGCTCACACTGGGCTCGTCCTTTACTTTACCGAGATAAAGTGAATGCGCAGATTCGTAACCCACTCGCAGCCGTTCTATGGCACGATATTGAACGAATGTATGCTATGCGCCCAAATCTTTTGGGCAGAGTGGGAGACAGTATGGTCAAGCTGTACGAGGACGGCATCTACCTGCGCGGTGGCAGCGAGGTTGTGCCTGCGGCCGAGGCTGCCGAGCGCGGTATTACGCAGACGCCTGAGGATGCCAAGCGCGGCACCATCGCGTATTCGATCCTCCGGGCACACAATACGTCCGGAGATCCCGAGGCGCTCAAGATTCGCTTCGATGCCATGGCGAGCCACGACATCACCTTCGTCGGCATCATCCAGACGGCGCGCGCCTCGGGCATGGAGCAGTTCCCGCTGCCCTACGTGCTCACCAACTGCCACAACTCGCTGTGCGCCGTGGGCGGCACCATCAACGAGGACGACCACGTCTTTGGCCTTTCCGCGGCCAAGAAGTACGGCGGCATCTTCGTTCCGCCGCACATTGCCGTCATCCACTCCTTTATGCGTGAGAACTTCGCCGGCTGCGGCAAGATGATCCTGGGCTCCGACTCGCACACCCGCTACGGCGCCCTGGGCACCATGGCCGTGGGCGAGGGCGGCGGCGAGCTGGCAAAGCAGCTGCTGCGTGACACCTACGACGTCGCCTATCCCGGTGTCGTCGCCATCTACCTCACGGGCGCCCCGCGCCCCGGCGTCGGCCCGCACGACGTGGCGCTCGCCATCATCCGCGCCGTCTTTGCCAAGGGCTACGTCAAGAACAAGGTCATGGAGTTTGTGGGCCCCGGCATCGCGAGCATGACGACCGATTACCGCAACGGCGTCGATGTCATGACCACCGAGACCACCTGCCTGTCGAGCATCTGGGCCACCGACGAGGACACACACGCGTTTTTGACCATGCACGGCCGCGGCGACGACTACCGCGAGCTCAAGCCCGCCGATGTCGCCTACTATGACGGCTGCGTCGAGGTCGACCTGTCGAGCATCAAGCCCATGATCGCGCTGCCGTTCCATCCTTCCAACGGCTTTGAGATCGACGAGCTCAACGAGAACCTCGAGGACATCCTGCATGAGGTGGAGCTCGAGGCCGCCAAGATCGGCGAGGGCAAGACGCACTTTAGCCTGCTCGACAAGATTGTCGACGGCAAACTGCGCGTGCAACAGGGCGTTATCGCCGGCTGCTCGGGCGGCAACTACGACTCCGTGGTTCAGGCTGCCCGCGTGCTCAAGGGCGCCAACACCGGCTGCGGCGAGTTCTCGCTGTCGGTCTATCCCACGAGCCAGCCCGTGGCGCTCGAACTTACGCGCCGTGGCTATATCTACGACCTCATGGAGGCCGGCGCGATCGTGCGCACGGCGTTCTGCGGCCCGTGCTTTGGCGCCGGCGACACGCCTGCCAACAACGGCCTATCCATCCGCCACACCACGCGCAATTTCCCCAACCGCGAGGGTTCCAAGCCGGGTAATGGCCAGCTGAGTGCCGTGGCCCTGATGGACGCCCGCTCCATTGCGGCGACGGCTGCCAACGGCGGCGTCCTGACGCCGGCGACCGACCTGCCCGAGGAGACTTGGGACGAGGCCTGCGAGTACACCTTTGACGACGCTCCTTACAAGAAGCGCGTGTACTGGGGCTTTGGCAAGGCGGAGCCTGCCGACGAGCTGGTCGAAGGCCCCAACATCAAGCCGTGGCCCGCGATGGAGCCCCTCGGCGACGACATCCTGCTCAAGGTGTGCTCCAAGATCATGGACCCGGTCACCACGACCGACGAGCTCATTCCCTCGGGCGAGACGAGCTCCTTCCGCTCCAACCCGCTGGGTCTGGCAGAGTTTACGCTCAGCCGCCGCGATCCGGCCTACGTCGGTCGTTCCAAGGAGGTCGACGCCGTGGAGAAGCGCCGCGTTGCCGGCGAGGCCGCAGGCGACCTGGTGGCGCTCGATGCCGAACTTGCCGGCGTGTTTGAGGCGCTGGCCGGCGCGGGTGTCGCGGCCGATACCAAGGCAACCGAGTACGGCTCCATGCTCTATGCCAAGAAGCCCGGCGACGGTTCTGCCCGCGAGCAGGCCGCGAGCTGCCAGCGCGTAATTGGCGGTCTGGCAAACATCGTCCACGAGTACGCCACCAAGCGCTATCGCTCCAACGTGATGAACTGGGGCATGGTGCCCTTCCAGATGGAGGCCGAGCCCAACTTTGAGGTGGGCGACTACGTCTTTGTGCCGGGTATCCGCGCCGCGCTCGATGGCGATTTGAAGGACATCGCTGCCTACGTGGTGCGTGCCGACAGTGCGGTTGAGCAGATTGAGCTCTACATTGCCGATATGACGGCAGAGGAGCGTGCCATCGTCAAGGCCGGCTGCCTGATCAACTACAACAAGTTCAAGGCCGCTGCCGAGTAACGCACTTAATTGTCCGCCCGGGGCTTACCCTTTCCCGCTCGCTCACGCGCTTCGCGAGGGTCGCGTTCGGGAAAGGGTAAGCCCCGTGCTACATTTTTGCGTTCTCGTTGGGTCTTGAGGGACGCTAATAATAAACTTGCTTGATGCCGCCTCTTTTTATTGGGGCGGCTTCTTTTTGGACCACCACAAAGGTGCCTGTCCGGCGGGTTCTTATTTCGATGAGGTCCAGGTTATTTCATCGTCAAATAGCCAAGTGCGTGCTGAGCCACTGTCGCGCGCTGTCTGTGGATCGGGCTCGCAGGTTTGTTCGTAGGCATCCTCGGTACACCGATCCATAAAATCGACGACTGCCGTCTGGTCGCCTTCCATGACGTAGATCACGTTGCCATCCGAGATATAGACTCCCGGCCCTTCGTTGTCCACGTAGCCGGGGTCGTATGAAACGTTGCACAGTCTGCTCCCGTTTGCCGCATCGAGTTCAAGGGTCGAATAATACCCGCCATTCATTTGGACTTTCTTGGCTCGATATATTGCGGCGCCGTACCATCGCTTAAACGTCTTGCCTTTGAGTAAACTGGTTGCCTTGCCGATAAGCTGCTCATCTTGGGTATAGCGCGTGGCTCCAAGTTCGATTCGGGGATAGTTGCTGACCCCAAGCGCTGCGGGCGTACCGTCGAAATCGACGGTGATTGAATCGGGTTTGACGATATCGGTGAGGATTTCGATGGGATAGCTTATGGTTTCAACCGCCGCCTGCGTCGCCGAGGCAGGGAGAAATGCGAGATAGATAATGCCTACGCCGACTGCGGTAATTGCAAACGCTAAGACGAGCAGGCCGATATAGGTGGAGCGTTTCACGGTGGGTCACCTCTCATGCAATATGCAATCATTAAGATAAATGATACAAGCTTACGACAATATTCAAAAGAAAGCGATCGATCGAAATGACGGGGGCGAAAAGGCCCTATTGGGCTTCGATTTGACCTCTAATAGGAATATTTGCCTCCCTCTCATTCTGGGCGAGAGGTCAAAAATTGAGTTCACGAGTTTTGCGCAATACTATTCTCACTAAACTCGCTATTTTCACTGTAAGCACTATAAAAACGACAGGGACGATGACGAGAACGTTGTGGCGTACGATAGCCAAGCCGTTTAAGCCGGCACCCTTGTCTTGAATCTCCATCTATATCTGCGCGAACGGGCTATCGGTGGCTCTCGATTTTGTCGCTGTGTTCTCGTTGGGTCTTGAGGGACGCCAAAAATAGACTTGCTTGATGCCGCCCCTGTTAATGGGGCGGCTTTTTTGTCGAAAACCACCACAAAGGGGACAGTCACCTTTGTGGTGGTGGGGTACGAGCAGCTCCTTTTGGTATTAGTGCTGGCCGCGATATCATTAGTGCAGGTGGCGAAGGTTTGCATTGTGGGGTGTTTTGCCGTGAGCCGTTCTGCCCGTATTGGATTGATTGTCTTGGCGCTTGCGATCGCTGTGGTTGGCGCGGGCGCTGTCGGTATGGCATTTCTACCTGCTGCGGTGACGGAGCCGGTGGTCAAGCCTGTGACTCAATCTGTCGAACTTCTGACCGGCGACGACAAGCCCGAGGCCATTACCGTTGATTTTGATGAGCAGCCGGCTGTGCTGGGTATTAGCAATTATCCGCGTATTCAGCTTGGGGCCATGCGCTATACCACGGATACAAGCCTGATCGATAGGGCGTCCGAGCTACTCAAGGGCAAAACATTTAAGCGTTGGTACGGATATGCGTCCTATCGGGCAAAAGCGAACGACATGGTTGGCGGATGCCACTCTTCCATCGAGCTGGACACTGCAAACGGCGCCAAGTTATGTGATGTCTCGTACGATCCGGGCTACGAGGGCAATGAGGGTCCGGGCATCTACATCATGGACGGCGATGTCGCCTATGTCATGGAGGGCGACCAGACCGAGCTCAACGATTTTATGGGTCAGTGTATCCAAGATGCCTATAAACAGACCTGCTTGCCTGACCCGCAGACTGCACGCGATAGTGGGTCTGCCCGTACATGGCTGTTCGAGGATGAGATGCCCTGGACCGTCGAATCGGGAAGTACGGGTTCGGCGAAGGAGTAGAGACCTCGACCACCACAAAGGTGCCTGCCCTCTTTGTGGTGGTTTTCGGTCTGTCTCGATCTGTAACATCTAGAGCCATAAACAGCCGCTAGATGTTACAGATTGAGATAGTAAGGGGACGAGGTCGTAGTGGGTGAGCGTGCCTGTCCCTACCTCTCAATCACTCAGAAAATCTTATATATAGAGACTTAGATTTGTGTATAAGATCGTACAAGGCTGGCAACAATACTTCTCGAACAACGTGAAGCCGCCCCGTAGGGCGGCCGCCCCAAGAGAGGTGATTCCATGAGAATCGATAAGCTAGCAATGACGTC
>JAGZDZ010000068.1:0-2648 GCA_018368535.1 Collinsella sp. | reverse complement strand
GCATGAGCTCGTCCCAGGTGCCGCCGACGCCCATCAGGAACACGGCGTCGTAGCCCTCGTCGGCGACCTTGTCGGCGAGCGCGGTCATCTTCTTGCCGGCCTCGTAGACGTTCTTGCCGTCCTCGACGTAGCCCTCCTGGCTAAAGTGCATGATCTCGATCTTCTCGGTTTCCTTCATGGCTTTTCCTTTCTGTCCTGCACGCAACTCTATACATCGCGTTTCTTTTCGATACCAATTATAGACATACACCTAATGTGTTTTTAATACCACTTATCAATCTGCTCCAATCCTCGGTGAACGGTCGAAATTCTCTGGTGAGTGGTATTAAATTAGAATTGAATGTATAGCTAACGCCTCTGGCGCCTCCCTTGTGTGACAAAGAACAGCGTTCCTACCAGCGCAATAATGGTCGATGCCCCAAACAGCACCGCCTGAACGCCCAAAGCCTCCGCCAAAAACGGAGCCGCCAGCAGCGGCAGCACGCCGGCGCTCATCAGGCCAAAACGCACAAAGCCGGTAATGCGCCCCAGGTATTTGATGTCGGCGCGCTCCTGAATCAAGATCATCTGCAGCGGTTCCAGGAATCCCCAGGCCAGACCGTTAATCGCCTGACCGATAATCGCGACCCCCAGCATATCGGTGCCCACGTACACCATGGACCCAATGCCCACGGCCATGAGCGCGCCGAGCAGCAATCGCAGGTTGACATGGCGGGCAGAAAGCTTGGTCAGGATGAACGCGCCCACCGAGGAAGTGAGGCCCACGACCGAGGACAGCCAGCCCAGCCAGACGATATCCACGTTGAGCACATCGCGATAGAACAACGACTCCAGCGAATCGAACGCGCCAAACGCAAAGAAACCCAAAAAGCCCGAGATAAAGATGAGGCGCAGGTCGTGGTCGCGAAACGTAAGTCGCGCACCCTCGGCCATGCCGCCCAAAATACCGCCCTTCGGCTTCTCCCCTTTTGCGGGAGCAACACACTCGTGACAGCCCAAGGAGAGCACGGCCACCACACCCATCATGCCCGCCATGAGCAGATAGACCGATTGCGTGGCAAAACAGCTCACGATGGCACCGCCGAGCAGCGGGCCAGCGGTATAGGCGATATTGCTGTAGAACACCATGAGGCCGTTCACGCGGGTACGGCCCTCGGTGGTCGACTCCAGGTATCCCGGAAACGCATGCGTGCAGGTGTTGATAAAGCCGCCCGCAAGTCCCAAGACGCACGCGGCAAACACAAGCCCGGGGACAGACAACGGCGCCAACCCCACGCCAAGCGATAGCACTGCCGTAATCACGCACGTCACAAACGACGTCCGGCGCGGTCCAAAGCGATCGATGACCGAGCCCGACACCATATTGCCCACCGACGTCATAAGATTGCGCACGAGCGTAATGGCGGCAACCAAAAAGGCCGTGCCAGCCAGATCATACGTGGCCGCACCGATAAGCCCCAAAAAGTAGACCGCGTTGTTGGCGCACCACTGCAGGGACTCAATAAGAATCAGCCTGACCTCTGCCGGCGTCAGGCGCATTGCTTCGCGATCCTTCGCGAACATACGAACTCCTTCTATACAAAAAGCCGGGTCCTTACGCCAGCACGCCGAAGAACGCGCCGATGATGCCCACGACCATGGTGGCCACGATCAGCACCATGGGGTTGATCTTCTTGGACAGCAGCCAGTAGTACAGCCAGAAGGCGAGCATGCCGAGCATGCCGGGCATGATGCCGTCCAGGATGTCCTGGAGGGTCTGGGCGTCCTCGCCCGAGCCGATGGCCACCGGGATGCTGGCCCAGAACATGTCCTTGCACATGGCGCCCACGACCATGACGCCCACGATGCCCACGCAGGTCATGATCTTCTGCATGAGGCCGGTCCTCTGGGCCTCGTCCAGGAAGCCCACGCCCAGCTCGTAGCCCTTGACGGCGCCCCAGATGCGCAGCGCGAAGCCGGGGACGTTGTAGATGAGCAGGAAGGCGATGGGGCCGAAGGGGTTGCCGGCCTGGCACAGGCTGATGCCCACCGCGGCGGCGACCACGCGCAGCGTCGACAGGAAGATGGAGTCGCCGATGCCGGACAGCGGGCCCATGAGGGCGGCCTTGACGTCGTTGACGCTCTCGGGCTCGATCTCGCCGCGGGCGACCTTCTCCTCCATGGCCATCGCGATGCCGCCGACGAACGGGGCGAACTGGACGGTGATGTTGAAGAACGCGCAGTGGCGATGCAGGGCCTCGGCGTAGTCGTCGGGGCGGCCGGCGTAGATCTTCTTGAGCATGTTGGCGACCATCAGGCAGAAGGCGATGTTCATCTGCTTGTAGTAGGTCCAGGAGAACTCCATGCCCAGGGCGCCGACGTTGACGGCGCTCTTGACGAGGTCGGAGCGCGTGATCTTGTTCTCGGGACTAGAAGTCATCGTCCTCATCCCCTTCCGCGGAAAGCTGGGGCTGGGCTCCGCCCAGGCCGAGCAGGTCGAACTTGTCGATGCCGATGATGATGGCGATCAGGGCGACGCCCAGGACGGGCACGTTGGCGTAGGAGCACAGCAGGAAGCCCAGGAAGTAGAAGGGCACGAGCTGCTTGGTGAGCACCAGGCGGCCGAGCATGGCGAAGCCCATGGCCGGCAGGATGTTGGCGGCAACGCC
>JAGZDZ010000027.1:0-35192 GCA_018368535.1 Collinsella sp. | reverse complement strand
GTGGGAGGCCAGGGCGCCGCTGACCGGTGGACGGCACCGAGCCGTACGCTTGAACTGAGAAGGGGGAGGCCTCGCGGCCTCCCCCTTTTTTGCGTTTACGGGCTTTTGTCTCACATAGTAGCTGTGTTTTATAACCCTCGTTTGTCGCATCTTCTGCGAACGGGCTACAATAACTTAGTCTGTGCGATATGGAGGTGAACATGGCTGAAGCTGGTATCGGCGTTGATATCGTCGAGATTTCCCGCATGAAATCAATTCTTGAAAAGACGCCGTCGTTTGCTCGGCGTGTGTTTACCGAAGAAGAGCGTGCGTATTGCGATGCATCATCGCGTCCCGCTGCTCACTATGCGAGCCGCTTTGCTTCGCGCGAGGCGGTACTTAAAGCTCTCGGCATGGGTTTTAGTCAAGGCGTGGGTCGCAAGGATGTTTCGGTTACGCGTGATAAACTCGGCAAACCGAAGGCGCTGCTTTCGGGCCGTGCTCTCGAGATCGCTCAAGAACTGGGTGTTGTTGAGGTCGCTCTTTCCATTACGCTTACAGGAGACTTGGCCGTTGCGAATGCCATCGCGATTACCGAAGATGCTCGGCCTAAGCCAAAAGAGGAAAAGGTGAGCACCAAGAAACGCGTAGCGCAGACATTTAAAGAGGCTCGCTCTGTTTTAGATGAGCTTGAGCAGCTGCAGAATTCAGCATTGACGGAGCACCTGGGCGATGCTTCGCAAGATACGCTAGGAGCATAGATGAAACCGGTTTTGAGTACCGAAGAAGTCGTTCGTCTCGAGGATATCATCGAACGCGAAGGGACTTCGAAGGCCGAGCTTATGGAGCTAGCGGGTGAGTTTGCCGCCAACGAGGTCTTGAAGCTCAATCCCGATCGGGTTCTCGTTCTGGTCGGTTTTGGTAATAATGGCGGCGACGGTTGGGTTGCCGCCGATATCCTGAGCCATAAGGGTGTGGACGTGGATATCGTTTCTCCGGTTGAGCCGGATGAGATTCCTGCTGCTCTGGCACGTCATGTTGCTCGTCGTACTGCCGGCCGCGATGTGCACGTTTGCGTCGGCCCCTCGCGTGACGAACTCGAGGTTTTGATCGATAAGGCCGATGTTGTTGTCGATGCCATTTTTGGTACCGGTTTCCACGGAAATCTGCGTGCGCCGTTCTCCATCTGGATTCCTACGGTCAATGAATGCGCCGATTGCGTCGTATCCATTGATGTTCCCTCGGGCCTCAATGCCGAGACGGGCGTTGTTGATGACGACTGCATTCGTGCCGAGCATACGGTGACGATGATTGCGCCCAAGATTGGTCTGTATAGCGCTGATGGTCCTGAGTATGCTGGCGATTTGATCTGCGGCAATCTTTACGACCGTCTTGACGAGGTCATCGATGATGTCGACCACGCCGCCGAGATTGTCGAGCCCGGTGACTTAGTTGATTACTTTGCCCCACTACCTACGAATATCGATAAGTATTCCCGTGGCTCTGTGCTTATTGTCGCCGGATCTGCGCAATATCCTGGTGCTGCCATTATGGCGGCCAAGTCTGCAGCTCGCGCGGGTGCTGGTTACGTGGCAGTCGCGGCTCCTGACGCCTGCGCCAATCTTATTCGCATGGCACTTCCTTCGATTCCCGTCTTTGCTATTCCGTCTGATTCCCGCGGCTCCTTTGGCGCCGCTGCGCGCATGACTGTGTGCGAGATTGCAAAGAAGTACAGCTGTGTGCTGTGCGGTCCCGGTATGACGACATCTGCCGGCGCTATGCAGGTGGTTTCGGGCTTGCTCGAGCTTGATGTGCCGCTTATCTTGGACGCCGATGCACTCAACTGCCTTGCTAAGATTGCCATTGACGGTATTGATAGTAATCCCGAGATGTATCGTCGCGAGCAGCCGTTGGTTATGACGCCGCACTATCGTGAACTTTCGCGTCTGGTTGCCGGTGACGAGGTGAACGACCTTGGTACTGCGATTGCAGCCGCGCAGAAGGTTGTCTGGGCTGCAGGCTCTGACAATCTGGTGGTCATTGCCAAGGGGCCGACGACGGCTATCTGTGGCGTTGAGCGTGTGCTGCTGCCGCTCTCGGGTCCGGCTTCTCTGGCAACTGCCGGTTCGGGTGATGTTCTCGCGGGTATTTTGGCCGGCACGCTTGCCACCATGCGCGACGAGATGGATCGTTGGGAGCTGCTGTATTCGTACGCCGTCGCACTTCACAGCTACGCCGGTTTTGCCGCGGCGACGGAGTATGGTGAGAAGAGCGTCATCGCGACCGATCTTATCGACTTGATCGGTCCGGCCATGGAACTGGCGGCAAAGGATGCGCTCGAAGATCTGGGAATCATGGACGAAGGGTCGGATGACTAATCATGAATAAAGCCGATTTGACGCGCTGGTCCTGGGTCGAGATCGACCGCGGGGCGCTCCGTCGCAACACGAGGGCCTATAAGAACTTGCTGAATCCACGTCAGCGCCTGTGCTGCGTGGTCAAGGCCGATGCTTATGGTCATGGAGCTGTTGAGTGCGCCAAGATCATGTATTCGGCCGGTGCCGACATGTTTGCCGTGGCGACGGTTAACGAGGGCGTTGAGCTCCGACAGGGCGGGATTACGAAACCCATCCTCATCCTAAGCGAGCCGCCTATCGAGGCCATTCCGACGTTGCTCGAGTTTGATATCATGCCTTCGGTCTATACGTCTGATTTTGCTCTTGCGTATGGCGAATGTGCCGTCGCGGCGGGCAAAGTGGGCAAGTATCATCTCGCCATCGAGACGGGCATGAATCGTATCGGCGTTCACTACACGCAGGTGCTCGACTTTGTCCGCGGTATAAATTTCCATCGCGGTATTCAGTGCGACGGCGTATTTACGCACTTCGCCACGGCCGATGAACCTTCGGGCTGGGACTACAAGCTGCAGTGTCAGCGCTTTACCGAGGCCGTTCAGGCCATTAAGGATGCGGGTTTTGAGTGCGGTATCGTGCACTGCGCCAACACGCCGTCCTCGATGCTCGACCCCTCGATGCATTTTGATATGATCCGCGCCGGCGTTGGCTTGTATGGCATGCAGCCGTGCGAGCTGAGTGGCCGCGTGATGCAGCTTGATCCCGTTATGAGCGTCCATGCGCGTGTGACGCGCGTGGCACACCCTGCGATGGGTGAGGGCGTGGGCTACGGTTTTACCTACCGCGTACCGCGTACGCGCGTTCAGATCTGCACGCTGCCGATCGGTTATGCCGATGGCCTATCGCGTACGCTTTCCAATCGTATGGATGTGCTGTATCGCGGCGAGCGCGTGCATCAGGTTGGCAATATCTGCATGGACCAGTTTATGGTCGCCATTCAGTCCAACCCGGCACACGAGATTCCCGAGGCCGAGTATGGTGACGAGATGATCATTGTCGGCCGCGATGGCGATGCCGAGATCACTATGGACGAGATGGCCCGACTGCGCGGAACGATTAACTACGAGGTCGCCTGCGGCTTTGGCATGCGTCTCGACAAGGTCTACGTGTAGGAGCCGCTATGGGCGTCATGCACATCCCCGGCCATACCCATCAGGCACCACGTGAGGTCGCACTCGAGGAAATTGAGGCCGTTCTGGGCGATTGTCACCTCTGCCAGCTCTATCAGTCGCGTCACAATATCGTGTTTGGCGTGGGAAGCCCCCGCGCTCGCGTGATGTTTATTGGTGAGGCGCCGGGCCGCAATGAGGATTTGCAGGGCGAGCCCTTTGTGGGGGCGGCAGGCGAGGACCTCAACGGCATTTTGTCGCTGGCGGGGCTCAAACGCGAAGACGTCTACATTGCCAACGTGCTTAAGTGCCGCCCGCCGGGAAACCGCAATCCGCGTCCCGAGGAAGTGCTGGCTTGCTCGCCGTTTTTGCGTGAGCAGATTCGAAGCATCTGGCCTGATATTATCGTGACGCTCGGCAACCCCGCGACGCACTTTGTGCTTAAGACCGAGATTGGCATTACTAAGCTGCGCGGCAGGTTCCACCAGATGGGGCATTTTGTAGTAATGCCCACTTTTCATCCGGCAGCAGCGCTGCGCAATCCGGCGTGGCAGGAGCTACTGGAGGAAGACTTTAGGATGCTGGGCGATTATCTGGAGCGACATCCCGCACCAGAGGACGCCTCGGAATAATAAGGAGCATATATGTCCCTGGAGCGCCTGGGGGTAGGTACTTACAAAACGACTTGCGCTGCCGATACGGAGTACTTTGGCGAGCTAATTGCACCGTGTCTTGAGGACGGCGATGTGCTCATCCTGACCGGTGGCCTGGGAGTGGGCAAAACTCACTTTACCAAGGGCGTCTCGCGCGGGCTGGGCGATGGGCATATGGTTACGAGTCCTACGTTTGCGCTCATGGCCGTTCACGATCAAGGTCGTATTCCGCTGTTTCACTTTGATCTATACCGCCTGGAGCATGCCTACGAGCTCGAGGATACGGGCATTTTCGATGTGCTGGGCTATGAGGGTGCTTGCCTGCTGGAATGGGGCGAACAATTCCAGGACGAGCTGACGGATGAGTATCTTTCGGTGACGCTCAAGCGTGATGAGGGCGACAGCGATGTGCGAACGATAACGCTTGAGGCGCACGGTGACCGCGCAATGGAGCTTTCCCATTTGATTGATAAGGCTGTACAAGATGAGCTTGCATAACGACAACGCGCTGGTGGTGGCGCTCGATACCTCGACCGACATGCTTGCCTGCGCGGCAAGCTGGATTGATGGGCAGACGGGCGAGACGAAGCTCGTGAGTGGCGACCACATGTGTCGCCGTCACGCCAACGTTGAGCTCGTGAATACCGTTGATGGCGTGCTGGCTCAAGCCGGTCTGGATCGCAGCGATGTTGGTTGCTATGTGGTCGGCCGCGGCCCGGGGTCCTTTACGGGTGTGCGCATCGGCATCTCCACTGCCAAGGGCCTCGCGCGTGGTGCCAATGTTCCGCTGCTGGGCGTGTCGACGCTCGACGCCTGCGCTTGGACGGCGTGGAAGGCTGGCGTGCGCGGCAAGCTTGGTATCTTGGCCGATGCTATGCGCGGTGAGGTATATCCGGCGCTGTATATGCTGGTCGATGAGGGTCCCGAGCGTCAATTTGAGCGCGAACACGTGGTCAAGGCCGCCGTGGCGCTTGATGAGTGGCGTCAGACCGCGGGCTGGGATCAGGTTCAGCTAACTGGTGACGGTCTCGTGCGTTATGGCAAGCTGCTGGGTGAGGACGAGACGGCACGCTGCGTGGAGCGAGGCCTGTGGTGGCCCTCGGGCGAGGGCCTGCTGATGGCGCACGCCGCAGGCGATGGCGATCCCGCTCGCGTCTTGCCGATCTACACGCGCCTTTCGGACGCCGAGGAAAACGAGCGCAAGCGCCTGGGCCTTGCCGAGAGCGCGCAGAGTGAGGTGACAGGTGTTGCCGACGAGCTCGCTGGGCGTCATCTGCAATTCCGCCCCATGGGCGCGACGGATGCCGAGGGCGCGAGCGCACTGGAGACCGCCTGCTTTGAAGGCGCCGGACACGAGGCGTGGACGCCGGGCATGTTCTTGTCCGAGCTGGGCGAGGACGTTGCCGCTCCGCGTAGCTGGTGGGTGGCGCACGACGACGGTCAGTTGCTGGGTCTTGCCGGCGGCATGGTCGTCGACGGGGACGTGCAGATTATGGACGTTGCCGTCGATCCGACTCATCGCCGTGAGGGTATCGCCCGCAAGCTTCTGTCGCACGTGAGCTATGACGCGCAGATGCTCGGCTGCACCACGGCTTCGCTTGAGGTTGAGGACGGCAACGAGGACGCAATTGCACTCTATGCCGCCCTGGGCTTTACCGAGGCGGGTCGTCGCCGTGGCTACTACGGTGCCGACAAGGATGCCATCGTCATGACGGCTCCGCTGCCCCTCGTGCTTCCGGTCGACAATGCTTCGCCCGAGCCGACGGCGGCTGAGCAGCGTGTATGGCCGCTGCCTGCGCCCGAGCGAACCGTTGAGGAGCGCGCTGAAATTGAGCGCCGTCGCCTAGTGCTCGCTATCGAGAGTTCCTGCGACGAGACGGCCGTGGCGATTATCGATGCGGATGGCAATATGCTGGCCAACCAGGTGTCGACACAGATTGATTTTCACGCCCGCTTTGGCGGCGTGGTGCCCGAGATCGCCTCGCGCAAGCACGTTGAGGTGATTGTGAGTGTCGTAGATGCGGCGCTCGAGGATGCCGCGGCATCACTTGGCCTTGAGGGTGGAGCCATTGCTCCCAGCGAGCTTGCCGCCGTGGGCGTGACACAGGGTCCGGGCCTGGTGGGCGCCCTCGTGGTGGGCGTTGCCTTTGCCAAAGGCTTTGCCTACGCTGCCGGTAAGCCGCTCGTATGCGTCAACCATCTGGAGGGGCACCTGTTTGCCAACCTGCTGGCGCAACCCGACCTCAAACCGCCGTTTATCTTCACGCTTGTCTCGGGTGGGCACACCATGCTCGTGCACGTGAAGGCGTGGGGCGACTACGAGGTGCTCGGTGAGACGCTCGACGACGCCGTGGGCGAGGCCTTCGACAAGGTAGCCAAGGCGTTGGGTTTGGGCTATCCCGGTGGCCCCATCATCTCCAAGCTGGCCGAGACGGGCAACCCCAAGGCGATCGATTTCCCCCGTGCGCTTAACAGCAGGGGGGACTACCGCTTCTCGCTTTCGGGCCTCAAGACGGCGGTGACGCTCTACATCGAGCAAGAGACCAAGGCCGGGCGCACGATTCACCTTCCCGATCTGGCGGCTTCGTTTGAGGCAGCTGTCTTTGACGTGCAGTACAAGAAGGCCAAAAACGCATTGCACGCTACCGGATGCAAGGAATACTGCATCGGTGGCGGCGTCTCGGCCAACCCGCATCTGCGCGAGATGATGATCAAGAAGCTTGGACGTCAGGGGATTCGCGTGACGGTGCCGCCTCTCTCGGCATGCACCGACAACGCCGCCATGATCGCGGAGGTCGCCCGCCGTAAATTCGACCGAGGTGAAATCTCGCCGTTCGACGTCGACGCCGATCCAAACATGACGCTGTAGCTGGTACGGCGCGGTCCCCGGACGGAGGGGCCGGATATAAGGTTTCCTGCTCTACAGTCCTGCGCAAGACGAAGGCCACATTAAGTGGCCTTCTTTGCGTGCGGAACTCGCGATAAACCTTATATCCGGCCCCTCCGTCCGGGGACCTTTCTGTATCGATATAGCTTCTGGGCTGGTTTGGCGTCGACAACGTCCAGCAAGGTTAACAAGCCAGCGTCGAATTTCCAGCGTTCTTTAGCTGAAAGAAAAAGTTGGTGTGCGGAGCTTTGCTCCGCACATTTGGGATGGGAGCCCCTGAGAGCCGCGGGAGCCGGGCGGCGCATATGAACTTTATCGCGAGTTCCGCACGCAAAGGAAAGCACTTAATGTGCTTTCCGTCTTGCGCAGGACTGTAGAGCAGGAAAGTTCATATGCGCCGCCCGGCTCCCGCGGCTCTCAGGGGCATCTCTCATGCAAAAACTGTCGTGGGGTAAAGTCCGAGGTCAATGGCGTTTTGTACCGAGAAATCCAAAAAAGTTGAAAATTCATTACATATTTGCGTTGACTTTAGGTAACTAAAGTTTCATACTCCTTTTCAACCACTGGGGGATGTGAACACGCACGGATCGTTCACATCATGATCGAAGAGGATTTCTTAGACATGTTCACGCATCAGCTAAACATTATCAGCGTAGTAATTATCTGATGCGGGTTAGCACATACAGCTAGCCCGTACGATAACGGGCGGCTGATGAAGATGAGGGCCGTCGAGCGCAACCGACGGCCCTCATTTTTTATGTCTGGGAAGTTCTTTTTAGAGGAGGAAATGTAATGAACGGAGTTTTGCTCATGGTTGTGGCCGCGGCGGTGCTCGCTTGCGGCTATCTGGGCTATGGCCGATGGCTGGCCAACAAGTGGGGCGTTGACAAAGAGGCCCTCACGCCGGCCAAGCGCATGAAGGACGGCAACAGCTTCTCGCCCGTCTCCGCCTTTACCGCGTTCTCGCACCAGTTCAGCTCGATCTGCGGTGCCGGCCCTGTCACGGGTACGATCGTCGCCATGGCCTTCGGCTGGCTTCCCGTCGTGCTCTGGGTCCTCGTCGGCGGCATCTTCTTTGGCGCCGTCCACGACTTTGGCGCCCTGTACGCCTCGATGAAGAACAACGGCAAGTCCCTGGCCCAGCTCATCGAGAAGTACATCGGCAAGACCGGCCGTCGCCTGTTCCTGCTGTTCTGCTGGCTGTTCTGCATCATCGTCATCGCCGCTTTCACCGACATGGTCTGCAAGACGTTCATGTTCACCCCGGCCGTTGACGCTTCTGGTGCTGCTACCGGTGCCATCGACTTCACCAAGTCCTATGCCGCCGGCTGTGCTGGTACCATCTCCATCCTGTTCACCTTCGTCGCTATCGCCTTTGGTTGGGCCCAGAAGAAGTTCAACCTCACCGGCGCTGCCGAGTTCGTCACCGGCATGGTCCTCATGGTTCTCATGTTCGCCGTCGGTATGCAGTTCCCGGTCTACCTGGACAAGTTCCAGTGGTTCGCCGTCGTCATGGTCTACCTGGTCTTCGCTGGCGCTATGCCCATCCAGATGCTCAAGACCCCGCGTGACTACCTCACTTCCATCATGATGATCGTCATGATCGTCTGCGCTGTCCTCGGCATCGTCGTCCTGGGCGTCAACGGTCAGGCCACTATCACCGCTCCGGTCTTCACCGGCTTCTCCACTGCTTCCGGCATGATGTTCCCGGTCCTGTTCGTCTCCGTCGCTTGCGGTGCTCTCTCCGGTTTCCACAGCCTCGTTTCTTCCGGCACCTCCTCCAAGCAGGTCGAGAAGGAGCAGGACGCCGTCAAGGTCGGTTACGGCGCCATGATCGTCGAGTCCTTCGTCGGCATCCTTGCCATCATCGTCGCCGGCATCATGTTCTCCGACATGAACACCGCCGGTACCGGCGCCCTTAACGCCGGCGTCGCTTCCACCCCGTTCCAGATCTTCGCCGCCGGCATCTCCCGCGGTATGCAGGCTTTCGGCGTTGACGGCACGCTCGCAACCGTCTTCATGACTATGAACGTTTCTGCTCTGGCCCTGACCTCGCTCGATGCCGTCGCCCGCATCGCTCGTACCTCGTTCTCCGAGTTCTTTGCCCAGACCAACGACGCCCTAGCCATCGAGTCCAAGGCCGGCTACATGAAGGTCCTCGGCAATCCCTGGTTCGCCACGGTCGTTACCCTGCTTCCTGGTCTCGCCCTCGCCTTTGGCGGCTATGCCAACATCTGGCCGCTCTTTGGTGCTTCTAACCAGCTGCTCGGCGGTATGACCATGATCACCCTCGCCGTGTTCTGCAAGTGCACCGGCCGCAAGGGTTGGATGCTCTACGTGCCCGTCGCCTTCCTGCTCTGCTGCACCTTCACCTCGCTGGTCCAGAGCGCCATGGGCTGCATGACTGCCGTTCAGCAGTTTGGCTTCTTCGGCACCATCCCGGCTACTGCCACCACGGCTGCCGTTTCCGTCGCCGCCACCAAGGGCCTGCAGCTCGTCTTTGCCGTCCTGTTGATGGTCCTGGGCCTTATCGTTGCCGTCAACTGTCTCAAGGAGTTCTTCGGCAAGGAGGCCGGTTCCATGCCCGACGAGGAGCCCGAGTGGTCCGAGATGGGCAAGGCCGAGTACGGCCGCGCCGCTGCCGCCGAGGCTCCTGCCGACGCCGAGGCTGTCAAGGCCTAGTCAGCTTGATGGACTGACCGTCCCATCCATATGACTCGGAAAGACCGGGTCCGCAACGACGCGGACCCGGTCTTTTTTCTTGCGAGAACGGGTGATGCAAGGGCGTCCTCGCAGATGTTTTGCGTGGATAGGCTCGCGCGTTGTACCATAAAGACGTATATGTGTGCATATGAAAGGGGCCCCGTGGCCAAGACGGTATATTCCGATAACCAACAAAATGTCGATGCATTGGCCGAGCGCCTGAGCAGCCAGACGTCGCTTTCTGCCGAGCGCGCCAAGCTGGTTGCCTACGACCTGCTCTGCCGCAAGGCGCTCAAGATTAAGTCGAGTGCGCTGGCGCAGATTTTCCGCTCCGTCGATAAGGAGTGCGACACCAAGGCGATGCGCGATGAGCTTATCGCGGCAAAGATCGTGACCAAGATCGAGGGTAGCGGCATTAACGGGCGCCCGGCGTTCTATACCATCAATGCCGAGATCCGCGATGCCCAAGAGCAGCCTGCCGAGTCCGTCGAGGGTTTTGTCGTCGAGGATTCCGCTGACGTGCCTGCTGTGGAAGAAGCTGCTCCGCGTGAGCATGTCGATACCGATGAGTTGCTCGATGAGAACGTCGTGCGTGCCTTTACGGCCAAGGCAGGACGCGGCGGTTTTGGTGGGGGTGGCAAGCGCGATGCGCAGCGCCGCGCCCAGCAGGAGCGCTTCCGTCGCGCCGTTGCTCAAAAGGGTGAGACGGATGCTGAGACCGTCGAGGAAAAGTCCGTCGGGATGCAGGAGCCGACTCGCACTCAAGAGCATGCTGAGATCCAGGAGCCCAAGCGTCGCCGCGGTGCCCACTTTAAGGCCGAGCAGCGAGGTATTGCATGCGAGGTCCAGGATTCCGTCGAGGCTGCTGACGCGTCCGATGAACCGGTCAAGAAGGCTCCGGGTTCATGCCGTCCCGGACGTGGTTTTGCGGGGCGCGCGTATCCCGTAAGGCATCAGGAGAAGAGCGAGCCAGCTTCGACCACTCAGGACGAGAAGGCCGAGAAGGCCGTTGAGCCGGCGGCTCGCGAACAGAAGCCTGCTGAGCCGCAGCTTGAGGTTGATGCCGAGGCCAAGGGCCAGCAGCCTACTGATGAGCAGGCGGAGCAGGGCACGTCGAGCAAGCCTCGCCGCCGTCGCCATCGTGGGGGCCGCAGTTCCCATGCCGAGACTGCAGCCGAGAGGACCACGCCGCAGGACGAGGATGCGAAGGCCGAAGTTTCTTCGGGGCAGCCTAAGCGCCAGCCGGCGAAGGAGAGCAAGTCCGATCGTCCGCAGAAGCAGGCGTCTATGCCGAAGCGCGAGCGCAATTCCCAGGGCGATTCTAAGCGCAAGTCTCAGAAGAAGCCGGAGTCTGCCGCAGCAGATACTGCTGCCCGGCAGCCCGAGTCGGCCGTTCACGGCGAGGTCTCGGCGTTTGCCCTTGCCCGCGTTTTAGGCAGGCAGCTGCTCAAAGTTGTCCCTACGCCCACGGCGCTCTCTAAGATCAAGGAGCAGCAGACGCAGATCGTAAAGGTTGAGGGCAAGGACGGCAAAAAGGCTCCGCAGCGCACTCAGCACAACGAGATGTCCAACCGCAAGATTGCCGAGGAAATCGCAATCATCCAGGCTTGGATCGAGCAGAACCGAGGTGCCGATACGCCGGTTGCCTCGCGCCGCCAGCGTGCCTACCATATCTTTAACGACGAGAAGGCTTTTGACGGCAAGCACGGTGAGCGCCTGATCAGACGTATGACCGAAAAGGGCATCAGCATGCAGGCGATCAAGGTCGCCCCCAATCGCCCCGTGCACTTTACGGGCTTCTTTACGCTGGGTGCCGACAAGCCGTTCATTATGGTCGAGAACCTGGATACCTATGACGAGATCGTCAAGCTCCTGCGCGGACGCAAACATGCCAAGCTCTTTGGTACCAAGGTGGGCGGCGTGATTTTTGGCGGCGGCTGCAAGGCAAGCGTCTCGCACGCACTGGATGATTATCTGGCCGAGATTGGCTATCGCTTTAACTACGTCTACTACGTGGGCGATATCGATCGCGAGGGCGCGCGCATCGTCGAGCAGGCTCGCAATGCCAATGTGGTTGAGATTCGCCTGCATGCCGGCATGTACCGCGCCATGCTCGCCGAGCATAAGCGTCGCGTGAAGGCCGGCGGCGAGTGCGAGCCCGCGGCTGCCAACCAGGGCGTGCCGCAGAACCTGGCGGCGACGATCAAGGATCTGCCCATGGTTACGCGCGTGCAGTTCCGCAACGTGCTGCGCGAGGGCGGGCGCATTCCGCAGGAGATTCTGATGACCGCCGACTATCGGGATGGCGACTCGGGAAGCTTCGACCGCATGCTGAACAATTAGGGACGCGTGGCCCCGGCGGGCCGGGCATTAAGTTTGCTGCTCTACAGTCCTGCACAAGACGAAGGCCACATTAAGTGGCCTTCTTTGTGTGCGGAACTCGCGACAAACTTAATGCCCGGCCCGCCGGGGCCACGCGCCATTTTGTAGATGACGGCTCGCTTTTCGGAACTGGGCTGATAATTCTAGATGTAAGGCGCTCTCGGCTGATATGGGACGGAGGGATTCCGCGTCCGCCTTTTCGGCGGCCGCGTGCCGCTGCGTCGCTTCGCTCCTTGCGTGCTGCGCTGGAAAACGCTTCGCGTTTCCTCAGCTCTGCACCCTTACGGGTTCGAATCCCTCCGCTTGCTCACAAGAAAAGCCTCCCGATCGGCTATGCGTTCGAGAGGCTTGTTTCTTTGGCTGGGACGGAGGGATTCGAACCCCCAACAGCCGGCACCAAAAACCGGAGTTCTACCGTTGAACTACGTCCCAATGTGTGGTGTTGCCCAAAAGCAACTCGTTTAGTTTACCTAATCTGCGAGGGCATCGCAAACGCCATCGAGCAGGCGTACGGCGAGTGTCTGCGCGTCGCTGGCCGTGAAGGTGCCGTTGTAGCGCGTCATGCCCGTGAGCTCAATGCGAATGCGAGCCGGCTTCTGCTGCGCGGCGACATTGGCGGTGCGGATGCGCTGGGCCAGGTTGTGGCACTCGGCGAGGGCAATCGTGGCGCGCGGTGCGGCGTCGGCGGGCAGCTCGTCGCTTGCGATTTCGAGCACCAGGTCAACGTCGGTTGGGACCTCGGAGTCACAGAGCATCATGCCGCTGTTGTCGGTCGTTGCCGTGGCGATATTCCACATGCGCGACGCAACGCTGCGTGCGATGGGGTCCTCGCCGATAACGGCAATCTGGAAGCGCTCGAGCACGTTGGCGGCGCGAGCAAAACCGATGCGGGACTCGGCTTCGGTGACCGAGGGCTTGCCCTCCCACACATGGTGCAGGCGGTTGATGTAGGCGTAGGTGTCCTGGAAGGCCATGCCGTCGGCAAACAGGCCGACATTTTCCTGGAACTGCTGCAGGGCGGCCTCGGTATGCGGACCAAAGTAGCCGTCGTCTTCGCCACAGGCAAAGCCCAAAACGTTGAGAGCGCGCTGCAGGGCCTGCACATCGGCGCCATGGAAATTGGGCATGCGCAGATAGAGGGTGCGGTCGCCCAGCTTATACGAAGCGTCTACAAGGGCGCTCCAACAGGGGATATCGACGGCATGACCGGCAGCAAGGCCGCTGTCGAGCCTGAAGGTGCTGACGGCCTGCTCAGTGGTGGCTCCAAAGTACTTGTCGGTGACTTCGGCGGCATCAATCGTGTAGCCGAGCTGCAGGAGACGAGACTGCACGTCCTCGACGGCTGCTCCTTGCATGTCCGTTGTAATAGGTTCCATGAACGAACCCCTTTCGGCGTACCATTCGTACTATTTGAGCGTCTGTCGGATAGACAACGCAAAGGGATGCATAAACATGCACTCAACAGTGTAGCAAGTTGTGCCTAAATACGCTGCTGACAGATTTTATAACCCCCGTTAGTTAAGGCGCTCCACAAAGAAATCTGCCATGGAGAGGAACAGCTCGCGTGCGTGCGGATCAAGCTCAACGTTCTCGATGGCCGCTTTGGCCTTAGCGGTCAGGTCGAGCGCGTAAGTGTGGGCGTAATCGATGGAGCCGGTCTCCTGGAAGATCTCCACGGCGCGTGCGAGCTGCGCGGGATCATCGGTGCCCGAGGAAAGAATCGCCTCGACCTCGTCGTGGTGGCGCTCATCAGAGAGGGCGTGTACGGCGACAAGCGTGCGCTTGCCCTCGGTGATGTCGGTGCGGAAGTCCTTGTTGGCGGCTTCCTTAGTGCCGACAAGGTTGAGCAGGTCGTCCTGAATCTGAAAGGCAAGGCCCGTGTGCAGGCCAAAGGCGCGCAGCGCTTCGATTTGCTCATCGTTGCCGCCGCCGATAATGGCTCCGGCGGCAAGCGGCGTGGCTCCGCTGTAAAACGCGGTCTTGTGCGTCGCCATGTCCAGGTAGTCATCAACCGAGATATCAAAGCGCCCGTCACGGACCCAACCCAGGTCGAGTGCTTGACCCTCAATGGTGCGGACGATCATCTCGGTAAGCTCGTGGAGCACGCGCAGCTTCACGTCGGACTCCAGCGTGGGGTCGTCGAGAACCGTCTTGGTGACCATGGTGAGCGCCAGGTCGCCACAATTGATGGCAAGGCCCGTGCCCTCGGTAAGGTGCATGCAGGGCTTGCCTCGACGAAGCTGTCCGTTGTCGGCGATGTCGTCGTGGATCAGCGCGCCCGACTGGAAATGCTCGATGGCTGCCGCGGCGCTGCGGGCGCTCTCAAAGCTACCGCCCACTGCGGTTGCGGCGAGCATGCAGATAAGCGGGCGGTGGCGCTTGCCGGCGTTGGCCGTAAAAGCCGAGAGCGGCGCGTACAGGTAGCGCTCGATATCGGCAGAGGTCGCCTGTCCGTCAAAGAACGTGGCCAGATAGGCGTTAATCTGGTCAAAGTGCTGGGCTAAAAAGCTGGTAAACGGACTGGACACGGGTTCTCGCATTCTTTCTGAGGTTGCGTTGATGCAATATGCAGACAACATATTGCCACATTAGGGCGTTTGGCGCGGCAGTTTTGGCGATTTAGGACAACGGGCGTGCGTTTGATGGAGCGCGCCTAAATCAGCCTAAAATGCTCGAGCGCCGCAACGACACCGTCGTGATCGACGGTGTCGGTCACGTAATCGGCCTTATCCTTGAGATAGTCCGGCGCATTGCCCATGGCGATACCGACATCGACGGCGTTCATCAGCGAGACGTCATTGCTGGCGTCGCCGATGCCGTATACGGTTCCATGGTGGGGATCGAGGGCGTCGAGTACAGACTGGATGCCCCCGCGCTTCGTGCATTCGCGGGGCGAGATTTCGGTTACCTCGAGTTCGAGCTCGTTAAAGCACAGCAGCGGCTCAAGTGCCTTATCTTGAGCGATGTGGTTGGCGAGCGATGTAGACATCAAGATCTTGTAGACACTGTAATGTTGCAGCTGCGTGACTGCGTCGCCCAGGGTGCGCGCGTATCCGGGAGCATCGGGGGCATCGGCACTCATGCGCACGACGCCGTTGAGGCCCTCAAAGCGGATGACCTCGCCCGATTGCTCAAGGTAGGGGGCAAGACGCTGCAGCATACCGGGCGTCATCGACAGATCGCGAATTGCGTGTCCGTTGATCTCGGCGTAACCGCCCGCAAGACAGACGATGCCGGTCCAGGGCAGCTCAAGAAGTTTGGGGTGGATGCAGCTGAGGGTACGTCCCGTGCAGATAAAGGCCATGTTGCCGTTGGCGACAAACTCGCGGATTGCCTGCGAAACCGCCTCGTTGGGATAGGGGGAGAGGTCCCGCTCGTCTTCGGGAAGGTCTTGGGCGAGCCTGGGGTCTTGCCAGGCGAGCGTTCCGTCGATATCGAAGAAGCAAATATCGCCGCGCTTATAGGCTGCGCTGGCGGCAGGGGAGGCCGAGGTGGTGGGCGCAAATCCCGGCTCGAGGCCCATGATCTGGTCAAAATGCTCTTTAACGCGGGGAACGGAGATGCCGATGATCACCTGGGCGGTCTTGCCCGTAATGATGAGGCCCTTGGCGCCCGCCGCGACAAACGACGCGTTATCTGCAACGATGGAAGGGTCTGCGACCTCGACGCGCAGGCGCGTGGCGCAGTTGGTTGCGCCCACGATATTGCCAACGCCACCTAAAAGCTGAATTACCCGCTCAGCGAGGACGTGATCTTGATCGAATCGACTATCGACCTCGTCATTGGGAGATTGCTCTTTGGCAAAGCCGCTTTCCGTTAAACGATCGATTGCCGCGCGATTGGCGACATGATCCTCCCGGCCCGGCGTCTTAAGGTCATAGACCAAGATGAGTGCTCGAAAACTAACAAAAAAGATGAGGCTAAAGGCAAGGCCGATACCGAGCGCCAAAAGATAGGCACCGGCATGTGTGCGCATGAGCGGAATAAAGTTAAAGGCTGCCATCTCCATGAGGCCGCCCGAGAAGATGCCGACGATGCCAAAGAGATTCATGGTTGTGGCAAGGCAAGACGATAAGACGGCGTAGAGCAAAAAGAGCCCGGGGTGGGTGAACATAAAGAGAAACTCGAGTGGCTCGGTAACGCCGCAAACCACCGAGGCGATGATGGCGGGAGCAAGGATGACCCTGAGGCCGGCGCGGCGCTCGGGTTTTGCGGTGGAGTAGAACGCAGCTGCGATGGCAGGAAGGCCAAAGAGCTTGACCCAGCCGGTGGCGGTAAAACCGGCCCACGGCGCAAGCTCATTAAGGGGGCGCGTGCTATGGGAGAGGATGGGGAGCAAACTGCTCCACGTGGCGTAGATGCCGTCGTTAATGACCAGGTTGTCGTAGTAGATCGGCATGTAGAGCAGGTGGTGCAGGCCAAAGGGCTCGAGTGCTCGTTCTAAAAAGACAAAGATGCCCACGCCAAAGGGACCGACGCCTGCAAGCGCGTGACGCAGCGTATCGGTTACATCGTATACGTAGGGCACGATGGCGGCCGAGATAGCGGCAAGGGCAAACACGGCAAAAAAGCTGATGAGGTAGACCAGCGAGGAGCCCGAGAAGGTGCCGAGCCAATCGGGAATCTTGGCATCGTAGAAGCGGTCATGGATGGTGACGACGGTTGCCGATACCGCCAGCGGGCCGATAATGCCGGTGTCGAGCGTCTTGATGCCGTCGATGACGGTGATACCGCTGGCGGTGGTCAAAGATGACGGGTACTCAAGTCCAAGGTTGTCTCCGCTCAGCTTAATGATCTCGCTCAAAAAGAAGCAGTAGGCAAAATAGGCGACGAGAGCCTCGAGGCAGCAACGAGCCGGTTGTTTTTGGGCAAGACCGATGGGCAGCGCTACGGCAAAAAGGAGCGGGAGGCGTTTAAAGACCGTCCACGAGCCGCGCTGGATGATGGTCCAAAAAACGTACCAAGGGGTTCCGTATACGGCGAGATCGCCGACGATGTCCGCAGTCGTTGCGAGAGCGGAGACGCCGACCATGAGGCCTGATATAGAAAACAGCATGGCGGGCGCGAACATTGCCCCGCCAAAGCGTTGGATTTTTTGCAGCATAATATGCCTTTCGGATGCAACATGCTGTGCGAGCAAGAACGTTTAAACAATGAACTCATTGTAGAGGACTGGCTGCTTGCCGCATTGACGGTTTTGATTCGGTCCGATTTAAGTTTCGGGGGAACCGTCGACGGTAAATAATCCGTGCTTTACCGATAATCGGTTTAAACAACCCAAAGAAATGCTATCGTGCCTAGCCATACATATTCATTAGAGGTGAAACAATGCCAAAAGCGATATACGAAGGAATCTACCGAGAAATACGCTCGCGCATCATTAATGGGACCTATGCGTTTCAGGAGATGCTGCCAACCGAAGCCGAGCTGACCGCGGAGTTCGGATGCACTCGCAATACCGTCCGTCGCGCCTTGAGTATGCTGGCCGACGGGATGTTTGTGCAGCCCATACACGGCAAGGGCGTGCGCGTTATTTGGCTTAAGGGCGAAACCGACATGTTGGGCGCACTCGAAGAGGTTGAGTCGTTTGGCGAGTTTGCAAAGCGCAACAATGCCGTTGCATCGACGGACGTTAAGTCTTTCGAACATCTGGTTTGCACCGAGCAACTCTCTCGTCACCTGGGCTTTAAGGTGGGCGAGGAGTTGATTCGCGTAGTGCGTGTCCGAAGCCTCAACGGCAACGCGCGCCAAGTGGACCATGGCTATTTTTTGGCGTCGATCGCCAAAGGCCTGACGCCCGAGATCGCTGCAAAGTCAATTTACGACTATCTGGAGCACAAACGCGGCGTCAAAGTGATGGCGAGTCGCCGTACGGTGAGCGTCGAGCTTGCCAACGATGAGGACTGCAGCTATCTTGACCTTGGCAAATACAACTGCGTTGCCGTCATGGAGAGCCAGTCGTACACCTCGGACGGCATCTTGTTCGAGGTCACGCATGCCCGCACGCATCCCGAGATCTTCCACTACCGCGTCAACTCCAAGCGATAGCCGGCTAGCTCGCAGCCTGACGAGACTCATGCCCTCAAAGAGAAAACACCCGGTCAAACCGACGATGCATCGGCTTGACCGGGCGTTTTCTCTGCATTCGATAACAAATAATTGTTTATACAAAACTTGTCAAGTATCAAGTTGAAATTACCGTTCACCGGAGTTTTTCTACCGCTCTAGTAATACTTGTTCAAACAACTAGCCAAATAGAGTATCGTACAAATCAGCAAAAGGGGCAAAGTCCCCGAGTCAATCTCCGAAGGCGGCGGCAAAGGGTGCCGCCACGGTGTGAAAGGGTGGATTGTAATGAAGAACGAAATGAGCAGAAGGCAGTTCCTGGGCTTTGCTGGTTCCGCGGCTGCGGTTCTTGGTCTGGGTCTCGTGGGCTGCGGCGGTTCTGCCGGCTCCGGCTCCTCTGCTTCTGGTGACGCTGCCGAGGTCTACTTCCTCCAATTCAAGCCCGAGGTCGACAAGGAGTGGAAGGAGATCGCCAAGGCCTATAAGAAGGAGAAGGGCGTCGAGGTCAAGATCGTGACCGCCGCCTCCAACACCTACGAGGAGAAGCTCAAGTCCGAGATGTCCAAGAGCTCCGCTCCGACCCTGTTCCAGGTCAACGGCCCCACCGGTCTTAAGAACTGGAAGGATTACTGCGCCGACCTGTCCGATACCAAGCTCCGCGGTGAGCTCATTGACGACTCCCTGGCTCTGCAGTCCGATGGCAAGGATCTGGGTATCGACTGGGTCCAGGAGAGCTACGGCATCATCTACAACAAGCAGCTGCTCGAGAAGGCTGGCTACAAGGCCGAGGACATCAACTCCTTCGACAAGCTGAAGGCTTGTGCCGACGACATCCAGGCCCGCAAGGACGAGCTTGGTGTTGAGGGTGCCTTTACTTCTGCCGGCATGGATGACTCCTCCAGCTGGCGCTACACCACCCACCTCGCCAACCTCCCGCTCTACTACGAGTTCGAGAAGGAGCACAACCAGGAGGACGACGAGATCAAGGGCGAGTATCTCGACAACTTCAAGCAGATTTTCGACCTGTACATCACCGACTCCACCTGCGATCCTTCGCAGCTTGCCTCCAAGACCGGCGACGACGCCACCAACGAGTTCGCAACCGGCAAGGCCGTCTTCTATCAGAACGGTTCTTGGGCCTACGCTGACCTCACCAAGGCCGGCATGACCGACGATCAGATTGGCATGATGCCCATCTACATCGGTGTCGACGGCGAGGAGAACCAGGGCCTGTGCTCCGGCGGCGAGAACTACTGGTGCGTCAGCTCCCAGGCTTCCGAGGATGCCCAGAAGGCCACCGAGGACTTCATGTATTGGTGCGTCACTTCTGACACCGCCACCAGCATCATCGCTGACAAGATGGGTCTGACTGCCCCGTTCAAGAGCGCTAAGGAGACCACCAACGTCTTCTCGCAGCAGGCCGTTGCCATGGCCAAGGACGGCAAGAAGACCGTCGCTTGGGACTTCGTTTACATCCCCTCTGAGGAGTGGAAGAAGAACCTCAAGCAGGCTCTGATTGCCTATGCTGCCGACGACAGCAAGTGGGACGGCGTCAAGAACGCCTTCGTCGATGGCTGGAAGACCGAGAAGGCTGCTTCCGAGTAAGCAGTTGCTGCCCAAGCTATCTGATTAGCGACAGGGGGCGGGCAGACGTTGGTTTGCCCGCCCCCTGCATATTGAAAGGACCCTTCTATGGGCAAAGCACTCAAGCGCTGGTGGCCGCTCTTTATGCTGCCCACGTGTCTGGCGTTTATGATCGGGTTCGTGATCCCCTTTATCCAGGGTTTCTATCTCTCGTTCTGCCAGTTTATTACCATCAACAACACGCACTTTGTCGGTATCGAGAACTACGTGCGCGCACTGTCCGATCCGCAGTTTGCCACGTCGTTCTTCTTTACCGTGGCGTTTGCCTTCCTGTCGACGGTGCTCATCAACGTGATCGCCCTCGCCATCGCGCAGGCGCTCACCCGCAAAGCGCTCAAGGGCACCAACATCTTCCGTACGATCTTCTTTATGCCTAACCTGATCGGCGGCATCGTGCTGGGCTACATCTGGCAGATTCTGATTAACTGCCTGCTCTCCAACGTGGGCGCCCAGCTCATCGCCCTTAACTCTGCTGCTGGCTTCTGGGGCCTTATCATCCTGACCCTGTGGCAGCAGGTCGGCTACATGATGATCATCTACATCGCTGGTCTGCAGTCCATTCCGTCCGACTACATCGAGGCCGCCAAGGTCGACGGTGCCACGGCATGGCAGACGTTTTGGAAGGTTAAGATCCCTAACCTGATGCCGACCATCACCATCTGCCTGTTCCTGTCCATCACCAACGGCTTTAAGCTGTTCGACCAGAACCTCGCCCTTACCGGCGGCGCCCCCGCGCACTCCACCGAGATGCTCGCCCTGAACATCTACAACACGTTCTATTCGCGTGCCGGTATCGCATGGCAGGGCATCGGTCAGGCCAAGGCGGTTATCTTCTGCATCCTGGTCGTAGCCATCTCCATGATTCAGCTTAAGGCCACGAGGTCCAAGGAGGTGCAGCAGTAATGAAACGCGATAAGGTTATCAACCGCGCGCTCTCGATTTTCTTTACGATTCTGTCGCTCGCGTGGATCTACCCCGTGTTCATGATTGCGCTCAATTCCTTTAAGAAAGCGACCGCAATCAGCACCACCACGGCATTCGATCTGCTCACGCCCGAGACGTTCAACGGCCTCGCAAACTACATGCATGCCCTTAACGAGCAGGGCTTTGCCTCGGCATTTATGTACTCGCTCATCATCACGGTCACGTCGGTCGTGCTGATTCTGGTGTGCTGCTCCATGTGTGCTTGGTACGTAGTGCGCGTCAACAGCAAGATCTCGAACTTCTTCTATTACCTGTTCGTCTTCTCGATGGTCGTGCCCTTCCAGATGCTCATGTTCACGCTGTCCAATTTGGCGGACCGCATCGGCTTCAACACGCCGTTCAACATCTGCTTTATCTATCTGGGCTTTGGCGCGGGCCTGGCGGTCTTTATGTTCGCCGGCTTTGTAAAGAACATTCCGCTCGAGATCGAAGAGGCGGCCATGATCGACGGCTGCAACCCGGTCCAGGTGTTCTTTAAGATCGTCCTTCCCATCATGAAGCCCACCTATCTTTCGGTCGGCATCCTCGAGACCATGTGGGTCTGGAACGACTATCTGCTGCCCTACCTTACGCTTGACTCCACCAAGTACAAGACCATTCCTATTTTGATCCAGTACTTCCGCGGCGGCTACGGCCACGTCGAGCTCGGCCCCATGATGGCCTGCATCATGATGGTCGTTATCCCCATTGTCATCATGTACATCCTCTGCCAGAAGTACATCATCGACGGTGTGGTGGCAGGTGCCGTCAAGGGCTGATGCCGTAACTGTTTTGCAAGTTTCTGCGGCGCCCCTCAGCGTGGCGCCGCATATCGAAAGGTAAAGACATGGCCGAGATCGTTCTCAAACATGTTCAGAAGGTGTATCCCAACAACGAGTCCAAAAAGAAGGGCTTCTTTGGCAAAAAGAAGAAGACCGAGGAGAAGAAGCACAACCTCAAGGTTACCGAGGACGGCGTGCTTGCGGTGGAGGACTTTAACCTCACCGTGCATGACCAGGAGTTTATCGTTCTCGTCGGCCCGTCTGGCTGCGGTAAGTCCACGACGATGCGCATGGTCGCTGGCCTGGAGGATATCACCTCGGGCGATGTGCTCATCGACGGCAAGCGCGTCAACGACGTGGCGCCCAAGGACCGCGACATCGCCATGGTGTTCCAGAGCTATGCTCTGTACCCCAATATGACGGTGTACGAGAACATGGCGTTTACGCTTGAGCTCAAGAAGGTCCCCAAGGACGAGATCGACCGCAAGGTTCGCTCTGCTGCCGAGATTCTGGGCATTACCGAGTACCTCGACCGCAAGCCTAAGGCGCTTTCGGGCGGCCAGCGCCAGCGCGTCGCCATCGGCCGCGCCATCGTGCGAGACCCCAAGGTCTTCCTGATGGACGAGCCGCTGTCCAACCTGGACGCCAAGCTGCGTAACCAGATGCGAGCCGAGCTCATTAAGCTGCGTCACGAAATCAAGGGCACCTTTATCTACGTTACTCACGACCAGACCGAGGCCATGACCCTTGGCGACCGCATCGTGGTCATGAAGGACGGCGTTGTCCAGCAGATCGCCACGCCGCAGGAGGTCTTCAGCCATCCCGCGAACATCTTCGTCGCCGGCTTCATCGGCGTGCCGCAGATGAACTTCTTCGATGCCCAGCTGGTGCGCTCGGGCAATGGCTTTACCGTCAAGACCGAGGATATGAACGTGGCGCTCGCCCCCGAGACTTGCGCTCAGCTTGCCCTCAACTGGGACGGCGGCGACGTGAAGGAGATTACGGCCGGCGTGCGTCCCGAGCAGATCCTGCTTGCCGACAAGGACGAGGAGGGTGCGCTCCAGGGCACCGTCGAGGTGACCGAGCTCATGGGCTCGACCGAGCATGTCCACGTGACCGCTCCCGACGGCCAGTTTGTCCTGATTATCCCCGTCGTCGACCTCGAGGCCAAGGGCGCGCTCAAGGCTGGCGACACCATCTGGTTCAAGTTCGAGAAGAACGCGACCCACCTCTTCGATAAGGTCTCTGGCAAGAACCTTATCTAGGCCTGGTGCATCCGGGCCCTCCCTTTGGGCGACTGCGGTATTGCCATCCTTTTGCCGCGGTCACATATAAGGCTCCCCTCCCGTCCACTGGGCGAGAGGGGAGCCTTTCTTTGTGTTGGGGTTGTCTGGCCGGTCGTTTGTCTCGATCTGTAACGGGTAGGGCCGATTTCGGACGTTAGATGTTACAGATCGAGACGGTTCCGCCGAGCTAACCATTTCATCTAAATCTGTAACACCAAAGGTGAATTTCAGCTGCTAGATGTTACAGATTGAGATAAACCCAAGGGAAGGGGCCGGTATGTCTCAATCTGTAACAGCTGGGACCGTTTTTACCGAGTAGCTGTTACAGATCGAGATTGTTTGGCCGAGTCGGGTCACAGGGTACCGTGCGGGCACAAAAAACGGAGCCGTGTTGCCACGACTCCGTTTCTCAAGAGGATGGGTAAGGGAAGCGAAATTAGTTCAGGTGCCAGATCTCGTCGTTGTACTGGGAGATGGTGCGGTCGGACGAGAAGGTGCCGGCGTTGGCGATATTGATGAGCGTCTTGCGTATCCAGGCGTCGTGGTCCTCGTAGTCGGCCAACACGCGCTCCTTGGTCTGGATGTACTCCTCAATGTCGAGCAGGGCCATAAACCAGTCCTTGCCCTTAATGTCATCGTGCAGGCGCTGCAGGCGCTCGGCATTGCCGGTCGCCATAAAGGCCGGGTTGGTGATGAAGTCCACCAGCAGTTTAATGCCGGGCTTGCGGTAGAGCGCACCGGCGTTGTAGGTGCCGTCGGCGTAGAGCTGCTCGACCTGTTTGGAAGAGGCACCAAAGGTATAGATGTTCTCGTCGCCCACGAGCTCGGCAATCTCCACGTTGGCACCGTCGAGCGTGCACAGGGTTAGGGCGCCGTTGAGCATGAACTTCATGTTGGAGGTGCCGCTCGCCTCCTTGGAGGCCAGGCTGATCTGCTCGGAGATGTCAGCGGCGGGGATCACGCGCTCGGCGGCGGTGACGTTGTAGTTCTCGATCATGACAACCTGCAGGTAGGGAGCCACGTCGGGGTCGTTTGCAATCCACCGCGACAGCGTCAAGATCAGATGGATGATGTCCTGCGCGATAGTGTAGGCAGGCGCCGCCTTGCCGCCAAAGATGATGGTGACGGGGTGCTTAGGTCTGTTGCCGTTCTTGATATCGAGGTACTTCCAGATGATATAGAGCGCGAGCATCTGCTGGCGCTTGTACTCGTGGATGCGCTTGACCTGGACGTCGATGATGGCGTTGGAGGGAATGGTCACGCCCTGCTCGAGCGCCATGAACTGGCGCATGATGGCCTTGGCCTCGACCTTGGTGGCGGCCAGGCGCTCAAGAACGTCCTTGTCGTCGGCGAACTTGGCGAGTTTGCTCAGATCGCCGGTGCTGCGCCAGTCGGTGCCGATCACATCGTCGAGCAGGCTGGCGAGCGCGGGGTTGGCCCCATGGATCCAGCGGCGGAAGGTGATGCCGTTGGTCTTGTTGGAGAACTTCTCGGGATAGATTTCGTAGAACGGATGAAGCTCGGTGTCCTCCAGGATCTTGGTGTGGAGGGCGGCTACGCCGTTGATGGAGAAGCCAAAGTGGATGTCCATGTGGGCCATGTGGACGGTATCGTGTTCGTCGATGATGGCGACGCGCGGGTCATCGTGCTCGGCCTTCGCGATCTCATCGAGCTTGACGATAATGTCGGCGATGGCAGGGGAGACCTTCTGCAGGCTGGCGAGCGGCCACTTCTCGAGCGCCTCGGCAAGAATCGTGTGGTTAGTGTAGGCGACCATGGAGCGTACGATGGTCACGGCCTCGTCAAACTCGATGTCGTGCTCGGTGGTGAGCAAGCGAATGAGCTCGGGGATGACCATGGTGGGGTGCGTGTCGTTAATTTGGACCACGGCGTAGTCGGCCAGATCGTGCAGGTTGCTGCCGCGCTCGATGGCCTCGTCGATCAGGAGCTGGGCGGCGTTGCTCACCATGAAGTATTCCTGGTAGATGCGAAGCAGGCGGCCCTGCTCGTCGGAATCGTCGGGGTAGAGGAACAAGGTGAGGTTCTTGGCAATCTCGGTCTTGTCGAAGTCGATGGAGCTGCCGGGGACCAGGCCGTCGTCGACGCTCGCCAGGTCGAACAGGCGCAGACGGTTCTTGGTGGGCTGGCCGTAACCGGGCACGTCGATGTTGACGAGCTTGGAGGTAACGGCAAAATCGCCGAACTCGACGGTGTAGGAGCGGTCGTCGTCGACTAGGATGTCCTGCTCACCGAGCCACTCGTCGGGGACGGCCTTTTGCTGGTTGTCGACAAAGCGCTGACGGAACAGGCCGTAGTGATAGTTGAGGCCCACGCCATCGCCGGTCAAGCCCAGCGTGGCGATGGAATCCAGGAAGCACGCGGCCAGGCGGCCCAGGCCGCCGTTGCCGAGCGACGGCTCGACCTCGAACTCCTCGATCTTGTTGAGGTCGTGGCCTACGGCGGTGAGCTGGTCCTTAACCTCGTCGTAGATGCCGAGGTCGATCATGTTGTTGATGAGCAGCTTGCCGATCAAAAATTCGGCGGAAATGTAATAGAGCTTTTTCTTGCCGTTGTTGAGCGGGCAGGCGGCGGAGCGCTCCTGCACGAGTTTGACCAGCAGCTTGTAAATGCGACGGTCGTCGAGCTGCTCGAGCGAGGTGCCAAAGGACTGCTCGGCGAGTTCCATGAGGTTAATTTGGGGCATGTTTCCTCCTGTAATGGGTTGATTACATGTCTGCAATTCATAAGAATCCCGCGCGAGGGGATTGGGGTGGCCTCGCGCGGGTAAGCAAGCGCGTCCGCACGGTGGGGAGGGGTCGGGCGCGGTAGCTCCTATTGAGGAAGCTCGATTTCGGCTTCCGACGGGATGCGGAAGTAGGTCTCGGTCCAGTCGGTGAGTTTGTGCTCGAGCTCGCGGGTGATGGCGCCGTCGAGCATGCGCCAGGTCCAGTTGCCGCCCAGCGTGGCAGGGGTGTTGATGCGCGCCTCGTTGCCCAAGTTGAGCAGGTCCTGCATGGTGTAGATGCACGTGTCGCTCACGCTGGCTGCGATGGTTCGGTTGAGCGCGTCGGCGATGGGTTCGCCGGCCTGCTGATGGGTGTACAGGGCTGTCTGCTCGCGCTGACGCGGGGTAGCCGTTCCTTCAAACCAGCCGCGTGCCGTCTCGTTGTCGTGAGTGCCCACGTAGGCGACGGTGTTGGCAATGTAGTTGTGCGGCAGGTAGTACGAGTTGGTGCCCTCAAAGGCAAACTGCAGGATCTTCATGCCGGGGAAGCCCGAGTTGTCGCGCATATCGATGACGCCGGGGGTGAGGAAGCCCAGGTCCTCGGCGATGATGGGCAGCGTGCCGAGCTTTTCCTCGAGTGTCTTGAAGAGCTTGAGGCCGGGACCCTGCGTCCACGAACCGTAGGACGAATCAGGCGAGGAGAACGGCACCTCCCAATAGGCCTCGAAGCCGCGGAAGTGATCCAGGCGGATGACGTCGTACATGTCGAGGGCGGCGCGAATGCGGCCCTCCCACCAGGAGAAGCCGTCGGCCTCCATGGCGTCCCAGTCGTAGATGGGGTTGCCCCAGTACTGGCCGGTGGCCGAGAACTGGTCGGGCGGCGTGCCGGCGACGCTCACGGGATTGCCGGCGGCGTCGATCTTAAAGAGCTCAGGTGTCGCCCACATCTCGACGGAGTCACGCGAGACATAGATGGGCAGGTCGCCGATGATGAGAATGTCGCGCTCGTTGGCATAGGCCTTGAGGCGGCTCCACTGGCGATCGAAGAAGTACTGCGTCATCTGGTGGTAGAGCATACGCGCCGGATGGTCGGCGCAGACCTTGGCGGAAGCCTCGCCGCGGGTGCGGAGCTCCGCGGGCCACTCCCAAAACGCCTTGAGACCGCACTCCTCTTTGACGGTCATGAACTCACAGTAGGGGATGAGCCAGTCCTCGTTGGCCTGGATAAAGTCATCGAAATCGGCCGGCTTGTCGGCAGCAAAGCGCTCGGCGGCGCGGTCGAGAATCTGACGGCGGCCGCCAAAGATGGCACCGTAGTCGACATTGCTGGGGTCGGATCCCAGATACACGCCATCGATATCGCGCTGCTCCAGATACCCTGCCTCGATAAGCTCGGCAAAGTCGATAAAGTTGGGGTTGCCTGCGCGGGCCGAGAACGACTGATAAGGCGAATCGCCATAGCTGGTCGTCGTAAGGGGCAGAATCTGCCAGTAATGTTGTTTGCACGAGGCGAGAAAATCGACGAAGTCGTAGGCATTCCAGCCAAAGCCGCCGATTCCGTATGGTCCGGGCAGAGATGAGACGGGCATGAGGACGCCGCTTGCACGCTCCATGAATGCGCTCACCAACCTTCTTGTTGTGGGGTCGGCCTGCCGATGGGTGTGCAGTCCGCCTCCGATGTTCTGATTCGATACGCCTATTGTAAAACATGTTGTTTAAACATGTACAGGCAAGATAAAAAAGTTGGTCGATTTTCGGCGAATGGCTACATGCCATGAAAAAAGCCCCGACCTCACAACGTGAGATCGGGGCAAGAGCGGTATGTAGGTTTTTGCTACTCGGCGTCGGCGAAGCCGTTGGGGTTGTGGCTCTGCCAGTTCCAGCTATCGCGGCACATGTCCGCGATGTCGCACTGGGCCTTCCAGCCCATCATGCGCTCGGCCTTTGAGGCATCGCACCAGTTGGCAGCGATGTCGCCGGCGCGGCGCTCGCGGATCACGTAGGGCAGCTCCTTGCCACAAGCCTTGGAGAAGGCGGCGATGACCTCGAGTACCGAGGTGCCGGTGCCGGTGCCCAGGTTAAAGATCTCGACGCCGGTTTTGCCGTTCATCCAGTTAAGGGCGGCAACGTGACCAGAGGCCAGATCGCACACGTGGATGTAGTCGCGCACGCCGGTGCCGTCGGGGGTGGGGTAGTCGTTGCCAAAGACCTGAACGGCCTCAAGCTTGCCCACGGCGACCTGGGCGACATAGGGCACCAGGTTGTTGGGGATGCCCTTGGGGTCCTCGCCGATCAGGCCCGACGGATGAGCACCGATGGGGTTGAAGTAACGGAGCAGCACGACGTCCCACTCGGGGTCGGCGGTGTGGACGTCCATAAGGATCTGCTCGATCATCCACTTGGTCCAGCCATAGGGGTTGGTTGCGGGCTTCTTGGGGTCTTCCTCGGTGACGGGCGGGTTGTCCGGGTCGCCGTAGACGGTCGAGGAGCTCGAGAAGATGATGGACTTGCAGCCATGGTTGCGCATGACGTCGATGAGCACCAGGGTGTTCTCGATGTTGTTGTGGTAGTACTCGACGGGCTTGCTCACCGACTCGCCGACGGCCTTAAAGCCGGCAAAGTGGATGACACGGTCGATCTGATGGGTATCGAAGATCTTGTTCATCGCATCGCGGTCGAGCACGTTGGCCTTGTAGAAGGTGAGGTTCTTGGCGGCTTCGTCGCCCACGATGGTCTTGACGCGGTCGACGGCGACGGCGCTGGAGTTGGAGAGATCATCGACGACGACGACCTGGTAGCCACCCTCGAGCAGCTGAACGACGGTGTGCGAGCCGATAAAACCGGCGCCACCGGTAACGAGGACGCAGGTGTCTTTGGGGTCGAGTGCTTTGGACATGTAGTCTCCTATCGAATCAGGAACACTTCTAGAGGGGAGTATAGCGCAGGCGGGGACGCCCAAATGGTGCACTGTAGGAAAAGCAGAGGATTATGTTAACGTACTCATATAAGAGCTTGCTCAATTGTTACCTCAAATTTGACAATTGCTTACGAGCCGCCGACCTTGTAGTTTCCTGCCGTTCGTGGAAATCGTTGGGACGCGCCATATGTACGCTAATATGTATGAGTTGAGCGACATATAAATAAGCATGTAACGGAGTACATATGTCACCAAACAGCGATTCCATCCTTTCCCAGGAGCTCTCGCGCCGCACTGCCCTTAAGGCCCTGTTCGGCGCCGCTTCTGCGGCAGTTCTTTTTGGCCTGCCCACTCGCGCCCATGCGGCGGAGGCTTCCAAAGAAACCACCGATAAATTGAATGCCGCCCAGGCCCAACTCGACGAGGTTCAGGCCCAGCTCGACAGCATCGCAAATGAGTATGCGGCGCTGGCCAACAAGAATGCCCAGACCCTCAACGACATCGAGAATGTCCAGGGCAAGATTGACGACACGCAGGCCCAGATCGATGAAAAGAAGGCCGAGCTCAAGAAGAAGCGCAACGACCTTTCCGATCGCGTGGCCGCCAGCTACAAGTCCGGCGGTACGAACATCCTGTCGCTGCTGCTGGCCTCTGGCTCGTTTGAGGAACTCGTCGCCAACGCGCATTACGTTGAGAAGATCAACAAGAGCGACCGCGATGCCATCGAGGATATCCAGACGATTCAGGCCGAGCTCGACGCACAGAAGACCGAGCTCGAAGCACAAAAGGCTGACCTGGAGAAACTCAAGGATCAGCAGATGGCTCAGATGCAGGATATGCAGGCCAAGCAGCAAGAGGTCCAGACCGTGCTGAACGGTCTTTCCGACGACGTCAAGGAGCTCATGGCTCAGCGTGATTCCGAGATTCTCGCTGCCGCCCAGGCCGAGGAGGCCGCTAGGAAGGCCGCCGCTGCCGCGGCTGCCGCGAACAAGAACAATTCCTACTCGGGTGGTTCGAGCTCGGGCGGTGGATCGTATGCGCCCGGAACTCCGCAGCAGAATGCCGGCTCGGGCAAGCAGCAGGCCGTCGTCAACGCGTGCTACTCCACGCCTTCGCCGGGTCAGAACTGGTGCGCGGCGTGGGTTACCAATGTCTTCCGTAACGCCGGCGTTGGCTACTTTGGCGGCAACGCGTGTGACATGTTCAACGCCTGGTGCTATAGCTCCGACCGCTCGGCGCTGCAGGTGGGCATGATCGTGGCCGACTCCTCGCATAGCGGCACGGGTGCTCCGGGTCTTATCTACGGTCATGTGGGTATCTACGTTGGCGGCGGCATCGTAATGAGCAACGAGGGTGCCATTACGTCTAAGTCGCTTGATTCGTTTATTAGCTTCTATGGTACTGGCTCTGGCGTGCGTTGGGGCTGGCTTGGCGGTATTGCGCTGTCGTAACGGCGGTTTGAAGTAAGTTGGTCCGTGGCTGCCCGGAAGGCATTAGGTTGCCTGCTCGGACAGTCCTGCTCGCACGGAGAGCACATTAAGTGCTCTCCGGCTCGTGCGGAACTCGCGATCAACCTAATGCCTTCCGGGCAGCCACGGACCTCTCGGATCCAATGCGTCACACACCGGACTGGTTGTCTGAATAAATATGGTGAAGGCCCCTTTCGGGGCCTTCTTTTTTAGAGGAATTCGCCTACTCGGTGGACTTCGGGTTCTAGGTCTACGTCGAATTGGTCTTTGACGGTTGCTTGGATGTGGCGGATGAGTTTGTCGACGTCGGCTGCGGTGGCGTGGTCGGCGTTGACGATGAAGCCGCAGTGTTTTTCGCTCACCTGGGCGCCGCCGACGGCGTGGCCGCGCAGGCCGGCGTCCATGATGAGCTTGCCGGCAAAGTGGCCCTCGGGGCGCTTGAAGGTGGAGCCGGCGCTCGGCATATCGAGCGGCTGCTTGTCCTCGCGGCGCTGGCGATAGTCGTCCATGTCGGCCTTGATCATCGCAGCGTTGCCCGGGGCGAGATTGAAAGTGGCCGAAAGCACGATAAAGCCGTCGTCGGCGATGCGGCTCTTGCGATAGCCCAGGTTGAGCTCATCGACATCGAACTCGATAATGCTGCCGCTACCGCGGGTGCCGTCGTCGAGCATGCGGGCGGGCTTGTAGACGCGCACGGACTCCAGCACATCGGCCATGCAAGCGCCGTATGCTCCGGCGTTCATGTAGCAGGCACCGCCGACCGATCCGGGAATGCCCGAGATGGGCTCCATGCCGGTAAGGCCGGCCTCGGCTGCCGCGGCTGCGACATCGGAAAGCAAGGCGCCGGCTGCCGCCGTGACGTGCGTGCCGTCGACCGTAATGTCGGAGAGGCCCTCGCCCAGCGCTACGACGACGCCGCGGATGCCCTTGTCGCCGACGAGCAAGTCGGAGCCGTTGCCCACGATGGTGAGTGGTAGATTGCAGCGATAGCAGGTATCGAGCGTGGCGACGAGGCCCTGCTCAGTATCGGGCGTGACAAAGACGTCGGCCGGACCGCCGATCTTAAACGTGGTGTGCTCGCGCATGGGCTCGCTCATCAGCACGTTGTCCTCGCCGGCAACGCCAGCGAGCGCGCACAGCAGGTCCTCGTTAAAAAAATCGTTCTCGTGCATACGAATATCCGCCTTTTGGTGGTCGTTGTCATCAATCGATTGCAATATACCCCACCCGGACGGATTTGGTGCGCTGGCGGCGATAAAACAGCCGTCCACCGGATTGGTAAAGTGTTTATCACCGAGGTAGAGGGGTAGTCGCTATACTTTCAAGAGATTGCGCGTAAACCCGGAAGGAGCGAGATGGCCAACAAAGTCACCCTCAAGCAGATCGCCCAGGAGGTGGGGCTTTCCCCCTCGTCGGTCTCGCTTGTTCTCAATAATCGGCCCTGTCGCATCTCGGAAGAAAACCGCAAGCTCATCAAAGAGGTCGCGGCGCGCAACCACTATGTTCCCAACCAGATTGCGCGCAGCCTGGTCATGCGCGAGTCGCGCACGCTGGGCCTTATCGTCCCTAACATCGAGAGCCGCTTTTTTGCCTCGCTCGCCGGTAGCCTGGAAAAGCGCTGCCGCGAGGACGGCTATGCGCTCTTCATTACCAGCTCGGGCGGAAGCGCCGATGACGATCTGGAGCTGCTGCGCCAGCTGGTGACGCGCGGCGTTGATGGCGTCTTCCTGGTGGTGGGTGACGAGTTCTCCGATGACCGCGCCCTGCGCGAAGAGGTCAGCCACCTGCCCATCCCGGCCGTAATGGTCGACCGTGCCATTGAGGGGCTCGAGTGCGACAAGGTGATGTTCGACCACGAGATGGGCGGCTATATGGCCACCCGCTATCTGATCGAGCAAGGCCACCGCCGTATTGCCTGCCTGGTTAATGCCCGCCGTTCCAATACGGGTCGCAAGCGACTTGCCGGCTATGAGCGCGCGCTGCGCGAGGTTGGCCTGCCGATCGACGCGCGTTTGGAGTTTGAGAGCGAGTACTACATTCCGAGCGCATACGAGGCCTCGGAGGCAGTGCTCGCAACTGACGCCACTGCCGTGTTCGCAAGCTCGGATAACATTGCCCTCGGTTTGCTCAAGCGCTTGCACGAGATGGGGAAGAGCATCCCGGGCGATATCTCGGTGGTGAGCTATGACAACTCGGCGGCCGACGTTCTCTTTGAGCCGGCACTGACCGCGATTGAGCAGGACCCTGGTGTCCTTGCGGAGCATGCTTTTGGCTGCATGTCCAAGCGTCTTGCCGGTAGGGGCGGCAGGCGTGCCGAAGAGGTCGTTCTGGAGCCGGAGCTTATCGTTAAGGACAGCGTGCTCGAGCTTACTAAACACAACTAAACACGTTTACCAATTTGCAGAGACCGAATGTGGAGCACCTGTGACAATCAACGTCGCAGGTGAATGTCGCGTTTTGCTAATCGATGGGATTGATAAGGGTGGTAAAACGTTTTTTCACCATGATAAAACGTTTTAGCAAATATACTGGTCCCAACGAAAGGTTGCCGTATTGGAGGGTGACCGCACAGCGAAGGGACATAAACAATGGCTAAAACACTGGGGACGCCGTGGCAAAAGCTGGGCCACGAGGTGCCGGCTTCCGAGCTCGAGGGCGTCGACCTGTATTGGCGCGCATCGAACTATCTGTCCGTCGGTCAGATCTACCTTCGCTCTAACCCGCTAATGCGCCCCGACTTTGTCGACGAGAAAACCGGTGAGGTGCGCGACTTCGGTCGTCCGGACGTTAAGCACCGCCTGGTTGGCCACTGGGGCACCACGCCCGGCATCAACTTCCTGTTCGGTCACGTCAATCGACTGATCGCCGACCACAACCAGAATGCTATCTTCTTGATGGGCCCTGGTCACGGTGGCCCCGCCGGTACTGCTCAGTCGCTGCTCGACGGCACCTACCGCGAGATTCGCCCCGACATCACCAATGACGAGGCAGGCCTGCAGAGGTTCTTCCGCCAGTTCTCTTATCCCGGCGGCATCCCGAGCCACTTTGCGCCCGAGACGCCCGGTTCCATCCACGAGGGCGGCGAGCTCGGCTACACGCTCAGCCACGCTTACGGTGCCGTCATGGACAACCCGAGCCTGCTGGCCGTGGCCGTGGTGGGCGACGGCGAGTCCGAGACCGGCCCGCTCGCGACCTCTTGGCAATCCAACAAGCTCGTGAACCCGGCAACCGACGGTATCGTTTTGCCGATCCTGCACCTCAACGGCTACAAGATCGCCAACCCCACCATCCTCGCCCGCGTGTCCGACGAAGAGCTCACCAAGTTCTTTGAGGGCATGGGCTATAAGCCGCACTTCTTCGTTGCCGGCTTTGACGACGAGAGCCACGCAAGCATTCATGCGCGTTTCGCTGCCCTGTTTGAGCAGGTCTTCGATGAGATCTGTGACATCAAGGCAACCGCGCAGGCCCAGGCCGCCGCAGGCGAGACCGTGGTCCGCCCGGCCTACCCCGTGATTGTGTTCCGCACGCCCAAGGGCTGGACCTGCCCCAAGCAGATCGACGGCAAGAAGACCGAGGACTCCTGGCGCGCGCATCAGGTGCCGCTGGCGAGTGCCAAGGACACCCACGAGCACTTCCGCGTGCTGCGCGAGTGGCTGCGTTCCTACAAGCCCGAGGAGCTCTTTACGCCCGAGGGCCAGGTGCGCCCCGAGGTGACGGCCTTTATGCCGACCGGCGAGTTGCGCATCGGCGCCAACCCCAACGCGAACGGCGGTAAGGTGCGTCGCGAGCTCGAGCTGCCCGATATTCATGCCCACGAGGTCCCCGTCGCAACTAAGGGTCATGGCTGGGGCTCCACCGAGGCCGCCCGCGTCTTTGGTGAGTACACTGCCGACGTTCTGGCCAAGAACATGGATGACTTCCGCATCTTTGGTCCCGACGAGACCGCGTCCAACCGTCTGCAGGCTGCCTACAAGGTGACCAAGAAGCAGTGGGACGCCGGCTTCTACGAGGACGAGGCCAACGACGAGCTGCTGGCAGGCTCCGGTAAGGTCGTCGAGCAGCTGTCCGAGCACCAATGCGAGGGCTTCCTCGAGGCCTACGTGCTCACTGGCCGTTCCGGCGTGTGGAGCTCCTACGAGAGCTTTGTCCATGTGGTCGACTCCATGGTCAACCAGCACTGCAAGTGGCTCGAGGCTACCAAGCGCGAGATTCCGTGGCGTGCCCCCATCAGCGGCCTTAACATTTTGCTGTCGAGCCACGTCTGGCGTCAGGACCACAACGGCTTCTCGCATCAGGACCCCGGCTTTATCGACCTGCTGCTCAACAAGGCCAACGACACGCACATCGTGAATGCCTACTATCCGGCCGACGCCAACATGGCCCTTGCCGTTGCCGAGCGCGTCTACCAGTCCACCGACTGCGTCAACGCCATCTTCTGCGGCAAGCAGCCTGCTCCGACCTTCCAGACGGTCGACGAGGCCAAGGCGGAGCTCGCCGAGGGCGTTGCGACCTGGGAGTGGGCATCGACCGCCGATTCGCTCGCCGAGGCCGATGTCGTGGTCGCCACCTGCGGCGACGTGCCGACGCTTGAGGCTCTGGCTGCAACCGACATGCTGCGCGAGCTGGGCATCAAGGTATGGTTCGTCAACGTGGTCGATCTGCTCAAGATCCAGAACGTCTGCGAGAACGACCAGGCTCTCAGCGACGAGCGCTGGGCTGAGCTGTTCGGCTGCGGCGAGAAGCCCGTCCTCTTCGCGTTCCACGCCTATGCCGGCACGATTCGCCGCCTGATCTGGAACCGCCCCGGCCACGATGCCTTCCGCGTCCACGGCTACGAGGAGAAAGGCTCCACGACAACGCCGTTCGACATGCTGCGCCTGAACAACATGGACCGCTGGGCACTGGCCGCCGACGTGCTGCGCCTGGTCGACGCCGATAAGTTTGCGGAGCAGATTGATAAGTGGGAGGCATTCCGCACCGAGGCCTTCGAGTTCGCGTGCGATGAGGGCTACGATCACCCGGCCTTTACCGACTGGGTCTGGCCCGACGCAGCAGCTGCAACCGCTGCCGACGGCGCACTCTCCGCAACGCAGCTAACTGCCGGCGACAACGAGTAGGTAGGCATCCGGGACGGTCTCGCGCTGGGGCCTTGCCCGGCGGGGTGGCTTTGTCTGGGGAAGTGGGCTTCGCGAACTTCCCCAGACAAAGCCACC